>NZ_JBIDDQ010000003.1:0-523608 GCF_043195415.1 Streptomyces sp. Y7
GGGGGGCCGGGCGGCGGGCCGGGCAGGCGGGCCGGGCAGGCAGGGCAGGCCAGGCAGGCAGGCCAGGCAGGCAGGCCAGGCAGGCAGGCAGGGCAGGCCAGGCAGGCAGGGCAGGCCGGGCAGGCGGGCCGGGGGCTTGCCCCACCCTCGATCCGGTAGGCCACTGCATCGTCTCCGCCCGTACGCGACGGCATCGTTGGCACCGGTCGGTCCCGGGCGAACCTCGTCGGTGCCGGCCCCGGCTGAAACCCGGGCGATACCCGCTGAAGCCCGCCTGAGGGCGCGCTGAAGCCGGGCCGGGATGAGCTGGATCCCGTTGAGGATGCCGCCCGCCCGGAAGGAAGCCGCCATGGAGTCGCAGAGCCGGTCCGGGCCGAGCCCGACGCCCTCGAACCCGTCGAGGCCGGGTCCCCTCTCCTCGTTCCTCCGGTTCGTGGTGTGCGGCGGCGGCATCGGGCTGCTCTCCAGCGCGGCCGTGCCGATGCTGGCCGCGGCGATGCCCTGGGCGGTCGCGAACGCCCTGGTCACCGTCGCCGGCACACTGCTGTGCACCGAGCTGCACGCCCTGTTCACCTTCGGCACCGGTCGGCGCCCCGACTGGCGGCGCCACCTGCAGTCCTCCGGGTCGGCCGCCGCCGCGTATCTGGCCACGACCGCCGCGATGTTCGTCCTGCACGCCGTCCAGCACTCGCCCGGCATGCTCTGGGAGCAGGGCGTCTACCTCACCGCCTCCGGCCTGGCCGGCGTCGGCCGCTTCCTGGTCCTGCGGCTGTTCGTGTTCGCCGAGCGGAACGAACGGACCGTGCCGGACGAGCGGCCCGTCCGGGACGTACGGACCATGCCGAACGCGCGGCCCGTCCGGGACGTACGGACCATGCCGAACGCGCGGCCCGTCCGGGGCGAACGGACCGTGCCGCAGACGCAACCCGTCCCGGGCGAACGGACCGTGCCGAACGCGCGGCCCGTACGAGGCGAACGGACCGTGCCGCAGGCGCGGCCCGTGGCGACCCCCCGGAAGAGCACGGACGTGCGGGCCGTCCACTGTCAACTGGTCTCTGTCCAAACCGAGTTGATCACATCCGCCGCCTAGCCACCGAGACGCGGAAACGGCCCACGCCGCACAACCCCGCTCCCGAATGCCCAACTCCGCTTCTTTCACGGTCTGTTGACGGCCGTCGCCGCACGTCACGGTGCCCGTGAGGATCTTGCGAAGCGGGGGTTTTGCCCAAGGCCGGAACGGTAAAGTCCGCGGCATGAACGCTCGGCTGGCACTGCTCAGCGCCGTGACCCCCGGTGTCGCGGAAAGCGAGGTCTTCCGGCTGGCCCTCCAGCACGCGGTTGGCGAGCTGGGCGCGCTGGGCGGCATGATCCACCTGCGGGGCCCGATGTCCGCGCTGCGCCTGGTGTCGACCGCCGGGCTCCCGCCGACCCTCACCCGGTCCTGGGAGATCGTCGGCCAGGACGGCCCCCTGGCCCCGGCCCGCGCGCTCCGCGAGGGCGACGGCGTGTGGGTTCCGCTGAGCCCGGCCGGCGCCACGCACTCCCCGGACGCCGCCTGGCCCGGCACCGGTCTCGTCGCACTGCCGCTGTACAGCGGCAACCGGGGCACGGGCGCCCTCAGCGTCCTGATGGACGGGCACGGCGAACCGGGCCCCGGCCACTGGGAGTTCCTGCGGGCCGTCGTCTCCTGGACCGAGGACCGGATGGGCCAGGCACCGCCGCCGACCGGCCCGGTGCGGCCCGCGCGGCAGCCGGAGCACCACGGCGAGCGCCTGCGCCAGTCCCTGAAGGAGGTCAGTGTCGGCTCCTGGGACTGGAACATCCGTACCGGCGAACTGATCTGGGACGAGGCCGCCCTGGAGCTGTACGGCACCCTCCCGCAGGACTACACCGGCAAGGTCGAGAACTGGATGCGGTGCGTCCACCCCGACGACCTGCCGCCGACGCTGGCCGCGGTGGATCGCGCGATCCGCACCGGCGGCGTCTTCGAGGCCGAGTACCGGGTCCGCAAACTGGACGGCACCTGGGGCTGGACCCAGGCCCGCGCCAGACCGACCTTCGACGAACAGGGCGAACCCCACCGGATGATCGGGGTGGGCTGGGACAGCAGCGAACCCCGTTCCGCCCGGGACGCGCTCAGCCGGGCCCTGCGCCACATGAGCGACGGCTTCCTGGCGATGGACGACGACTGGCGCATCACCTTCGCCAACCTGGAGGCCGAGCGCACCCTGGGCTTCTCCGAGGAGGAGCTGTTCGGCTGTCTGCTGTGGGACCTGCCCGCCGCCGAGCAGGTGCCCGGCCTGGAGATCCGCTGCCGGCAGGCCGCCGCCGCGGAGAAGTCGGTGAGCTTCGACGTACGGCTGCCGAACGGGCGCCTGTGCCATCTGCGGCTGGTGCCGGGCCCCGACGGCCGCACCATCTACTTCACCGACGTCACCGAGAGACGGCGGCTGGAGGAGGAGCGCCGGTCCGCCGAACGGGCGGCCACCGAACGCGCCGCCCGGATAGGAGAGCTGACCGCGGCCCTCGCCAAGGCGACGACGTCGACGGACGTGGTGGACGCGGTCGCGCGCGGGGTGCTGCCGCCCTTCGAGGCGTCCGGTCTCGTCGTGCAGACCGTGGAGGGCGACCGACTGCACACCGTCGGCTCCGTCGGCTACCCGGACGACGTCCTCGCCGTGCTCGACGGCCGTGAGCGCACGCAGGCCAGCCCGCTGTGGGACGCGATCCTGGCGGGCACGCCCCTGTTCCTGTCCACCCCGCAGGAGTTCTCCGCCCACTACCCCGAACTGGCCGACCTGCCCGCCCGCGCCGGCAAGCAGTCCTGGGCACTGCTCCCGCTGACGGCCTCCGGCCACACCTTCGGCATCTGCGCGGTCACCTTCGACCACCCGCGCCGCCTCACCGACGAGGAGCGCACCCTGCTGACGGCGACCAGCGCCCTGGTCGCCCAGGCCCTGGAGCGGGCCCGCCTCTTCGACGCCGAGCACACCCGTTCCCGTGAGCTCCAGCGCAGCCTGCTTCCCCGGGGCCTGCCGGCCCTGCCCGCGTGCACGGCCGCCGCCCGCTATCTGCCGGCCGGCCAGGGCATGGACGTGGGCGGCGACTGGTACGACATCATCCCGCTGTCCGGCGGCCAGGTCGCCCTGGTCGTGGGCGACGTCATGGGCCACGGCCTGCCGGAGGCGGCGACCATGGGCCGCCTGCGCACGGCCGTCCACACCCTGGCCGACCTCGAACTGCCGCCCGACGAGATCATGAGCCGCCTCAACGACATCGTCGGCGCCCTGGGCGAGGAGTCGTACGTGACGTGTCTGTACGCGTTGTACGACTCCACGACCCGCGTCTGCTCCATAGCGAGGGCCGGACATCCGCCGCCGGCCCTGCTGCACCCGGACGGCACGGTCGTCTTCCCGGCCCTGTCGGCCGACCCGCCCCTCGGCGCGGCCGAGCCCCCCTTCGAGACGACGGAGATCAAGGTCCCCGAGGGCAGCGTGCTGGCGCTGTACACCGACGGACTGGTCGAGTCGTCGAAGCGGGAGATGGACGAGGGCATGGCGGCCCTCGCCGAGGTGCTGCGCACCGCCCACACCGACGGCACGGTCACCGATCTGGAACGGCTCTGCGAGCAGGTCACCTCGGCTCTGCTGCCCGCCGGCCAGCAGACCGCGGACGACGCGGCCCTGCTGCTGGCCCGGCTGCACGCGCTGCCCGACTCCCGCATCGCGTCCTGGCCGCTTCCGAAGGACCCGAGGGCGGCGGGCCAGGCCCGCACCCTGATCCGCAAGCAGCTGGCGGCCTGGGGCCTGGAGGCCCTCACCCCCACCACCGAACTGCTGGCGAGCGAGCTCGTCGGCAACGTCATCCGCCACGCCAAGGGCCCGCTGCGACTGCGGCTCCTGCACGGCGCCGCCCTGATCTGCGAGGTCTTCGACGGCAGCCTGACCATGCCGCGCATACGCCGGGCGACGGAGACGGACGAGGGGGGCCGCGGACTCCAGCTGATCACCGCGCTGTCGCAGCGCTGGGGAACCCGGTACACGCCGACCGGCAAGTGCATCTGGACGGAGCAGACCCTCCCGACGGCACCGGACGCCGTACCGGACGCGCCGCGGGAACCGGCGCCCGACCCGCTGGAGCGGATGTTCCTGAGTCTGCCGGGACTGGGGGAGGACTTCGACGGGGACCTGGACGCGCTGACCTTCGGCGACCAGGACTGAATCGCTTCTCCGGCCAGGCAGGACCCTCCCCTCGCCGCGGGGTACCGTGAAAGCGCCACATATGCGACGTATCGCCGCATATTGCGCTCCGCAGGAACCCGGGGTGTGATGCCATGGCCCACCGCCGCACCGATTCGGCCGGTGCCACCAGAGAGCTGCTCCAGGAGCTCGGGGATCTCACCGGCCGGATACTGGACCAGATCAAGTTCCACCAGGCACGGGTCGAGCTCGCCGCCGCACTCCAGCGCCAGGTCCTCGCCGCCGAGCTGCCGGACATGCCGTGCCTGCGGGCGGCGGGCCGGTACACGCCCGCGCGGATCGGTCTGGACATCGGCGGCGACTGGTACGACGGCTTCCGCATGCCGGACGGCTCGGTGGGATTCGCGATCGGGGACGTCCAGGGCCACGACGTCGACGCCGCGGCGCTGATGGGCCAGGTGCGCACCTGTCTGCGCGCCGTCACCACCGCCACCACCGATCCCGCCGAGGTGCTGGCGCACACCAACGACCTGCTGGTCGCGATGGCCTCCGAGCTCTTCGTGACCTGCACGTTCCTGCGTTTCGACCCGGCCACCAAGGAGCTGTGCGACGCCCGTGCCGGACACGTCCCGGCGGTCTGGGCCACGCCCGGCTGCCGCTGCGAGATCGTCCTGAACGACGGGGGTCTGCCGCTCGGCATCAACGCCGGCGAGCGCTATCCGTCGTCCCGTCGGCGGCTGACCGGGACGGGCTCGTTCGTCCTGCTCACCGACGGCGTGGTGGAGGGCCCCGGCTATCCCATCGACGACGGTCTGAAGCGGGTGGCCGACCTGGTCGGCGACGGCTGCGACGCCGAGCCCGAGGACCTGGCCGCCCGCGTGATCAAGGTCGCGGACCTGACCGGCCACAGCGACGACGCCGCGGTCCTCGTCCTGCGCTACGGAGATTTCGGCGACGACGGCGACTACGGCGACTACGGCGAAGGGTGAGCGGCATGTACGGGCTGGTCGCCCCCATGACCTCGCAGAAGACGCAGGGCCCACGGCTCCGCGACTACGCCGAGCACGCCCTGCGCCTGGCCCTCGTCACGGCCGCCTACTACGGCAGCGCCAAGCTGGGTCTGGAGCAGCAGCTGGTACGGGGCCAGGTCACGCCTTTCTGGCCGCCCACCGGTATCGCCCTGGTCGCCCTGCTGATGTGGGGCCTGCGCATGTGGCCGGGCATCGCGCTCGGCGCGTTCGTCGTGAACGCGCCGCTCGGACCGTCGATCCTGCCCGTGCTCGCCATCGTCGCCGGCAACACGATCGCCCCGGTCTGCGCCTGCCTCCTGCTGCGCCGCGTACGGTTCCGTCTCGCGCTGGACCGGCTCCAGGACGCCCTGGCCCTGATCTTCCTCGGCGCCCTGGGCGGAATGCTGATCAGCGCGACGATCGGCACGGGGGTCCTCGTGGCCTCCGAGGCGCTGACGGCCGACGACTTCTGGCCGACCTGGTCGGTGTGGTGGACGGGCGACGCGATGGGTGTCCTGGTCATCGCACCCCTGCTGCTGGCCGCACGCACCCTGCGCCGGCCCCATGACGTGCCCGTGCTGCGCTGGGTCGAGGCGGCGGCCCTGCTGGCCGGCACGACCGTGGCCTCCCTCGTGGCCACCCGCAGCCCGCTCAACCTCCTCTTCCTCGTCGTTCCCTTCCTGATCTGGGCGGCCTTCCGCTTCCAACTCCAGGGCGCCGCACCCTGCGCACTGATCACCTCGGTGGTCGCGATCATCGCCGGCGCGGAGGACGTGGGCCCGTTCTCCGGCCAGGACCTCCTGGCGAAGATGGTCATCCTCCAGGCCTTCAACGGCACCGTGGCCCTGACGTCCCTGCTCCTGTCCGCCACCATCGCCGAACGCAACCACACGGTCCGCGCCCTGAGAGAAGCCTGCGAACGCCTCACGGAGGCCCTGACCCGCCTGGTCCCGGACCGGCCCCTGGACCACCACGCGGCCCTGCGGCTGGAGGACGACAAGGACGACAAGTAGCCCCCACCGACCGCCGGTCGGCCTCATCCCCACCGAACGGTGGGCCGCACCCCGGCACTTCACGCACAACGACAGAGGCCCCGGATTTCTCCGGGGCCTCTGTTCTGTGTGCACTCGGCAGGATTCGAACCTGCAACCTTCTGATCCGTAGTCAGATGCTCTATCCGTTAAGCTACGAGTGCTTGTTGTGTTTTCCCGCCGCTCCCGGCCCTTCCGGCCCGCTCGCGGCGACAGGAAGAACATTACATGACTGCCGCCGCCATGTGAAATCCGTTTGGCCCACCCCTTGTGACCTGCGAAAACGCCTTCTGAGGCGCTCGACGGGCAGGCGGCGGACGGGTGGTCCGAGCTGCGTGAACGACGAAGCCCCGGTTCCAGGAACCGGGGCTTCGTGATCGAGCGCGGAGGCGGAGGGATTTGAACCCTCGATGGGCTTTAAGGCCCAAACCGCATTAGCAGTGCGGCGCCATAGACCGGACTAGGCGACGCCTCCAGCACAGCCGCCCGCGCGAGCGCGAGTGGTGCGTGCAGATGATGACACAGTCGAGCGTGCTGTCACCAATCGACTCCCACGGTACTAGGCGGAGAGGTCGCAGGGCAAAGCCCTACCCGGTGTGCTGCGAGGGGCCGCAACGTCCGACGGTGTGGGGCGTTAGTCAGGTCATGTTGCAGGTCAACCGTTCCGCCCGGGCCGGACGCCTCCGCCGGACCCTCCTCACCGCCACCGGCACGCTCGCGGCCGCCGGCCTCACCGCCGTCGCGCCCGCCACCGCCGCGCCCTCCGCCGTCCCGTCCCTCCAGGGCCCGGCGCGTGCCGACGACCACCTCACCGTCACCGTCCGCGGCGCCGGCGGCGGAGCCGACGGGACCCATGAGCTGACCTGCCATCCGGCCGGCGGCGACCACCCCGACGCCGCCGACGCCTGCGCCGCGCTCGACCGCGGCACCCGCTGGGGCGAGGACGCCTTCGCCCCCGTACCGCAGGACACCCTCTGCACCATGCAGTACGGCGGGTCGGCCACCGCCCACGTCACCGGGAGGTGGGCGGGACGCCCCGTCGACGCCCGCTTCGACCGCAGCGACGGGTGCGAGATCGCCCGCTGGAACCGCCTCGTGCCGCTCCTTCCCGACCTCCGGGCGCAAGGACAGCGGGCGTAGAGCGGCGGCGAAGGCCGTCGATCGGTGCTGAGCGGACGTCGATGAGACGACGGTCCGATGTGCGGTCCGGCATCGGCGTCACGCGTCCCCCGTCGCACAGGCTTTCCATACCGGACGCACCGGATCCGCAAAAGTCCCGCGAAGGTCTCGCGAAGTCGGCATGGACACCGGGCGGACACGGGAAGGACGGCGGCACAGGCGGTCATACGTTCTGGGTCACTTCGTCGTGCGACCTCCCTCTCATCCGGCGTCGCGAGCGCAACCCCAGCCCTTAGACTCCCTCGCGTGACACGCCGCGGGCCGGTTGGCAAGATGGCCCGAGCGGTCGGCAAGGTGCGGTAACAGGGAGGAAGCGTCTCGTGAGCAGCAGGCCATCCCGAGGCGCTGCTCGCCTCGCAGCCATACTCGACGCGCTGCCCGATGCGTTGGTGCTGGTCAACGCCAATGGGACCGTCGTGAACGCCAACACCATCGCCCTGGAGGCCTTCGAGGCCCCGGGGACCGCTCTGGTGGGGCGCGGGCTGCTCGATCTGCTGCCGCAGTTCGACTCCAAGCTGATCCCGGGGTCCATGCGGCGGCCCGATCACATGGACCCGCAGGGCAGGACCAAGCCCACCCGGATGATGGCCCGGCGCACCGACGGCAGCGAGTTCCCGGTCGAGGTCACGTCCGCGAATCTGGAGAACGGCGGCCAGGCCTACGACGGCTACGGCTACACCGGCGACGAGCTGCTGATGCTCGTCGTGCGGGACCTCTCCGGCACCGTCGACACCGAGGCCGAGCTGGCGCGTTCGCAACGGCAGACCGAGATGATCCTGCGCGCCGCGTCCGAGGGCGTCGTCGGCACCGACACCGACGGGCGGATCGTCCTCGTCAACCCGGCCGCCGCCCAGATACTGGGTTACCGGGCCAGCGACCTCGGCGGACGCGAGCTGCACACGCTCGTCCTGCACTCGCGCGCCGACGGGTCGCCCTTCCCGTACGAGGAGTCCCCGCTCGCCGACACCCTGCGGTCCGGCCGCAAGCACCGGGTGCGCGGGCAGGTGCTGTGGTCCAAGAACAGCTCCAAGGTGTCCGTCGACCTGACGACCGCGCCCGTGCGCGACGGCGACCAGCTCGTCGGCGCCGTGATGACCTTCACCGACCGGCGGCCCTACGACACGCTGGCCGAGGAGAAGGACGCCGCGCAGAAGCAGCACGAGGAGGCACTCGAACGGCTCGCCGAGGAGCACGCCTCCGAGCTGACCGCCCTGCGGCAGAAGCACGTCACCGAGGTCGAGGAGCTCCTGGAGCGGCACGCCGAGGAACTCGCCGCCGGCGAGGACCGCTACGCCGCTCTCGGCGAGCGCGAGAAGGACCGGTACGAGGCGCTGTCCGGCCGGCACGACCAGCTGCTGACGTTGCTCGCCGGATCGCTGCGCGGGCCGCTGGACGAGCTGCGCCGCGAGCTGGCCGCGCTCGCCGCCGACGACGCGGGGCAGTTGTGGCCCGAGGCCAACCAGGTGCTGCACCATCTCTCGGCCGGCTACTCGCGGATCACGACGCTGATCGACAACGTCCTCGGCTACCAGCAGCTGGACTCCGGTACCGATCAGGTCGTCCGTACGAAGGTGATGCTCGACGCCGTCGTCGCCGCGGGTGTCGACGGGGCCGTCGAGCTCATCGGCCCGGGGCGCGTGCAGTTCGCCGTGCACGCGCCGCCCATCGAGGCCGAGGTCGACCCGCAGCGTCTGGCCACCGCGCTCGCGCATCTCGTCGCGGACGTCGCCGGGGTCGACGCGACCGGCAACTCGCCCGTGTCGGCGGGCGGTTACATGGACAACACCGTCGTGGTGGCCGCGGCGCAGCGCGGCGAGGTCGTACGGATCGAGGTGCGCGGGCCGTATCCCGGGGGAGACCCGGTGCACGAGCCGATCGTGCGCGGGATCGTGCGGGCGCACGGCGGTGTGCTGCAGACGCACGAGGTGCCCGGGATGAGCGGCAGCGCGTTCGTCCTCGAAGTGCCCATCGGAGGCGGGGCGGGGGCCGTTGCCGCCGTTGCCGCCGTTCCCGCCGTCGGCGAGACGGCCGGGGACGGGTCCGACGGGTCCGACGGGGCCCATGGGGCGAACGGGACCGAGGGCGGTGCCGCCGGTGGTGGCACCGGGCGGCGGCGGGCCCGGCGGTCCTCCGTGGACGCCTTCCTGGAGAGCGAAGCGCCCGAGGGCGGCGACGCCGAGGGTGCCGCCGCCGAGGGCGAGGCCGCCGCGCCCACCGGACGACGACGCAGGCGTGCGGCCGCGGCCGCTCCCGAGCTGCCCGCGGGCGCGGGTGACGGTGGCGGTGAGGTCTCCGGCGGCACCGGACGGCGCCGCGGACGGCCCGCCGACGCCGGCGGCGACGATGTCTCCGAGGGCGCCGTCGTGACGGCCGCCGAGCACGCCGCAGGGGCCGCGGCGACCGGGAACGGCCTGGGCGGCACCGTACCGCCGCAGGGCGTGCCCGCCCCCGGCGGCGGACGACGTGCCCGGCGGGACGGCGGGGAGCAGCACGCGCTGCCGCCCGCCCTGCCCGCACCGGCCGCCGACGCGACCCCGGCCGGTGCCGGGTCCGCTGCGGGCGGCTCGGGCGACGCCTCCCAGCCGACCGGGCGGCGCCGGCGCGCCCTGGCCGCCGCGGCCGAACGGAGTGCGGCCGCGCAGGCGGCTCAGGAGGCGGGCCCCCGCACGGTGTTCGCGCTGCCGCCGGCCGAGGCCGACCGTGCGCCCGCCGAGACGCCGGAGGCACCGGGCCGGGCCGAACCGGCTCAGAGTCCCGCTGCCGCTTCCGCGATGACTCCGGCTTCGCCCGTTGCTCCCATTCCGGGGCAGGGGACGCCGGGAGGCGTACGGGGCGACGAGGGCCGGCACGATGCCGTGCCGCACGATCAGGCCGAGGACCACACCCCGCCGCAGCCGCACCCCACCAGTGCACCGACCGGGCGTCGCCGACGTGCCGTGGCCCCGCCCGCACCGGCGGGTGGCGCCACCGCGCAGGAGATCCCGGCGCAGGTCGCTCCTGGTCAAGTCGCGCCGGGCCAGGTCGCTCCGGGCCAGGTCGCTCCGGGCCAGGTCGCTCCGGGTCAAGTCGCACCGGGCCAGGTCGCTCCGGGGCAGCCGGTACCGGCACAGCAGGCGCAGGCCCTGCCGGCGCCCGGGCAGCCCGCCCAGGCCGTGGCTCAGGCCCAGCCCGCTCCCCGACCGCTGCCCGCCGAGGCGGCTCCCGGTCAGGGCGTCCCGGGCCAGGGCACACCCGCGCAAGGCGTCCCCGCTCAGGGCACACCCGCGCAGGGCGTCCCCGCTCAGGGTCTCCCGGCCCCGCAGCCGTGGCCTGCCGCCGACGACACCCCGGGCGCGGGGACTCCCATGGCGCCACACGGTGCCGCCGCCCCCGTTCCGCCGACTCCGAACGCTCCGCAGCCGGCACCGGCCGCGCAGCCGGGCCCGGCGCAGCAGGGGCAGGGCACGCCCGCTCCGGGAACTCCCCTGCCGCCGGAGGCCGCAGCGGGTGGGCGGCAGCGGGCCGCGCAGCCGCTTCCGGCCGAGGCCGCCGCTCCCGCCGGGCCCGGTGCTTCCGGTGCTTCCGTCGACCCGAACTCGACGCAGGGCCGGGCGATCAGTGTGCGGACGTTGGGGCAGGGCGTGCCCTTCACCCGGCAGGCCGCTCAGGTGCAGCAGCCCGCGCCCGCAGCGCAGTCGTCGGCAACGCCTCCCCCGCATCAGACCAACGGCGGACGCCGCCGCAAGCTGGGTACGCCGCCCGACCCCGCCACGCGCGCCGGTGGCTCGGTGGAGCAGGCGGCGCGGCCGCATCCGTCGGCCGAGCAGCCGGCGCCCGCGGCCCAGCCGCAGCCGTCGACGGCCGGGCAGCCCCAGCCGCAGCCGTCGATGGCCGGACAGTCGCGGCTCGCACCGGCGGCCGAGGCGGCCGGACGGTCGTACGCCATAGGCGCGCCGGACGAGAACGCCGCCGAGGGCCCCGAGCCCCTGGACGGGCCGGGCGGTGCCGTCGAGGTGGCCGACACCCCGCGTCCGCAGCCGATGGACGACGAGCTGCCGCCGGAGCCGCTCGACAACCCGCGGCGGCTGCTGGTGTGGCCGGCGCCGGATGTGACGACCCAGCAGGCGCTGAGCGACCGTGGCTACCGGCCGGTGATCGTGCACTCGCGCGAGGAGGTCGACGCGCAGATCGCGGCGTTCCCGGCCGCGCTGTTCGTGGACCCGCTGACCGGGCCGATCACCCGGACCGCGCTTCAGTCGCTGCGGCAGGCGGCCGTGGCGGCCGAGGTGCCGGTGATGGTGACGGCGGGGCTCGGACAGGCCTCGCGGGAGGCGGCGTACGGCGCCGATCCCGCCGTACTGCTGAAGGCGCTGGCCCCCCGGGACAGCGAGCAGCACCCGCCGCGCGTCCTGCTGATCGAGGAGCACGCGGAGATCGCGCTGGCGCTGACGGCGACGTTGGAGCGGCGTGGGATGCAGGTGGCGCGGGCCGCGAGTGACACCGACGCGGTGATGCTGGCGGGGGACTTCCGGCCGAACCTGGTCGTGATGGACCTGATGCAGGTGCACCGGCGCCGGGCCGGGATCGTGGACTGGCTGCGCGCGAACGGCCGGCTGAACCGCACCCCGCTCGTCGTCTACACGGCCGCCGTCGACCAGGCCGACCTGCCTCGGCTGGCCTCCGGCGAGACGGTGCTGTTCCTGGCGGAGCGCTCGACGAGCCCCGAGGTACAGGCCCGGATCGTGGACCTGCTGTCCCGGATCGGGACCAACTAGGCCCCGCTGGAGGCGCCCCGAAAAGGGGCGCGGGGAACTGCGCGACCAGCCACGGACAACCCGCGGCCGACCAACGACAGTTCCCCGCGACGACGTTCCGCCAGAGCTCGGTGACGACGTTCCGCCAGAGCTCCGTGACGTCCTCAGTCAGAGCTGGTTGACGTCCTCAGTCAGAGCTGGTTGACGCCCTCCGTCAGAGCTTGGTGACGTCCAGCCCGCCCTCCGCGTACTGCCTGCGCAGCACCTTCTTGTCGAACTTGCCGACGCTCGTCTTCGGCACCGCCGCGATGACCGTCCACCGCTCCGGCAGCTGCCACTTGGCGATCTTGCCCTCGTCGGCGAGGAAGCTGCGCAGTGCCTCGAAGTCGGTGTCGGCGCCCTCCTTGAGGACGACCGTGGCCAGCGGGCGCTCGCCCCACTTCTCGTCGGGGACGGCGACCACGGCGGCCTCGGCGACGTCCGGGTGGGACATCAGCGCGTTCTCCAGGTCGACCGAGGAGATCCACTCGCCGCCGGACTTGATGACGTCCTTGGCGCGGTCGGTGAGGGTGAGGAAGCCGTCGGAGGAGATGGTGCCGACGTCGCCGGTCTTCAGCCAGCCGTCCTCGCTGAACTTGTCCGCGGGCCGCAGCGGTTCGGCGTCGGGGCCGTTGTAGTAGGCGCCGGCGATCCACGGGCCGCGCACCTCCAGCTCGCCCGCCGACTCGCCGTCCCACGGGATGCGCTCGCCGCCGGGACCGGTGAGCCGGGCCTCGACGCTCGCCGGGAAGCGGCCCTGGGTGAGCCGGTACGCGAACTCCTCGTCCGTGCCGACCGCGTGGGCCGGCGGCCGGGCGACCGTGCCGAGCGGGGAGGTCTCCGTCATGCCCCAGGCGTGGCAGACCCGCATGCCGAGGTTGTCGAACGCCTCCATGAGCGAGGGCGGGCAGGCCGAGCCGCCGATGGTGACCTGGCCGAGAGTGGAGACGTCCCGGGGGTTCGCGGTGAGCTCGGCGAGCAGGCCCTGCCAGATGGTGGGCACCGCGGCCGCGTGCGTCGGCTTCTCGCGCTCGATCATCTCGGCGAGCGGTGCGGGCTGCAGGAAGCGGTCCGGCATCAGCATGTTGACGCCGGTCATGAAGGTGGCGTGCGGCAGGCCCCAGGCGTTGACGTGGAACTGGGGCACCACCACGAGCGAGGTGTCCTGGTCCGTCAGGCCCATCGACTGGGTCATGTTGACCTGCATGGAGTGCAGGTAGATCGAACGGTGCGAGTAGACGACGCCCTTCGGGTCGCCCGTGGTGCCGGAGGTGTAGCACATGGCGGCGGCCTGCCGCTCGTCCAGCTCCGGCCAGTCGTACGTGGTCGGCTTGCCGTCGATCAGGTCCTCGTACTCGTGGACCTGGACGGAGGCGCCCTCCAGGAGGGAACGGTCGCCCGGGCCGGCCACGACCACGTGCTCGACCGGCTTGAGGTGCGGGAGCAGCGGGGCGAGCAGGGGGAGGAGCGAACCGTTGGCGATCACGACGCGGTCGGCGGCGTGGTTGACGATCCAGGCCAGCTGCTCGGCGGGGAGGCGCAGGTTGAGGGTGTGCAGGATCGCGCCCATGGACGGGATCGCGAAATATGCCTCGACGTGCTCGGCGTTGTTCCACATCAGGGTCGCGACCCGCTCGTCGCCGGTCACGCCCAGGTCCTCGCGCAGCGCATGCGCCAGCTGGGCCGCACGATCACCGACCTCGGCGAAGGAACGACGGTGCGGCTCTGCCTCACCGGTCCAGGTGGTGACCTGCGATGTGCCGTGGATCGTCGACCCATGGGCCAGGATCCTCGAGATCAGCAGCGGTACGTCCTGCATGGTGCTCAGCACGGCGTCCTCCCGGGGGCGACATTGCCTACGCGGTGGTAAGGGTTGCGGAGATTCTGCGCGCATACCGCGCGGTATGTCACTAGGGCCGGGCGATCGATCATGTCACGTTGCGTTCACAGAGCTGTGCCGCTAAGGGTGGCGAGGGGGAGGGGCTCACCAGCGGCCGTGTGCCGTCCCTAGCGGACGAGCACGAGCTCCGGGTCCTCGCGCAGCTTGCCGAGCGCTCTCGACACCGCCGACTTCACGGTGCCCACGGAGACCCCGAGCACCTCGGCCGTCTGCATCTCGCTGAGGTCCTCGTAGTACCGCAGGACGACCATCGCCCGCTGCCGCGCCGGCAGCCGCATGATCGCGCGCCACATCGCGTCGTGCAGCGCCTGCTGCTCCGCGGGGTCGGCGTCCTGGCCGGGCAGCGGCTCCGGCTCGGGCAGCTCGTCGCAGGCGAACTCGTCGACCTTGCGCTTGCGCCACTGCGACGTGCGGGTGTTGAGCAGCGCCCGGCGCACATAGCCGTCGAGGGCACGATGGTCCTCGATGCGCTCCCAGGCGACGTAGGTCTTGGTCAGCGCGGTCTGCAGCAGATCCTCAGCGTCGCTCGGGTTCGCCGTGAGCGAGCGGGCGGTACGCAGCAGCACCGGCTGGCGGGCCCGTACGTACGACGTGAAGGAGGGATACGTCGCGCTCGGATGGGACCGCGTCGCGGCGTCGGAAGCGCGGGTGCAGACGGGTGTGGTCATGGCTCCACGCTATGAGCGAGCCCTGCTTCTGCGGATCGGCCGCAGGTGCCGAAGCCGCGTCCGCCTCAGGTTGTAGGGGTGGGGCCGGCTCCACCTCCTGAAGGTGGACGAGGGAGGGATACCTACTGCGGGATTACCCCTGAGGGTCACCCGTCGGCAGCCAGCACCAGCCCTGAGGTCGGCACCCCTGTCCCGGCCGTCACCAGTACCCGCTCGGCCCCGGATATCTGGTTCACGGACGTCCCCCGCACCTGCCTCACCCCCTCCGCGATGCCGTTCATCCCGTGCAGATACGCCTCCCCGAGCTGTCCTCCGTGGGTGTTGAGCGGCAGCCGCTCCTCGGCCACGAAGCCCGGGGCCTCCCCCTTCGCGCAGAACCCGAACTCCTCCAGCTGCATCAGCACGAACGGCGTGAAGTGGTCGTAGAGGATCCCCACGTCGATCTCCCCGGGTCCCAGGCCCGCCGTCCGCCACAGCTGCCGCGCCACCACGCCCATCTCCGGCAGGCCGGTGAGGTCGTCCCGGTAGAAGCTCGTCATCTGCTCCTGCCCCCGGCCGGCGCCCTGGGCCGCGGCTGCTATGACGGCCGGCGCGTGCGGGAGGTCCCGGGCCCGCTCGACGGACGTGACGACCAGGGCCTGGCCGCCGTCGGTCTCCTGGCAGCAGTCCAGCAGCCGCAGCGGCTCGACGATCCAGCGTGAGGCCGCGTGGTCGGCGAGGGTGATCGGTCTGCCGTGGAAGTAGGCGGCCGGGTTCGTCGCCGCGTACTTGCGGTCCACCACCGCCACATGCCCGAACGCCTCCGGCATCAGCCCATGCGTGTGCAGATAGCGCTGCGCCGCCATCGCCACCCAGGACGCCGGGGTGAGCAGTCCGAACGGCAGTGACCAGCCGAGCGCCGCGCCCTCCGCCGAGGGCTCCCGCTGCTGCACGCCCGAGCCGAACCTGCGGCCCGACCGTTCGTTGAAGGCCCGGTAGCAGACCACCACGTCAGCGACCCCCGTGGCCACCGCGAGGGCCGCCTGCTGCACGGTCGCGCAGGCCGCGCCGCCGCCGTAGTGGATGCGGGAGAAGAAGGACAGCTCCCCCATCCCGCACGCCTGCGCCACGGTGATCTCCGGGCTGGTGTCCATCGTGAACGTCACCAGCCCGTCCACGTCCCCCGGCGTGAGCCCCGCGTCGTCGAGCGCGGCCCGTACCGCCTCCACGGCCAGCCGGAGCTCGCTGCGTCCGGAGTCCTTGGAGAACTCGGTGGCCCCGATGCCGACGATCGCCGCCCTGCCGCCGAGGGCGTCCCGCTCGCGCACGCTCATGCCGGGCCCTCCGCGGACGCGGTGCCGGACGGGTCACCCGCCGGCACGGTGACGGTCACCGTGCCGGTCACGTGCTTGCCGATGCCGTTGGCCCCGACCACCCGAACCGTCGCCGTGTCACCGTCGACCTCCTCGACACGGCCCGTCAACACCATCGTGTCTCCCGGGTAGTTGGGTGCTCCGAGTCGTATGGCCACCTTGCGCAGGACGGTCGTCGGTCCGAAGTGGTCGGTGATGTACCGGCCGACCAGGCCGTTCGTCGTGAGGATGTTCATGAAGATGTCGGGAGAGCCCTTCCGGTGGGCCAACTCCGGGTCGTGGTGCACGTCCTGGTAGTCGCGGGAGGCGATGGCGCCGGCGACGATCAGGGTGCGGGTGATCGGGATCTCCAGCGGCGCCAGTTCCTCACCGGCCCTGATCCGGTGCACCGCCGTCCCCTCGTCGCCGCTCATGCGACAGCCTCCTCGGCGTCGGGGGCACGCCAGACGGGCAGCACCGACTCCTCGTCGTACGGGTGGAATGCGAGCCGCACCGGCATCCCGATCCGCACCTTCTCGTACGGCACCCCCAGCACATTGCCGATCATCCGCACGCCCTCGGCGAGCTCGATCAGGCCGACCGCGTAAGGAGGGTCGAAGGCCGGAAACGGGGGGTGATGCATCACGACGTACGAGTAGACCGTCCCCTCGCCGGACGCCTCGACGGTGTCCCACTCCAGGCCCCCGCAGGCGTTGCAGCCGGGCAGCCAGGGGTGGCGCAGGGTGCCGCAGGCGGTGCAGCGCTGGATGAGCAGTCTGCGCTGCTGGACAGCTTCCCAGAAGCCGGCGTTGTCCCGGTTGACGACGGGGCGGGGGCGGGCCGGCCGCTGCTGACGGTCACGGGAGGGCTGCGGCTGTCCCGCCGGCCGTCCGGGCCTGTACTTGAGGATGCGGAAGCGGTGGGTGCCGGCGAGGTCGGGGCCGACATGGAGGTCCATGCGGGTCGTGACGAAGTAGCCGGTGCCGAGCTTCGTCGTCTTCCTCTCCGACACCGATTCGACGACCGAGTCGAAGGTGATCTCGTCCCCGGGGCGCAGGGGCCGCAGGTACTCCTGCTCGCAGTCGGTGGCGACCACCGAGGTGTAGCCCGCCTCGTCGAGGAGGCCGAGCAGCTCGTCGTAGGCGTGGGCGCGGCCCGGCTGGCCGGTGAGGCCGCTCATCGTCCACGCCTGGAGCATGGTGGGCGGTGCGATGGCGTCCGGGCCGCGGTAGGCCGGGTTGGTGTCGCCCATCGCCTCGCACCAGTGCCGGATCATGGCCGCGTTCACGGGGTCCTTGCCCGCACGCGCCACCGCGGCGGGGCGGCCCTCGAAGGCCTTCAACCGCGTGTCGAGTTCGTCGTCCGCCGCCACCTCGTGGCGCACCCCCGGCCCGTAACCCACTGTCGCCCCCTCGTCCTCATCGCCCCACGGCGCATCGCACTGACACTTCTGGTACACCGCGACCGCCGATCCGGTTCCCACGAGTTCCGCGGAACTTTCGCCCGGCACAGCAAGATTTCTGACTGTCCGTCAGATGCAGTGGACTGTCAAGGCCGACGGGTCGCGCCCGGGCCGCAGCCCCCGAAGGACCGGCGCCACAACAGCCGAAAACGCCTGCGCGGCGGTACCGAAGTACCGCCGCGCAGACGCGTTACACCCCACAGCACACCCACAGTTCCGAGGGGGCCGATGCCTGAGCACCGGGGCACCGACCCCCTCAGCTCACCACCAGAGCGGGGTGAAGTTGACCGACGTGTTGTCGTTGCCCTGGTTGACGGACGTGAAGGCGGAGCCGTTGACCTGGGCGGTGTTGCTCTGGTTCGAGGCACCGGAGCCGGTCGCCTGCTGCTGGGTGGTGGACGAGTTGCCCCAGTTGTCGCCGCCGACCCCGCTGCCGATGAGGCCCTGAGCGGCGTTCGTGACAGCCGCGCTGGATCCGTTGTCCGCGATGGCGCCGTTGTCCGCCGTCGCGACGCCGGAGAACAGGGCGACCGCGAGCGGAAGGGCGGAGACGGCTGCGATGACGCGGGCAGTACGGATGCTTGCCATGTTGTTCCTCCAGAACAGGTGCGCCCAGGCTCCCCGCCGGACGCTTTTGTGGTGCATGAAGTACGGCTTCTTCCCGGGCAGTTGGCCGACCGCCCCGGAGTCGTTCACGACGTCGCGAGATCAGAGTTGCCCACCGAATCCCCGGCGAACCACCCCGGAAGCGGTGATTCGCCCTCAAGCGTGATGACAAGTCGATAAACCCCTTTCACCACTCCCAACTCCCCGTACGGGGCAGTACGGACAGGTCCACCTCAAGCGCCACAAGGGGTGAAAGGTTCCGGCGCGGTTCCGGCCAATCTCCGCCCACCGGCGAGTCGTCGGCGGGTCGCGGCCCATCCCCCTTTCCTTTTTCGAACATCCGTACGAACATGGAGGCATGGCCACCACCGACCGGCAGGCCACGACGCTGGCCCTCGCACACGCCCTGTCAGCCGCCGAACGCGGCCTGGCCGTCATCCCCCTGTCCCGGACGAAGCTCCCGGCCCTGCGTTCCCCCCACCGCGACGACCCCGACCCCGCGCCCTGCCACGGCGAGTGCGGCCGCCTCGGGCACGGCGTCTACGACGCCTCCACCGACCCCGCCCGCATCCGCGAACTCTTCGCCGCCGCCCCCTGGGCGACCGGCTACGGCATCGCCTGCGGGCTGCCACCGCACCACCTGATCGGCGTCGACCTCGACACCAAATCCGGTACGGACTCCTCCGCCGCCCTGCGCGAACTGGCGCTGCGCCACCTCTTCACGATCCCGCCCACCGTGGTCGTCCTGACCCCGAGCGGCGGCCGCCACCTCTGGCTGACCGGCCCGCCCGACGTCGTCGTCCCCAACTCGGCGGGCCGCCTCGCACCGGGCATCGACATCCGGGGCGCCGGCGGCTATCTCGTCGGCCCCGGCTCCCGCACCGACCACGGCGTCTACAGCACCGCGCCCGGCACTGCCCACATCGCCCCCGCGCGCTGCCCGCGCGCCCTCCTGCGCCTACTGCTCCCCCCACCTCGCACGCACCACCCCGCGCCCCCGTCGGCCGGCGGTCACGGCCAGGGCCTGGTCCAGTTCGTACTGGCCGCGCACGAGGGCCAGCGCAACACCCGCCTGTTCTGGGCGGCCTGCCGCGCCTACGAGGACGGCATCGGCTCCGCCCTCGTCGAACCGCTCGTCGAGGCGGCCCTCAACACCGGCCTGACCGAACGCGAGGCCCGCGCGACGATCGCGTCGGCGGCACGGATGACGGGGCATCGGCCCTGACGTACGTCCGTCGACGCGTCGCCGCGTCGCGCCGCGTCGCGTCGACGGACGTCCGTGCGCGAGCCCCTCGTACAGCCGCACGCGCGCGTGCACGGCCTGACCGACGGACGCACCCGACCACGTTCACCCCACGGAGACCCCGTTCACCCCACGGAGACCACCTTCACCCCACGGAGACGGACAGCCGCCCATCTGACGAGCACATACGACCGACGGCTCATCTGAAGCGCACATGCGACCGATAGCCCCATCTGACGAGCACATGCGGCCGACCGCCCATCTGAAACGCACATGCAACTGACCGCCCTCGCGGATGTACGCAAGCAGCCGCCCCCGCCCCCGCACGCGAACGATCGCCCCGACGGCGTGAGGCCGCCGACCTCCACGGTGTCGGGCGACTGACCGGCCCTGAAATTCACGGGAGCTCGATGCACCACCGCCCTAGAGTGCCGACCATGTCGCTGACCAGGGTCGTCCTCACGTCCGGCCGCTCGCTCGACCTCTCCGAGCTGCGGCTCTCCTCGACGTACGGCGGCCTGCTGGAGGGCTACCCGTGCAAGCCCGTCAACGAGATGAAGATCAAGGGCCTCGTCAGCGCGGCGGAACGGGCCCACCCATTGGCACCGGTGCACCTCGTGCCGCCGCCGCGCGAGTATCCCGACCAGTACGCCGGCGCGTTCGGCCCGGTCGAGGTGCTGCCGCAGGTGGCGTGCGTGGGCGCGTTCCGTTCCACCGCGCTCGACCCGGCCCACGACCCCGTCCTGCACCGCTCCGCCCTGACGATCATCTGGTTCCAGCCCACGACCCGCGTGCCCTCGGGCTGCGACGCGGAGGACGCGCTGCGGGAGGTCGACTGGGAGGGACTGGCGCGGGACTTCGAGCTGTAGGGCGGGGGCGCGGGCGGATGGGGTGGCGGGGACGCCGAGAGGCCCGGCGCGCAGGCGGATGCGGTGGGCGGGTACGGGGAGAGGCCCGGCTTGCGCGCAGTGGGAGCCGACTTCCAGCCGACGATGGTCCCGCCCGAGCGGTTCAGTCCGTCAGGGCGATCACCACGGCCACGCCCAGGAAGATGGCGCCCACGAATGCGCTGAGCAGGGACGGGAGCACCCGGTGCCGTGCGGTGAACACGCGCGCCTCGTGCGAGTTGCCGAGCGGATAGACGACCGGAACGGTGGTGCCGGCGGCAAGGCCGAGTCCTATGCCGCTCGCGCTCGGGGTGAACTCGATCAGGTGGCCGCCCGCGTCGGTGAACCGGATGACCGGCGTCTGGGTCCCCTCCGCCGAGTCGACCAGCACCCTGACCACGGTGCCCTCCGTCCGCGTGCCGTTCCGGCGCAGCCTGCTCACCACGGTTCGCTCCCGGATCGCGGCGCCCATGCACGCCGCCCCCGCAAGCGCACAGAGCCACACGCCCGTGCTCATCACCATGCTTCCTCCGCAGGTTCACGGGGACCGGCGGCCGCCTCGGCCCGCCTTCCCTCCCCACACGACGCACACGGCCAGGATTCGGTTCATGCTCCCGGGCCCCGCACCCGTTTCCTGCCGACCGGAGGCCTCAGCCGCCTGCACTGGACGGTGATGAGCGCTGGCTCAAGGTGCACAGGTTGTAGTCATCGAGTTCTCCTACGTACGTCCAGAGCTCGGGATACCGCGAAGTCCCCGCAGCCTCGTACTCGGCGCGCACGTCTGAGCCGGAGAACCGGATGGTCACTTCAGTACGGGACGTGGACTCTTCGAAGGGGGCCGGAGTCAGCGCTTCCCACGTTCCGTTCCCGGTCTTCGGACGGGAGTCCTCCTGCCCGGGGCCGTCTCCCGACCAGTCCAGGAATTCGCCGCAGATCTCCGTGGCGGCGAAGGTTCCGTTCGCGGCGAAGGTGATGCTGCCGCCCGCTTCATCCCTCCAGGTGCCCACGAGTTGGCCGTCGGTCACGACCTGGGGCGTGCCGGGAGGCTGCGGAGGGTCATGGATCGCAGCGGCGAGGCTGTAGCAACCGGAGAGCGCCGCGCACAACACGCCGCCGACCAGCGAGACACCGAGCACTCTGCCAAGCCGAGCGACCCCCATCCCGATTCCCCGCTCCCTCGCCGTGTGCTCTTCGCAGCCACCTTGGCATGCAAATTGAACACGTTCAAGACTTGCGAAGTACCGGGCCACTCCCGCTTGCGCCTCGACACGACGCCAGGTACCCCCTAGCGCCGGCTCAGCCACCAGTGACAGCGGGAACGATCACTGCGGCGACAGCCGACAGCAGCCCTCCTACGGCGAGGACGCCATTGAACTTCTCTTTGGCCGTGGGAAAGACGGAGCGACTCACGTTCCCGACCTTGCTGCGCAGAACGATCATCTTGAGCTTCTGCCACCTGTGCTGACGTTTCGAGCACCCCATCAACACGCCATAAGCGTTGTTGCGGCAGTAGGTCTGCCCATCTCGGTTGACCGCTCCACACCAGACCGGCACCTGGAAGGCGGCATAGACCGAGACGCCGAGCGACAGAGCCACGATCACCGGCAAGGCCCACTGCTGGCTCCAAGCAACGACCAAGCCGGCAGCCACCATGTATCCCCAGTACAGACGCACTACTTTCCCCATGGACACGCAGAGTAGCTGCGCATATGCGTAACGCATAGGCGCTAATTGGACACGCATCCCATGCGTGACAGGCGTCGTGAGCGATCACTGATGGGTAGGCTCGGTCCATGAGCGGCGACTGGCGGACGGACAGGGTCGGGACTGCTCTGCGGGGTGAGAACCCGACCGTGCTGCGGCAACTTGAGTCTGGCTTCGCGGCGATCGGCGACGTTCAGTTCCTGCCCGGGTACTCGGTACTCCTCACGGACGAACCGGATGTTCAGCGGCTGTCTGACCTGCCCAGGGCCAAGCGACTGTCGTTCCTGTCCGACATGGACCAACTGGGAGAAGCGGTCGAGCGGGCCTGTCGCCGGATCGACCCCGGCTTCCGCCGGGTCAACCTGGAGATCCTCGGCAACACGGACCCGTTCCTGCATGCGCACGTGTGGCCGAGGTTCGACTGGGAGCCGGCCGAGCTGGTGGGCAAGCCTGTGTGGCTGTATCCGCGTGACCGCTGGACTGACGAGCGGTTCGGTCTCGGCTCCCAGCACGATGTGCTGCGGGATGCGATCGGCAGCGAACTCGATCAGCTGGGGTCGATGGCCTGACGGTGTGGGCCCACCGACCGTCAGTCGGCGGGCCCTCGTGATCAGTGACGGTCAGACGACGGGGTTCGGACGGCCGGCGAGTCGCCCCGGAAGGTGGTAACCGTGCACCGGATCGGCCGATCCTCCAAGTAGCCGGTGCGCGTCCAGAGCAGGACGAGCGCCCCAGGCGGGAATCGCAGCCATAGCGAAGGGCCTGCGTCTCTGCCAGGATCCCGACATGGATCCGGGGGTTGCATCAGTTTGGGCCGCTGCTATCGCTGTGGCCGGCACGGTTCTAGGTGGAGCCATTGGTGCAGTCGGCGGTCTACTCGCTGGTAAGGCTCAGGCCAAAGGCATGCTTGACGGAGTGGAGCGTCAGCTGGTCGGCGAACGTGACTTTGCCCTGTGGGCCGCTAGGCGTGAAGCCTTCGCCGCGTACCTATCGACCATTGAGCATCTGCGCGTCACGTTCAATCATGCAGTGGGGCTGGCAGAAGCCCACTATGTGGAAGGCCGTGACACTGCGGCCCAAGGTCAGGCAGCCAAAGAAGCCTTGCACCAACAGCACAAGGACTTGCTGCTGGCGCAAGCGACCCTTCACCTCACCGTCGACATCAGCGAAGTGGATGCGGTCGAAACACTGACTGACATGGCAACCCGCCTCATCAGCGGCTACGACGACTTCGTAGAGCACCTCGGCGGCGGTGGCCATTGTGATGAAAATGCACTGTTCAGAAGCGAAAGGGAACTAAAGGAACAAGTTGGGGCATGGGCTCAGCGTGCGGGCCACCAGCTACAGGCGGGGCCTTCTAGGTCGATGGGCACGCAGACGCCCTAACCACTCACCGGGGCTGGTTCAGATCCTGGCCGCGGGTTGGCCGCACGCGCTGGTCAGACGTGGGAAACCGGCGAGCCAGGGTGAGACACGGTGAAAGCGCAAGGGGGTGCCCCTCGACCAGGGGCACCCCTTCTGACCTGCATGTCATCTGACCTGCGCGGTGGGTGTGGGATTTGAACCCACGGTGACATCGCTGCCACGACGGTTTTCAAGACCGTTCCCTTAGGCCGCTCGGGCAACCCACCCGTGCTCCGGTCCACCAGGGGCGGAGCGGGTACAGAGTACCGGCCTCGCGCGGTGCGCGGGTGTGTGGTCCGTGTGGGCGGTGAGGTCTGTGCGTTCAGTGGGGTCGTGGAGGGGAGGGAGGCTGCCTCAGGGCTTGTCGCTGTCGACGCGGGCCCCGTTGGTCGCGGTCTCGAAGACCGCGCGGTGTTCGTGCCACTCCGCGTCCGGCGCGGACAGGTAGATCACGTACTGGGTGCCGTCCTCGCTCGCGAAGGCCAATTCCGCCGCACGGAACTTCCGCGCCTTGCCGTCGAAGGTGAACTCCCAGTACCCGGCGGGTCGTCCCCGGAACGTCGTCGACGCCATCCGCACCCGTTCGTAGCCGGGGTTGTCGCGACGGGTCTGCTCCTCCTCCGTCTCCCGCCAGTGCTCGACGGGGTCGGTGCCCGCGAACTCCACGACGTTGACCCGCAGGCCCACCAGGCCGGTCGGGTCGATGTACGCGAGTTCGCCGCCGGGCAGCGTCGTGGGCTCCCAGCCGTCCGGCACGGGCACGGACATGCCGCTGCCCGCGTCCTCCAGGTGGTATCCGGCCGGCACGGGCGGCGGAGTGGTCACGCCCGAACTCGGCGCGCTCGCCGATGACGTGGGTGTGTCGGCACCGGAGCCGTGAGCCGACGACCGGTCGGTCCCGCCCCCCTTCAGCCACCACAGGGTCCCGCCCGCCAGACAGGCGACGAGCACCAGCGCAAGGACAGACCGGATCACCGTACGGCGGCGGTTGCCGCTGCCCGGACGGCCGAGGCGGTCAGGTCGATCGAGACGGCCGGTGCGGTCGAGTGGGTCGGGTCCCTCGGGCCGGTCGGGTCCCTCAAGCCGGTCGGGTCCCTCAAGCCGGTTGAGTCCCTCAAGCCGCTCGGGTCCCTCAAGCCGGTCGGGTCCCTCAAGTTGCTCAGGTCGCTCAGGTCGCTCAGGTCCGTCGTGTGCGGGGCCGTTCGTGCACTCCGCCCTCTCCGTGCGCGTGCGTTCGAGGACCGTCGGGTCGTCGGCCCTCTCCCGTCGCACCGTCGGCTCGACGCGGGTCGTACGCGTGTCCGTCACGTCCGCCAAGCGGCGTTCGACCTCGTGCACGTCCATGCGCCCGTCGGGCTCCTTGACGAGCAGACCCTCGATCACCGGGGCCAGTTCACCGGCGTTGCGCGGGGGATCGTAGGGGTCGGTGGCGATGGCGTACGCCGTCTCGATCGCGGTGGCGCGGCGGAAGGGGTCGCGTCCCTCGACCGACTGGTACAGCGTCGCCCCGAGCGCCCAGAGGTCACTTGCCGGACCCGTCTCGGGGTGCGCGCCCCTGAGTCGCTCGGGCGCCAGGTAGCGGATGGAGCCGATCAGTTCGCCCGGCTTGGTCAGGGAGGACGTCCCGGACTCCATGGCGATCCCGAAGTCGGTGAGGACGATCCGTCCTGACTCGCCCAGGAGGACGTTCGCGGGTTTGACGTCCCGGTGCAGGACCCCGGCGTCATGGGCGGCGCGCAGGGCGGATGCCATGGCGCGCCCGATCCGGGCGGCCTCGGTGGGCGGCAGGGCGCCGCGCTGCTTCAGGACGTCGCTGAGGGTGAGCGAGGGTATGTACTCCATGACGATGCACGGCAGGCCCTCGTCGTCGAGCACGTCGTGCACCACGATCACGTTGGGGTGGGCGATCCGGGCGGCGCTGCGGGCTTCGCGGCGGGTGCGCTCGTAGAGGGTCCGTACCTCGTCGTCCTGGAGGTGCGGCGGGATGTGCAGCTTCTTCAGGGCGACATGACGGCCCAGCAGCGTGTCCTCGGCCCGCCACACGGTGCCCATGCCGCCGCTGCCCACCCGCTCCACCAGCAGGTACCGGTCGGCGACCAACCGCCCAAGATCGGACACCGCGAGACCGCCCCCTTCTCCGTACCCCGTTCGCGCGTTGCTTCCCAATCGCGAACAGTCCAGGTCGAGAACGCACGATAGTCCATAAGGGTGCATGGACATGGTGAGCACCCGCCCGGACTCGGCACTGGTGCGCACTCACCCGGACGCGGCACACCCACTGAGCACGGCCCACCACGACCGCACCCCATGAGCACGGCTCACCCCGACCGCACCCGATAGGCACGGCCCCGGCCGACCGCGCCCGATAGCCACGGCCCACCCCGACGGCACCCGACAAGCACCCCCCACCCCAACCGCGCCCCCTAAGCACGGCCCCCACGAACCCACCGCACGACAAGGGCGCGGCTCCCAAGAGAGCCGCGCCCGCGCGCGTGCCTGTCCCCGTCGCGTCAGCTGTCGCCGGTGCGGGCGCCCAGGGTCAGTTCGACGGTGTGAGTCTTGCCGCCGCGTTCGTAGGTGATCGTGACCTTGTCGCCGGGCTGGTGGGTCCAGATCTCGCCGATCAGGGTGGGACCGGAGTCGATCACCGAGTCGTCGAGCTTGGTGATGACGTCGCCCGGCTTGAGGCCGGCCTTGGCGGCGGGGCCGCCCGCCTCGACCGCGTCCGAACCGCTGGCGCCCTGCTCGGTGATCTTGGCGCCGTCGCCGGTGTCCTCCAGGGAGACGGAGGCGCCGATCTTGGCGTACACCGGCTTACCGGTCTTGATCAGCTGCTGGGCGACGTACTTCGCCTGGTTGATCGGGATGGCGAAGCCGAGGCCGATCGAGCCGGACTGGCTGGTGCCGCCCAGGCCGTTGGCGGCGGACTGGATCGCGGAGTTGATGCCGATGACGTTGCCCTGCGCGTCCAGCAGCGGGCCGCCGGAGTTGCCGGGGTTGATGGAGGCGTCCGTCTGGAGGGCGCTCATGTAGGAGGCGTTGCTGCCGGTGCCGTCGCTGGAGGCGACCGGGCGGTTCTTGGCGCTGATGATGCCCGTGGTGACGGTGTTGGACAGGCCGAAGGGGGCGCCGATGGCGATCGTCGAGTCGCCGACGGCCACCTTGTCGGAGTCGCCGAGCGTGAGGGGCTTGAGGTCCGACGGGGCGCTCTTGAGCTTGATGACCGCCACGTCGTAGCCCTGGGCGTGGCCGACGACCTCGGCGTCGTACCTCTTGCCGTTCGGGAACGTCGCCGTGAGCTTGCCGCCGTCGACCGCGTCGGCCACCACGTGGTTGTTGGTGACGATGTGACCCTCGGTGTCGAAGACGAAGCCGGTGCCGGTTCCGCCCTCGCCGCTGCTGCTCTCGGCCTGGATGGTGACGGTGCTGGGCAACGCCTTGCCGGCCACGCCCGCGACGGTGCCCGGGTCGCGCTTGACCGAGCCGCCGCTGTCGGACGCGGAGACGGTCGTGGAGGAGGTGTTGTCGTCGTTCTTGGCCAGGGTGTAGCCGAGACCGCCGCCCAGGCCGCCCGCGACCAGCGCGGCGATGAGGACAGCGGCGAGCAGACCCCCGCGCCCGCGGCCGGACTTCGGCGCGGGCTGCTGGTAGCCGGCTCCCCAGCCCGAACCCCCGCCCGCGCCACCCGCACCGGCACCGCCGTCGCCGTACGGCGTGCCGGGCGGCGGCGGAGGCGGCCAGGAGGCGTCGGGGGCCGAGCCCTGGGAGGCGGGCGGCTGCGATCCGTCGGCCGGCGGCTGCGCCCCGTTGGCGGCGGCCTGCGCGGCGTAGGGATGCGGACCGTACGGCTGGGTGCCGTTCGAGCTCGCCGGCGCGGTGCCCGGCACCGGCGGCAGCTCAGTGGTGGGTTCGGCGTCGGCCCGCGGAGCGGGGTGCTCCTGGGGTGCCGGAGCAGCAGGAGCATCCGCCGGCACGGGGGGTGCGGACGGGGCCGGGGGGACCGCGGCGCCCTCGTTCTCGGTGCTCACAGCTTCTCTCCTATAGATCCACGGCTGGTGTTGTCGGTCGCACTCGGTCACGCCCGTTCACGTCTGTTCATGGCCGGTGCGCTTCAGCTGTGCATGTCTTTTGTATGTCGTCAGCTTTTCCCACGGGCCGTCAGAGCACCATAAGCGGTGCCTGTGCGTCCACGGCCACTCTTTATATAGGTCATCCGCGACGAAACGGGCGCAATCCCAATGCTCCGGATCCTGCTCCGGTCGCACGACTACCCGGGTGCGGTGGCACCATGACGCGGTGACCCACGCACGGCAGCACCGGATCCAAGTCGTCGCCCACCGCGGAGCCTCCGAGGACGCTCCGGAACACACCCTGGCCGCGTACAAGAAGGCGATCGAGGACGGTGCGGACGCCCTCGAGTGCGATGTACGCCTCACCGCGGACGGCCATCTCGTCTGCGTGCACGACCGCCGCGTCAACCGTACGTCCAACGGCCGCGGCGCGGTCTCGGCACTGGAGCTCGCCGAGCTCGCCGCCCTCGACTTCGGCTCGCGCAAGAACCGTGACTCGTGGAAGAACCGGGCCGAGGAGCCCGACTGGGAGGTCCGGCCCGAGGACCCCGAGGACACCTCCGTGCTGACCCTGGAGCGCCTGCTGGAGCTCGTCGCCGACGCGGGGCGGCGCGTGGAGATGGCCATCGAGACCAAGCATCCGACCCGGTGGGCGGGCCAGGTCGAGGAGCGGCTGCTGCTTCTGCTGAAGCGTTTCGGCCTCGATACGCCGGTCTCGATGGCCGAGTCCCCGGTGCGGGTCATGAGCTTCTCGGCGCGCTCGCTGCATCGCGTGCGTGCCGCGTCGCCGACCCTGCCGACGGTCTCCCTGATGCAGTTCGTCTCACCGAGGCTGCGCGACGGGCGGCTGCCCGCGGGGGTCCACATCGCCGGTCCCTCGATCCGGATCGTGCGCAGCCACCCGGCCTATGTGCACCGCCTGAAGCAGGCCGGCCACCAGGTGCACGTGTGGACCGTGAACGAGCCGGAGGACGTCGACCTCTGTGTCGAGCTGGGCGTCGACGCCATCATCACCAACCGCCCCCGCGCGGTGCTGCACCAGCTCGGCCGCTGAACCACGCGCGCTCGCGGAGCGGGTCCGCGCACCGGGAAACCCCTATATCCCCTTGAATCCCTGTACAACCTCTTGACCCCGCCGCCCCTCCAGCCCCATCCTCCACTCTCGGCCACACCGAAGAATTCCAGCCATCTCGATTACAGGGAGTGCTCCGGCGCGTTCGGTCCGTATTCGATCGTTGCGAATGCGTCGCCGGACGTTGATTGGCCGGTTTCCGGTACAGGCCAATGGGGCATCCACACCGTGGCGTGGGGCAAAGGAGGTCTCGGGGGTGGCGTTGGTGGTGGCACAGGAGGTGCCCACGTCGTCGAGCATGGCCGTACCCCATGGTCCTGCGGGCGTGGGGGAAGCAAGACACCGGATGCGCAAACAACTGCGCACGGGTGGCGTTGCGGAATCGGTCATCGACGACGCCGTACTTATTCTTTCCGAACTCTTGAGCAATGCGTGCAAGCACGGCCGACCGCTGGGTGACGCGCTGGCCGGGGACGGCGACGTCCGGGCCGCATGGCGCGTGGACTCCGGCGGCAGGCTCACGGTGGAGGTGACGGACGGCGGCGGACCCACCCGCCCTGCTCCGGCCACGCCCTCGGTCACCGCACACGGCGGCCGCGGGCTGAACATCATCACCGCACTCGCCGACGACTGGGGCGTACGGGACGACGCCCGGGGCGAGGTCACGGTCTGGGTCGTGGTCCACGACGACGTGCACGATCCCGATGCCGGGCACCTCCGGGACGACTTCGCTACGCGCGTCGCTGCCCCGTCGGTACGCGCGATATCCGGCCTCGAATTCGCGGACGCCTTCGACGACCGCGACTGAAACACGGGCCGGGCTCCGCTCCCGGCGGGCACCGGCGGCGGTGTGTCCACGGACGGTTCGTCCCCGGACGCCCGGCACGACCCGCTGCGTTGTCCACAGCCTCCCGTCGGCCATGGCGTGAACGGCTAGGCTCGCGCCCGTACCAGACGAGCCGTAACCGGGAGACACCCACGATGGCCAAGAAGCGAGTCCAGACCAAGGCCAAGCGCCCGCAGCTCAGCGACGCAGAGATCCCGGTGGTCGGCGCGCGCGAACCCTGCCCCTGCGGCAGCGGCCGGCGTTACAAGGCCTGTCACGGCCGGGCCGCCGCACACGCGGTGACCGAGCTGGTGCAGCGCCCCTTCGCGGGACTGCCCAGCGAGTGCGACTGGGTGGCCCTGCGTGAGCTGGTCCCGGCCGCCACCGTCGAACTGCCCCTGAAGGGCGGCCTTCCCGACGGCGTTCCGTCCGTCACGCTGGCCACGGTGCTGCCGATGGCCTGGCCGGCCCTGCGCCGCGACGACGGCTCGGTGCTGCTCGGCCTGCAGAACGACACGGCGTCGGGCGACATCAGCCGCGACCTCGCCGACACCCTGCAGCAGGCCCTCACCGCCAAGCCCGGCACCCCGGTCCAGGGCCGCCGCGCCCCGGCCGACGGTCCCCGGCTCCAGGATCTGCTCGACCCCGAAGGCGCGTTCGAGCCAGTTGTGCACACGGGCTTCGAGTTCTGGGTCCCGGACGCGGAGAACGCCACTCCGGAAGTGGCGGCCTCCCTGGAGCGGGCGAACGCCGCGGCGATCCCGACCGTGAAGCTGACCGGTGTGGACGCCGCCTACTGGTGCGAGACGCCGGACAAGAACCACCTGCGCTGGGTCATGCCGCACCCCGAGGAGCAGCTTCTGGACGCCCTCGCGCGGCTGCACGCGGCGGGCCGCTCGAACCTCGGCGAGGGCACCCGGCTGGTGGGCTCCTTCCGTGCTCACGGCCTGACCGTGCCGGTCTGGGACCTGCCGAGCGGTGTCGGCGCCGAGGACGTGGAGAAGCCGGCGGCCGAATTCGCCGAACGCCTCGCCGCGGCCCTGGCCACGGACGCCCCGCTCACGCCGGACGAGCGTCGCGCGCGCGGCGGGCTGACCAACCGGCAGGTCACGCTCAGCTGACACGCGTAGCGAAGATCGGGTTCGGCTGAACGGCCGTTCAGCCGAACCGGGCCGTTCGGGAGAGGTGAATCCGATCACAACTCCCCTACGGAGCAAGGGAATCCGTGACTTGAAAGCCCGGATCGAATTTGCGAACCGCCGATCTCTTGTTACCGTTCCATTAGCCCGGTTGCTGGTGCATCCCCCGTCGCCAGCAACCGGGTCTTTCCATGTGCACGCTTCTTTACGGAATGACGTCGACCGTCAACCGTCCGTGGGCGTCCCCGATTTGTCCGGCGCGGAGTTGCTCGCGGAACGCAGCAGCAGCGCACCGCCACCGGCCCGCTCCGCGAACTCCGTGACCGCGGTGTAGGCGTCCAGCCCCCCGCGCGTGCGCTGCCGGGGCGTCTCGCAGGTGCCCGGTTCGTCCTCGGCGGTCACCTCGCAGCGCATCTGCATCGTGCGCCCCCCGGGCCCCATGAGGCTCAGTACGGAGTCCAGCGCACCGCCGGTCGCGTTGCGGAAGTAGGTGCGCGCCCAGGTGTCCTCGCCCTGGGTGAGAACACAGGTCTGCGCCTCGACGCCCTCCGGCGAGGTGAGTTCGGGACCGCAGCGCACGGCGGTCGAGAGCCCCAGGTCGAGCAGGGCCGGGGAGTCGGACGGCGTGGCCGTGGGCGCCTTGGCGTCGCCGTGCGGGGTCGGACGGTGCGCGCCGCCCTTCGGGGCCTGCGGGGAGGACCGTACGGCGTCACGCGCGGGCGCGCCCCCCACGGCGGCGCGGCCCGCCTCGACCACCTGACCCGCGGCGGCCCAGGCGAGCGGCAGCGCGATCGCGGCCGCCGCGACGGACGCGAGGGCGATCAGTCGGACTCTTCGCTGGTTCGGCCCGCGGCGATGTGACGACGGTGCCCTGTTTCCCCTGGAATGACGCGGCATATCCGGAAGATAACGACCGCGCGCGGGTGCGCCCTTCCGCGCGCGCCGGACACCCCTACAACTCGGGCGCGCTCACACCCGTACGAGTGAGCGCCTCGACCACGGCGTCGACGACGGCCTCCACATCGGGCACCCACGGGGAGGCCGAGCCGGGCAGCGGGGCGCGCTGCCAGCTGATCGAACCCTGACCCGTCTCGGAGGGGGGCAGTGCGAGATAGCCGCCCTCGCCGTGGAAGCGCAGCGAACCGGGGACGAAGTCCTTGGCGTAGAGCAGTTCGCCCAGCTGCTCCATGGAGTACGGCTTCACGAGGATCGCCCAGCGGGCGGGCGAGGCGACGACCGGGCCGAGGCGCATGCCCATGCGGTCGAGTGCGGTCAGTGCGTGAGCGGCCGGCAGGGCGGGGAGGCTGACCGCACACGGCGCGGTGCCTCCGGTGGCGAGGATGATCGGCGCCGCGGGCCGGTTGGTCCACCACCAGCGCACCATGCGCTCGTCGGTGGTGGCGGCGAGGAGTCCGGGGTCGAAGGGGTGGGCACCGGGAACCGTGCAGTCCGGGTCCGGGCAGCCGCAGCGGGAATGCCCCTGCGGGTGCGTCGTCACTCCCGGGAGTACGGGCCACTGCCATTCCGTCGCGAAGGTCAGGGCCGCGCTGATCAGCTCAGGCCTCCCGTCACCGCGCAGGAGCCTGCGTCGCCTTCCGAGGATCTCGCGCATGAGCGCTCGTTCCTTTCCGTTGCACCGCTGGCAACACCGTGGTCCACATCACACCATGTGTCGATCACTTCACTGTGCGTACCTGTTGGCGCATCACACCCCTGCCGAGAGCAAGGGAAACCCCTATGGGCCGAGCGTTGGCTGCTTCCGCGGCAGCCTCGTCCATACTGCGTCTATCAAAAGCATGGGCGTGGCGTGGGGTGGCGAAGTCTGGCGTTTTGCCGTCGCGCGTATTTCTCGTCGCCTCCGCCACGGGAGGATGGGGCACGATCGTCGGTGGCTAAGACGCCCGGGTCCGTCGCCAGGTTCCGGGTGACTGTCAACCACCCCTGGCCTTCACCGAGTACGTACCCATCACGACCGCTGTGACGCTCCGTGGAACGAAACCAGTCGACCGCAATACCCCGTTCCCTGAGGCAGTTTTAAGCCAACTTTGCCTTTACGCAAGAGGTCTACCAGGAGTGCTCCGGCGACCCACGGACACCAGGAATCCCAGCAGGACAATGCTGGACATCCCCTTACGAGTGCGTGTACATGTGGAGACACTGCTAGCGGCGCAGAATGACATGGGGGTTTGCGATGCTTTTGAGCAATACGCACCGGTCGGAAAGCCGGACGCCATGAACGCTCCTCACCCTCCGAAAGTGGCCGGAATCGATTCGACGGTTCCCTCGCCCGCACACACTGTCGCGCCCGCGCCCGCGACCTCGGGGGCCTCAGCGGTCACCCCGCCGAGCGCACCCGGCGCCCTGCTCCAGGACCGCCTCGCCGGCTGGGTCTCGGACCTCACGACGCTCCACGAACTCACCGAACGCCTGGCCCGTACGGCCACCCTCGCCGACGCGCTGGAGGAACTGCTGCGCGCCGGCTCCGCCCTCGTCGGCGCCCGGCGCGGGCTCGTCGTCCTGGAGCCCGCGGACGGACTGGGCCCCGACACGACCATCGGCCTCGGCCTCGCCCGCGCCGACCTCGGGCACATCGAGACGGTGCCGCGCAGCGCGATGTCGTACGGCAGGATCCTCGACGGGCTGCCGGGCGCCGACGGCGAGATCGCCCAGCCCGACCTGCTCTCCGAGGACGGCCTCGATCCCCGTCACCGCGAGGTGGCCGCCCGCCTCGGCTACGCCGCGAGCTACGCCCTGCCGCTGTCCACGGACGCCGCGGGGCGTCTCGGCGCCGCCGTCTGGCTGTACGACGAGCCCGCGGAGCCGGCCGAGCGCCAGCGTCATCTGATCGGCCTGTACACCCGCTACGCCACCGAGCACCTGGCCCGGCTCCTCGAAGTCGAGCGCACCCGCGCCTGCATGCGGACGATGGCCGAGGAACTGCTGCCCTCCCGGCTGCCGCGCATGGCCGGCGTGCAGCTCGCCGCCAGGCACCGCACCGGCCCGCGCGGGGGCGGCGACTGGTACGACGCGCTGCCGCTCCCGGACGCCGCGCTCGGACTCGCGGTCGGCTCGGTGACCGGGTCCGGCCCGAGCGCGGTCGCCGCGATGGGCCGGCTCAGGGCCAGCCTGCGGGCGTACGCCGTGATGGAGGGCGAGGACCCGGTGGCGGTCCTGTCCGACCTGGAGCTGCTGCTCCGGCTCACCGAGCCGGCCCGCTCCGCCACCGCGCTGTTCGCCTACTGCGAGCCCGCCCTGCGCAAGATCACGCTCGCCGGAGCCGGGCACACCCCGCCGCTGCTGATCGGGGACCGGCGCACCGAGTTCGTGGAGACCTCCGTCTCCGCTCCGCTCGGCATGCTGGCCTGCTGGGAGGCGCCGAGCGTGGAGATCACCGCTGAAGCCGGAGAGACGGTTCTGCTGTACACCGACGGGCTGCTGCACCGCACCGGCGACGCCACCGACCGCGCCTTCGCCCGGCTGCACGCGGCGGCCGCCGGGGTGCCGCGAGCCGTCCGGCACGACCCGGACGCCGTCGTCGACCACGTCCTGCGGACCGTGCTGCCGCAGGGGGCGGACCTGGCGGACAGCGACGAGGACGTCGTCCTGCTTGCCGCACGCTTCGAGTGACGGCCCTTGCGCGCCGCGGTGGTCGGGCCGTGACGGGGCCGGCCATGGTCGGCCGGCCGTGACAAGGGCGAGGACAGCCGCCCGTGACAGGGCCGAGGTCGGCCGCCCGTGTCAGGGCCGTGGTCAGCCATAACAAGCACGTCGTCTGCGCCATAACACCGGCGGGCATGCCGTCCGGCGGCCCCGGGCTCCATCCCGTACGACCGTACGATGGATGAGGTCCAGTGCCGTATCGAGGAGGATGACCGTGGCCGACGAGCTCACCCCGGCCGAGTCCATTGCTGCCACCGCAGCGGACCCGGAGACTGAGTCCGAAGAGCCGATCAAGCAGCGGAAGAACGGCCTGTACCCGGGCGTGTCCGACGAGCTCGCCGAGAACATGAAGTCCGGCTGGGCCGACACGGAGCTGCACGACCTGCAGCCGATCGCCCAGGTCGCCGAGACCGCCGCGCGGCGCGCCGCGCTGTCGGCACGGTTCCCGGGCGAGCGTCTCGTGATCCCCGCGGGCAACCTGAAGACCCGCTCGAACGACACCGAGTACGCCTTCCGCGCGTCGGTCGAGTACGCCTACCTGTCGGGCAACCAGACCGAGGACGGCGTCCTGGTCCTGGAACCCGTCGCGGACGGCCACGAGGCGACGATCTACCTCCTGCCCCGCTCCGACCGGGAGAACGGCGAGTTCTGGCTCTCCGGCCAGGGCGAGCTGTGGGTCGGCCGCCGGCACTCGCTGACCGAGGCGGAGAAGCTGTACGGCATCCCGGCCTCCGACGTGCGCGAGCTGCCCGACGCCCTGCGCGAGGCCACCGGCCCGGTCCGGGTCGTGCGTGGCTACGACGCCGGCATCGAGGCCGCGCTGACCGACAAGGTCACCGCCGAGCGGGACGCCGAACTGCGCGTCTTCCTCTCCGAGGCGCGGCTGGTCAAGGACGACTTCGAGGTCGGCGAGCTGCAGAAGGCCGTCGACTCGACGGTGCGCGGCTTCGAGGACGTCGTGAAGGTCCTCGACAAGGCCGAGGCGACCTCCGAGCGCTACATCGAGGGCACCTTCTTCCTCCGCGCGCGCGTGGAGGGCAACGACGTCGGCTACGGCTCCATCTGCGCCGCCGGTCCGCACGCCTGCACGCTGCACTGGGTGCGCAACGACGGACCCGTGCGCTCCGGTGACCTGCTGCTGCTCGACGCGGGCGTCGAGACGCACACGTACTACACCGCCGACGTCACGCGGACGCTGCCGATCAACGGCCGGTACAGCGAGATCCAGAAGAAGATCTACGACGCCGTGTACGAGGCCCAGGAGGCCGGCATCGCGGCCGTGCAGCCGGGCGCGAAGTACCGGGACTTCCACGACGCCTCGCAGCGCGTGCTCGCCGAGAAGCTGGTCGAGTGGGGGCTCGTCGAGGGGCCGGTGGAGCGGGTGCTGGAGCTCGGGCTCCAGCGGCGCTGGACGCTGCACGGGACCGGGCACATGCTCGGCATGGACGTGCACGACTGCGCCGCCGCGCGCGTGGAGTCGTACGTCGACGGCACGCTGGAGGCCGGCATGGTGCTGACCGTCGAGCCGGGGCTGTACTTCCAGGCCGACGATCTGACGGTGCCGGAGGAGTACCGGGGCATCGGGGTGCGGATCGAGGACGACATCCTGGTGACCGAGGACGGCAACCGGAACCTGAGCGACGGGCTGCCGCGTCGGTCGGATGAGGTCGAGAGCTGGATGGCCTCGCTGAAGGGCTGACGTCGGATCGATGGCCGGGTACCTGCGGGGTGCCCGGCCATCGTCGTGTTCTGCGGGTGGTGGGGGCTTGTCGCGCAGTTCCCCGCGCCCCTAAGGACCCGGGCCCTGCCCTGCGTCGTGTTCTGCGGGCCGTGGGGGCTGATCGCGCAGTTCCCCGCGCCCCTAAGGACCCGCGCCCCGCCCTGCGTCGTGTTCTGCGGGCCGTGGGGGCTGACCGCGCAGTTCCCCGCGCCCCTAAGGACCGGGGCCCCGCCCTGCGTCGTGTTCTGCGGGTCCTGGGGGCTCATCGCGCAGTTCCCCGCGCCCCCATACGGGCGTTGCCGTTATGTGGGGTGGGCTGGGACCGGCAAGGAGTCCAGGAAGAGTGCGCCCGACAGGAGGCCCGCGCTGCCTCGTGGGCTCCATGCGCGGGTGTGCAGGTCGGCGTCGAGGGACGCCGAGGCCGCCGCGCCTGCCTCGGCCGACGTGCCGCCCGCCTCCAGGACCGCGCGGGCGCCTGCCTGGACGTGGCGCAGCCCCAGGGGGCCCGCCGTGTAGAGCAGTTCGGTGTCCTGGAGGGTGGACATCACCGTGAGCAGGGCGTCCAGGCGGGCCTGTTCCTCGGTGGCGCCGGACGCGCGGGCCCTGTTCAGGGCGTCCAACGCCCGCCGCACATGCGGGAATCCGGCCCGTGCCTCGCCGCGGGCGCCCGCGGCACCGTACTTCGCGGACACCGAGGAACCCCGGGAGGGCCTGCGCGGGGCGCGCCGGTCGGTGTGCGCGGCGATGCGTTTGGCGGTCGCGGCGACGTCCCTCGCCCCGGCCCGGGGGTCGAGCGCGCTCGCGGCGACCAGTAGGCCGAGGGTCCACAGGGCGCCCCGGTGACCGCCACCCGCGAGGTGCACCGAGTGCTCGGTGCACCTGCCGATCGCGCCCAGTTCGCAGCGGAGGCCGGGGGTGGGCTCGCCGGTGCGCCGGGCGGCCGCGGCCATCGCCGCGAGGCCCGGCGCGAGCGCCTTCGCCGACCAGCGCAGCATGCGGTGGTCCCTGCGGCTCACGCGGGCGCCGAGGTCCCGCGGGTCGGGCAGGCCCGGCTTGGGGGCCAGGGCCAGCTGTCCGGTGAGCGCGGTCACGGCCGCCCGTGCCAGCGCCTCGTCCTCGCGGCTGCTCATGGCCGGCCCCTCAGGAGGACGCCGAGGCCGACGGGGTCCCGCTGGCCGCGTCGCTCGGTGCGTCTCCGGGCGGTGTCCCGCCACCGCCGCCGCTGCCCGCTCCGGTGTTCTCGGCGTCGGGGTCGACGGCGACGGTCAGGAACCCCTTGTAGCCCTTGGAGGGGTCCTTCTTGTGCACGGCCTCAAGGGTCAGCAGGCCGCTGTGGGCGCCGCCGCCGTCGTAGACCATGTCGTCGTCGAGGGTGGTGTAGCTGCCGGAGTGCCGCGCGTACGGCTCCAGCGTGAAGATCTCCTCGGCGATCGCGTCGTCGAAGAAGAGCTGGCCGGTGTGGTTGACCTTGCCGCCCTCGTAGGTGCCGTCCGCCTTCTGACCGCCGGTGTGCACCTTGAGGTGGATGTGGCAGGTACGCGGCGTGTACCAACCGGGGAAGATCGTCTCGAACTTGACCACCCCGTTGGCGTTGGCGATCTGATAGCCCCGCAGGTACGTGTCGTCGTCGGCGGTCGAGCCGTCCTCGCTCTCGGCGGGCGCGGAGCCCCCGGGGTTGGCCGTGGTGTAGCCGGAGTAGTACCCCCAGGCGTCGCAGTGCCAGATCTCGACGGCGGCGCCCTTGACCGGGGTGCAGCCGTCCGTGGCGTCGACGACCGTGAGCCGCAGCGTCAGTGGGACGCCGCTCTTGCCCTCGGTGATGTCCTTCCGCACCAGGGCGCCGTCGAGGTAGTAGGGGCCCTCGGTGACGCTCGACATCAGCGTCATGCAGCCCGAGCTCTCCGAAGCGCTCGCGGAGGCCGTCGCCGTCCCTTCGGCCGCGGTCGTGGCGGAGTCGGCGAAGGCGGCCTGGTAACCGGCGGCGGCGAGCCCGCCCGCCGCGACCGTGCCACCGGTCACCGCGAGGGCGCGGCGCCGGGTGATCGAGTCGTCCCTGTGATGTCCCGTCATGGCCAGGAAGGTAGGGACGCCACCCATCAGGGGCGTGGGGTGGCGCTGTGCGCCGGCTGTGAGTGCTGAGGAAGCTGAAGAAGCGGGCGGAGCGGGAACCCGTCCGCCGGCGCTACACCGCCATCAGCGGGGCGTCCTTGCGCCACTTGAGGATCTTGTCGAAGCTGACGACCGCCCCGCCCCGGTCCGGCTTGTTGCCGATCTGGACGTGGTCGGCGAGCTCGCTGATGAGGCACAGTCCCCGGCCGTCCTCGGCGTCGAAGGACGCCGGGCGGGGGGCGCGCTGGGGCGCGGTGAAGCCGGGGCCCGAGTCGGCGACCTCGATGTGGCACTTCTCGCCGTCCAGATAGGCCGTCACGCGGTACGCCTGCGGGGAGCCGTCCGTCGTGACGCCACCGCCGTGCTCGACCGCGTTGGCGCAGGCCTCGCTGAGGGCGACGGAGAGGTCGTAGGAGATGTCGGGATCCACGCCCGCCGTCTCCATGGTGCCGAGCAACAGGCGCCGGGCGAGGGGAACGCTCGCGGCTTCACGGCGCAGATGGAGTGACCACCAGATGCTCATGCTCCAGCCTCCTGGCCGCGGCTCGACATACCGTTACGTATTGCCGCGAGTACCCAGCTGTAAGCACATCTTCGACGTGATGCCGCCCATATGGTCGATGCGCCCACGCCGGAATCGGTGTATGTGGTGGCGGCCCACACCAGAAGGTGATCTTCCGGTTCTACAGCCCCCTATACCCCGTACTTCTCGTACACCCCCAACCGCCCGTACCTCATCTTGCGGACCTGCCGTATGGCGGCCATAAGGCCAGTGCGATGATGAGCCCGCCATGACTGCCCCCCACCCGCGCACGACGCGCTCCGGAAGCGATCTCCGGGTCCTGCGGGCCGCGGTGTTCGCCGCGGTCTGTGTCGTGCTGGCCGGGGTCGGGCACGTCCTGGGCTCCTGCGCCACGCTTCCGCTGTGGACGCTGGGCGCCGGGTTCCTCGGAGTCATGGTCGTCGCCCTGCCGTTCACGGGGCGCGAGCGTTCATTGCCCGGCATCGCGGTGTTGCTCGCGGTCGGCCAGACCGTTCTGCACACGCTGTTCGGGCTCGGACAGCATGTGACCGTGACCGCCGGAGCATCGGTCTCCGGTTCCGCGTCGACGTCCGACGCGGCGCTCGTCGCCCGGGCGGCGCGGCTCGTGTGCGGCACCGCCGCGGCGGCCATCAGCCCCGCCCAGGCCCAGCGGATGCTCACCGAGGCGCGGATCGGCCCGGCTTCGGGGGCACATGCCTCACACACCTCGGCGGACGCTCTGTCCACCGTCGCGGACTCCACCCCGGCCTCGCTGCTGCCGTCCCTGCCGATGCTGCTCGCCCATGTGCTCGCGGCGGTCGTCGCGGGATGGCTGCTGCGGCGCGGCGACCTGGCCCTGCTGCGGATAGTCGAGATGTCCGCCCTGTCGGCGCACTCGGTCGCCGAGGGGGCTTTCGTACGTTCCCTGCGCGGGGCGCTCGCGCTGGTGCGCGCCCTGCGTGCCGGGCTCCCCGGCGCACCCGAGGCCGGCCCGCGCTTCCTGCGCACCGAGTCCCTCGCGCGCCGCGCGCCACGCACCGTCGCCCTCCAGCACACGGTGATCAGACGCGGCCCGCCGGCCGACGTGCTCGCCCTCGTCGCCTGACACGACGCGACCTTCGCTCCACTTCCGTGAGCTCCCTCCGCCCGCCCGGGGTGCGCTTCCACTCCCGTGGGATGAGCGGCCGCCGTCGTGCGGCACGCGTGCGTGCGCGAGTTGGCCGCTCAAGGGATCTTTCCGCGCCGGACTTTCCGGCTTCCCGCTGATCGGGCACCACTACGCGCGCGTACTCCTCTTCACCACCGGAATCCGAATCTCACTCACAGTGGAGTGCTCCGCATGAAGGTCTCTCGTATCGCCGCCGTAGGCACCGTCGCCGGCACGGCCGTGCTCGCGCTGTCCGTGCCCGCGTTCGCCCACGTCAGCGTGCAGCCCGAGGGCACCGCCGCCAAGGGCGGTTACGCGGTCGTCGACTTCAAGGTGCCCAACGAGCGCGACAACGCCTCGACCACCAAGCTCGAGGTCAGCTTCCCGACCGACCACCCGCTGGCCTCCGCCATGCCGCAGCCCGTGGCCGGCTGGAAGGTCGAGGTCACCAAGTCCAAGCTCGACAAGCCGATCGAGCTGCACGGCGAGAAGATCTCCGAGGCGGTCTCCAAGATCACCTGGACCGCCGAGGGCAAGGGCGTCGAGCCGGGCTACTTCCAGAAGTTCCCGGTCTCCATCGGCCAGCTCCCCGAGGACACCGACGAACTCGCCTTCAAGGCGATCCAGACGTACTCCAACAAGGAGGTCGTGCGCTGGATCGAGGTCCCGCAGGAGGGCCAGGAGGAGCCCGAGAACCCGGCGCCGGTCCTCGCGCTGTCCGCCGCCGAGGAAGGCCACCACGGCTCCTCCTCCACCGACAAGGCCTCCGACTCCGACGACGCCGAGGCCGCCGCCGCGAAGACCGAGGCCGCCGAGCCCGCCGACAGCAGCGACACCACCGCCCGGATCCTGGGCGTGGTCGGCATCGTCGTCGGCGCGCTGGGTGTGGCGTACGGCGTGCTCGCCGGCCGTCGCCGTACCGACGCCTGACGGCCCCTTCGCTTCACGGCGCGCACCGGGCACGCCCCGGTGCGCGCCGGAGCCCTCACCCATGGGCCGACCCGAACAACTAGGACGTTTTCCGATGTGTAAGAAGACCTGGCATGCGTAAGAAGACCTTCGCCGCGGCCGCCCTGCTCGCCGCCGCGACCCTGACCCTGACCGCCTGCGGCAACGGCGAGGACAGCGCCTCGCCCGTGACCGTCGTCTCCGAGGAACCCGGCTCGGACAAGGCGGCCATCGTGCTCGACAAGCCGTTCGAGAAGCCGGACCTGGTCCTCACCGACACCCACGGCAAGAAGTACGACCTCCGCAAGGAGACCCAGGGCAAGCCGACGCTGATCTACTTCGGCTACACCAACTGCCCCGACGTCTGCCCGCTGACGATGAACAACATCGCCGTGGCCAAGAAGCAGCTGCCCAAGGCCGAGCAGGACGAGCTGAACATCGTGTTCGTCACCACCGACCCGGAGCGCGACACCGCTGACGCGCTCGGCAAGTGGCTCAAGGGCATCGACGCGCAGGTCGTCGGCCTGACCGGCTCCTTCGACACCATCCAGGCCGGCGCCCGCACCCTCGGCATCTCCATCGAGGCGCCGCACAAGGACAAGAACGGCAAGGTCGTCTCCACCCACGGCACCCAGGTCGTGGCGTTCTCGCCGAAGACCGACGCCGGGTACGTCCTCTACACCGAGGACGCCACCGTCGACGACTACACCAAGGACCTCCCGAAGCTGATCAAGGGGCAGAAGCCGTGAGGCGGTTCGTTCCCGTGGCCGCGGTGATGACCGGCGCCCTCGTCCTGGCGGGCTGCGGCTCCGAGGACTCCGAGGCCGAGGTGTCCGTCAGCGGCGCCTACATGCCGCAGCCCGTCTCCGACTCCATGGCGGCCGGCTACCTGACGGTCACCAACAAGGGCGGTACGAAGGACGAGTTGACCTCCGTGACCAGCGACGTCGGCGAGGTGACGGCTCACGAGACCGTCGACTCCTCGATGCAGGAGGTCAAGGAACTCCCCGTCCCCGCGCACGGTCAGCTCGTCTTCAAAAGCGGCGGCAACCATCTGATGTTCGAGAAGCTGAAGCGAAAGCCGATGCAGGGCGAGACGGTGACCGTGAAGCTCCACTTCTCCGAGAGCGGCACCGTCACGGTCAAGATGCCGGTGAAGTCGGCGACGTACAGCCCGAAGACCGGACACTGAGGGAGAGATCGCCTTGACCCAGACCATCGCGCCCCGCGTCCGGACGCTGGTGCTGCTGCTCCTGGCCGCCACCGGCCTGCTCCTCGCCGGTGCCGGGCCGGTCTCCGCGCACGCCGCGCTGACCGGCAGCGACCCTCGGCAGGGAGCGGTGGTCGACAAGGCCCCGGCGCAGGTCTCGCTGACCTTCTCGGAGAAGGTCGCCCTGTCCGACGACTCCCTGCGGGTGCTCGACCCCAAGGGCAAGCGCGTCGACCGCGGCGACCCGGCCAACCCCAGCGGTACGACGTACGCCGTGCACCTGCACGGCGGACTGCCCGATGGCACGTACACCGTCACCTACCAGGTGGTGTCCGAGGACAGCCATCCTGTCGCCGGCGCCTACACCTTCTCGATCGGCGCCCCTTCCCAGACGTCCGTCTCCGCCTCCGCGCAGACCGCCGGCGGCGGAGTCGTCGGCACGCTGTACGGCTTCGGGCGCTACGTGTCGTACGCCGGCTTCATCGTGATGGTCGGCGCCGCCGCCTTCGTGCTCGCCTGCTGGCAGCCCGGGGCGGGCGTGCGGGCGCTGCAGCGGCTCACCGTCGGCGGCTGGCTGGCGCTGACCTCCGCCACGCTCGGGCTGCTGCTCCTGCGCGGCTCGTACACCGGCACCGGCAAGGTCGGTGACATCTTCGACCTCGACCTGCTCGGGCAGGTGCTCCAGACCAAGACCGGCGCGGCACTGGTGTCCCGGCTGCTGCTGCTCGCCGCGGCGGCGCTGTTCATCGCGGTGCTGTTCGGGGCGTACGAGAAGCGCGAGGACGAGGAGAAGCGGGACCTCACCTTCGGGCTCGCCATCGGCGGGGTCGTGGTGTCGGCGGGGCTCGCGGCGAGCTGGGCGATGTCCGAGCACGCCTCGACCGGTCTCCAGGCGGGGATCGCGATGCCGGTCGACATCCTCCATCTGCTGGCCGTCGCGGGCTGGCTCGGCGGGCTGGCGGCCCTGCTCACCGCCCTCTACCGGGCGCCCGCGGACACGCCGCTCGACACGTCGGCCGTACGACGGTTCTCACGCCTGGCCTTCGGCAGCGTGCTGGCGCTGGTCGCGACCGGGATCTACCAGTCGTGGCGGCAGCTCGGTTCGTGGTCGGCGTTCACCGGCACACGGTACGGGCAGCTGCTGCTGATCAAGATCGGGCTCGTGGTCGTGCTGGTCGGCATCGCGTGGGTCTCGCGGCGGTGGACGGGGCGGCTGGCCGAGGCGGTCGTGGTGAAGCCGCGGGAGTCGTCGGACGCCGTCGAGGGCGCCGAGGAGAAGGAGCCCGCGCACGCGAGTTCCTCCGGAAAGGGCGCCGCGGCCTCCGGCAAGAAGGGCGGCGATTCCGGCAAGAAGGGCGGCGACTCCGAGCGGGCCACTCAGCTCGCCCGGCAGCAGGCCGCGATCGACACGGCACGGCAGAAGCAGCGGCGCGACGCCGACCCGAACCGGTTCGGACTGCGCCGCTCGGTGCTCGCCGAGGCGGGTGTCGCCGTGGTCCTGCTCGCCGTCACCACCATGCTGACGTCGACGGAGCCGGGACGTACGGAGGAGGAGGCCAAGGCCGCCACCTCGGCCTCGGCGGCGGACGCGTCGTCGGCGGGTGCTCTGACCCTGGACATGTCCTTCGACACCGGCGGCGAGGACGGCAAGGGCGTCGTACGGGTCGACCTCGACCCCGCGCGCGTGGGCGGCAACGAAATGCACGTGTACGTGCAGCGTCCCAACGGCCGGGCCTTCGACATCCCCGAGGTGAAGGTCGCCTTCACCCTGGAGTCGCAGGACATCGGGCCGCTGCCGGTCGTCCCCGACCACATCACCACCGGACACTGGTCGGCGAGCGGGGTGCAGATTCCCGTGGCCGGTGAATGGAAGGTCGCCGTGACCGTGCGGACCTCCGACATCGACCAGACCACTGTCTCCAAGAACGCGCAGATCGGCTGACCCTCACCATGGCTGACCAGTCCATTCCGGAGGCCCGCACGCCACGGCCGTCGAAGCGAACGTCCAAGTCGACGTCCAAGTCGTCGTCCGAGGCAACGTCCAAGTCGACGTCCGAGGCAACGTCCAGGACGGCGTCCAGGGCTGTGTCCAAGGGCGAGGCACCACTTAATGGTGGCGCTCCCGAGGACGCCTCCGAAGGCGCCTCCCGCGCGGGTGTCCTCTCGCGCCGGCGGCTGCTCGGGACAGCGGGTGCCACCGGTCTGGTGCTCGGCGCGGCCGGCGCGGCCGGGGGATACGCCAGCCGGCCCGCCGAGGCCACGCCGCTCGCCTCGCTGGGGGCCGATCAGGTGATGTTTCACGGGAAACATCAACCCGGCATCCTCCAGGGACTCCAGGCGCGCGGCCACCTCGTCGCCTTCGATCTGGCGGCGGGCGCGGGCCGCAAGGAGGCGGCCGCGTTGCTGCGCCGCTGGTCGGAGACGGCACGGCGGCTGATGGCGGGCGAGGCGGCCCAGCAGTGCGACACGGATGTCGCCAGGGACGCCGGACCCTCGTCGCTGACGATCACCTTCGGCTTCGGGTACAGCTTCTTCGCGCGGACCGGCCTGGAGAAGCAGCGTCCGGTCGCCCTCGACCCGCTGCCCGACTTCTCCTCCGACCAGCTCGACAAGGCGCGCAGCAACGGCGATCTGTGGGTGCAGATCGGAGCCGACGACGCGCTGGTCGCCTTCCACGCCCTGCGCGCGATCCAGAAGGACGCGGGCCGGGCGGCCAAGGTGCGCTGGCAGATGAACGGCTTCAACCGCTCGCCCGGTGCCACCGCGCATCCGATGACGGCCCGCAACCTGATGGGCCAGATGGACGGCACCCGCAATCCGAAGCCGGCGGAACCCGACTTCGACCAGCGGATCTTCGTGCCGCGGTCCGGTTCGAAGGACCCGGCCTGGATGGCGAACGGCTCCTACGCCGTCGTACGCCGTATCCGCATGCTCCTCGACGACTGGGAGCAGCTCTCGGTCAAGGCGCAGGAGGACGTCATCGGCCGCCGCAAGTCCGACGGGGCGCCGCTGTCGGGCGGCACCGAGACGACCGAGATGGACCTGGAGAAGACGGACAAGGCAGGGAATCTGGTCGTCCCGATCAACGCCCACGCCCGCATCACCCGGCCCGACCAGAACGGCGGGGCCGCGATGCTGCGGCGCCCGTTCTCCTACCACGACGGCATCGACGCGGACGGCGTGCCCGACGCCGGGCTGCTGTTCATCTGCTGGCAGGCCGACCCGCTGCGCGGCTTCGTCACCATCCAGCGCAAGCTCGACCGCGGCGACGCCCTGTCCAAGTACATCCGCCACGAGTCCAGCGGCCTGTTCGCGGTGCCGGGCGGCGCCGCGGAGGGGGAGTACGTGGGGCAGCGCCTGCTGGAGGGGTGACGGCACCGAAAGAGCCGTACGGGTTCGGCACAGTCGTACGACGCTGAGGTCGCCTTGTGGGGTGGCGCGGGGCGAAGAGGCGTGCGCCGGGTTTCGTGAGGGCCATTAGGGTGAGGTCATGCCAGCGAGCTATGCCTATCTCGGCCCCGAGGGCACCTTCACCGAGGCCGCCCTGCGCACCCTTCCCGAGGCCGCGACCCGGGAGCTGATCCCGTACGTGTCCGTGCAGTCCGCGCTGGACGCGGTGCGCCTCGGCGAGGCCGAGGCCGCGTTCGTGCCGATCGAGAACTCCGTCGAGGGCGGCATCACGACCACGCTCGACGAGCTGGTCGCGGGCGCGCCGTTGATGATCTACCGCGAGGTGCTGCTGTCGATCACCTTCGCGCTGCTGGTCAGGCCGGGCACGAAGCTGTCGGACATCAAGACGGTCTCCGCCCACCCGGCGGCCCAGCCCCAGGTGCGCAACTGGCTCAAGAACAACCTCCCCGACGCCCACTGGGAGTCGGCCGCCTCGAACGCGGACGCCGCCCGTCTGGTCCAGGAGGGCCAGTACGACGCCGCCTTCGCCGGTGAGTTCGCCGCCGCGCTGTACGGCCTGGAGGCGCTGGAGACGGGCATCCACGACGCGGAGAACGCCCAGACCCGGTTCGTGCTCGTGGGCCGGCCCGCACGGCCCGCCGCGCCGTCGGGTGCCGACAAGACGTCCGTCGTGCTGTGGCAGCGCGACGACCATCCCGGTGGGCTGCGTGACCTGCTGGGCGAGTTCGCCACGCGCGGCATCAACCTGATGCTGCTCCAGTCCCGGCCGACCGGAGCGGGCATCGGCAACTACTGCTTCTGCATCGACGCCGAGGGCCACATCTCCGACCGCCGGGTCGCCGAGGCGCTGATGGGGCTCAAGCGGATCTGCCTGGAGGTGCGCTTCCTGGGTTCGTACCCGCGCGCGGACATCAAGCCGGGTGATGCCGAGCCGCCGCGCCTGGGGACGTCGGACGAGGCGTTCGTGTCGGCGGCGGACTGGGTGGCGCGCTGCCAGGACGGGCGGTTCTGACCGGCTCGGCCCCGCGGTCGACCTGCGGCTCCTGAGCGGCTCCCCCGCTGCTCCGGGGCCGCTTCCGTGCCGGTTTCCCGCCAGTACTACCAGCCTATTATCGTTATCCACAGGGGTTATCCACAGGTACTCATCTCGACCTGGGGACAAGTCGATAAGCAAGGGTGAGGCTGTCGACAAATCGCTCCCCAGGCCGCCTCCGAGTCCACCGGCGCGCAAGTCACCCTTCGTCCACTCTTTTCCTTTGGGCAATCCTTTGGGGCGACCATTTTCCACTCGAAAGTGCGGGTAGGCAGGGTTTGTCCTGGGAATCCTCGACTTGATCACCGAGTTACGGAGTGATCAATTCCGGCATCCACAGTCCGTCCACACACCCTGTGGATAACTCTTTGGGGGCTGGGGATTCCTGTGGACAACCGCGGCCCAAGTCCCGTTCTCCACAAGGGAATCGAGTCAACCGGGGGCCGCGCGCCTTACCCGTTCCAGGGAGTGAGACGCCTTTTATTGACACGCCTCGCAATTCCCCCATAACGGAACGTAAGCCGCAGTTCGGAATAGCGGGTCGTGGGCTGTCACCCCGCCCCGGTAGCCTTGAGCGCGTGATTGACCTTCGCCTGCTTCGTGAGGACCCCGACCGAGTGCGCGCCTCGCAGCGCGCCCGTGGAGAGGACGTCGCGCTCGTCGACGCCCTCCTGTCTGCCGACGAGCGGCGCAGGTCGTCCGGCGTCCGCTTCGACGAGCTGCGTTCCGAGCAGAAGTCGCTCGGCAAGCTCATCCCCAAGGCCTCCGGGGACGAGAAGGCCGAACTGCTGAAGAAGGCGGGCCAGCTGGCCGCCGACGTCAAGGCGGCCGACGCCGAGCAGCACGAGGCCGACGAGGAGACCAAGCGCCTCGCCCTCCAGCTCGGCAACCTCGTGCACCCCGACGTGCCCGTGGGCGGCGAGGAGGACTTCGTCGTCCTGGAGACGCACGGCACCATCCGCGACTTCGGCGCCGAGGGCTTCGAGCCCAAGGACCACCTGGAGCTCGGCGAGGCGCTGGGCGCCATCGACGTCGAGCGCGGCGCCAAGGTCTCCGGCTCCCGCTTCTACTACCTCACCGGCGTCGGCGCCCTGCTGGAGCTGGCCCTGGTCAACGCGGCGATCGCCCAGGCCACCGAGGCCGGCTTCATCCCGATGCTGACCCCCGCGCTGGTCCGCCCGCGCGCCATGGAGGGCACCGGCTTCCTCGGCCAGGCCGCGGAGAACGTGTACCACCTGGAGAAGGACGACTACTACCTGGTCGGCACCTCCGAGGTCCCGCTCGCCGCGTACCACATGGACGAGATCCTGGAGGCCGACCAGCTGCCGCTGCGCTACGCCGGCTTCTCGCCGTGCTTCCGCCGCGAGGCCGGCACCTACGGCAAGGACACCCGGGGCATCTTCCGCGTGCACCAGTTCGACAAGGTCGAGATGTTCTCGTACGTCGCCCCCGAGGACGCCGAGAACGAGCACAAGCGCCTCCTGGAGTGGGAGAAGCAGTGGCTGACCGGTCTTGAGCTGCCCTTCCAGGTCATCGACGTGGCCTCGGGCGACCTGGGTGCCTCCGCCTCGCGCAAGTTCGACTGCGAGGCGTGGATCCCGACCCAGGGCAAGTACCGCGAGCTGACCTCGGCCTCCAACTGCGACAGCTTCCAGGCCCGCCGCCTCTCGGTCCGCCAGCGCGACGGCAAGAAGGTCCAGCCGCTGGCGACGCTGAACGGCACGCTGTGCGCCGTGCCGCGCACCATCGTGGCGATCCTGGAGAACCACCAGCAGGCCGACGGCTCCGTCCGGGTGCCGGAGATGCTGCGCCCGTACCTCGGCGGCCGTGAGGTCCTGGAACCGGTCGCGAAGTGAGCACCGCGTCTCCCTCCGGCGGGTTCCCCTACAGGCTGATCGCGACCGACCTCGACGGAACGCTCCTGCGCTCCGACGAGTCGGTCTCCCGCCGCACCCGTGACGCCCTCGCCGCGGCCACTCGGGCCGGTGCCGCGCACATCGTGGTCACCGGCCGCGCGGTCCCCTGGACCCGGCACATCCTCGACGACCTCGGCTATCAGGGCCTCGCGGTGTGCGGCCAGGGCGCGCAGGTGTACCACGCCGGAGAGCACCGTCTGCTCACGTCGGTGACCCTGGACCGGCAGCTGGCGGGCGTGGCACTGGCCAAGATCGAGGCCGAGGTCGGCCCGCTGTTCCTGGCGGCGAGCCGTGACGGCCTGGACGGCGAGGTCCTGGTGGGCCCCGGCTACGCGGTCACGGGCAGCCTGCCGTCGACCCCGTTCACGGACGCGTCCGACCTGTGGACCGCCCCGCTGAACAAGATCTACATACAGCATCCGGAGCTGAGCGACGACGAGCTGGCCAAGGCCGCGCGCAAGGCCGCGGGCGGCTTCGTCACCGTGGCGATGGCGGGCGAGGGCATCGTGGAGCTGCTTCCCCTCGGCCTGTCCAAGGCGACCGGCCTGTCCCTGGCGGCCCGCCGCCTGGGTCTGAAGGCGGCGGACACCATCGCCTTCGGAGACATGCCCAACGACATCCCGATGTTCGCCTGGTCGGCGCGGGGCGTGGCCATGGCCAACGCCCACGAGGAACTCAAGTCGGTGGCGGACGAGGTGACGTCCTCCAACGAGGAGGACGGGATCGCGGTGGTGCTGGAGCGGTTGCTGGCCGCCTGACGCCGGGCTGCGCGGCGCGGGGACGCCTTCCAGCGGGCCCCGGCCCCAGCACCACGGCTCAGCCCCGGTGGCAACGTATTGCGGAGGATGCACGGATCGAACGTGCGCGGGCTTTGCAACCCGACCATGGCTTAGCAAGCCAGTGCCTTACCACTCGGCCAATCCTCCGGGTGGGCGACCCACGCGAGAGCGACATCGCGTGCTCGAAGCGGCCGCCCCGGGCAGCTCCCCGTGCGGTACGGACTCTACGGAGGAGTAGGGATTACCCCGAAGTCCGCCGCCGGCTGCCCTGACGGGAGCTGGACGTACTGCCGTGCATGGACATCGTCCGGCTCCTCTCCCAGAACGTGGCGCCGGACTCATGTCCGGCGATGTGGACATAACCACTGTGCCTGTAGGCCGAGTTGGGCGCCACCGATTAAAGGGCCCGGGGAGGGCGCCGTACGTCCCTCACCTGCGGCGCCACTTGCGGCGGCGGGCCTTGCTGAAGAACCAGCCGGCGGGCGGCTCGTCGGAACGCCACGGCTGCGGTTCGGGCTCCTCCCGGCGCCAGCGCTCGGCGAGCATCCGCGCCCGGGCGGAGGGCTCCGAGGTCTCGGCGGCGTGGATGAAGTCGTCGTCCAGGACCAGGCCGTCCCAGGCGTCGTCCCCGGACTGTTCGCGATCCTCGTGCTCCGACCTGCCGCCTGCCATCCCCGTCCTCCAGTTCGTGCAGTGCACCCCGTCGGCCCAGTGTGCCCGTGACGGGGGTGAAGCCTCCGTCAGGAGCGGGCCCGCTCAGGGGCCCGCTCCTTTACGTTCCGCCTGCTCACTCCTCGCCGGCGAGCGTCAGGGACCGCAGCTTCTGGCCCGCGTACCAGGTGGCGAGCACGGTGACCACGACGAGCAGCACCGTCGCCGTCGTCAGGCCGACGTCCGAGGTGACCAGGTCTCCGCCGGCGACCTTCTGCGCCACCGCCAGCGACCACTGCTGGACGCTCAGCGTGCGCGCGCCCGCGACCAGGGAACCGAACAGGGCCTCCCAGACGAGCGCGTAGACGAGGCCGAAGACCACCGCGTGCCGGGACACCGTGCCCAGCAGCAGGAAGATCGCGGCGTAGGCGATGGAGGCGACCAGCGCGGCGACCGTGTAGGCGACGGCGATCTGCTGGCCGTTGCCGTTGAGGATGTATCCGGCGATCAAGGTGGGCAGCGCGGAGAACACCATCGTCACGGCGATCGCCACGATCAGCTTGGTGAAGATGATCGTCGGCCGCTTCACCGGCTTGGACAGCAGGTACACCACCGAGCCGTCGTCGATCTCCGGCCCGATCGCGCCGGTACCGGCGATGACGCCGATGATCGGCACCATGGTGGCCAGCGCCAGCCCGCCGAGCAGGTCTGACGCGGTCTGGTCGTCGGCTCCGGCAAGCGCGCGCACCACGACCGAGATCGCGATGAGCAGGACGGGCAGCGCGCCCAGGATGAGGGCCCGGCGGCGGCCGAGCAGGGCTCGGTAGGTGAGCCTGGCGACTGTGGGGTCGTACATCTTCGGCCTCCTACGCCGCGACGAGATACGAGAAGACGGACTCGAGGGACTCGTCGGACGGCGAGACCGTGAGCAGGCGGATGCCGTGGTCACGCGCCACCCTCGGCAGCAGCGTGGTGAAGCGGCCGAAGTCGACGGCCTGGATGTGCAGCGCGCCCTCGGCGAGGTCGACCTCGATGCCGGACGTCGACGGGTCGGCGATCAGCGCTGCCGCGAGTGTGCGGTCGTCGCTGGAGCGCACCAGGTAGCGGTGCGGGCGGTCGGTCATCAGGCGGCGGATCTTGCGGAAGTCACCGCTTGCCGCGTGGCGTCCGGCGACCACCACCTCGATGTGCCAGGCGAGTTGCTCGACCTCTTCGAGGATGTGGGAGGAGAACAGCACCGTGCGGCCCTCGTCGCCCATCTTCCGCAGCAGATCCATCAACTGCATGCGCTGACGCGGGTCCATGCCGTTGAAGGGCTCGTCGAGCAGCAGCAGTGAGGGGTTGTGCACCAGGGCACTCGCCATCTTCACGCGCTGGCGCATGCCCTTGGAGTACGTCTGGATCTTGCGGTCCTGGGCGTACTCCATCTCGACCGTGGCGAGCGCCTTCTGGGCGGCCTTGTCGCCCAGACCGTGCAACTCGGCGTTGGCGACGACGAATTCGCGGCCGGTGAGGAAGTCGTACATCGCCTCGCGCTCGGGGACGATGCCGATGTGCTTGTAGATCGACTCGTTGCGCCACACCGGCTCGCCGTCGAGGGTGACAGTGCCGGTGGAGGGGGCCAGGAAGCCGCCCATCATGTTGATCAGGGTGGACTTTCCGGCGCCGTTGGGGCCGAGGAGGCCGGTGACACCGGGGCCGATCGTCATGGTGATGTCGTTGACGGCGACCACGTTGCCGAACCAGCGGGAGACGTGGTCGATCTGGAGCGTGGTCACAGTCCCACCTTCTTGTAGCGGCGCATCAGGAGGCCGTAGCTGGCGGCGATCAGGCCCAGGCTGACGAGGACGTAGACGACGCCCTCGCCGTTGCTCGGGCCCACCCCGCCGGGGAACGCGGAGGTCGCGCCCAGGAAGGCGGACTGCACACCGTCGATGAGCGTGACCGGCGAGAAGAGGCCGATCCAGGCGATGGCGCCGGAACTGCCCCCGTCGTCGAGGGCCTGGGCGTCGGCGATGGCCTGGAGCGTGGAGACCGCTCCGTAGGAGATGGTCATCACGGCGATCACGGCGGCGATGCCGAAGCCGCGGCGCGGCGTGACGGACGCGATGACCAGGCCGATGCCGGCGAACAGCAGTGAGAGCAGTGTCACGGAGACGAGTCCCTGCGCGAATCCCTTGGTCTGGTCCGCGAAGTCGAGCTTGGCCAGCAGCGCGCCCACGTAGAGCACGAGCAGCGGGGCCGCGGTGAGGATGAACAGCGCGGAGGCCAGCGCGGCGAACTTCGCCCGGACGTAGTCCGCGGTCTCGATCGGCCGCGAGAAGTACAGCGGCACGGTCTTGAAGCGCAGGTCGCGGGAGACGGACTGGGGTGCCTGCGAGGCGACGTACAGACTGATCACGGCCTGCATGATGATCGCGTAGCGCGTGTAGTCGACGGGCAGGTCCTTGGCCTTGGTGGCGACCGCGACGGCGACCATGATGGCCGCGGGCACGCACATCACCACGAACAGCAGCATCGGCAGCACCTTGGACTTCACCGAGCGGCCAAGGCCGTAGGAGCCGCGCAGGGACTGCGAGTACAGCGAGCGGGTCGCGTAGGAGCGGCCGAGGCGGGGGCCGTCGTAGTTGCGGTAGCCGATGTTGTGGATCCGGGTCTGGTCACCCGACTGCGCGGCTACGGGGTGCTCAACCGCCATGACCGACCGCCTCCTTACGCTGTGCGTCGGCGCTCTGCTCGCCGTCGGTGAAGACCTCCGAGATGTGGTGCCGGCGCTGTTCCATGCGCACCAGGCCGAGGCCGAGGTCGGCGACCACGTCGCGCACCAGGTCGTAGGTGTCCTCGCCCTGCGCCGTGAGCAGCAGGACGTGGCCGGCGCCGGGGAGGCCGCCGCTGCCGTCGAGGACGTCCACCCCGCGCGCGTGGAGCGCGTCGCGCACCGCGCGGGTGCCGTCCGGGTGGTCGTCGCTGTCGGTGACCTCGATGGCGAGGGTCGTCGTGGTCTGGGTGAAGTCGGTGGTGGAGCTGGAGCGCAGCAGCTTGCCGCCGTCGATGACGACGACGTGGTCGCAGGTGCGCTCCAGTTCGCCCAGCAGGTGCGAGGTGACCAGGACCGAGATGCCGAAGTCGGTGTGGATGCGGCGGATCAGGCCGAGCATCTCGTCGCGGCCGACCGGGTCGAGGCCGTTGGTCGGCTCGTCCAGGAACACCAGCTGCGGGTCGTGCACCAGGGCCTGCGCCAGCTTCACGCGCTGCTTCATGCCCGTCGAGTAGCCGCCGATGGGGCGGTAGCGCTCCTCGTACAGGCCGACGTGGCGCAGGGTGTCCGCGGTGCGCTCGCGCGCCGCGGTGGGCGGCAGTCCGGACATACGGGCCATGTGCACGACGAACTCGGTGGCCGAGACGTCGGGCGGCAGGCAGTCGTGCTCCGGCATGTAGCCGACCCGCTCACGGATGGCGCCGCCCTTGGTGGCGACGTCGAGTCCGAGCACTTCGGCACGGCCCTCGGTGGCGGGAGACAGACCCAGCAGGATCTTGATCATGGTGGACTTGCCGGCTCCATTGGCTCCGACGAGTCCGGTCACCCCGGGCCCGATGTCCATGGTCAGCCGGTCAAGCGCGGTCACCCTGGGGAACCGCTTGCTCAGGCTTTCGGTCGCGATCACAGTCACACCACGAAGGTAGTGACACGGACCACGCCGGACGTCACCCCGCAGAGCTGTCTTGAAGTCAACCTCCAGGACTACGGGGCCCTAGGGGTCACCCTGAAGTCCAACAACGACGCCCCGGTTTTCCACATCATGGGGGTTTTCCACAGCCTTCGGCCGCCCTATTGACACAGCCTCTAACAACTGTCACATTCACCGGTGTCAAGTTACGGACACGTACCGCAGTCGATGTGGACAGGTGGGGCGGTGGCATGACTACGGCGGTTTCGGGCGGGCTCTCGGTGGCGTCCGCGGAGTTGCAGGGGTTCAGAAGGGTCCAGCGGCTGGCGTACGAATGCGCCGAGGCCGTCGCGGCACGACTGGAGCCGGGCGTCACCGAGCGCGAGGCGGCGCGCATGCAGCGGGAGTGGCTGCGCGAACGCGGTGTGCGCGACTGGTTCCATCTGCCCTTCGCCTGGTTCGGGGACCGCACGGCGTTCGTGAACTTCCGGATTCCCCTGCAGTTCTTCCCCACCAACCGCCGCCTGGAGCCCGGGATGCCGTTCATCCTGGACATGGCTCCCGTGTACGACGGCTGCACCGCCGACATCGGCTATTCCGGCTCGCTCGGCATCAACCCGGTCCAGGACAAGCTGATGGCCGACCTGGAGGCGCACCGGGAGCTGATCCTGCGCGAGGTGCGCGAGCGGCGGCCCCTTCGGGAGATCTACGAGGACGTGGACCGCCTCATGGTCCGCCAGGGCTACGCCAACCGGCACCGCGCCTATCCCTTCGGCGTGATCGCGCACAAGGTCGACCGGGTCGCGGAGCGCCGCTGGTCACCGCATGTGTTCGGGTTCGGCACCCAGTCCCTGAAGGGCCTGGCGAGCGACGCGCTGCACGGTCACCGCGACGGCTGGTCCCCGCTGTGGTCGCCGTACCGCTTCTCCGACCATCCGCCCCAGCCGGGCTTGTGGGCGGTCGAACCCCACCTCGGTTTCCGGGGCACCGGTGCGAAGTTCGAGGAGATCCTGGTCGTCACCGACTCCGCGGACCCCGAGCAGAGCGCCTTCTGGCTGGACGACGATCTGCCGCACGTGCGGCGCTGGGCGGAGGAGAAGTGACGGTGCCGTTGACTCTTCAGGGCGCGCGCGAGCGCGTCGTACGGACCGGCGGTGTCGAGCTGTGCGTCGCCGAGCTGGGCGAGACCGGGCAGCCGACGGTGATCCTGGTGCACGGCTATCCGGACAGCAAGGAGGTGTGGTCCGAGGTCGCCCCGCGCCTGGCCGACCGCTTCCACGTCGTGCTGTACGACGTCCGCGGCCACGGCCGGTCCACTCCGCCGCGGCCGCTGCGCGGCGGGTTCACGCTGGAGAAGCTGACGGACGACTTCCTCGCCGTCGCCGACGCGGTCAGTCCGGACCGGCCCGTGCACCTGGTCGGGCACGACTGGGGCTCGGTGCAGTCCTGGGAGTTCGCCACGGTCAAGCGCACCGAGGGCCGGATCGCCTCCTTCACCTCGATGTCGGGGCCGTCCCTGGACCACTTCGGCCACTGGATCAACCAGCGCGTCAAGCGCCCCACTCCGCGCCGGGTGGGTCAGCTGCTCGGCCAGGGCGCCAAGTCCTGGTACGTGTATCTGCTGCACACGCCCGTGCTGCCCGAGCTGGCCTGGCGAGGCCCCCTCGGCAAGCGCTGGCCGCGCATCCTGGAGCGCGTGGAGCAGGTCCCCGGCGGCGACTACCCGACCGCGTCCCTGCCGACGGACGCGGCCCGCGGGGCATGGCTGTACCGGGACAACGTACGGTCCCGGCTGTCCCGGCCGCGCCAGGACGCGTACGCGCACGCGCCCGTGCAGCTCATCACGCCCCTCGGGGACGCGTTCCTGTCGGAGCGGCTCTACGACGACCTGGAGCAGTGGGTTCCGCAGCTGACCCGGCGCACGCTGTCGGCGAAGCACTGGATACCGCGCACCCGGCCCGACCAACTGATCTCCTGGATCACGGAGTTCGTGACGTCCGTCGAGGGCGGGCGACCGGCCGGGGTGACGGCGACCGGGAAGTACGCCGACCGCTTCGGCGGGCAGCTCGTACTGGTCACCGGCGCGGGCAGCGGCATCGGGCGGGCGACGGCGTACGCGTTCGCCGAGGCCGGCGCGCGCGTGGTGGCTGTCGACCGGGACGCGGAGTCCGCGGGTCGCACCGCCGAGATGTCCCGGCTGATCGGGGCGCCCGAAGCCTGGGCGGAGACGGTGGACGTCTCCGACGAGCAGGCCATGGAGAAACTCGCCGCGCGCGTGGCCGCCGAGTACGGCGTGGTGGACGTGCTGGTGAACAACGCCGGCATCGGCCTGTCGGGCTCCTTCTTCGACACCACGCCCGAGGACTGGAAGAAGGTCCTCGACGTCAATCTGTGGGGCGTCATCCACGGCTGCCGGCTCTTCGGCAAGCAGATGGCCGAGCGCGGACAGGGCGGCCACATCGTCAACACCGCGTCGGCGGCGGCCTACCAGCCGTCCAAGGCGCTGCCCGCCTACAGCACCTCCAAGGCGGCCGTGCTGATGCTGAGCGAGTGCCTGCGCGCGGAGCTGGCCGGGCAGGGGATCGGCGTCACGGCGATATGCCCGGGCCTGGTCAACACCAACATCACCTCGACCGCGCACTTCGCCGGCGTCGACGCCGAGGAGGAGAAGCGACGGCAGAAGAAGTCCGCGCGGCTGTACGGGCTGCGGAACTATCCGCCGGAGAAGGTCGCCGACGCGATCCTGCGGGCGGTGGTGCGGGGCGAGGCCGTCGTGCCGGTGACGCCGGAGGCGCGCGGGGCGTATCTGATGTCGCGGTTCACCCCGAGGGCGTTGCGCCGGATCGCCCGGCTCGAGCCGCCGTTGTGACCGGCGCGGCGGGAACCGCGCGCCGGGGACGCGGGGTTCGTGGGGGAGCGTGACACGGGGCCGTTCCGTCGTGGTGGGGAACGTAGCGAGAACAACTGCGGGCGGAGGTGCCCTGGCGTGGACAAGACCTATCGGATCGAGGATCTGGCGCACCTCAGCGGCGCCACCGTCCGCACCATCCGTGCCTACCAGGACCGGGGCCTGCTCCCCCGGCCCGAGCGCCGTGGCCGTGCCAACCTCTACTGCGACGCCCATCTCGTCCGGCTGCGCCAGATCGCCGACCTCCTCGACCGCGGCTACACCCTGGCCTCCATCAAGGAACTCCTGGAGGCCTGGGACGCCGGCCGGGGCCTGGGCGGGGTGCTCGGACTGGCCGCCGAGGTGGACGGGCCGTGGACGGACGAGGAGGCCGTGCGGATCTCCCGGGCCGAGCTGAACGAGCGCTTCGGCGGCGCTCCGGACGACGCGGCGGTGGCCGACGCGGTGGAGCTCGGCGTGCTGGAGCCGGTCCCCGGCGACGAGGACGCGTTCGTCGTCCCGAGCCCTCAAGAACTCGCGGTGGCGGTCGAGTTGTACGCCGCGGGCGTGCCACTCTCCGCGATCGCGGGCCATCTGAGGGAGTTGAGGGGGCAGGTCGAGCACATCGCGGCCCGTTTCCTGGAGTTCACCACCGAGCACGTCTTCGCCCGCTACCTGGACGGACCGCATCGTCCGACGGACGCGGAAGCGGCCGAGGCGGCCTCCCTCGTACGACGGCTGCGCCCACTCGCCCAGCACACGGTGGACGCCGAACTGGCCCGCGCCATGCGCCTGTTGGCGGGCCGGCAGCTGCGTCAGCACCTGGGTGCGGCAGAAGAGTCCGGATCCCAAAAAATCGACCGAAATGTGACGATTCCAGCGGAGACAATGCGGGCCGTGGAAGCCCTGGTTGGCCCGGAGCAAGCCGCGGAATTCATCACTTTGGCCACCGAACGGGAGGTGCGGGCAAGGACCTTGGACCGGCTGGCCGCATTTCACAGTCCATCAGGTGATCTTGACGAAACCCCCTTGAAGTGACCGCTCGTTGTCCACAGAATCACCAATTCCCCTGTGGATAACCGCACTTGGTTGTGGATCAAACATCGAGAGTGAAATCATTCGCGTGATTCCCGTCCCGCCCGGCAGGCTGGTGGCATGGACGAAAGACGCACCGTGAAGGTGTCGAAGTATCTCTCGAAGCACCTGCGCCATCAGCCCGAGCGCATCGGACTGACCCTCGACGAGGGCGGCTGGGTCGAGATCGACACGCTGATCGCCGCCGCGACCGCGCACGGCTTCCGGTTCACCCGGGAAGAACTGGACCACGTGGTCGCCGCCAACGACAAGAAACGCTTCGCGGTCGTGGGCACCCGGATCCGGGCCAGCCAGGGCCACAGCGTGCACGTGGACCTCGGACTGCCCCCGGCGACCCCGCCGCCGTACCTCTACCACGGCACCGTGGCCGGGAACCTGGACGCGATCCGCGGCGAGGGGCTCAGGCCGATGAACCGGCACGACGTGCACCTCTCGGCCGACCGCGAGACCGCGACCCGGGTCGGCGCCCGACGCGGCCGCCCCGTGGTGCTCTCCGTGGACACCGGCGCCATGCACCGCGACGGCCATGTCTTCCACGTCAGCGCGAACGGCGTGTGGCTGACGAAGGCCGTACCGCCGGAGTACCTGCGCTTCCCCGAGACGCACTGACCCCCCGGAAACGACCCCCGACTCCCGGCCCGGAAAGGCTCACCCCCGCCCCGAACCGGCCCCCGGTCCGGCATGATCAGTGGTATGGACCAATTCCCCACCACCGAGTCCGCCGTCGCCGCGCTCCGTACCCTCGCCGCCGAGTACGGCCGCGAGATCGAGGTGAGCCATGACATCGGCGCCGACCAGACCTCCCGCCGCAGCGCGGCCGGCGTCGGCACCACCTTGGACCCGGACGGCTCGCTGCCCCACGAGGCGTACGTCGATCTGGGCGGCTCGCCCCAGGTGAGCGTGCGGCTCTTCCCGGAGGACGACGCGCTGATCACGGTCGAGGGCGTCGAGTGCCCCGACGTCCCGCGCGACGACGTGCCCGCCTTCCTGCGCTCCCTCTTCGACGGCCTCGCCCACGTCAAGGCCCGCCGCTTCCCGCCGGGCTACTTCCTGATCGTGCCGCTGCCGGGCGACCGGACCCACCGCGAGTTCATGCCGATGATCACCCTCACTCCGTGGCTGAGCAGCCGCGTGCGGTGACCGTTTCACGTGAAACCCATTCGGCCGCATACGCTCGACACATGAGTCTGCGCCTGAGCACCGTGATCCTCCCGTACCGCCGCTGGTCCGAAGGGGGCCGCAAGGCATGGCAGCGCGCGGAGCAGCTCGGTTTCCACGCCGCGTACACCTACGACCACCTGTCCTGGCGCAGCTTCCGGGACGGCCCATGGTTCGGCGCCGTCCCGACTCTGACCGCGGCTGCGGCCGTCACCGACCAGCTGCGGCTGGGCACCCTCGTGACCTCGCCGAACTTCCGGCATCCGGTGACCCTGGCCAAGGAACTGATCTCCCTCGACGACGTCTCGGGTGGGCGGATCACGCTGGGCATCGGGGCCGGCGGTACCGGCTTCGACGCCACCACGCTCGCCCAGGAGCCCTGGACGCCGCGTGAGCGTGCCGACCGTTTCACCGAGTTCGTCACGCTGCTGGACCGGCTGCTCTCCGAGGACTCGGTGTCCTACGAGGGCGACTTCTACTCGGCGCACGAGGCCCGCAACATCCCGGGCTGTGTACAGCGGCCCCGGCTGCCCTTCGCGGTGGCCGCGACCGGGCCGCGCGGGCTGCGGCTCGCGGCGCAGTACGGGCAGGCCTGGGTGACCACGGGCAACCCGAAGGTCAGTGAGAGCGGCACCCCGGAGCAGTCGTTTCAAGCCATTCGTGAGCAGGCCGAGAAGCTGTCCGACGCGTGCGCCGCGATCGGCCGGAACGTGGCCGACATCGACAAGGTCCTGCTCACCGGATTCACCCCGGAACGCAGCCGGGTGCTGGACTCGCTCGACGCGTTCGTGGATTTCGCCGGGCGCCACCAGGAGCTCGGATTCACCGAGATCGTGGTCCACTGGCCGATCGCCGACTCGGACTTCGCGGCCGACGAGAAGGTCTTCGAGCAGATCGCCATGGAAGCGGCGGCACAGGTGCGGTGAGTACGACGGCCGCGGTGCGTGCGTCGGGCGCGACGGTGCTGGTGGAGGCGCTGCCGTCGGCGCACTCAGGGGCGTGTTCTCCTCAGCGGCCACCTCAGATGTGCGGACTGCCGCACGACCGTGCAGGCATATGCGGGAGAATGACGCGGTGACCTCAGCGACTCGACAGCCCCAGAACCCGGACGCAGCCGTGCGACCGCGGCTCATCGCCACCGACCTGGACGGCACCCTGCTGCGGGACGACAAGTCCGTCTCCCCACGCACGGTCGCCGCGCTGGCCGCCGCGGAGGAGGCGGGCATCGAGGTGTTCTTCGTCACCGGCCGCCCCGCCCGCTGGATGGACGTCGTCAGCGACCATGTCCACGGTCATGGCCTGGCGATCTGCGGCAACGGCGCCGCCGTGGTCGACCTGCACGGCGGCCCCGGCGCCCACCGGTTCGTGAAGGTGCGGGAGCTGGCGCGGGAGAACGCGCTGGACGCCGTGCGGCTGCTGCGGGACGCGGCGCCTGGCACGGGGTACGCGGTGGAGCAGACGTACGGCTTCTACCAGGAGCCGGACTATCCCAAGATGCACATGGAGATACCGGACGATCTCGCGCCGGCCGAGGACCTCCTGGCACCGGACGCTCCCGGCGCCGGCGAGCCCGTACTGAAGATCCTCGCCTACCACCCCACGATCGACCCCGACGCCTTCCTCACCCTGGCCCGCCTCGCCATCGGTGATCGCGCCAACGTCACCCGCTCCAGCCCCAGCGCCCTGCTGGAGATCAGCGGACCGGGCGTCTCCAAGGCGAGCACGCTCGCGCTGTGCTGCGCCGAGCGCGGTATCTCGCACGAGGAGGTCGTGGCCTTCGGGGACATGCCCAACGACGTCGAGATGCTGACGTGGGCGGGCCGGTCGTACGCGATGGGCAACGCCCACCCGGACGTCGTCGCCGCCGCGTCGGGACGGACCGTCGCCAACAACGACGACGGGGTCGCGGTCGTCATCGAGCGGATGCTGGCCGAGCGCGGCTAGCCCGAGCGACAGGATCCGCCGGACGGGCCCTCGGCCCTAGCCGAGCGGCGCTCCCCGCTCGGCCAGCCACGGCACGGGATCCACCGCCGAGCCCATCTCGGGGGTGATCCGCACCTCGAAGTGCAGATGCGGGCCCGTGGAGTTGCCGCTCGTTCCGGACTGGCCGAGCCACTGACCGGTGTCGACACGCTCGCCCTGGTCGACGGCGACCGAGGCGAGATGGGCGTACTGCGTGTAGTAACCGTCCGTGTGCTGGACGACGACCTCCATGCCGAACGCTCCGCCGCACGACACCTTGGCCACACGCCCGTCCCCGGCCGCACGGACCGGAGTGCCGATCGGCACCGCGAAGTCCTGTCCGGTGTGCCGGTTCGCCCACCGCGACCCGCCGCTGCCGAACGAGGCGGACAGCTCGTACGACTCCACGGGCGTGGCCCACGCGCCGTCGAACTCCTTGTCCTTCTGGTCGAGCCGCACGGCACCGGGGCAGGAGCCGGCGGCCACGAAGGCGTCGGCCTGCCCCTGCAACTCCCAGCGCGCCTCTTCGAGCTTCTGCTCGATGCCGCTCTTCAGCTCGGCGAGTTCCGCGTTGCGCTTCTCCAGGCCGTGCCAGGCGGCCGCGGCCTTGGCCTCGTCCTTGGCGAGCTGGGTCTCGGCGCGACGGCTCTTCTCGATGGCGTTGTTGACGGCCATGTTCGTCTGCGAGAACACATGCTGACCGCGCATCATCTGCTCCGGGCTCGACGCGAGGATGAGCTGCGCGGTCAGCGGCATCCCGCCGCTGGTGCGGTACTGGGCACGCGCGATCCTTCCCAGGTCCTCACGCAGCACGCTGATCTCCCGCCGCTCGCGGTCGAGCAGCCCCTCGATCCGCTCCGCCTGCGCCCGCTGCCCCTCGGCCTCCTGCCGCCCCGTCTCGTACCGCTTCGTCGCCCGCGCCACGTCCTCGTACAGCTTCACCACCTGTGCGCTGAGGCCGAGGCCGCTGCCGCCGTGAGTGTCCGAGTCGTCGGCGACGGCGTCGGCGGGCCTCACCACGAGGAGTGCGAGCGCACAGAGCAGCGCCGGAACGACCTGGACGCGACCGCGATATGAGCGCATGTCAGCGATCCTGACCCGCAAGTCGGGTCAAGGCCCTGTTCACGTCGTACACCTGGGGGACGATTTGACGCGGACGGTCCAGTACGGAGGTTGACGCCCGCGCCGACATCCGCGCTAGGGCGCCCCCACCAACAGATCCGCCGCCTCTTCCCGCTCCACCATCGCCCGCAGCGGTCCCGCCACAGCGGCCAGCTCCGCGTACGGCCCCCGCTGCACCACCCGCCCCTCGTCCAGCACGACCACCTCGTCCACGGCTTCCAGCCCGGCCAGCCGGTGGGTGATGAGCAGGGTCGTACGGCCCTCGGTGGCCGCCAGCAGGTCGGCGGTGAGGGCGTCGGCCGTCGGGAGGTCCAGGTGTTCGGCGGGCTCGTCGAGCACGAGCACGGGGAAGTCGGCGAGCAGCGCGCGTGCCAGCGCCAGCCGCTGCCGCTGCCCGCCCGACAGTCGCGCCCCGTGCTCGCCGACGAGCGTGTCCAGCCCGTCGGGCAGACCGTCGGCCCAGTCCAGCAGCCGCGCGCGGCCCAGGGCGTCACGCAGGTCGTCCTCCGTGGCGTCCTTCCTGGCGAGCAGCAGGTTCTCGCGCACGGAGCTGTCGAAGAGGTGCGCGTCCTGCGCGCACAGCCCGACGAGCCGCCGTACGTCGTCACCGTCGAGTGCGCAGGCGTCCACGCCACCCAGCGTGTAGGAGCCCGCGTCCGCGTCCAGGAAGCGCAGCAGCGCCTGCGCCAGCGTCGTCTTGCCGGACCCGGACGGTCCGACGACGGCGATCCGGCGGCCCTCCTCCAAGGTCAGGTCGAGACCGGCGAGCGCGTCCCGGTCCTGCCCCGAGTGACGGGCGGTCAGGCCCCTGACGGCCACCGGGAAGGGCGATGCGGGCGCCTTCCGGGGACGCTCCGGCTCCCGTACGGGCTCGGGTGCGTCGAGGACCTCATGGACCCGCTCGGCGCTCTTGCTCACCCGCTGGCGGTACTGCACGGCGAGCGGCAGCCCCAGCACGGCCTCGAAGGCGGCCAGCGGCGTGAGGACGACCACGGCCATCGTCACACCGCTCAGCCGCCCGTCCACGACCGCCTGGGCGCCCACGAGGGCGGTGGCGGCGACGGTGAGCCCGGAGAGCAGCGCGGTGAGCCCGTCGCCGAGCGCGGTCGCGGTGGCGGCGCGCGAGGCGATCCGGGTGAGGATCCCGTCGGCTCGGCGTGCCTCGGCCGTCCGGCTGGGCAGCGTGCCGGCGACGGTGAGTTCGGCGGTGCCGGTGAGGAGATCCGTCACGCGGGTCGCGAGGACTCCCCGGGCGGGGGCCAGTCTGCGTTCGGCTCGGCGGGCGACGGCACCGGTGACGAGCGGGACGCCGATCCCGGCCGCCAGCAGTCCGGCCGCGAGCACCGCGCCGGCCTCGGGCAGCAGCCAGGCGGTGAAGCCGACGGCCCCGGCGGACACGACCGTCGCGGCGGCGGCCGGCAACAGCCAGCGCAGCCAGTAGTCCTGCAAGGCGTCCACATCGGCGACGAGCCTCGACAGCAGGTCGCCCCGCCGCGTGCGGCGCAGCCCGGCGGGCGCCAGCCGCTCCAGCCGGCGGTACACGGCGACCCGGGTGTCGGCCAGCATGCGCAGCACCGCGTCGTGGGACACCAGCCGCTCGGCGTACCGGAACACGGCCCGCCCGATACCGAAGGCCCGCGTCGCCGTCACGGCCACCATCAGGTACAGGACCGGCGGCTGCTGCGAGGCCCGGGAGATGAGCCACCCGGAGGTCGCCATCAGCCCGACGGCACTGCCGAGCGCGAGGCTGCCGAGCAGCAGGGCGAGGACGAGGCGTCCGCGGTGCGGGCCGGACATGGCACGGACGCGGGCGAGCACACCGCGCGTATCCGTCCCGGGCCGCGCGGCCTCGGCGTCGTCCGAGCCGGAACCGTCGTGCACCGCGCCCTCGATCGGACGCTCGACGGATGTCCTGGGCCGGCCCTCGGCCCGCACCGGTGCCGCGACCTCGGTGAGGCGCACCACCCGGTCCGCCACCCCCAGCAGCGCCGGCCGGTGCACGACCAGCAGCACCGTCCGCCCCACGGCGAGCCGCCGTACGGCCTCCACGACCTCGGCCTCGGTGGCCCCGTCGAGTGCGGCCGTCGGCTCGTCGAGCAACAGCACGGGCCGGTCCGCGAGGAACGCCCGGGCCAGCGCGAGCCGCTGCCGCTGCCCCGCGGACAGCCCGGCCCCGTCCTCACCCAGCACGGTGCCGACGCCCGCGGGCAGCGCGTCCACGAACTCCAGCGCTCCGGCATCCGCCAGCGCCCGCCGTACGGCGTCGTCGTCCGCGTCGGGACGCGCCAGCCGCACGTTCTCGGCGATGGTCCCGGCGTACAGATGCGGGCGCTGTGGCACCCAGGCGATCCGCGAGCGCCACTCCGCCAGATCGAGCTCGGCCAGATCGGTTCCCCCGACCAGGACGCGCCCTCCGGTCGGCCGTACGAAGCCCAGCAGCACGTTCAGCAGGGTCGACTTGCCCGCGCCGCTCGGGCCGACGAGAGCGACCGTCTCACCGGGTTCGACGGTGAGGGACGCGTCCGAGACGGCGTCGGCGGTCCGGCCGGGGTAGCGGACCGAGACCGCTTCGAAGGAGACGGTGCCCTGGGGAACCGTCGCCGTGCCCGACTGCGGCACGGGAGTCTCCAGGACCTCGAAGATCTCCTCGGCAGCCGAGAGCCCCTCGGCCGCTGCGTGGTACTGCGCACCCACCTGCCGCAGCGGCAGATAAGCCTCGGGGGCCAGCACGAGGACGACGAGGCCGTCGTACAGATGCATCTCGCCATGGACGAGACGCATGCCGATCGTGACGGCGACCAGGGCCACCGAGAGCGTCGAGAGCAGCTCCAGCGCGAAGGAGGAGATGAAGGCGATCCGCAGGGTGCGCATCGTCGCCCTGCGGTACTCACCGGTGATCCGCCGGATCGAGTCGGCCTGCGCCTTGGCCCGCCCGAAGACCTTCAGGGTCGGCAGGCCGGCGACGACGTCCAGGAAGTGGCCCGACAGCCGGGACAGCAGCTGCCACTGGCGGTCCATCCGTGACTGGGTGGCCCAGCCGATCAGCATCATGAAGATCGGGATGAGCGGCAGGGTGCCGACGATGATGGCCGCCGACACCCAGTCCTCGGTCACGATCCGCGCCAGCACCGCGATCGGTACGACGACCGCGAGACCCAACTGCGGCAGATAGCGCGAGAAGTAGTCGTCGAGGGCGTCGACGCCGCGTGTGGCGAGGGCGACCAGCGAACCGGTCCGCTGTCCGCTCAGCCGGCCGGGGCCCAGCGCGGCCGCGCGCTCCAGCAGCCGTCCCCGCAGCTCCGACTTCACCGCCGCACTGGCACGGTGGGCGGCCAGCTCGGTGAGCCAGGCAACCACCGCGCGGCCGACGGCGACAGCCGCCAACAGGAGCAGGGGAGTGCGCAGTTCGGCAGCGGACATCCCCTGCTCGAACGCCCCCACCACGGCTTCGGCGATGAGCATCGCCTGAGCGATGACCAGGACCGCACCGACGGCACCCAGGCCCACGACCGCGATCAGGAAGAGGCGCGTGGCGCGGGCGTATCGGAGGAGACGCGGGTCGATTGGTTTCACGTGAAACACACCTCAGTGCACGGTCTCGGCGATGTGCTGCGTACCGATCCGCTTGCGGAACACCCAGTAGGTCCAGCCCTGGTAGAGCATCACGATCGGCGTGGCGATCACCGCGCACCAGGTCATGATCTTCAGGGTGTACGGGCTCGACGACGCGTTGGTGACCGTGAGGCTCCACTCGTCATTGAGCGAGGACGGCATGACGTTCGGGAAGAGCGTCAGGAAGAGCATGGCCACGGCGGCCACGATGGTGACGCCGGAGAAGGCGAACGACCATCCCTCACGCCCCACCTGGTTCGCCGCCAGAGCCGCGACCAGCGCCGCGACGGCCACGATCAGGGCGACCAGGCTCTGCCCGTCGCCGTTCTCGACCTGCGTCCAGAGCATGAAGACCGCGGCCGCCACGGCGGTCGCAAGACCGAGCCACAGCGCCAGCTTCCGCGCCCGCTCCCGGATCTCCCCCACGGTCTTCAGCGCGGTGAACACCGCACCGTGGAAGGTGAACAGCGACAGCGTCACGAGCCCACCGAGGAGCGCGTACGGGTTGAGCAGGTCCAGGACGGTGCCGACGTACTCATGGCTCCGGTCGATCTTCACGCCCCGCACGATGTTGGCGAAGGCCACGCCCCACAGGAACGCCGGGAGCAGCGAGCACCAGAAGATGGCCTGCTCCCAGTTGCGCTGCCAGTTCTCCTCGGGCCGCTTCGCCCGGTACTCGAAGGCGACACCGCGGACGATCAGGCAGACCAGGATGAGCAGCAGAGGCAGATAGAAGCCGGAGAAGAGCGTGGCGTACCACTCGGGGAAGGCGGCGAAGGTGGCGCCGCCCGCCGAGAGCAGCCACACCTCGTTGCCGTCCCAGACGGGGCCGATGGTGTTGATCAGCACCCGCCGCTCGGGCCGGTTGCGGGCCAGCAGCTTGGTGAGGACGCCGACCCCGAAGTCGAAGCCCTCCAGGAAGAAGTAGCCGGTCCACAGGACGGCGATCAGGACGAACCAGACGTCGTGAAGTTCCATGACTGTGCAGCTCCCTCGGCCTAGTACGAGAAGGCCATCGGCTTGTCGGCGTCAGGGGAGTCGCCGCCGATCTTCGTGGGCGGGTTCAGGTCGGCTTCCGTCAGCTCGGGCGGTCCGGCCTTGACGTACTTCGCGAGGAGCTTGACCTCGACGACGGCGAGGATGGCGTACAGCGTGGTGAAGACGATCATCGAGGTGAGGACCTCGCCCTGGGAGACGCCGGGGGAGACCGCGTCACGGGTCCGCAGGACGCCGTAGACGACCCACGGCTGGCGGCCCATCTCGGTGAAGATCCAGCCCCAGGAGTTGGCGATCAGCGGGAAGGCCAGGGTCCAGATCGCGATGCGCCAGTACCACTTGGTCAGCTTCAGGCCGAGTGCCTTCTTCGGGAGGAGCACCAGATGCGGCACCTCGTCGTCACCGACCCGCAGGTGCTGCGGCAGCATGAACTTCTTGCGGGTCAGCCACAGTCCGGCCAGGCCGATGGCGAACGACGTCATACCGAAGCCGATCATCCACCGGAAGCCCCAGTAGGCGACGGGGATGTTGGGCCGGTAGTCGCCGGGCCCGTACTTCTCCTGCTCGGCCTTGTTGACGTCGTTGATGCCGGGGACGTACGAGGTGAAGTCGTCCTTGGCCAGGAAGGACAGCAGGCCGGGGATCTCTATGGCGACCTTGTTGTGACCCTTGTCGACGTCACCCACGGCGAAGATCGAGAAGGGCGCCGGCTTCTCGCCGTCCCACAGCGCCTCGGCCGCGGCCATCTTCATCGGCTGCTGCTCGTACATGATCTTGCCGAGCGTGTCACCGCTGACGGCGGTCAGCAGGCCGCCGATGGCGACGGTGACCAGGCCGAGCCGCAGTGAGGTCTTCATCTCGCGGATGTGCTTCTTGCGCAGCAGGTGGAAGGCGGAGATGCCGACCATGAACGCGCCACCGGTGAGGAAGGCCGCCGACAGGGTGTGGAAGGCCTGCGCGAGCGCGGTGTTCTGGGTCAGCACGAGCCAGAAGTCGGTGAGCTCGGCCCGTCCCCTGGCCTCGTTGATCCGGTAGCCGACGGGGTGCTGCATCCAGGAGTTGGCCGCCAGGATGAAGTACGCCGACAGGATCGTGCCGATGGACACCATCCACATACAGGCCAGGTGGATCTTCTTCGGCAGCTTGTCCCAGCCGAAGATCCACAGGCCGATGAAGGTCGACTCGAAGAAGAACGCGATCAGCGCCTCGAAGGCCAGCGGAGCACCGAAGACGTCACCGACGAACCGGGAGTAGTCGGACCAGTTCATGCCGAACTGGAACTCCTGGACGATGCCGGTGACGACCCCCATCGCGATGTTGATCAGGAAGAGCTTGCCCCAGAACTTCGTCGCCCTGAGGTACTTCTCCTTCTCCGTGCGCACCCAGGCGGTCTGCAGCCCGGCCGTGAGGGCGGCCAGCGAGATCGTCAGAGGGACGAACAGGAAGTGGTAGACGGTGGTGATGCCGAACTGCCATCGCGCCAGGGTCTCCGGCGCCAAAGCCAGGTCCACGTCGCTGCTCCTTACATACGCTTGTGAAAGCGTTCACATTCACAAGCAATTATGCAGCACGGACATTCCAGGCCCTCACAGGGGGGTCCCTCATTCGACCCAACCCCTTGGCGGGGACTTCAACATATTGTTGAATCGCCAGCATGCAGACGCAGACAGCGCTTCAGATACGGATCTCCTGGCCCTCCGGGCACCTCACCGCAACCCTCGACGACACCCCTACCGCACAGGCCCTCAGCAAGGCCCTCCCGCTCAGCTCCACTGCTCACACATGGGGCGAGGAGGTCTACTTCGACACAGGAGTGTCCGTTTCACGTGAAACGGACGCCCGCCAGGTGGTCGAGCCGGGCACGGTCGCCTTCTGGACGGACGGCGACGCGCTCGCCCTCCCCTACGGCCCCACACCGATCTCGCGAGGCGCCGAGTGCCGCCTCGCGAGCCCGTGCAACATCCTGGGCCGCCTCGACGGCGACGCCCGCCTACTGGCGACGGTCCGCGACGGCGACCCTGTGCGGGTGGCACTGGTGGACGCGTGAGCGGGCACGCATGGGACTGGTCGGCACGTGAGCAGGCCCGCGTGGAGCTGGTCGACGCGTAACCGTGCCCACGTAGCGCTGCGGGGCGCATGAACGTGCCCGCGTGGAGCTGGTCGACGCGTGAGCGTGCCCGCATAGCGCCGCAGGGCGCCGAGCGCGCCGCCGGAGAGCCTCTGGACGCCTGACCGCGCCCCGTGGAACCCCCGGCCTGGCATGCCGGGACGGAGCTCGTCGACGCCCGGCCGACCGCGCCCGCGGAGCCTAGAGCTCCTTCCGGAACCCTTCCGCCACCTTCAGGAAGATGTCGTTCGCCTCGGCCTCTCCGACCGTCACCCGCACACCCTCGCCCGGGAACGGCCGGACCACCACGCCCGCCTGCTCACACGCCTGAGCGAAAGCGACCGTGCGCTCCCCCAGCCGCAGCCACACGAAGTTGGCCTGGGTCTCGGGCACCGTCCAGCCCTGGGCCCGCAGCCCCTCGCCCACACGGTTGCGCTCACACACCAGCGAACCGACCCGGCCGAGCAGTTCGTCCTCGGCACGCAGCGAGGCGATGGCCGCGTCCTGCGCGAGCTGGCTCACTCCGAAGGGCACGGCCGTCTTGCGCAGGGCCGCCGCGACCGGCTCATGGGCGATCGCGAAGCCGACGCGGAGGCCGGCGAGGCCGTACGCCTTGGAGAAGGTCCGCAGGACGCAGACGTTCGGCCGCTCGCGGTAGATCTCCACGCCGTCCGGCACCTCGGGGTCGCGGATGAACTCGCGGTACGCCTCGTCCAGCACGACCAGGACATCGCTCGGCACCCGGTCGAGGAACCGCTCCAGCTCCGCCCGCTTCACGACGGTGCCCGTCGGGTTGTTCGGGTTGCAGACGAAGATCAGCCTGGTGCGCTCGGTGATGGCGTCCGCCATCGCGTCCAGGTCGTGCACCTCGCCGTCCGTCAGCGGCACCTGCACGGAGGCGGCACCGCTGATCTGCGTGATGATCGGGTACGCCTCGAAGGACCGCCAGGCGTAGATGACCTCGTCACCGGGGCCGGCGGTGGCCTGGATCAGCTGCTGCGCGACGCCGACCGAGCCGGTGCCGGTGGCCAGGTGGGAGAGCGGGACACCGAAGCTCTCGGACAGCTCGTTCATCAGCCCCGTGCACATCATGTCCGGGTAGCGGTTGAACGAGGCGGCGGACGCCGTCACGGTCTCCATCACGCCCGGCAGCGGCGGATAGGGGTTCTCGTTGGAGGACAGCTTGTAGGCCACCGGGCCACCGGCCGCGGCGGGCTTGCCCGGCTTGTAGGTGGGGATCCCCTCCAGCTCGGCGCGCAGCTTGGGGCTCGTCTCGCTCACCGCAGTCCTCCTCGCGACCACCGGCGGCCCATCACCACCGCCGGCTCCAATACTTCTCACCTTATGAGGATTCCGCGCCGATGCGTACAGGTGAGGGAGAGCCGATGCTCACCGGCCAGGCCGCCCCGGGCCGCTGATCACACCTGTCACACCAGCATCAAGGGCATCGTCGTACGAAGGCGCACGAATCGGGGGGCGCGCCACACATATATCTACGCGCCGGTGGCTCACTCCGTGGCGCGCATCACCCGTGAAGGTGAGTTGAGACCTCTTCGAAACATCGGGCACTTGGCAGGCCCATGCGCGCCGACAAGTCACGTCTTGCCATTGGATCGTTCAACTCTCTTGCTTTCAAAGGGAACTGACGGTCTATGACCTTGCAGAAACGTGCCTGTCAACGACTGCATATGCGTCCGCACTACCCCACCGCATGAGCCCTACTATCGGCTCGCCATGACAGCAGCAGGGAAGCACCAGGTGAGCCGCGCGGAAACCTCACGTCGAGGCAGTCGGCCCGGTCGGGCGGGCATCAGAGATGTGGCTGCCGCCGCCGGAGTCTCCATCACGACCGTCTCCGACGCCCTCAACGGCAAGGGCCGGCTCCCCGACGCCACCCGACGCCATGTCCGCGAGGTCGCCGACCGGCTGGGCTACCGGCCCTCGGCCGCGGCCCGAACCCTCCGCACCGGCAAGTCGGGCCTCATCGGCCTGACCGTGACGACGTACGGGGATGAACCTTTCACCTTCACCGAGTTCGCGTACTTCGCCGAGATGGCCCGCGCGGCCACCTCTGCCGCGCTCGCCCGCGGCTACGCCCTCGTGATCCTCCCCGCGACCTCACGCCACGACGTGTGGTCGAACGTCGCCCTCGACGGCACGGTGGTCATCGACCCGTCCGACCAGGACCCGGTGGTCAGCGAACTGGTCAGACAGGGCCTTCCGGTCGTCTCCGACGGACGTCCCGCCGGCTCGCTGCCGGTCACGGCCTGGGTCGACAACGACCACGAGGCCGCCGTGATGGGCATCCTCGACCACCTGGCCGACGCGGGCGCCCGCCGGATCGGTCTGCTGACCGGCACCACGACGGACACGTACACCCACCTGTCGACCACGGCGTATTTGCGCTGGTGCGAAAGGGTCGGACAGGACCCGGTGTACGAGGCCTACCCGGCGCACGACCCGTGCGCGGGCGCCGTGGCCGCCGACCGGCTGCTCGCCCGGCCCGACCGGCCCGACGCCGTCTACGGACTGTTCGACCCGAACGGCACGGACCTGCTCGCCGCCGCCCGCCGCTACGGCCTGCGCGTACCGGACGACCTGCTTCTGGTGTGCTGCAGCGAGTCAACGGTCTATGCCAACACCGAGCCGCCCATCACCACGCTCTCGCTCAAGCCGCGCCGTATCGGCACGGCGGTCGTCCAGCTGCTCATCGACGCCATCGAAGGGGTCGACTCGGACCAGCCGGTCGAGCAGGTGATACCGACGGAGCTGATCGTGCGTACCTCGTCCCAGCGACGCCCGCCGCGCACGACGGTCAGTCCGCCGCGGTCTCCCGAGGAGCGTTAGGGGCACGGCAAAGCCAGGTCGGGAGGCGGGCAGGGGCGCGGTCGTCGAGTGGGAGAAGCCCTGCCCAATCGGGGCGAAAGCCGCAGTGAACAGGAGTCCTGCTCCGATTCACCACCCCTGGGTCATCACATGGCGCGATCGGCATTCCTATGATGGGCCCACGACACCGCGGGCCGCTGCGACCAGGCAGTCCGATGTGGTGCAGATGCGGCGTGATGGTGGAGGGGTCTGATGACTCAGGGGGCCGGTCAGGGACCCGAGGTGGAGCGCACGGCGACGTTGCGCGACTTCCGGGTGCCCGCTTACGTCCACGAGACCGGTCCGTATGCCCACAGCACACACACGGACGAGGCCGCCCCGCCCCTCGAGGAGACGTATCCCGAGGGGTACACGCCCACGCAGCGCGACCTGCCGGTCATCAACCGAGGCGACACCGTCCAGGTGCAGGTCGACCCCGCCGCCCTGCCGGAGCAGCAGTCGACGAGCGGCGCCGGTGCGCTGTTCGTCGTCGGTGACGTCCACGGCTATCTCGACGAGCTGGTCGCCGCCCTGCAGGAGAAGGGCCTGATCGACTCGGCGGGGAACTGGTGCGCGGGCACCGCACGGCTGTGGTTTCTGGGCGACTTCACCGACCGCGGTCCGGACGGCATCGGCGTCATCGACCTCGTGATGCGGCTGTCCGCCGAGGCCGCGGCGGCCGGCGGCTACTGCAAGGCCCTCATGGGCAACCACGAGCTGCTGCTGATCGGCGCCAAGCGCTTCGGCGACACCCCCGTCAACTCCGGCGCGGGCACCGCCACCTTCCAGGCGGCCTGGCTGCTCAACGGCGGCCAGAAGACCGACATGGACCGCCTCCAGGACCACCACCTGCAGTGGATGTCCCGGCTGGACGCCATGGAGGAGGTCGACGGGCACCTGCTCGTGCACTCGGACACCACCGCCTATCTCGACTACGGCGACTCGATCGAGGCGGTCAACGACACCGTCCGCGAGGCACTCACGCGCAACGACGCCGACGAGGTCTGGGATCTCTTCCGCAAGTTCACCAAGCGCTTCTCCTTCCGCGACGAGGGCGGCCCGGACCATGTCCGTTCGCTGCTCGATACGTACGGCGGCACCCGCATCGTTCACGGCCACAGCCCCATTCCGTATCTGCTGGGCGAGGTCGGCTCCGAGGACGGCGAGGACAACAGCGGGCCCCTGGTCGAGGGGCCGCACGTCTACGCCGAAGGGCTCGCCATCGCGATGGACGGCGGCGTGACCATGGCCGGAAAGCTGCTGGTCCAGCAACTTCCCCTGGATATCTGAACGTTCAGCGGGCAGGCGTCCCCCCACCACGCAGGGATGGAGGACGGCGCAGGCCGGGGCCCAATTTTGGCAAACCCCCTGTCACCGTGTGCCGTCACCGCTCTACCATCGGCTTATCCGTAGCAGGCTCCCCTCCGTTTCTGCCCGACGGCTCGTTGGCATGCGAGCCCCAAGCCCTACGGAGCATCGGGGGATGCACATGAACAGCGTTCCGCAGCACCTGCACAGCGAGGACCGCCAAGAGTACGAGCGGATCCTCGACGAGGCGCTGCGCTCCGCACCACACCGCCCGGAACTGGCCGCTGTGGGACAGCGGCTCAACCCCGAACAGCTGCGCACCATGGCGCTGAACGCCACCGCACTCATCACGGCGGCCGCGGCGACCGAGTACCAGCACTACGTGAAGGTCCGCGAGGAACTGCGCCAGCCGGCGTCGTCCACCCCGTCGTCCTCCCGCGAGTCCGGCTCCACCGAGTCGGGCACGGGCGCGATGGGGCTCGCCACCACCATGGGAGAAGTCGCCGAGACGGCCGGCCCCGGTGTCGTCGCCGTACTCGCCGTCCTGGCACCCGTCCTCGCGGGCACGGCCGCGGCGATATTCCTGCTCGTCGGCTACATCCTGAAGATGTTCAACCCCGAGCCGGCCTTCGCCCAGACCATGCTCACCACCGGATGGGTGTTCGGCGCCATCGCGGCGGCCGCGATCCTGGTCGCGGCCGTCGGACTCCTGCTCACCGCCCTGCGCAACCGGCCGGCCTTCGATTCCGGGCCGTACGGCGAACTGAGCGAAGAGGTGTCCCGGGCCAGGGAAGCCTGGCGCGAAGCCCTGCTGGAGCGCGGTGTGCTGCCTTTCCTACGGGAGGCACTCGCCGACCCCGGCACGGCGGTGGCCCTGCACCGCACGCCACCGACGACACCGGTCGGCCGGATCCCGAACCTGGGGTACGACCGTCCGGGTTTCAGCAGCCCGGACAACGGCGCCGCCCCGCGCCCGCGTCCGAGCTACACGAGCCCGGACTACACGAGCCCGGACTTCGGAGGGCCGGAACACCAGCCGGAGTAGCCCCTCGGCTTGCGCCCCCGCCATGAGAAGGCCCCTGTGAGGGGACCTCCTCGACGGAACCCCGGGGACATCTCCTCGGGGAGGCGCAAGCCGAACAGCCGGCCGCACACGCCCGGCAACCGGCCGCCAGGCCCAGCCGCGGGGCAGCACGCCCGACACCGGGGCGTGGCGCCCCGGGTCAGGGCATCGGTAGCGAGGTCAGTCGGCGATCGGCAGGTACACGCGGTTGCCCGCCGCGGCGAACTCCTGCGACTTCTGAGCCATGCCCTCCTCGATCTCCTCCCGCGATCCGCCGTGGGCACGGCGGATGTCCTGGGAGATCTTCATCGAGGACAGCATCAGGCCCGAAGCAGCACACAGGACCCCCTGACCTGCCGATTACAGGTCGGGCAGCCGTTCGCCCGCTGCGGGAGACCGGCCCTCCTCTAGCCAGTGGAGGTAGATCCGTAAGTCTGTCGCCAGTCGCCCGGCCAGGTAGGACTCATAGTCACGAACAGCGTGGGCCACGCGTTGCTGCGGCCAGTCGATGGCTTCCCAGTCCTGGGTGGACAGGTAGTGCGTAATACGTCTGCGGTCGCTCCACCACTCCCGAACCGCCCCGGGTGTCCACCGCGAGTCGCCGTCGCAGCCGTACCCGAGAAAGGGATCGCAGTCGGCCGCTTCGACCAGCCGAGCCGTCTCCGCCCGCGTCCGGGGCTGACGATAGACGTACTCGGTCAAGTACTCGCCGCCGTACAGGACATGGTGGGGAGCGGAGAGCCGGCCGGTACGACACGTGTCCGTCTCGCCACCGTAGAAGGGTCCCGGAACGTTGAGCCAGAGCCGGTCCTCCCAACGACCTTGGAAAACCTCACGGTCCCTGCCGAGCCGTGCAACGGGGTCGTAGTACAGCGTCATCGGCTCAGCATAGAAACCTGTCCGGCAACGCTGATGAGGCTCTTTGAATCTCCTCACCTCTTGCTCGGAGGTGGGACAGACCTGCTCCGAAATCCCCACCTGTGGCTTGCCGACCTGAGGCGGAACGGTGCGCCTTCGGATTCGCCGGCCTATCCGTCTGCGCCGTCGAGGATCTGATGCTGGAGTCATACGCGGAGTTCGGCTTCATCGGGGGGTGAGGGGTTCGTGGGATTGGGCCGAGGCAGCCGCCGTTGCCTCCGGTATCCTGCACCGCCTCAGCCAGGCCCGATACAGCCGGGCGCGGGGTGCATTCTTTCCGGCCCACCAACGATGGCGCCCGATGTGACTCAGGTCACATCGGCGGTCTGTCACGTCCGGTGGGGGTTGCTTGTCCCATGGGCGTCACCGGCACCAAAGCCGGTGACCGACCCTGGGAGATTGAGATGACCAGCGACCACCACATCGTCGTGCTGGGTGCCGGCTACACGGGCATGTTCAGCGCCATCCGGCTGGCCCACCGCACCCGCCGGACCGGCGTGAAGATCACCCTGGTCAACCCTTCGAGCCGGTTCGTCGAGCGGCTGCGGATGCACCAGCTCGCCGCCGGGCAGGAGCTGGCCGACCACCAGATTCCCGACCTGCTCGCCGGGACCGGCGTCACCTTCGTCCGGGGCACCGCCACCGCTATCGACCCCGAGGCCCGACAGATCACCGTCGACGGCGCCAAGATCCTCGGGTACGACAGGCTCGTCTACGCGCTGGGCAGCCGGACCGACACCGGCCAGGTCCCCGGCGCCGACACCCACGCATTCACCCTCAACAGCCCGGAGATCGCCTACCGGTTCGCTGCGCGGCTCAGCGAGGTCGCCGCGTCCGGCGGCACGGTCACCGTCTGCGGCGGCGGTCTGACCGGAATCGAGGCGGCAACCGAGATCGCCGAGAGCCACCCCGGACTGGACGTCACGCTGATCAGCGTGGACGAGCCCGGCGGCATGATGGGCGCCAAGGCCCGCGCCTACCTCCACCGCTCGCTGGACCGCCTCGGCGTCACCCTGGTCACCGGCGCCCGCGTCACCAAGGTGCTGCCCGACACCGTCGAGCTGGGCGACGGCCGGCTCGTCCGCTCCGACGCCTGCCTGTGGACCACCGGCGTCAAGGTGTCGCCGCTCGCCGCCGACGCCGGGATCGCCACCGACGACCGCGGCCTCATCCTGGTCGACGCCACGCTGCGGTCGGCGTCCCACCCGGAGATCCACGCGACCGGCGACGCCGCCGCCGTCCGCCTGGCCTGGGGACAGATCCACGGCACCTGCCAGAGCGGCCTGCCCACCGCCCAGTACACCGCCGACACCATCGCGCGGCTCGTGCGCGGCAAGGCCGTCAAGCCATTCCGCTTCGGCTACTTCCACCAGCCGGTCAGCCTCGGCCGCCGCGACGCCGTCATCCAGTTCACCAAGGCCGACGACACCCCCCGCCGCATGCACCTCACCGGCCGGAGTGCCGTCGCGTACAAGGAGATGGTCAGCGGCAGCCCGCTCACGACCTACCGACTCAGCAAGCGCATGAACGTCACCACCATCGTCTCCAAGGGCGGCCGCGCCACCCGCAGGCCCGCGGCATGACCGGCACGCCCGATCCCAGCGCCGTGATCCACGCCTTGCCGTCCGCTTCGCGACGCTGGCAGCATGAGCCGGTGATCGACACCGGCGCCGGGCAGGACCCGTACCTCGAACACCGCAGGCTGCTGTTCGCCACCGCCTACCGGATGCTGGGCAGCGTCACCGACGCCGAGGACGTCCTGCAGGACGCCTGGCTGAAGTGGAGCACCATGGACCGCGACACGGTCCGCAACCCCAAGGCATACCTGGTGCGCACGGTCACCAACCTCTCCCTGAACCGCCTCACCTCCGCGCGGGCCACCCGCGAGACCTACGTCGGCCCGTGGCTCCCCGAGCCCCTGCTGACCTCCCCCGACATCGCCTCGGAGGCCGAATTGGCCGACTCCGTCTCCACTGCCATGCTGGTCGTCCTGGAAACCCTCAGCCCCGTCGAACGCGCCGTCTTCCTGCTCCGCGAGGTCTTCGGCTACTCGCACAGCGAGATCGCCGAGACCCTGGAACGCCCCGAGCCGACGGTCCGTCAGATCGCCCGCCGCGCCCGCGAGCACGTCCAGGCCCGCCGCCCCCGCTTCGACGCCGACCCCGACCGGCGCCGGCAGATCACCGCCCAGTTCCTCAAGGCCTGCGCGGGCGGCGACCTCAACGCCATGATGGAACTGCTCGCCCCTGACGTGACCGCCTGGTCCGACGGCGGCGGCAAGGTCACCGCGGCCCGTCGCCCCCTCCACGGCATCGACCATGTCGCGCGCTGGCTCCTGGGCTTCCTGGCCAAGCCCGAACTAGCGGCCATGACCATGGAGTCGGCCATCATCAACGGCGAACTCGGCATCCTGGCCACCCTGGACGGGCACACCGCCGGCGCCCTCTCCTTCGACATCGGTGACGGCCGAATCCACAACCTGCGCTTCCAGGTCAACCCCGACAAGCTCAGCGGCCTGACCCCCGACAACAGCTTGGCGCCCCTGAAGCGTTCAAGCCTGGAGCCATTCCGGCAGGGCCCTGGGCCCGTGGCGAGTCATCCAGGGCCGCCGCAACCCGTCGCTTGCGAGGCCGAAGGCGCCCTCGACGGAGCTGAGTAGCCCCCTGCCTTCACCTACGGACGAATCTTGTCCCCGTTGACCAAGGCGACCGTCTGGGGAGCGAAGAGCATCACCGGCCGATTTCAAAGATCCGCATCAACGCCATCATGCGGACGCCCGACCTCGCTGCTCTGTGAAGCTCCTTCCCCTCCCAGAGCAGCGTGGCCCGTAGCGGCGGTCAGTCAGCCAGCGGCAGGTAAACCCTGTTCCCGCCGGCCGCGAACTCCTTCGACTTCTGCAGCATCCCTACCGCGATCTCCTCCTGGGACGCTCCCTCAGCAGCCGCACCCCCGAACCGCTCTGTGATGCTTTGGCTAATCTTCATCGAGCAGAACTTCGGCCCGCACATGGAGCAGAAGTGGGCCGTCTTGGCGGGCTCGGCCGGCAGGGTCTCGTCGTGGAACTCCCGTGCCGTGTCCGGGTCCAGGGCGAGGTTGAACTGGTCCTCCCACCGGAACTCGAAGCGGGCGTCGGACAACGCGTCGTCCCACTCCTGCGCGCCCGGGTGCCCCTTGGCGAGATCCGCCGCGTGGGCTGCGATCTTGTAGGTGATGACGCCGGTCTTGACGTCGTCACGGTTGGGCAGGCCCAGGTGCTCCTTGGGCGTGACGTAGCAGAGCATGGCCGTGCCCCACCAGGCGATCATCGCGGCACCGATGCCGGACGTGATGTGGTCGTACGCCGGCGCGACGTCCGTGGTCAGCGGGCCGAGCGTATAGAACGGAGCTTCATCGCAGATCTCCTGCTGAAGGTCGATGTTCTCCTTGATCTTGTGCATCGGGACGTGTCCCGGGCCCTCGATCATGGTCTGTACGTTGAAACGCTTGGCGATCTGGTTGAGTTCCCCGAGCGTCCTCAACTCCGCGAACTGCGCTTCGTCGTTGGCGTCCGCGATCGAGCCGGGCCGCAGGCCGTCGCCGAGCGAGTACGTCACGTCGTAGGCCGCGAGGATCTCGCAGAGCTCCTCGAAGTTCTCGTACAGGAAGCTCTCCTTGTGGTGCGCCAGGCACCACGCCGCCATGATCGAGCCGCCGCGCGAGACGATGCCGGTCTTGCGGTTGGCCGTGAGCGGGACGTACGGCAGGCGCACACCCGCGTGGACGGTCATGTAGTCCACGCCCTGCTCGGCCTGCTCGATGACCGTGTCCTTGTAGATCTCCCAGGTCAGCTCCTCGGCGCGGCCGTCGACCTTCTCCAGCGCCTGGTAGAGCGGCACCGTGCCGATCGGCACGGGGGAGTTGCGCAGCACCCACTCGCGGGTGGTGTGGATGTTGCGGCCGGTCGACAGGTCCATGACCGTGTCGGCGCCCCAGCGGGTCGCCCAGGTCATCTTCTCGACCTCCTCCTCGATGGAGGAGGTGACCGCGGAGTTGCCGATGTTGGCGTTGACCTTCACCAGGAACCGCTTGCCGATGATCATCGGCTCGATCTCCGGGTGGTTGACATTGGCGGGCAGTACCGCCCGGCCCGCGGCGATCTCCTCACGGACCACCTCGGGCGAGACGTTCTCCCGGATGGCCACGAACTCCATCTCGGGTGTGATCTCGCCCCGGCGGGCGTAGGCGAGCTGTGTGACCGCCTGGCCGTCGCGGCTGCGACGGGGCTGGCGCGGACGTCCGGGGAATACCGCGTCGAGGTTGCGCAGACCGCCGCGCGGCGAGGTGTGCTTGATCCCGTCGTCCTCCGGACGGGCAGGACGGCCCGCGTACTCCTCGGTGTCGCCGCGAGCGATGATCCAGTTCTCCCGCAGCGGGTTGAGCCCCCTGCGGACGTCCGTCTCGGCCACTGGATCGGTATACGGGCCCGAGGTGTCGTACAGCGTGACCGACTGCCCGTTGGTGAGGTGCACCTGGCGGACCGGCACCCGCAGATCGGGGCGTGAGCCCTCGACATACGCCTTGTGCCAGCCGATGGACTTCCCGGCCTCCGGAGACGATTCGCCCTGAATGAGCTGCTCGTCCTGGCTGGAGGCAGGCGTGCGCGCGTCCTTGATGGTCATGAGACCTACTCCCTACGCCGGCATTACCCGGTAACAGGTTCGGCGGTCGACGCAGCGGTATCCGTCTGCCGACGTTTCGTGTGCAACATCACTCGTGATGAGTGATGTTTCATGTGAAACATCGCTGGGACGGAGGTCAGCGCCCTCTCAGCCCGGTGCTCCGAGCTCCCGCGTGTACAAAGGTGGCTCCACGCTAGCGTCAATTCGGGCGCGCTGAACAGAGGGCCCCCACCGTTCTTGCGATGATCGGGCGGTGACCACGACGCATGAGCCTCCGTTCCCACCGCCCGATCCGCCCCGCGGCTCGGGCTCCGGAAGTGGCCCCGCAAACGGCCCCGGAAACGGCCCCGCACGGGGCAACGGCCGTACGGACGGCCGGGGTTCAGGCGTCCCCGGCGGCAGATACGGCGGAGTATTCGGCCGTGACTCGTCGGGCGGCTCCGACGGAGCATTCGGCCGTGGCTCGACGGGCGGTGGCGACGCAGGATTCGGCCGTGGTTCGACGGGCGAGACCGACGGAGCATTCGGCGGTGCCTCGATGCACGGTGCCGACGGTGGCGCGGCTGACACCGGCGGTTGGCACGAACGCGACCTCCGCCCGGGCGGGATGCGGGAGCCGCGGGGCGAAGCCGACGGGTGGCATGAGCCCGGTCCTCGGCTCGGTGGGCCGCAGGATCGTGGGCACGGCTCGGGGGGCTCGGGCGGCTCGGGGGGCTCGTACGGCCGCGGCCCCGGTCCCGGCGGTGGCCCCTATGGACAGGGATCCGGTCAGGGCGGTCGTCCGTACGGGCAAGGACCTGGCCCGGGCGGCCCCTACGGACAGGGGCCCGGACAGGGGGGTCCCGGCCCCGATGCCGGTGCCGGCGGTGGTCATGGTCACGGCCACGGATCCGGCGGCAGGCAGGGCGGGGGCGATGGTGGCGGTGGCAATGGCGGCAGTGGTGACGGGGGCGGGGGCGGAGAAGGCCCGGGACACGGCCACGGCCACGGCCACTCGCACAGCCACGCCCATGGCCCCGCGGCTCCCGTCTCCCGCCATCTGCGCAAGGTCATCGCGGCGGTTCTGATCCCGTTCGCCGCGGCCGTGGTGGTGGGTCTCGCGGTCCTGTGGCCGGGCGGCGCCCCGGGGCACGAGCGCACCGGTGTCGGCTTCGACCGGCAGACACAGCAGGCCACCGTCACCAAGGTCGTCGAGCTGAGCTGCAAGGACGTCAACGCCTCGGGCGTGCCGCCGACCGGCGACACCTCCACCGCCGAGGGCTCCTCAGCCGTGCAGCAGGAGAGCGGCACCTGCAAGAAGGCGACGATCCGGGTCGACACCGGCAAGGACAAGGGCCGTACGTTCACGGAGATCGTGCAGCCCGACCAGTCGCGCCAGCTGCACGAGGGCCAGGAGGTCGTGGTCGCCTACGAGCCCTCCGCGCCCAAGGACCTCCAGTACTCGGTCACCGACGTGAACCGGCGCATTCCGCTGTCGGTGCTCGCCGGCATCTTCGCCGTCGCCGTGGTGCTCGTCGGCCGGATGCGGGGCGTCATGGCGCTCATCTCGCTGGCCATAAGCTTCCTGTTGCTCAACTTCTTCATCCTGCCCGCGATCCTGCAGGGCTCGAACCCGCTGGTCGTGGCGGTCGTGGGATCCAGCGCGATCATGCTGATCGCCCTCTATCTGTGCCACGGCCTCTCCGCGAGAACATCGGTCGCGGTGCTCGGCACGCTGATCTCGCTGGTGCTGATCGGCGTCCTCGGCTCGGTGTTCATCGACTGGGCCGCGCTCACCGGCAACACCGACGACAACACCGGGCTCATCCACGGGCTGTATCCGTCGATCGACATGAGCGGTCTGCTGCTCGCGGGCATCATCATCGGTTCGCTCGGTGTCCTCGACGACGTGACGGTCACCCAGACCTCGGCGGTCTGGGAGCTGCACGAGGCCAACCCCACGATGGGCTGGCGCGGGCTGTACCGGGCGGGCATCCGCATCGGCCGCGACCACATCGCCTCCGTCGTGAACACCCTCGTCCTCGCCTACGCGGGCGCCGCCCTGCCGCTGCTGCTGCTCTTCTCGATCGCGCAGAGCGGTGTCGGCACGGTCGCCAACAGCGAGTTGGTCGCGGAGGAGATCGTGCGCACGCTGGTGGGCTCCATCGGCCTGGTCGCGTCGGTCCCGGTGACCACGGCTCTCGCGGCCCTGGTGGTCTCGGCCGACCGCCCGGAGACGGGCTCGGTGCCGGCCGGGGCCCATCCGGTCCCCGCGGGCGCCCAGCCGGGCGCGGGAGCCGCTCAGCCGGGCCAGAGCGGCCCTCAGGCGGCTCCCGGCCGCGGCGGGCGGGGCCGCCGCAGGAAGCGGTGACGCGGGGTCGGGGCCGCCGCGGGAGGTGACGCGGGGGCGGCGCATCGCCCCCTGAAGGCCACCCGAACCGTCGCGGACGACTTCGCCCATCCGGCGGAGCGCAAAGAACATCCGGCGCCAAAGGAACCCTTCCACGCGCCCCTTGCGCGCCGCTGAAGCGTTACGCCACCTCCACCCGGCACCGGCGTAACGCTTCAGCCGGCGCTCTGCTCCTCCGCGAGGATGCGGTCCAGAGCCTCGTCGAGATGGGCGTCGAAGTCCGCCAGCGCGCCCTCCTGGCCGAGCGGCACCAGCTTGTCGGTGCGGTCGAGGAAGGCCACCAGCGGCGCCACCGAGGAGCGGAACAGCGCCTGGTCGGCACCGACCTGCAGCCGGATCAGAACATCGCCCAGAGTCTCCGAACCCGCAGGTGAGACGCGTACGTCCCCCTCCCCGCACGGCCTGCCCACTCCGTCCACCAGCAGCTCCCGACCGAAGGCCCACGTCACCGGGGCATCTCCGGGCAGGTGGAAGGTCAGCCGTACCGCATAGGGATCACAGGTCTCGTAGCGCAGCTCGACCGGGATGCGGAAGGCGAGCTCCTCGGACACGAGAAAGCTCATCATGACCTCTGCCTGTACGGACTCTCGCATCGCCTACCCCGTCGGTTGCCTTCGACTGGCCGGGACCGGACCCCAGGCCTGGTGGAATCTTGCTGAAAGTACACGAGAGATCACAAGGAGTGAGTTTTCAGATACTGATAGAGATCGCCAGTGACCCCAGGAGCCGCCCGACCTCCTCCTGCAGTTGCCGCGCCACCGACAGCAGTCGGTCGGCCTGCTGGACGGGCAGGGAGATGGCCATCGTCGCTGCCGTGGTGCCCAGCGTGATCGGGATCGCCGCGCACACCGTGCCCAGCGCGTACTCCTGACGCTCGGTCACCGGCTCCATCCGGCGCATGCGGTCGAGGCGGCGGAGCAACGATCTGCTGTCGCGCACCGTGTACGGGGTGACCGTCTGCACCGGATGGCGTTCGAGATGGTCGCGCCGGGCGTCCTCATCGAGCTGGGACAGCAGGCACTGGCCGATGGCGTGCGCGTGGCCGGTCTCGCGGAAGTCGGCCCATTCCTCGACCGCCGGGTTCCCGGGGGTGTCGGAGACGCACACGACCTCGATCTCGCCGTCGCGGTACTGGGCGTAGTACACGGGCACGCCCATGGCGTCGCGGCACTGGGCGAGGGTCTCGACGACCGTGCTGCGACGTTTCTGCTCGGCTCCGCTGCTGCTCAGCCGCACGGCCGCCTCGCCGAGGAAGAACAGCCCCTTGTCGCGGCGCAGATAGCCCTCGTGCACCAGGGTGCGCAGGAGGTGGTACGCCGTGGGCAGCGCCAGGCCGGTCTCGCGGGCGAGTTGCTTGGCGGGGGCGCCGTGTTCGTGCTCGGCGACGCGTTCCAGCAGGCGCATCGCGCGCTGGACGGATCCGATGAGCGTCGCGGAGTTCGGCGGCTCGGAGGGTTCCGGGGAAGCCTGCCGCGGCACCTGCGGTACGGCGGAGCGGGGCCGGACCGGGGGTGCGTGGGGTTCTGAGGGTGCGGTGTCTACCTTGGCCAAGGGTCACTCCCGAAGCGCGAGGGGGGCAGCCCGTGCGGGAACACGGGTGGGGTGTACGCCGCTCACGGGGTCGGTCCCCGCGTCGATTTCCGGACTCTATTGGCCCGCCACCGCCCGCGTACGGCCCGTCCAGGAAACTTCCCTCGCCCGAGGGAACCGGTGATTCCTGTTACCGCCCACCGGTCCCCACGGCCCTCACCAGTCGCTGCGTGACGAGGAGCTCGACATGAACTTCCGTACGACGTAGATCAGTCCACCGACCAGCGCCACGAAGACCAGCACCTTGAAGAGCAGTCCGATCACGAAGCCGACCACACTGGCTATCAGCCCGCCGAACACGACCAGGGCGATGACCGGCACCGCGATCCACTTCACCCACCACGGCAGTCCCGCGAAGATCTCACGCATCGCCCTCGTCCTTACCTCTCCGCCCGTTCTGTGCCGGGTTCCGGTTTCCGTGAATCTGCTGATTCCCTGCACTCGATGCTAGGGCGGGCAGGTGCCCTCGCGGGGGCCTCGCAGCCCTTGTCCTCCCCTGATCGAACCCCTAGGGAACCCCGAGGCCGTGGGTCAGCTCTCGGGCGGAGAGAACATCACGAGCACCCGCAGGTCCTCGCTGATGTGGTGGAACTTGTGCGCGACCCCGGCCGGCACGTAGACCACGCTGCCGCGCGCCACGTGCGTGGTCTCCATGCCGACGGTGATCTGCGCGCGGCCGCTCACAACGAAGTAGACCTCGTCCTGGTTGTGCGGGCTCTGTGGATCGTGGTCACCGGCGTTGAGCGCGTACAGGCCGACGGACATGTTCCGCTCCCGTAGAAACTGCAGGTAGGCGCCCTCGTTGGCGGCGCGCTCCGCCTCCAGTTCGTCCAGCCGGAATGCCTTCATCGCTGTCGTCCGCCCTCATCTCCGTGCTCATGGCCGATTTCGTCTGCCACGATCAGACACATGAAGAATTTCGTAGTCAAGACGATCGCCAACGCGGGCGCCCTGGCGGTCGCCGTCTGGCTGCTCGACAAGATCACTCTCACCGGTGACAGCACGGGCAAGCAGATAGGCACCCTGCTCCTCGTCGCGCTGATCTTCGGCGTGGTGAACTTCCTCGTCAAGCCGATCGTCAAGCTCTTCAGCCTGCCTCTGCTCATTCTGACGCTCGGCCTGTTCACGCTGATCGTCAATGCGCTGATGCTGCTGCTGACCTCGTGGTTCGCCGACCAGCTCGACCTGAGCTTCCATGTCGACGGCTTCTGGACCGCCGTGCTCGGCGGCCTGATCATCTCCATCGTCTCCTGGGCGCTCAACCTCGCCCTGCCCGACGGGGACTGAGGACCCGATGACCTACCGCGTCTGCTTCGTCTGCACCGGCAACATCTGTCGCTCGCCGATGGCCGAGTCCGTCTTCCGCGCCCGCGTCGAGGAAGCCGGACTCGCCGACCGGGTCGAGGTCGACAGCGCCGGGACGGGCGGCTGGCACGAGGGCGACCCGGCGGACCCGCGCACGGTCTCCGTCCTCGAGGAGCACGGCTATGACGGCAGTCACACGGCCCGTCAGTTCCAGCCGTCCTGGTTCGCCCGCCTCGACCTCGTGATCGCCCTCGACTCCGGGCATCTCAAGGCCCTGCGGCGAATGGCTCCGTCGCCGGAGGACGCGGCGAAGGTACGGATGCTCCGCTCCTACGCCGACCACCACCCCGCAACGAATGCCTCGGACGCCCGTTCCGATGCGGCCGACGACGACCTCGACGTGCCGGACCCGTACTACGGCGGCAGGGACGGGTTCGAGGAGTGTCTGGAGATGGTGGAGGCGGCAAGCACCGGCCTGCTGGCCGCGGTACGCGAACAAGTGGAGGGACAGGCGGCATGAGCGACCCGGGCCCCCAGGGGGCGCCTTCCGGCCACGACGGCGACGGCACGCGCGCGGTGCGGGCGGGCCTGCCCGAGCCGGTCAAGTACGAGCCGACCCTGCCGGGTCCGGTGTTCGCCGCTCACTATCACCTGCCGGGCGAGCCGACGGGGCCGTACACCTACGGACGGGACGAGAACCCGACCTGGACGCATCTGGAGCGGGCCGTCGGCGAGCTGGAGGCGCCGGGGGAGGACGGCGTCGAGACGCTGGTCTTCGCCTCGGGCATGGCCGCCATCTCGTCGGTGCTCTTCTCCCAGCTGCGCTCCGGGGATGCGGTCGTCCTGCCGAACGACGGCTATCAGGCGCTGCCCCTGGTGCGCGCGCAACTGGAGGCGTACGGCATCGAGGTGCGCACGGCGCCGACCGGCGGGGACGCCCAGCTCGGCGTCCTGGACGGCGCGAAGCTGCTGTGGATCGAGACGCCGTCCAACCCCGGCCTGGACGTGTGCGACATCCGGCGGCTCGCCTCGGAGGCCCATGCCCGCGGCGCTGTCGTCGCCGTCGACAACACGCTGGCGACGCCGCTCGGGCAGCGCCCGCTGGAACTCGGCGCCGACTTCTCCGTGGCCAGCGGCACCAAGCAGCTGACGGGACATGGTGACGTACTCCTGGGATACGTCACGGGCCGCGATGCCGAGGCCATGTCAGCGGTACGGCGCTGGCGCAAGATCGTCGGGGCGATCCCGGGCCCCATGGAGGCCTGGCTCGCCCACCGTTCTCTCGCCACCCTCCAGCTGCGCGTGGAGCGGCAGAGCGCCAACGCCCTCGCTGTCGCCGAGGCGTTGCGGGACGGGCCCCAGGAGCTCGGGGTGCGCTATCCGGGCCTGCCCGGCGACCCGTCGCACGAGATCGCCTCACGGCAGATGCGGCGCCATGGCTGCGTGGTGTCCTTCACGCTGCCCACGCGGGCGCATGCCGAGCGCTTCCTGGCCGCCCTGCGGCTCGTCGACGACGCGACCAGCTTCGGCGGAGTGCGCTCCACCGCCGAGCGACGCGGACGCTGGGGCGGCGATGCCGTGCCGGAGGGCTTCATCCGCATGTCGGTCGGCGCGGAGGATCCGGAGGATCTGGTGGCGGATGTGCTGCGCGCGCTGGACGCGTCGGCCGGGTGACCGCGCCGCACCACTACGCCTGTCGCCTTCGGGAGGCAGCTGTAGCGCCTGTCGCCGTCAGGAGGTGCGGTCGGGTCCGGCGCCGGCCGGGAGGCGCCGCTGCGACCGGCACCGACCGGGGGCGGACATGCGTCCGTGGATGGCCCGATGACGTGCAACGGGCGGTCCGAGCCTCCCCCCTCGTGGCTCGGACCGCCCTCGGTTCCGCGCGCGAAGAACCGCGCGAACAAGGCTAGTTGACTCTCTGTCAGTGTCCAATCACCGTAGCGACAGCGACCTATCGACTTATTTATAGTTGGGCCCTGCCCTGGGGACGGGGAGAAGGGCGGGAAAGGGGAGCGTCGGGTATGGATCTGGCCTTGTTGCGCACCTTTGTGACCGTGCACCGGGCCGGCTCCTTCACCCGTGCCGCCGCGCTGCTGGGGCTGTCCCAGCCGGCCGTGACCTCGCAGATCCGCACCCTGGAGCGGCAGTTGGGCCGCCCCCTGTTTCTGCGGCAGGCCCGCGGGGTGACGCCCACGACCATCGGCGATGAGCTCGCGCACAAGGCTGCGCCGCATCTCGACGCCCTGGTGGAGATCACCGAGACCGGCCTCGACGACGAGTCCTCTCTCCGGACCCTGCACCTCGCCGGGCCCCCTGAGTTCACGGCCGAGCGTGCGCTGCCCGCGCTCACCGAACTGACCGGCGACGACGGCCAGGGCTTCGCGTTGCGCGCGTCCTTCGGCAACGCCGAGGAGACGCTGGAAGGGCTGGCCGCCGGGCATCACGATCTGGCCATCAGTACGGCCCGTCCACGCGGCGCTCTGCTCACGGCGACTCCGCTCTGCGACGAGGAGCACGTGCTCGTCGCCGCTCCCCACTGGCTCGACCGCGTCGGTGCGGGCCAACTGCGTCACAAGGGCGCGCACGCCCTGGAGGACGTCCCGGTGGTGGAGGTGCACGAGTCCCTTCCCTTCGCCTCCCGTTACTGGGCTTCGGTCTACGACTCCCTGCCCGCCGCACCCGGAACGGTGATCGTCCCCGACCTGCGCGCGGTTCTCGCGTGTGCCGTCGCGGGGGCCGGGCTCGCGGTGCTGCCCCGCTATCTGTGTGCCGCGGCCCTGGAGTCCGGCGAGGTCGTCGCCCTGCACGACCCTCCTGTGCCGCCTCTGCGGACGTACTTCCTGGTGGTCCGCACCGGCACGCTGGCGATGCCGCACATCGCCCGGGCCCACGAGTGGCTGCTGCGGGCGGCCTCGGACTGGGCCTGAGCAGCGGTCTCCCAGCGCCCTCCAGCAGCGGCTCCAGCGCCCTCCAGCAGCGGCTCTCAACGCCCTGAGCAGCGGTTTCCGACCGCACTCGATCAGCGGCTTCCGACCGCTCCGAGCAGCCGCACCCGAGGGATCCGAGCACCTGCTCTCGACGCATCGGCGCGGGGCTTTCCGGGACATCACCCGGTGAGCTCGACCGGTGACGTTTCGCGATGTTTCACGTGGAACCAGCCGGGCCACATTTCTCCCATGACCGTCCGACCCGTGGTCAAGCGCACCGCACGCGCCGTTCTGCTGGACGGCGACGATCTGATCCTGATCAAGCGCACCAAGCCCGGCATGGATCCGTACTGGCTCACGCCCGGTGGCGGGGTCGAGCCGACGGACGCGACCGTCGTCGACGCCCTGCACCGCGAGGTGTACGAGGAACTCGGCGCCAAGATCACCGATGTGGTGCCCTGCTTCGTCGACACCGTGGAACACATCGGCGAGGACGGCGGAGCGACCGGCGTGAAGGTGCAGCACTTCTTCGTCTGCCACCTGGGCTCCATGGACCCGTCCCTGCGACATGGCCCCGAGGTCGACGAGCCGATCGGCGAGTACGAGATCGTGCGGGTGCCGTTCACCCGGGTCGGGATCGCGTCCGTCCATCTGGTGCCGTTGTCGCTGCGGCACTACCTCGACGGGAACATCGAGGGCGTTCGCGCGATGCACGCACCCGACCTGGGCTGACGTCAGATCGCGGCGACGAGTTCCTCCACCGAGTCATGGCGTATGCGGTTGACCGGGACGCCGATGTCCCTCAGGACGTCGACACCGCTGCGGATCATGCCGGGCGGGCCGGAGACATAGGCGTCGTACTCGTTCCAGGGCCCGTACTCGCGTATGGCTTCGGGAAGCTGGAGCAGACCCTGCCGGTCCACCACGGGGCGGACCTCCAGCCAGGGGTGGGACTGCTTCAGCCTGAGCATCGTGTCGATGTCGTACAGGTCCTGGTCGGTGCGGGCGCCGTAGAAGACCTCGACCGATCGCCGCTCGCCGTGCTCGGCGACATCCTCGACCAGTGCCTTGATGGGCGCTATGCCGGTGCCACCGCCCAGGCAGAGCAGCCCGCTGTCGGTCGTGTGGTCCACGGTCATCGAACCGCCCGGCGGACCGAGCCGGATGATGTCGCCCGGCCGGGCCCGGTGCACCAGGGCGTTGGAGACCCAGCCCGCCGGCACTGCCTTCACATGGAACGTCAGCAGGCCGTCGGAGCGGGGCGCGGAGGCGAAGGAGTAGTGCCGCCAGATCCGGGGCCACCAGGGCGTCTCCACGCTCGTGTACTGGCCGGCGAGGAACGGGTAGGGCTGGTCGGGGCGGACGGTGAGGACCGCGACGTCCGACGTTCTGAGCTCGTGCGAGACGACCTCGGCGTACCACCAGGCGGGAGCGCGCAGTTCATCGGCGGCCGCGGCGTCGATCATGACCTGCGAGATCGTCGTGTACGCCCGGACCCAGGCGGCCTCCATCTCGGGGTTCCAGACGCCCGCCGCGTACTTGCTGAGCGCGCCGATGAGGCACTCGCCGACGGCCGGGTAGTGCTCGGGCCGGGTGCCGTACTTGCGGTGGCCACGGCCGAGGTTCTGCAAGTAGTCGACGAGGACGGGCTTGTTGTCTATGTGCTCGGCGGCGGTGAGCAGGGCCCTCAGCAGCCGGTCCCGCTGGGTGTCCATCGCGGCGGGGAACAGCGAGCGCAGGTCGGGGTGGCGTACGAAGAGCAGCGCGTAGAAGTACGAGGTGACCTGGTCGGCCACGGGGCCCACCTCGGCCATCGTCCGCCGGATCAGTACGGCGTCCGGAGAGGCGGGTTGGGCCGGTGCGGTGCGCTGGGTCGGGACCTGGAGCTGCGGGGGTGGTACGTGCCCCGCAGCGGGTTCGGGGGGCGCCATCACGGACGATGCCCCCGGTTGTGCTGCCGTCGCCCCGTCGCCTGCGTGCTGCGGGTGGTCGCGGCCGGCTGCCTGGCGCGCGGCACCGGGGCCGGAGTCACCGTCCTGGGCCGGCGCGGCGGTGCCCTCGCTCGTCGAGTTCCTGCCCACCGGCCGCATCGCGGCAAGTCGTCGGCCCTCGGTTGCCTCCTGCTCAGTGCCCGGAGTCGTCGCCGGCTGCTTGCGCGGTGTGAACCAGCCGCCCCCGCCGCCGGAAGTGCCGTTGTCGGCCGACGTGGTGGTCGGAGCGTCCATGGTGTGCCTCGCCTCGAACATCTCTCGGTCGGTCTGTGCACTTCCTCGATCGGAAGGTGCCTGATCCCCCGCGACGGCTTGCATTCCCCGTTCGTTGCCGCGATCCCGTACGGCCACATTCAATCCGTATCCACACTCAGTACGGACAAGTAAGGCGAGAGTGTGACATTGGCCGCAGCGCTCTCACCGCAGCATCCCACCGAGCGTCAGCGCCCTGGCCCCATAACCGAGAATGCGGGTCTTCGATCTCTCCGTCCCATTACGCTGCTCTGCCTCGCGCTCGGTTCACGCCGGGGAGTCTGGATCACAGCTCGGACACGAACCGGAGTCGACCCTACCGGCCGAGGCCCCGATCACAAGTCCCCCCTTGTGCCCTCACGAAATGGGCGAGGGGACGAACGGCTAATTCCTTCAATTACCGGCCGCTGCGCACCAATTCATAGGCTTCCCATAGATCCATCCCCATGTAGGTATGGGTCGCGAGGCCGGTCAGATGCCGGTCCGCGTTGACCGCGACGGACACCGGAACAGCTCCGAACAGGGCTTTGTCCGACAACGAGTCGCCATAGGCGACACATTCCGCTCGTGTCACCCCGAACTCCTCGCAGAGCCGGTCGGCAATCCGCACCTTCGCCTCGGCACTGAGGACTCCGGCCGGGTCGACAGGCTCGCTGAACGGCACGGCGGGAAAGCGGGAGCCATACGCCGCGTGCGCGCCCCAACCCGTCAGCCGCTCAACGAAAAATGAGGGCGAAAGCGAGATCACGGCGCAGTAGTCGCCCTCTCCCCTGATCTCCGCCCAGACCTCCCGGATCCGGGCCATCCAAGGAGCGCCGTCGAAAGCGGCCGTCACATGAACCTCCGTGAGGTCGGCCCATAGCGCGTGCACGCGCTGCGCATACTCCGGAGGGCCGATCAGCCCGGCCGAGATCTCCCGGTCGAGCGCGACTGTCTCCACCTCCAGCCCGAGCTGCCGTGAGATCTCCCGGGGCGCGGATGTTCCGCGCAGAAGCGTGCCGTCCAGGTCGAAGAGGTGAAGTCTCGCCATGAACCATGAGGCTAATGGCGAATGCCGCCAATCCCCTCGGTTGAAGGCCGGGCTGGTGAGGGGAACGAGCTCGACGAGCAGTCGCCGCGCCTCTCGGTGGACATTCTTGGAAGGCCCTTTGGCGGATGCTCGCCGTTCGCCCATGTTTCACGTGAAACACCCAGCGTCTCCCAGGGTGCTGTGCGGGAGCGCATGACATGGCCAAAAGGTCGTACGTCTCCCCGGAAACAGGTGGACGATCAGGGCCGTTGTCAGACAGCCTGACCTGCGTGCCGACTCCTTCCCTCGCCGCTCTGCCCATCCGCCGTCTGACGCCTCGCGACCTCACCGCCTGCGCCGACTTGTCCGAGGACCGGGGTTGGCCCCGTGAGGAACACAAGTGGGGGTTCCTGCTCACAGCCGGAAGGGGCTACGGCATCGACGACCCCGACGGCGGGCTCGTCAGCGCCTGCGTCGTCACGGAGTACGGACCGCAGGAGCGCCCCGATCTGGGAGCCATCGGCATGGTCCTGGTCGCCGAGCGGCATGCCCGACGGGGCATCGGCCGCAGGTTCATGCGTCACATCGTCGACTCGATGGGTACGACACCGCTGACGCTGCACGCGACGCCGAACGGCCGGCCGCTGTACGAGGAACTCGGCTTCAAGGTCACTGGGCGGGCGGAGATGCTGCGCGGACACTTCGCGCCGGGTGCGTCGGTGTCCTCGGTCGCCACGCGCGCCGCCACCGCCGAGGACCTCAGCGCCATCGTGCGGCTCGACGAGGAAGTGTTCGGCACCGATCGCACGCACATCATCACGCGGCTGCCCGCCTTCGCCGACCAGCTGCGCGTGGCCGAGGAGAACGGCCGGATCATCGGCTACACGGGTGCCTGGCCCAACATGGACACCCAGGTCGTGGGCCCGCTGATCGCCCGTGACACCGAGACCGCGAAAGCACTCATCGCCTCCCTCGCCGCCCACACCGACCGCCCGCTGCGCACGGACATCGACGTACGCCACGAGGAGCTGCTGGCCTGGGCGAAGGAGCACGGCCTGGCCTCCGTGGCCTTCAACTCGGTCATGGCGTACGGCATCTCCGAGCTGCCCGGCGACTGGACCCGGCGCTTCGCCCCGCTGACCGTCGCGGCCGGCTGAGGCCGACCGCGGGCTGCTGCCCCGCAGCCATGAGAAACGCCGGCCCCATGGGGACCGGCGTTTGCTCTTCCCTGCGCGGGTGACGTCAGGCGAGTGCCTCGATCGCGGCCGTCGCGAACCCGTGGTCCTGGTCCGGAGCGCCGCCCCCGACACCGATCGCACCGATCAGCCGGCCGTCTCGGTGGACCGGCACGCCGCCCGCGATGAACAGCAGCGGGCGGTCGAGCGCGGTGGGGAGGGTGTGGAAGAGCCCTCCGGGCTGTACGGCGTCGACGAGGTCGGCGGTGGGGGTGTCGAGCTGGAGTGCCGTGTAGGCCTTGCGGGTGCTGGTCTCCCCGGCGATCAGAACGGCTCGGTCGTCACGGCGGAAGGCGAGCAGATGGCCTCCGGCGTCCAGGACGGTGACGCTGACGTTCACCCCGGCCGCCTCGGCCGCGCGGTGAGCGGCGGCAATGAGGAGGTCGGCGTCCTGCGTGGTCAGCGGGGCGACTGCGGTGGCGGTACTCATGGTGGATCTCCTTGCTGTGTGTCCTGCGGTGGCGGTGCGGTGCTGTGTACGAATCCGGTGCACGGGGGCGGCCCTGACCCCGCTTCCAGGTCGTCTCAGTGGTGCAGGGCTGCTCGCTGCTCGGCGGGCGCGCTGCCCCTGACCACGGGGCTGCTTGTGGCTCCGTCGCGGCGCTCCAGGGCGGCCGAGAGGAAGGCCAGCAGCAGCGCGGACGCGGCGAGGGCGGCACCGACCCAGTTGGGCGACGTGTAGCCGTAGCCGCCCGCGATGACGATCCCGCCGAGCCAGGCGGCGAGGGCGTTGCCGAGGTTGAAGGCGCCGATGTTCACGGCCGAGGCCAGCGTCGGGGCGCCGTGCGCCTGGTCGAGGACGCGCTTCTGCAATGGGGGGACGGTGGCGAAGCCGAGGGCGCCGATCAGCGCGATGGTGACGGCCGCGAGGACCTTGTGGTGTGCCGTGAGCGTGAAGAGCGCGAGCACCACGGCGAGGGCGCCCAGTGAGACGTACAGCATGGGCATCAGCGCGCGGTCGGCGTACTTGCCGCCGATCAGGTTGCCGCCCACCATGCCGAGCCCGAAGAGGACCAGCAGCCAGGTGACGGAGCCGTCGGCGAAGCCGGCGACGTGGGTCATCATCGGCGCGATGTAGGTGATGGCCGCGAAGACGCCGCCGAAGCCGAGGACCGTCATCGCCATCGCGAGCAGGACCTGGGCGTTCTTGAAGGCGGCGAGCTCATGGCGCAGACGTACGCCGTCGGCCTTGGGCAGGTCGGGGACGAGCTTGGCGATGCCGATCAGGCCGATGACGCCGAGGGCCGCGACGATGCCGAAGGTGACGCGCCAGCCGGCGGACTGTCCCACGAACGTACCCAGCGGGACACCGACCACGTTGGCGACTGTCAGACCGGTGAACATCATCGCGATGGCTCCGGCCTTCTTGTCCGGGGCGACGAGGTCGGCCGCGACGACCGAACCGATGCCGAAGAAGGCTCCGTGAGCGAGCGAGGCGACCACACGGCCGATCAGCATGATCGCGAAGGCGGGGGCGACGGCGGACAGCAGGTTGCCGACGATGAAGAGTCCCATCAGCAGCATCAGCATCCGCTTGCGGGAGACCTTGGTACCGAGCACGGTCATCAGCGGGGCGCCGAGGACCACGCCGAGCGCGTATCCGGTGACCAGCAGCCCGGCGGTGGGGATGGAGACGCCGAAGTCACCCGCGACCTCGGGCAGCAAGCCCATGATCACGAACTCGGTCGTTCCGATTCCGAAGGCCCCGATCGCGAGGGCCAGAAGCGCGAGAGGCATGGAGGGGTAACACCTTCCGGAAGATTGCAGGAGCGCTTTACGTTCGAAGACAATACTTGTAGACGCGGTATACTTGCAAGCGCAGGCTATTGCGATCCTGCTCTACCCTGATTTCAGCCGCTCCGGGACGGAGGAACCGCCATGACAGCGACAGACCCCGCGCTCACCGCCCTCGCCCAGGGCTGGTGCGCCCTCTCCCTGCTCCACGGCAGGATCGAGACGCACATCGAACGCGCCCTGCAGACCCGCCACGACCTCAGCGTGCGCGAGTACTCCCTGCTCGACGTCCTCAGCCGCCAGCACCACGGCGAAGGCGGCCACCTCCAGATGAAACAGGTCGCCGACGCCGTCGTCCTCAGCCAGAGCGCCACCACCCGCCTCGTCACCCGCCTCGAGGACCGCGGCCTGCTCTCCCGCTACCTCTGCCCCACCGACCGCCGCGGCATCTACACCGACGTCACCGACGCCGGCCTCCAACTGCTGGAAGAAGCCCGCCCCACCAACGACAAGGCCCTGCGCGAGGCCCTGGACGAGGCCGCCAAGAGCCCTGAGCTCGTTCCCCTGGTACGGGTCGTGGAGTCGCTTCCGGCGTCCGCATAGGGTGCGGGCATGGGAGATCTTGAGATACGCCCCGCCGCCACCGACGACATCCCCGCGATCATCGGCATGCTCGCGGACGATCCGCTCGGCGCGCAGCGCGAGTCGCCCGACGATCTGACCCCTTACCTCGCCGCGTTCGAGCGGCTCACCGCCGACCCGAACCAGCACCTGGTCGTCGCCGTCCGCGAGGGCCGTGTCATCGGCACGCTCCAGCTCACGGTCATCCCCGGACTGTCCCGGCGCGGCGCGACCAGGTCGATCATCGAAGCCGTTCGCATCCACTCCGACGAACGCGGCAGCGGCCTGGGCACCCGGCTCATCGAGTGGGCCATCGATGAATCCCGGCGCCAGAACTGCCAGTTGGTGCAGCTGACCTCCGACAAGAGCCGTACGGACGCCCACCGCTTCTATGAGCGGCTCGGGTTCGCGTCCTCGCACACGGGCTTCAAGCTGGAGCTATGAAACAGCGAGGTGCCTGTTTCACGTGAAACAGGCACCTTGTTGGACGGGTACCGGACGGCATCCAGCCCTGAGCCGGGCCGTCAGAGCCGCCCCGTCCCCCGCCACCCTTCGGGGTCCACTCCACCCGGCACAGCGGCCCCCTCGTCGTACGGCTGACGCGTGAACACGAACGACCCGAGGTCCAGGTGGTCCACGGCCCCGTCAGGGCGTCGTACGGCCTTCAGGAGCTCGCCGGCGTAGTAGCCCTCCAGACCGGTCCAGGTGCCGTCGCCGTTGGACCGGAAGCGCGAGCCGCGCCCCTTGCCGGACAGCGGCTCCAAGGACGCCAGCCCGTCGGCCGTCAAGCGCAGTGCGAAGGCGTGCGTGCCCCAGTACCACTGACCCGCCAGCTCCAGGACCGCCGGATCGATGTACTGCATCGGGCGCCAGGGTTCGGGAATCCGAGGCTCGGCCTCGGCGACGATCCGGACGAGATCGGCGGCGACCGTGAACAGCAGCGGTCCGGAGGTGCAGTTGGCCAGGACGACGGCGGCGAGGTCGTCCTCCTCACTGACGGCGAGACAGGCGAGAAAGCCCGGCAGCGAACCCGAGTGCCCGAAGAGGGTCCTGCCGTCCTGGTGACGGAGCTCCAGGCCCAGGCAGTAGGCATAGCCGCCCGCCACGTCCGCGGCCTCCATCGGAGCCGCCGGCGTCCTCATCTCACGCAGCGACTCGGCACTGAGTACCCGGTCGTCGCCCTTGAGCAGGAACGCGGCGAACCGCGCCAAGTCACCTGTGGTGGACCAGAGTTGACCGGCGGACGCCATACGGCCGAGGTCCTCGACCGGCTCGGGAAGCATCACATCGGCCCAGGGATGCACGGCCCAGCCACCGGCGTGCGGTGCCTGCGGCCGCGCACTGGTGCGGTTCAGCCCCAGGGGTTCGAGCACTTCCCGCCGGAGTACGTCCTCCCACGGAGCTCCTCGAAGCTTCTCGACCAGTGCGCCCAGCAGGGTGTAGCCGGGGTTCGAGTAGTGGAACCGACGGCCGGAGGGATGCAGGAAGGGCTGTTCACCGAGGACGTCGGAGAGTTCGGGCCGCAGGGATCCCGGGGTCCGCTCCCACCAGGGCGCGGGCGACTCGGCTGCCAGCCCACTCGCGTGCGCGAGCAGTTCGGCGACGGTGGCCTCCCCCGCACCGGTGCCCGGCAGATGCTTCTCCAGCGGGTCTCCGAGGGCGAGCAGGCCCTCGTCGCGCAGGCGCAGGACGAGAACGGCCGTGAAGGTCTTGGTGATCGAGCCGATGCGGTACTGCACCTGCTCGTCGGGCCCGTGGCCGTCCACCGAGGTACGCGCGCCGTGCCACACCGCACGGCCGTCCCGCACGACCGCGGCCACCATGGAAGGCGCGCGCCCCTCCGCCTGGGCCGTGGCGATGCGGTGCAGCAACGCACGGCGAGTGGTGGGGAGCAACTCGTCCTGAGATGTCGTCATGCCCACAGTCCACCCCGCCGGCCGCTCGGGAGTCGAACTCATTTCGCCGGGGACGCGGATCAGGTCTGCGCCATGTCCACGAACCGGGAGTAGTGGCCCTGGAAGGCGACCGTGATCGTCGCCGTCGGACCGTTACGGTGCTTGCCCACGATGATGTCGGCCTCACCGGCGCGCGGCGACTCCTTCTCGTAGGCGTCCTCGCGGTGCAGCAGGATCACCATGTCGGCGTCCTGCTCGATGGAGCCGGACTCACGCAGGTCGGACACCATCGGCTTCTTGTCCGTGCGCTGCTCGGGGCCACGGTTCAGCTGCGAGAGCGCGATGACCGGGACTTCCAGTTCCTTGGCGAGGAGCTTGAGGTTACGGGACATGTCCGAGACCTCCTGCTGACGGCTCTCGGAGCGCTTCGAGCCACCGGACTGCATCAGCTGGAGATAGTCGATGATCACGAGCTTGATGTCGTTGCGCTGCTTCAGCCGCCGGCACTTCGCACGGATCTCCATCATCGACAGGTTAGGGGAGTCGTCGATGTAGAGGGGCGCAGCCGACACCTCGGGCATCCGTCGCGCCAGGCGGGTCCAGTCCTCGTCCGTCATCGTTCCGGACCGCATGTGGTGCAGGGCCACGCGCGCCTCGGCCGACAGCAGACGCATCGCGATCTCGTTGCGCCCCATTTCCAGGGAGAAGATCACACTCGCCAGGTTGTGCTTGATCGACGCCGCCCGCGCGAAGTCCAGGGCGAGCGTGGACTTACCCATCGCGGGACGGGCCGCGATGACGACCATCTGGCCCGGGTGCAGACCGTTGGTGAGCGAGTCGAGGTCCGTGAACCCGGTGGGCACACCGGTCATCTCGCCGGTACGCGAGCCGATCGCCTCGATCTCGTCGAGGGCGCCCTCCATGATGTCGCCGAGCGGGAGGTAGTCCTCGCTGGTGCGCTGCTCGGTGACGGCGTAGATCTCGGCCTGGGCGCGGTTGACGATCTCGTCGACGTCGTCGTCGGCCGCGTATCCCATCTGCGTGATGCGGGTGCCGGCCTCGACCAGGCGGCGCAGCACCGCACGCTCGTGGACGATCTCCGCGTAGTACTCGGCGTTGGCCGCCGTAGGCACCGTCTGGACGAGTGTGTGCAGATACGAGGCGCCGCCGACCTTGTTGATCTCACCGCGCTTGGTGAGCTCGGCGGCGATGGTGATGGGGTCGGCCGGCTCGCCCTTGGCGTAGACGTCGAGGATCGCCTGGAAGATCGTCTCGTGCGCGGGCTTGTAGAAGTCGTGGCCCTTGATGACCTCGACCACATCGGCGATGGCGTCCTTGGACAGGAGCATGCCGCCGAGCACGGACTGTTCGGCGTCGAGGTCCTGCGGCGGCACCCGCTCGAAGGTCGAACCGCCACCTTCCCACTCGCCGCTGTCCCGGCCGCGATCATGCTGTTCGTCGCGCCCTCGGCCACCGTCACCGCGTCGGCGGGAGGCGGGCAGACGATCACTGGGGCCGCTGTCGGCCCACGGGTCGTCCAAGGGCTCGGAAATGCTCACCGAGCCACCTCCTCCCGTCCGCCGAGCGGACCTCGCCGTGCCTCTCTGTTCTACGGCACGCCACTGACAAATAAGAGGCCCAACTCCGGTTCTGGCACGTCGGTTTTGTGACGCTTTCACGGCCGACGAACGGAGCGGGCGCCGGACCACGGTAGGCCCGCGGGCACCGTCAGCCAATCTGGTTATCCACAGGCCATGTGGACGACGGCCCGGATGCTGTGGAGAACTCCTCAAAACCTGTGCACGAGCCGGTGGACAGCCCTGTGAACAAGCTCCGAGTGATTCTCAACAACACCTTTTGACCTGCAGGTTTACCGTCCACCGGCTGTGCAGAAGAAAAACTTCCCCAGTCGGACCAAGATCGCTTCGAACGGTGCGCGAAAGCACACACCGTGAGACGCGAGGTAAGGGTCACTAGCGGATTGCATCTCTTACCTGTGGACGATTAGATTGGTGGCCATGACACAGGCCCCCGCGAGACCCAAGGCTGCCCGGCGACAGCACGATCGAGAGATCGTCGCACTGGCCGTCCCGGCCTTCGGCGCACTCGTCGCCGAGCCCCTCTTCGTCATGGCCGACAGTGCGATCGTCGGCCATCTCGGCACGGCACAACTCGCCGGACTCGGGGTCGCCTCAGCCCTCCTCATGACCGCCGTCAGTGTCTTCGTCTTCCTCGCCTACGCCACCACAGCGGCCGTCGCACGACGCGTCGGGGCCGGCGACCTTCAGGCCGCGATACGCCAGGGCATGGACGGCATCTGGCTGGCCATCCTGCTGGGTGTCGCCGTCATCGCGGTCGTCCTGCCCACAGCACCGTTTCTCGTGGAACTCTTCGGCGCCTCGGACACCGCGGCTCCGTACGCGACCACCTATCTGCGGATCTCGGCACTCGGCATCCCGGCCATGCTCATCGTGCTCGCCGCCACCGGCGTCCTGCGCGGTCTGCAGGACACCAAGACACCGCTCTACGTCGCCGTGGCGGGCTTCGTCGCCAACGCCGTCCTCAACGTAGGCCTCGTCTATGGCGCCGACCTCGGCATCGCGGGATCCGCCTGGGGCACGGTCATCGCCCAGTTCGGCATGGCCGCGATCTATCTCGTGGTCGTCGTCCGCGGCGCTCGTAAGCACGGCGCCTCCCTGCGCCCCGACTCGGCCGGCATCCGGGCCTCCGCGCAGGCCGGAGTTCCTCTGCTGGTCCGCACACTCTCGCTGAGGGCGATCCTCATGATCGCGACGGCCGTCGCGGCCCGCCTGGGGGACGCCGACATCGCGGCACACCAGATCATCCTTTCGCTGTGGAGCCTGCTCGCCTTCGCACTGGACGCCATCGCCATCGCCGGCCAGGCCATCATCGGCAGGTACCTCGGTTCCGGCGACGCCGACGGCGCCCGCGCAGCCTGCCGCCGCATGGTGGAGTGGGGCATCGCAGCAGGCGTCGTCCTGGGCCTGCTCGTCGTGATCTCCCGGCCGCTCTTCCTGCCGCTGTTCACGAGCGACTCGGTCGTCAAGGACGCGGCGCTGCCCGCCCTTCTCGTGGTGGCGCTCTCCCAGCCGATCTGCGGTGTCGTCTTCGTCCTGGACGGCGTCCTGATGGGAGCGGGGGACGGCCCCTACCTCGCCTGGGCCATGGTGCTCACCCTGGCGGTGTTCACTCCGGTCGCGCTGCTCGTCCCCGTGGTCGGGGGCGGCCTCACGGCGGTCTGGGCGGCCATGACGCTGATGATGGCGGTGCGCATGGTGACGCTTTGGCTGCGTGCCCGCTCCGGGCGCTGGATCGTCACCGGCGCGACGCGCTGACTGTTTCACGTGAAACACGCTGTTTCACGTGAAACGGACGCCCCTCATACAGGCCCGTCGCCTCTCCCCGAGCCGTGTGGACGGCTTCGGCCTTCGGCCGGAAGAGCCACACCCGCCCACTGCACAGTGAAGGGGCCGTACCTCAGCAGGTACGGCCCCTTCATTCAGCTGTTCAAGCCGAGCGCAGCGATCAGGCCGCGATGACCTCGATGTTGACCTTGGCGGCAACCTCGGGGTGCAGACGCACGGACGTCTCGTGGGCGCCCAGGGTCTTGATCGGGGAACCCAGCTCGATGCGGCGCTTGTCGACCTCGGGGCCACCGGCAGCCTTGATCGCGGAAGCGATGTCGGCCGGAGTGACGGAACCGAAGAGACGGCCGGCGTCGCCCGAGCGGACGGCCAGACGGACCTTCACACCCTCGAGCTGGGCCTTGACAGCGTTGGCCTGCTCGATGGTCTGGATCTCGTGGATCTTGCGAGCGCGACGGATCTGCTCGACGTCCTTCTCGCCACCCTTGGTCCAGCGGATAGCGAACTTCCGCGGGATCAGGTAGTTGCGAGCGTAACCGTCCTTGACGTCCACGACGTCGCCCGCGGCACCGAGGCCGGAGACCTCGTGGGTGAGGATGATCTTCATGTTTCGGTCACCCTTCCCTTATCGCGCGGTGGAGGTGTAGGGCAGCAGCGCCATCTCACGGCTGTTCTTGACGGCCGTGGCGACGTCACGCTGGTGCTGCGTGCAGTTGCCGGTCACGCGGCGGGCACGGATCTTGCCGCGGTCGGAAATGAACTTCCGCAGCATGTTCGTGTCCTTGTAGTCCACGTACTGGACCTTGTCCTTGCAGAAAGCGCAGACCTTCTTCTTCGGCTTGCGCACAGGCGGCTTCGCCATGGTGTTTCTCCTGTGTGATCAAGAAGTTTGGGTACGGCCCACCCCAGACCCGAGGGTCTAGAAGGGGGGCTCGTCCGAGTAGCCGCCGCCACTGCCGCCGCCGGAGTTTCCACCCCAGCCGCCACCGCCGCCGCCCTGGTTGCCACCGGCGGGAGCGCCGGTCGCCCACGGGTCCTCGGCGGGAGCACCGCCGCCGCCCTGCTGGCCGCCGCCGGAGTTTCCACCCCAGCCGCCGCCACCCTGGCCGCCACCGCCGCCGTAACCACCCTGGCCACCACGGGCGCCACCGGAGGTCTTGGTGACCTTCGCCGTGGCGTTCCGCAGGCTGGCGCCGACTTCCTCGACGTCCAGCTCGTAGACCGTGCGCTTGACGCCCTCACGGTCCTCGTAGGACCGCTGCTTCAGCCGGCCCTGCACGATGACGCGCATGCCTCGCTGGAGCGACTCGGCGACGTTCTCCGCCGCCTGACGCCAGACCGAGCAGGTCAGGAACAGGCTCTCGCCGTCCTTCCACTCGTTCGTCTGACGGTCGAAGGTGCGGGGGGTGGACGCGACACGGAACTTCGCGACCGCCGCACCGGACGGGGTGAAGCGCAGCTCGGGGTCATCGACAAGATTGCCGACGACCGTGATGACGGTCTCGCCTGCCATGGGGGAACCTCTCGGCGGGTTTGCTGCTGGCTGCTTGTGCTGCTACTCGAATCCCGAGATCAGCTGAGCTGGAGAGCTCAGTGGGTCTCGGGGCGGAGGACCTTGGTCCGGAGGACCGACTCGTTCAGGTTCATCTGGCGGTCGAGCTCCTTGACGACCGCAGGCTCGGCCTGCAGGTCGATGACCGAGTAGATGCCCTCGGGCTTCTTCTTGATCTCGTACGAGAGACGACGACGGCCCCAGGTGTCGACCTTCTCGACCTTGCCGTTGCCCTCACGGACGACGGAGAGGAAGTTCTCGATCAGGGGGGCGACAGCGCGCTCCTCCAGATCGGGGTCGAGGATGACCATCACCTCGTAGTGACGCATGTGGAACCCACCTCCTTTGGACTCAGCGGCCACGGTCGTTCCGTGGCAGGAGGGTTGTGATGCGTACGCAACGGTATCGGCGGGCACTGACAATCGGGGGTGACCTCACGGTTTCCCCGAGCCGGCCCGGGCAGACATCGATGCAGACGGTACACACTACCCGCACACCCGCTTCCGGTTGAAATCCGGCCGCCGTCGCCCACAATCTGTACACATCGGGTGTGTATGGCGCTACGATGCGCCGCCTTCCGCAGGAGGTGCCCTATGGCACAGGCATTGCGACCCAACACCGTCGGAGGCCTCTTCGCCACGGACGGAAAGTCCCATCCCATCCAGGACACCCTGCTCGTGGTGACCCTGGTGCTCGGCATCACGTCGTTCATCACGGCCCAGTTCCACTTCTTGCACCTGCTCAGCTCCTGGACCGGCCTGGTGGGCATCCTCGCGGGTGCCTACGGCCAGTGGATCTCGGAGACGACCCGTGAGCGCTTCGGCCTGATCGTGGGTCTCGGTGCCTCCGGAGTCGGCTTCTTCCTCGGCATGGCGCACGGCGGACTCTTCAGCTTCTGACGCCGGAGGCGATGTCCTTCTCGCGCCGGCCGGGGAGACCGTCCCCCGAACACCGGTAGAACACCGCATAGAACAGTTTCGAACGCCCCGGCGCAGCGGAAGCCGGGGCGAAGCTGCCGTACGCCCAGTCGAGGCGCTCCGAAGGCGCAGTAGGCTTCGGCGCGAGAGCCGGAGCCCCTGTACCCATGGGGACACACCAGCCCGAGGAGCGCCCCGAATGAGCCTGACCCTGAGGACGATCAGTCGCGAGCAGCATCTGGCCTACATCCAGAGCCTGCCGGCGGCGAGCCACATGCAGGTCCCGGCCTGGGCTGACGTCAAGGCTGAGTGGCGTTCGGAGAGCCTCGGCTGGTTCGACAGGAGCGGTGAGCTGGTCGGCGCGGGCCTCGTCCTCTACCGGCAGCTGCCCAAGATCAAGCGCTACCTCGCCTATCTCCCCGAGGGCCCGGTCATCAACTGGTTCACGCCGAACCTGACCGAGTGGCTGGAACCGATGCTCGCGCACCTGAAGCAGCAGGGCGCCTTCTCCGTGAAGATGGGCCCGCCGGTGATCATCCGGCGCTGGGAGGCCACGTCCATCAAGGCGGGCATCCAGAACCCGGACGTGAAGCGGCTGCGTGACATCGAGGCCGACTTCATCGAGCCGCGCGCCTTCGAGGTCGCCGACAAGCTGCGCCGTATGGGCTGGCAGCAGGGCGAGGACGGCGGTGCCGGCTTCGGCGACGTCCAGCCCCGCTACGTCTACCAGGTGCCGCTGGCCAACCGGTCCCTGGAAGAGGTCCACAAGAACTTCAACCAGCTGTGGCGACGCAACATCAAGAAGGCCGAGAAGGCCGGCGTCGAGGTCGTCCAGGGCGGTTACCAGGACCTCGAGGAGTGGCAGCGCCTGTACGAGATCACGGCCGTGCGCGACCACTTCCGGCCGCGCCCGCTGTCGTACTTCCAGCGCATGTGGACGGCCCTCAACACCGAGGACCCCAACCGCATGCGGCTGTACTTCGCCCGCCACAACGGTGTGAACCTCTCGGCGGCGACGATGCTGATCGTCGGCGGACACGTCTGGTACTCCTACGGCGCCTCCGACAACATCGGCCGTGAGGTCCGGCCCTCGAACGCGATGCAGTGGCGGATGCTGCGCGACGCCTACGCGCTCGGCGCCACGGTCTACGACCTGCGCGGCATCTCCGACTCGCTGGACGAGACCGACCACCTCTTCGGCCTGATCCAGTTCAAGGTGGGCACGGGCGGCCAGGCGGCCGAGTACCTCGGCGAGTGGGACTTCCCGCTGAACAAGCTGCTCCACAAGGCGCTCGACATCTACATGTCGCGTCGCTGACCTTGCAATCTCTGCTTCGATACCGTCAACAGCTGCACCGTCGATAGCTTCCATATCTCTGATACACCGCAGCCACGAGAAAGGTTCCAGGTCCGGCCATGGCGCTCACGCTCTACGTCGACACCGCGCGCTGGCGGGCGCACCACAAGCACGTGCAGGAGCAGTTCCCGGGGCTCGTCCCGGTCTGCAAGGGCAACGGCTACGGGTTCGGGCACGAGCGGCTCGCGGAGGAGGCCACGCGGCTGGGCTCGGACATACTCGCCGTCGGCACGACGTACGAGGCCGCACGCATCAAGGACTACTTCGGCGGCGACCTGCTGGTGCTGACGCCGTACCGGCGCGGTGAGGAGCCCGTCCCGCTGCCGGACCGGGTCATCCGCTCCGTGTCGTCGGTGGACGGCGTGTACGGCCTGGTGGGTGCCCGTGTCGTCATCGAGGTGATGTCCTCGATGAAGCGGCACGGCGTGAGCGAGCACGACCTGTCGCAGCTGCACGCCGCCATAGAGAACGTCCGGCTGGAGGGCTTCGCCATCCATCTGCCGCTGGACCGCACCGACGGCTCCGACGCCGTCGAGGAGGTCATCGGCTGGATGGACCGCCTGCGCGCGGCCCGGCTGCCGTTGCACACGATGTTCGTCAGCCACCTCAAGGCCGAGGAACTCGCGCGCCTGCAGCAGCAGTTCCCGCAGACCCGCTTCCGCGCCCGCATCGGCACGCGGCTGTGGCTGGGGGACCACGACGCCACGGAGTACCGCGGCGCGGTCCTGGACGTCACGCGTGTCTCCAAGGGCGACCGCTTCGGCTACCGGCAGCAGAAGGCGGCCTCTGACGGCTTCCTGGTGGTCGTGGCGGGCGGTACGTCGCACGGAGTGGGTCTGGAGGCCCCGAAGGCCCTCCACGGCGTCATGCCGCGCGCCAAGGGCGTCGCACGGGCCGGCCTCGCCACGGTCAACCGGAACCTTTCTCCCTTCGTATGGGGAGGCAAGCAGCGCTGGTTCGCGGAGCCCCCGCACATGCAGGTCTCCATCCTGTTCGTTCCGTCGGACGCCCCGGAGCCGAAGGTCGGCGACGAGCTGGTCGCCCATCTGCGGCACACCACCACGCAGTTCGACCGCATCGTCGACCGCTGATCCGGCGTCACCGGGCTGCCGATCGACCGCGCCCGGCGACGCAGTCACCACGAAAAGGCCGTACCCGGACTGCTCCGTGTACGGCCTTTCGCTGTCGGCTCGCCTCGCGTACGTCCTTGGGCGTGGCTTTCCTACGCTCTGTTCGCTCAGAGCGAACGGGTGGTCGCCTCGCCGTTGCCCCACTCCACCTGGGCCCCCTCGAAGTGGGCCGCGTGCCGCGGCGGATGCGTCGCTGCGCCGAGCACGAACACGTCCTCCGCCCTGTCGAGGACACCGCCCGAGGGGTCGTCCTCGCCGGTACGACGGACCGGATCGCGCTCCGGCATGAGGATGTCCCGTACGACGACGGCGCACAGGTACAGCGTGCCGAGCAGGTGCGCGCCGATGGCCCAGTGGTAGCCGTCCGGCGGCAGTCCCTTGTGAGCGTCTCCGCTGGTCGTGTACGCGAGGTACAGCCAGATCCCGAGGAAGTAGGCGACCTCGCACGCCTGCCAGATGAGGAAGTCCCGCCACCTCGGGCGGGCCAGGACGACCAGGGGCACCAGCCAGAGGACGTACTGCGGCGAGTAGACCTTGTTGGTGAGGATGAACGCCGCGACGATCAGGAAAGCCAGCTGGGCGAAGCGCGGGCGCCGGGGCGCGGTGAGCGTGAGCGCGGCGATGCCGGCGCAGCACAGCAGCATCAGCAGCGTGGCCAGCGTGTTGACGGTCTCGGTGCTCAGCGGGTCGGAGGAGTTCTGGGCCAGGATCAGCCAGAAGGAGCCGAAGTCGACGCCGCGCTCCTGGCTGAACCGGTAGAACTGCGACCAGCCGTCCCAGGCGAGCAGCATGACCGGAAGGTTCACGACCAGCCAGGCGAGGGCGGTGCCGCCCAGCGCCTTGCCGAAGTCCCGCCATTTGCCCGCGCGCCAGCACAGGACGAACAACGGGCCGAGAAGGAAGACCGGATAGAGCTTCGCGGCCGTGGCGAGGCCCAGGAGGATCCCGAAGGCGAGGGAACGGCCGCGGGACCACATCAGCATCGCCGCGGCCGTCAGAGCGACGGCCAGCAGGTCCCAGTTGATGGTCGCGGTCAGCGCGTAGGCGGGCGCCAAGGCGACCAGGAGGCCGTCCCAGGGACGGCGGGCCTGCGTGCGGCTCACGCAGACGGCGATGACGGCCGCGCACACCATCAGCATCCCGGCGTTGACCACCCAGTACCACTGCTCCTGGTCCTGGATGCTGCCGCTGCCCGGCGTGAGCCAGGAGGCGACCTCCATGAAGACTCCGGTCAGCACCGGGTACTCGAGGTACTCCATGTCGCCGGGGAGCTTGTCGAAGTACGGCACGAGCCCGTCGGCGAAGCCACGCCCCTGGTAGAGGTGCGGAATGTCCGAGTAGCAGGCGTGCGTGTACTGAGAGCTGGCACCGAAGAACCAGGCGCCGTTGTAGCAGGGCGCCTTCTGGACCAGCCCGAGGGCGAACATGCCGATCGCCACGAGCGCGACGATCCGTACGGGAGTCCACCAGGACGTGCCGAGAAGGGCACGCCGTCCGATGGGGCCGCCGATCAGCTCGCTCCCGTTCGCGGCGACCTCGTCCTCCTTGGTCGGCCGCACCGGGTCGGGCTCGTGCACGCTCGTGGGCGTCGTCTCTGCACTGGGCATGGGGGCCATCCTGCCGTACCAGTCTGAGAACGGTGCGAGGGAGCAGGGCGGTGGGCGGTTGAGTGTTTCACGTGAAACCGACGTTTCACGTGAAACAGCCCGCCGCCACAGTCCGTCCCATGGGCACGTCAGGGCTGTGAACGCGCCGGTCGGGCGCCGATGAAGCCTCGTAAAGCGACAAAGGCCGGTGGCCGGCACCCATCTCATGGGTGCCGGCCACCGGCCTTGCAGCGTCAGCTGATGTCTCGGTCAGCCTGACGGCCCACCGAAGATGCCTCCGTTGCCGTTGGCATTACCTCCGGTGTCGTCCGTCTCTGTTTCCGTCGGCGTCGGGGACGTGGTGGTGCCCCCGTCCGTGCCGCCGTTCTGTCCGCCATTGCCGTTGTCGCACTGCCAGTCGAACTCACTACAGGTTTCGGTGGCTGTCGGCGTCGGCGACGTCTCCGTCTCCGTAGGTGTCGGGGTCGGCGTCGGACTCTCCTCGACCGTCTCGGTGGGCGAGGGCGCCACGGTCGGCGTGGGACTCTCCTCGATCACCTCGCCGAGGGGCTCCGCCTCGGGGAATTCCTCGTAGTCGATGCCCTTCATGGCCTCGGCCATGTAGTCCTTCCAGACCTGCGCCGGAATGTCACCACCGTGGATGGAGGTCACACCGCCGGTGCCGTTCATGGAAAGCAGCTTGCCCTTGCCCGGGTCCGTCCGGAACAGCGTGACCGCCGTGGACAGCTCCCTGGTGTAGCCGACGAACCACGCCGACTTGTTCTCGTCGGTCGTACCCGTCTTGCCGGCCACCGGGAAGCCGATGTCCGCGACCTTCTTACCGGTGCCGTTCTTGACCACGTTCTGCAGGACGTCCGTCACGTTGTTCGCGACGTTCTCGTCCATGGCGGTCGTCCCCTCGGGCTTCTCGAAGCCTTCGAGCGGCTCGCCGTCCTTGAGCACCTTGGTGACCGAGTACGGCTCGAAGTGCTTACCCGACGCCGCGAACGAGCCGTACGCGTCGGCCATACGGATGGCACTCGGGGTCGAGGTACCGAGCGAGAAGGACACGTTCCTGATGTTGCCCTTGTCGAAGAAGGCGGACGAGATGCCCATCTTGTTCGCCATCTTCTGGGTCTTGGACAGGCCGACGTCGATACCCAGTTGCGCGAACGGGCTGTTGATCGACTGCTCCATGGCCTTCCTGAGCGTCACCTCGCCCCAGGCCGTGGTGCCCTCGTTCTTCTGCCGGAACGGCTTGCCGTTGTTGCCCATGATCGGGTCGCCGTTCTGGTCCTTGATCACCAGAAGGTCGTTGCCGTTGTACTTGGCCATCGGCGAGAGCGGCTCGGGAGACGTCTGGTAGGTCCCGTACTGCATCGCGGAGGCCAGCACGATGGGCTTCCAGGTCGATCCGACCGGCACACCCAACGTGTTGGCGTTGTTGGAGTAGTGCCCCTTGTCGTAGCCCTCGCCGCCGTACAGCGCGACGATCGCTCCGCTCTTGGGATCGACCGACGCCCCGCCGAACTGGACGTACTTGTCCTTCTCCCGCTTCTTGGGGTCGAGGAAGCTCTTGCGCGTCTTCTCGACGGCCGCCGCCATCTGGTTGACCTTCTCCTTGTCGAAGGTCGTGTAGATCCGGTAGCCGCCCTTCTCCAGGTCCTCGGGAGAGAGGCCCGCCTTCTTGGCGACGTACTCCTTGGCGATGTCGATCAGATAGCCGGACTGCCCGGAGAGGTTCGAGTTCTGCTTCTTCAGCGTGGGGAAGTTGCCGACCTTGGCACGGTCCGCCGGCGTCATGCGCCCGACCTCGACCATGCGGTCCAGGATCCAGGACCAGCGCTCCTTGGCCCGCTTGGTGTTCTCGTCCGGCGAGGCACCCGCTCCCACACCACCGTCGGGGTTGTAGAAGTTCGGACCCTTCAGGACGGAGGCGAGGAAGCCGCACTGCGTGGTGGTCAGCTTCGTGGCGTCGACACCGAAGTAGGCCTGGGCCGCCGCCTGGATGCCGTAGGCGTTACGGCCGTAGTAGGCGGTGTTGAGATAGCCGGCAAGGATCTCGTCCTTGGACAGCTTCTGGCCCACCTTGATGGAGATGAACAGTTCCTTGAACTTACGGGAGACCGTCTGCTCCTGGCTCAGGTAGGTGTTCTTGACGAACTGCTGGGTGATCGTCGAACCACCCTGCGTCTCGCCGCCCCTGGCCATGTTGAGAAGAGCGCGCGCGATACCCGCCGGGTCGATGCCCTTGTCGTCGTAGAAGGACGCGTTCTCGGCGGAGACCACCGCGTCCTTCATCTCCCGCGGGATCTCGGCGTCGCTGACGAGCTGGCGGTTGGTCTGACCGCCGGTCGCCGCCATCTGCTTGCCGTTGGACCAGTAGAAGACGTTGTTCTGCGCCAGGGCGGTGTCCTGGGCCTGCGGGATGCCGACCATGGCGTACCCGATGCCCGCGGCGGCGATCAGACCACCCATGAACGCGAGGAAGGCGCCTGTGACGAGGCGCCACGACGGCACCCAGCGCTGCAGGCCGTCCTTGCCCGCGCGGGGATAGTCGATGAACCGCTTCTTGGGCGGCGGTCCAGGACGCCCTCTGCCGCGCCCGGGGCCGTTCGGCCCACCGGGGGCGGCGCGTCGGCCGCCTCTGCCCGGCTCAGGCGCCTTACGCCGGCCACCGGCACCCCTCTGGGCCGCGCGTCGTGCTTCGGCGCGGCCGCCGTACGGACGTTCCTCGCTTACCGAACCGGTGGAACCCGACCCGTACGAGTCGGAGGGAGATCCGGTGGCGCCTCGCGGTGCCGCTCGGCGGCCGGAGGACGAGCCGGCCTGGCCGCGTCGGGCCGCGGCACGTCCGCCTCCCTGCGGCTGCGGCGGTTTGCGACGGTGCTCGCTCATCGAACGACTACTCCTCGGACAGGCGCACCCCTGGGCGCCTGGCAACGGCGGCGGTTTTCCGGTCCCCCCGGAGTACGGATGTGGCGCGTTCCTCATTCACCCGTACTGCACCAAGGATGACGACGCCCTCAGGTGTCACTCGGTTCCCGGTGTTGTACATGGCGCACAGACTACGCACCGTCAAAGTCCTCCTAGCCCCGAACTTCACCCCAAATCAGGCAACTCGCTCCACATGAATCGTTGATGTGATCCCGTTCACGGTTCCCCCACTTGTCGTGCCCGGATGGCCGTTCTATCGTCTAGATGTATCGAGTCGATACATCAGCGCGAGATAAGACGAGGAGGCGAGGGGTGAGCCGACGTTCCGGGATCCTCGAGTTCGCCGTACTCGGACTGCTGCGCGAGTCCCCGATGCACGGCTATGAGCTGCGCAAACGACTCAATACGTCGCTGGGCGTGTTCCGTGCGTTCAGCTACGGCACGCTCTATCCCTGCCTCAAGACGCTGGTCGCCAACGGCTGGTTGATCGAGGAACCGGGGAACACCACCGAGGACGCGCTCGCCGCACCCCTCGCGGGCCGTCGCGCCAAGATCGTCTATCGGTTGACGGCGGAAGGTAAGGAGCACTTCGAGGAGCTGCTCTCCCAGACCGGACCCGATGCGTACGAGGACGAGCATTTCGCTGCCCGATTTGCCTTCTTCGGACGCACACCCCAGGACGTGCGCATGCGCGTGCTGGAGGGCCGTCGCAGTCGGCTGGAGGAGCGCCTGGAGAAGATGAGCGCCTCTCTGGCGCGCACCCGGGAGCGCCTCGACGACTACACGCTTGAGCTTCAGCGCCACGGGATGGAGTCCGTGGAGCGCGAAGTGCGCTGGCTGAACGAGCTCATCGAGAGCGAGCGGGCCGGACGGGACCTGAGGGGTTCCGCCTCCGGGGGGCCCGGCTCGCAGGACAACACAACTGGAGCGCCGGGCGTCCTGCCCCGGCCGGGGGACGACCTCCGGCCGGATACGCCCGGCGACACCGCCACGTGAGATCCACTCAGGAACTCACTCGTACACACAGGGAGCAACCGGAATGGGTTCGGTTCGCGTAGCCATCGTCGGCGTGGGCAACTGTGCCGCGTCGCTGGTTCAGGGAGTCGAGTACTACAAGGACGCCGACCCGGCGTCCAAGGTCCCCGGCCTGATGCACGTGCAGTTCGGCGACTACCACGTCAAGGACGTCGAGTTCGTCGCCGCGTTCGATGTCGACGCGAAGAAGGTCGGTCTCGACCTCGCGGACGCCATCGGCGCGAGCGAGAACAACACGATCAAGATCTGCGACGTGCCCCGTTCCGGCGTGACCGTCCAGCGCGGCCACACCCTCGACGGTCTCGGCAAGTACTACCGCGAGACCATCGAGGAGTCCGCCGAGGCCCCGGTCGACATCGTCCAGATCCTCAAGGACAAGCAGGTCGACGTTCTCGTCTGCTACCTGCCCGTCGGTTCCGAGGACGCGGCGAAGTTCTACGCCCAGTGCGCCATCGACGCCAAGGTCGCCTTCGTCAACGCCCTGCCGGTCTTCATCGCCGGTACGAAGGAATGGGCCGACAAGTTCACCGAGGCCGGCGTCCCGATCGTCGGCGACGACATCAAGTCCCAGGTCGGCGCCACCATCACGCACCGCGTCATGGCGAAGCTGTTCGAGGACCGCGGCGTCGTCCTGGACCGCACGATGCAGCTGAACGTCGGCGGCAACATGGACTTCAAGAACATGCTCGAGCGTGACCGCCTCGAGTCCAAGAAGATCTCCAAGACGCAGGCCGTCACCTCGCAGATCCCCGACCGGGAGCTCGGCGAGAAGAACGTCCACATCGGCCCGTCCGACTACGTCGCGTGGCTCGACGACCGCAAGTGGGCCTACGTCCGCCTCGAAGGCCGTGCCTTCGGCGACGTCCCGCTGAACCTGGAGTACAAGCTCGAGGTCTGGGACTCCCCGAACTCCGCCGGCGTCATCATCGACGCCCTGCGCGCCGCGAAGATCGCCAAGGACCGCGGCATCGGCGGCCCGATCCTGTCGGCCTCCAGCTACTTCATGAAGTCCCCGCCGGTCCAGTACTTCGACGACGAGGCCCGCGAGAACGTCGAGAAGTTCATCAAGGGCGAGGTCGAGCGCTAAGCAGACGGCGCCGCACCAGAACGCTCCTGCCAGGGCCGTGGAGGGTCCCCGGGTTGTACCGCCCGGGGACCCTCCCGTATGTGAGGCTGTGCCCCATGTCCGTCGTACGCGACCTGCGGGTCCTGCTGCGTTTCCGGGACTTCCGGCGCCTGCTCGTCGTACGCCTGCTCTCCCAGGGCGCCGACGGCGTCTACCAGACGGCGCTCGCCACCTACGTCGTCTTCTCCCCGGAGAAACAGACCTCGGCCACCGCGATCGCCTCGGCCATGGCGGTGCTGCTTCTGCCGTACTCCCTGGTGGGCCCCTTCTCCGGCGTCCTCCTCGACCGCTGGCGCCGCCGCCAGGTCCTGCTGTACGGCAGCCTGTTGCGCACCCTGCTGGCCTCGGCGACCGCCGCGCTGATCGTCACCGAAGTCCCTGACTGGCTGTTCTACGTCTCCGCCCTGTGCGTCACCGCCGTCAACCGCTTCGTCCTGTCGGGCCTGTCCGCCGCGCTGCCACGCGTGGTCGACGAAGAGCGGCTCGTCATCGCCAACTCCCTTTCCCCAACGGCCGGCACGCTTGCCGCGACCGCCGGAGCCGGCCTGGCCTTCGTCGTACGGCTGGTGGTCTGGGACTCCGATGCCGCCGTGGTGCTTCTGGGAGCCGCCCTGTATCTGTGTGCGGGCCTGGCCGCACAGCGCATGGCGCCGGAACTGCTGGGGCCCGACCAGGAGTTGGTGCAACCGCGGCTCGCGACGGCTCTCTCCGGCACCGCACGTGACCTGACGGCAGGCGTACGCCACCTCTCCGCTCCGCCCCGCCGAGAGGCCGCCTGGGCGTTGTTCTCGATGACGCTGATGCGCTTCTGCTACGGCGCCCTGCTCGTCATGGTGCTGATGCTGTGCCGGTACGCCTTCTCCTCCGACGCCGATGACGGACTCGCCCTGCTGGGGCTGGCGTTGGCCATCTCCGGTGCCGGCTTCTTCGCGGCCGCCCTGGTGACTCCCTGGGCCACGGCGCGGCTCGGCCCCGGCCGGTGGATCGCCGTGTGCGCGGGCACCGCCGGCATCCTCGTGGCCGCCCTCGGACTGCCCTTCGCCGCAACTCCCATGCTGGTCGCGGCGTTCGTGCTGGGCCTGACCACACAGGGCGCGAAGATCGCGACGGACACGATCGTGCAGTCCTCGGTCGAGGACGGCTTCCGTGGCCGGACCTTTTCGGTCTACGACGTGCTGTTCAACGTCGCCTTCGTCGGAGCGGCCGGAGTAGCCGCCCTGATACTGCCGCCGGACGGCCGTTCAGCCCCCCTGGTGGTCACGGTCGCCGTCATCTACGCGGCAGTTGCTGTGGCTATGGCCCGCTTTGAGAATCGGGCTGTGTCACATCAATGACACAGAGCCACTCCCGAGTACTGAGTTGTCAGTGGGGCCCGGTAACTTACGTCCGTCTTACATCGCGCCATTGTTCGCGATCACGCACCCATGTTCTAGGGGGGACCCCAAGTGACAACGCCGCCGCAGGGCAATCCATTCGCCCAGGGCCAGAACCCGTACGCCCAGGGCCAGCCGCCGCAGGGCCAGGCCCCGTACCCGCAGCAGCCGGGCCAGCCGGGGTTCCCGCAGCAGGGGGCGCCGTACGCACCGGTCCCGCCGCAGCAGCCGGGCCGCAAGGTCAGCTTCAAGACGATCAAGAACGTCCTCGTCGGCGTGGGTGTCGTGACTGCGATCGTCGTCGGCTACATAGCCAGCCTGGACGACGCGGACCAGGCGAAGGTCGGCGACTGCCTGAAGTCCGCCTCCTCGTCATCCTCGAGCGATGAGATGGAGGTCGTGGACTGCTCTTCTTCGGAGGCGGAGGCCAAGGTCCTCAAGAAGGTCGACGGCACCTACACCTCATTCACCGCCGAGACGGAGTGCCGCAAGGTCAGCGGCGCCACGAGCTTCTACGCCCAGACCGGCGACGGCGACAACTTCGTGCTGTGCCTCTCGGACGTCTGATCTGAGCTCTCCACACACTGAGGGGCGATGTTTCACGTGAAACATCGCCCCTCGGCGTTTCCCGGCGGGACACGTTTCACGTGAAACATGCCCCACTCCTCGAAGCTCAGCCCTGCGCGGCCCACCACTCCTTGAGCGCCGCCACCGCATCGTCATGACCCATCGGCCCATGCTCCAGTCGAAGCTCCAGCATGTGCTTGTACGCGCTGCCGATCACCGGCCCCGGACCCACGCCGAGGATCTCCATGATCTGGTTGCCGTCGAGGTCGGGACGGATGGAGTCGAGTTCCTCCTGCTCCTGGAGCTGAGCGATCCGCTCCTCCAGGCCGTCGTAGGCACGTGACAGCATCGCCGCCTTGCGCTTGTTGCGCGTCGTGCAGTCCGAGCGCGTCAGCTTGTGCAGGCGGTCCAGAAGAGGACCGGCGTCGCGGACGTAGCGGCGGACGGCGGAGTCCGTCCATTCGCCGGTGCCGTAGCCGTGGAAACGCAGGTGGAGTTCGACCAGACGTGAGACGTCCTTCACCAGCTCGTTGGAGTACTTGAGCGCCGTCATGCGCTTCTTGGTCATCTTCGCGCCGACCACCTCGTGGTGGTGGAACGAGACCCGGCCGTCGCTCTCGAAGCGACGCGTACGCGGCTTGCCGATGTCGTGCAGCAGGGCGGACAGGCGGAGCACCAGATCGGGACCGTTCTCCTCCAGCGCCATCGCCTGCTCCAGGACGATCAGCGTGTGCTCGTAGACGTCCTTGTGCCGGTGATGCTCGTCGCTCTCGAGGCGCAGCGCCGGCAGCTCGGGCAGCACGTGGTCGGCGAGCCCGGTGTCCACGAGCAGCGTCAGGCCCTTGCGCGGGTGGTCCGAGAGGATCAGCTTGTTCAGCTCGTCGCGCACCCGCTCCGCCGAAACGATCTCGATCCGCTCGGCCATCTCCTCCATGGCCGTCACGACCTCGGGGGCCACTTCGAAGTCGAGCTGGGCCGCGAAGCGCGCCGCACGCATCATGCGCAGCGGGTCGTCGGAGAAGGACGCCTCCGGCGTACCCGGCGTCCGCAGCACGCGCGCGGCGAGGTCCTCCAGCCCGCCGTGCGGGTCGACGAACTCCTTCTCCGGCAGAGCGACCGCCATCGCGTTGACCGTGAAATCACGCCGGACGAGGTCTTCCTCGATCGAGTCGCCGTACGACACCTCCGGCTTGCGCGAAGTTCGGTCGTACGCCTCCGAGCGGTAGGTCGTCACCTCGATCTGGTAGCCGTCCTTCTGGGCGCCGACCGTGCCGAAGGCGATCCCGACCTCCCACACCGCGTCCGCCCAGGGGCGCACGATCTTCAGCACGTCCTGGGGACGGGCGTCGGTCGTGAAGTCCAGATCGTTGCCGAGCCGACCGAGGAGCGCGTCCCGGACCGATCCGCCGACCAGGGCGAGTGAGAACCCGGCCTCCTTGAAACGGCGGGCGAGGTCGTCGGCGACAGGCGCGACCCGCAGCAGTTCACTCACCGCGCGATGCTGCACCTGACTCAGGACACTGGACTTGTCTTCGTTGGCGTTCGGCACAACAGAAGAGGGTACGTGGCCCCGGCATGCCTGAGCGCCTCCATTAAACGGGCACACGGCCCGCACAGACGCTTCCCCCACCACGCCCTATGACAGCCGTCACGACCTTTACGACTTGGTGACGGCCCTCCCTCTATACATGCACATACGGGACAGGCCGACGCCTCGGGCCGATCTTGTGGGGCAGTCCGCGGCACTTCCCCTCAGCGCGCATCGTTACCATGCGTGGACGCACATTCCGACGACCACTGACGACGACGAGGGACGGGCGAGCGCGTGGCCGAGGCGGCAGACTTCCAGGGGATGAGTCCCTCACCTGCCCGCCGCTGGTTGCGGCGCACCGGAGCATTGTTCGCCGGGGCACCCCTGCTGGCCGGCCTGCTTCAGCTGCCTGCCGCGGCGCCCTCACAGGCCGCCGCCCAGGACTCCCTCAAGGCCGCTTCCGACTCGAACGCCGTCTCCGTCGCTGTGGACTCGCTCACTCCGACCGTGCCCGGCGAGGACGACACGATCACCGTGTCCGGCACGGTGACCAACGAGGGCAAGCAGACCGTCACCGGTGCGCAGGTGGACCTGCGTCTCGGGGGCGCCCTGAACACCCGCTCGGCCATCGACGCGGTCGCCGGACGTACCGACTACCAGGAGGGGCTCGACGGGTCCCCGGTGGGCGGGAAGTACGTCAAGGAGTTCGCGAAGCTCACCCCGGGGGTCTCCCAGAGCTTCAGCATCTCTGTGCCGGTCGACAAGCTCGATCTCGGCGGCGACGGGGTCTACCCGTTCGCCGTCTCCCTGTCCGGTGAGACGTCGGCGCAGCCCTGGAACCACGTGCTGGGCATCGAGCGGACCTTCCTGCCGTGGCAGCCGGACGGGGCCGACACGAAGACGCGGACGACGGTTCTGTGGCCGCTCATCTCCACGTCCCACATGACGGCGCAGACCGGGTCCGACGAGTCCCAGACGCCGGTTTTCCACGACGACGACCTCGCGAAGGAGATCGCCCCCGGCGGGCGCCTCCAGCAGCTGGTGGCGCTCGGCAAGGCACTCGACGTCACCTGGGTGATCGACCCCGACCTGCTGGCCTCGGTGGACGCGATGACGGAGAGCTACCGCGTCCAGGGCGAGAGCGACACGACCACGGCGGGCACCCACCAGGGCGTCGCCAACCAGTGGCTGTCCGACCTCCAGGAGGCGGTGCAGGACAAGGAGGTCGTCGCCCTGCCCTTCGCCGACCCGGACCTGGCCTCCCTGGCGCACAACGGCACGAACGTCACCGGTTCCCTGAGTCACCTCAAGGAGGCCACCGACGTCGCCGCCGAAACCGTCGCGTCGGTGCTCCATGTGGAACCGACCACCGACTTCGCCTGGCCTGTGAACGGCGCCGTCGACCCGTCCATCGTCAAGGTCGCGACCTCCGCCGGCGCGGACAAGGTGATCGCCCGCAGCGACAGCCTGGTCGAAACGGGCGGCCTGCCCTACACGCCGTCGGCGGCCCGTCCCATCGGCGGCGGCACCACCGCGGTGGTCGCGGACGCACGGATGTCGACGGCGTTCCAGGGCAACCTGACCAGAGCGTCGAGCTCGACGCTGGCGGTCCAGAGGTTCCTCGCCCAGAGCCTGACGCTGAACCTCCAGTCGGACAGGCAGCGCAACATCGTCTTCGCCCCGCAGCGGATGCCCACGGCAAGCCAGGCTCAGGCGATGGCCGCGGCGGTGACCGCGCTCCAGGGCGGCTCCTGGTCGGAGTCCCAGGAGCTCACGGCCGCGGCCACGGCCAAGCCGGACTCCGGCGCCACCACGAAGATCCCGCCGACTTCCAGGTACCCTTCCACGCTGCGCAAGCAGGAGCTGCCGCGCTCGGCCTTCGAGCAGATCGCGACCACGCAGAACAAGCTCGACAACTTCAAGGTCATCCTCAGCGACCCGTCCCGCGTGGTCACCCCCTTCGGCCGGGCCATGAACCGCGAGATGTCCACGTCGTGGCGCGGCCGCTCCGCGGAGGCGGCCGACTTCCGCAACGGCGTCGAGGCGTACATCAACTCCCTGGCCGGTCAGGTCACCCTGATCGAGAAGTCCGAGATCAAGCTCTCGGGGCGCAGCGCCACGATCCCCGTCACCGTGCAGAACAACCTGGTGCAGGGCGTGGAGCACCTGGTGCTGCGGCTCACCTCCACGAGCCCGAGGCGACTGGAGATCGGCGGCGACACCTACGACGAGCAGCCCGTCTCGGTCTCCGGCGGACACAGCCAGACGGTGAAGTTCACCACCTCCGCCCAGGCCAACGGCCAGGCCAGGGTGATCGCCCAGCTGTACACGGAGGACGGCCAGGCGTACGGTCTGCCCGTCACCTTCGATGTGAAGGTCACCGAGTTCACGGCCACCGTGATGCTGGTCATCGGCGGCGGCTTCCTGTTGCTGGTCCTCGCCGGGTTCCGGATGTACACGCAGCGCAAGCGCGCAGCGGCCCGGGACGCGGAGGAGGGCGGCTCCCAGGAGACGGACACGGACGACGACGATCCGGAGAACCCGGAAGACCCCGCGGACCGTCTCACACCAGAGGACGTTCTCAAGGAGGAGTCCGGCACCGGTGACGGGGAAGACGCCCCGATGCAGCCGAGTGACCCGACCCCGGACACCGCAGCGGAAAGCGCCGACCCGTCCGGCACGGGTGAGAGAGTGGACCGTTGAGCGATGTCGTGGCCGGTGGGCCCGGGACGATGAGGTGGGGTAGCCATGAACGCGCCGTACGACGGTGACCGCGGCCAGGCTGCGGGCAGCTCGGGGCACCCCGAGGGCCCGCCGCCCGAGCCCGGCCAGGTGCCGCCGCAGCACCCCGCGGACATGTACCTCCAGGACGCCTACGACCAGGACCCCTACCGGGGCCAGGAGCTCTCCGCCCAGGACCCGGTCGCCGAGGCGCTGTACGACCGTGCCGCGCACCCGCCGCCCCCGCCGGGCACGTACCAGCCGCAGCAGCCCCTCTACTCCCAGCCGCCCCAGTCGCCGTACGCCCCCGACCCGCACGTGTGGGCCCAGACCCCGGCACCCGAGCCGGAGGGCCCGACCCAGTACCTGCCGTACGGTGACGACCCCCGTACGACCCAGTACGTGGGCGTCGACGACCTCGTCTCGCACTCCGCCGGGGAACAGCAGGAGCACGACGCCTTCGCTCACCTCTTCCGCGACCAGCAGCAGGGCGGCCACCCGCAGTACCAGGCGCCGCCCACGGTCCCGGCACCTTCTCCCGCGCCCGCCGCCGGCCCTACGCCCCCCGCGGGCGCCGAGACCGCCGCGCCCGCCCCCGCTCCCGCCCCCACCGGGAAGAAGGGCGGCCGGGCCGGCGGGCTGCTGAAGTCGAGTGCCGTCATGGCCGCCGGCACGATGGTCTCCCGGCTCACCGGCTTCGTCCGGTCCATGCTGATCGTCTCGGCCCTGGGCCTCGGCCTGCTCGGCGACTCCTTCCAGGTCGCCTACCAGCTGCCGACGATGATCTACATCCTGACCGTCGGCGGCGGCCTCAACTCCGTCTTCGTGCCGCAGCTCGTGCGCGCCATGAAGGACGACGAGGACGGCGGCGAGGCCTACGCGAACCGTCTGCTGACGCTGGTGATGGTGGCGCTCGCCGCCCTCACCGCGCTCGCGATGTACGCCGCCCCGCTGCTCGTCAGCGCGCTGTCCACCAAGGTCGCCAACGACCCCGCCGCCAACGACGTCGCGGTCACCTTCACCCGTTACTTCCTGCCCTCGATCTTCTTCATGGGCGTCCACGTGGTGATGGGCCAGATCCTCAACGCGCGCGGCCGCTTCGGCGCGATGATGTGGACCCCGGTCCTGAACAACATCGTCATCATCGTGACGCTCGGCATGTTCCTGTGGGTGTACGGCACCGCCGAGCACTCCGGCATGTCGGTCACGAGCATCCCGCCGGAGGGCCAGCGGCTCCTCGGCATCGGTGTCCTGCTCGGTCTGATCGTCCAGGCCCTGGCGATGATCCCGTATCTGCGCGAGACCGGCTTCCGGCTGCGGCTGCGCTTCGACTGGCGCGGCCACGGCCTCGGCAAGGCCGCCATGCTCGCCAAGTGGACCATCCTGTTCGTCCTCGCCAACCAGGCGGGCGCGCTCGTGGTCACCCAGCTGTCCACGGCCGCCGGAATCGCCTCCGACGAAGACGGCACCGGCTTCGCCGCCTACGCCAACGCCCAGCTGATCTGGGGCCTGCCGCAGGCCATCATCACCGTGTCCCTGATGGCCGCTCTGCTGCCGCGCATCTCGCGTTCGGCCGCGGAGGACGACCCGGGCGCCGTACGCGACGACATCTCCCAGGGCCTGCGTACGACAGCCGTGGCGATCGTGCCGCTCGCCTTCGGTTTCGTGGCGCTCGGCATCCCGATGTGCACGCTGATGTTCGGCTCCTCGGGCACGAGCGAAGCCACCAACATGGGCTACATGCTGATGGCCTTCGGTCTCGGCCTGATCCCCTACTCGGTCCAGTACGTCGTGCTGCGCGCCTTCTACGCCTACGAGGACACCCGCACCCCCTTCTACAACACGGTCATCGTGGCCGCGTGCAACGCGGGCGCGTCGGTGCTCTGCTTCCTCGTGCTGCCGGCCCGCTGGGCCGTGGTCGGCATGGCCGCCTCGTACGGCCTGGCCTACGCGATCGGCGTCGGTGTCGCCTGGAGCCGGCTGCGCAAGCGGCTCGGCGGCGACCTCGACGGCACCCGGGTGATGCGGACATACACGAGGCTCTGCATCGCCTCGGTGCCCGCGGCGATGCTGAGCGGCGCCGCCTGCTACGGAGTCAGCCGGACGCTCGGCCAGGGCGCGCTGGGTTCCCTCGCCGCTCTGCTGGCCGGTGGAGCGGTACTGCTCGGAGTCTTCTTCGTCGCCGCGCGCAGGATGCGCATCGACGAGCTCAACTCATTGGTCGGCATGGTTCGCGGGCGTCTGGGTCGCTGAACCGGGGTACGCGCACAACCATCGTCCGCCATCGCGTGTCGTGCATAGCGGCGGACTGTGGGCACAATTGGTTTCGGCGTCGGACGGCGCGCTCGGGGTCCAACGGCGCGCAATGGATGGGGAGGCAGGAACGACGGTGGCGGAACGGAGCACGGCTGCCGTCGACGTGGCAGACAACAGCGGCGACGAGCCGCTGACCGCTCAGGCGGACCAGTCCACGGCCGACGGGGTGGCCAAGAATCGGGAGCGGGTCACGGACATCGACGAGGCACAGGGGAGTGGCGGGACCGAGGGTCCCGGGAAGGCCTCACCGCCCGAACTGCACAGCGGCCACAAACTCGCCAGACGCTATCGCCTCGAGGAGTGCGTCACCCGTCTGGACGGTTTCAGCAGTTGGCGCGCGGTCGACGAGAAACTCCGTCGCGCCGTCGGCGTGCACATCCTGCCGGCGGATCACGTACGGGCGCGTTCCGTGCTGGCCGCGGCCCGCTCCTCCGCGTTGCTCGGTGACCCGCGCTTCGTCCAGGTGCTCGATGCCGTGGACGAGAACGACCTCGTCTACGTCGTCCACGAATGGCTCCCCGACGCCACGGAACTGACGACCCTTCTCGCCTCCGGCCCGCTCGAGGTGTACGACGCCTACCAGATGGTCACCCAGGTGTCCGCGGCGATGGCCGCGGCCCACCGCGAGGGTCTCGCCCATCTGCGGCTCAACCCGAACGCGGTGCTGCGTACGTCGACCGGGCAGTGGCGCATCCGCGGCCTGGCCGTGAACGCCGCGCTGCGGGGCATCAGCTCCGACACCCCTCAGCGCACCGACACGGAGGCCATCGGAGCGCTGCTGTACGCCGCGCTCACCCAGCGCTGGCCCTACGAGAGCGACGCCTACGGTCTGTCCGGGCTGCCCAAGGACGTCGGTCTGATCGCGCCCGACCAGGTGCGTGCCGGTGTCCACCGCGGGCTGTCCGAACTCGCGATGCGCGCGCTGGCCAACGACGGCGCGACCGCCTCCCGCCACGAGTCCGCGTGCACCACGCCGGAGGAACTGGTGAAGGCGATCGGCGAGATGCCCCGCATCCGCCCACCGGAGCCCTCGTTCACGGCACCGCCGGACTATCAGCGCACGACGTACCAGCAGGGCACGTACGGCCGTCAGACGCGTCCCGGGGTCACCCAGCAGGTGCCGACCCCGCCGCCCCCGCTGCAGAGCCGCACGGGCAAGGCGCTGAAGTGGGCCGTCTCGGCCCTCCTCATCGCAGCGCTGGGCCTCGGCAGCTGGCAGCTCGCGGACGCGCTCATGGACCAGGGCGGCAAGTCCGAGGACAACAACCAGACTCAGACGACGGACGACAACGACAAGGGCCCGGCGAAGCCCGCCAGCAAGCCGATCGCCATCGAGGGCGTCCAGGACTACGACCCGTTCGGCTCGGACGGCTCGGAGAACCCGAGGGACATAGACAAGATCTACGACTCCGCCTCAGGCACGTACTGGCAGACGAGCTACTACACCAGCGCCGACTTCGGTCGGTTGAAGTCGGGCGTCGGAGTCATCCTGGATCTCGGCAAGGTCCAGTCGGTCGGCAAGGTCACCATCAGCTTCATGGGCGACACGTCCGTCGAACTCCGTGCCGCCTCGGGCGACACCGGCTCGGCGCCGACGTCCTTCGACAGCTACCCCAAGGTGGCCTCGGGCTCCGGCACCACCGTGACGCTCAAGCCCGGCGACTCCCTCAAGTCCCGCTACCTTCTGGTCTGGCTGACCAATCTGCCGAAGCAGGTCGACGACGGCCAGTTCCGTGGCAGGGTCTTGGATGTCAAGGTGAGCAGCTGAGAGAGGGAGGGGGTCCGATGGCGGATGGCAACGCATACGGCGACACAAGCGATCAGGACCTCCTCGCCCTGCACGTAGAGGGCGACCCCGACGCCTTCGGCGAGATCGTACGGCGTCACCGCGACCGTCTCTGGGCCGTGGCGCTGCGGACGCTGGGCGACCGCGAGGAGGCCGCTGACGCCGTCCAGGACGCCCTCGTCTCGGCCTACCGGGCCGCCCACACCTTCAGGGGCCAGTCGGCCGTCACAACGTGGCTGCACCGCATCACGGTGAATGCCTGTCTGGACCGCGCCCGCAAGGCGGCCTCCCGGAAGACCTCCCCGGTCGACGACACCGAGCGCCTGGAGCAGCTCCTGGAGCCGCACGAGTCAGCCTCGGCGCCCGCGGAGCGCAACGATCTGCACCGCCAGCTGCTGGAAGCGCTCGGCACACTCCCGCCCGACCAGCGGGCGGCCCTCGTCCTGGTGGACATGCAGGGCTACCCCGTCGCCGAGGCCGCCCAGGTTCTCGACGTCCCGACGGGCACGGTCAAGAGCCGGTGCGCACGGGGCAGAGCCAGACTCCTGCCTCTCCTCACCCATCTGCGACCGGAAGGCGCCGGTGGCAAGGATCCCGGCGAGAGGCGGAACCGGACGCAGGGGACATCCGTCCCACCGGCAGCGGGTCCGGATGCCAGGAGGCCACAGGACACGGATCCGCGCGATTCAGGGCCGAGTGATTCAGCCGCAGTGAAGGGCGGAGGTGGGCGAGCGTGACATCCACGACAGACACGGCCGGGCACCCGGACGTCGCCGAGATCTCCGACCTCACCGAGGGCCTCCTCCCCCCGTCCAGGACTGCCGAGGTACGCCGGCATCTGGACGAGTGCGAGCTGTGTGCGGACGTCCACACCTCGCTGGAGGAGATCCGGGGACTGCTCGGCACTCTGCCCGGGCCGGCCCGGATGCCCTCGGATGTCGCGGAGCGCATCGACGCCGCGCTCGCCGCGGAGGCTCTGCTCAACGCCACGGCACCCCACGAGGCCGACGCGCCCACCCTTTCCGGCGGTGCCGACGCGGTCTCCGCTGTCGACGGCGCCAGGTCCACTGAGGACGACGGCACACGTGTTTCACGTGAAACATCGACAGCGGCGGACCGTCCGGCAGGCCACGCCCGCTCCTCCAGCACCGGCCCCGGCCGGAAGCGCCGCAAGAGGATGGGGCGCCGCAAGGTCGCCGTCCTGAGCGCAGCGTTCACGGCCGCTGCCCTGGGCCTCGGCTCGGTACTCCTGACCTCACTGATGGGTGGTGGAGGATCCGGCCCTTCGGCCGACGGTGGGCAGACCGCAGGCGACACCTTCTCCGCGGCGAAGCTGGAGCACCAGGTCGACGATCTCCTGGCCAAGAGCGAGAGCAGCGTCGGCCAGCCCCAGCCTCCGGAGAAGAGCCTGGGCATGAAAGGCGGGCCCGACACCGAGAGCCCGAAGATCCTGCGCGAGATCACCGTGCCCGAATGCGTTCAGAAGGGCATCGGCCGCGATGACGCGGCGCTCGCCGCTCAGGAGGGCAAGTTCCAGGGCAAGGACGTTCTCCTCGTCGTCCTCACCGATGCCTCGGATGCCGGCAAGGTCACTGCCTATCTCGTCGACGCGACCTGTGTGACACACCCGTCAACCACCAGTGCCAAGGTTCTCCTGACGGAGTCCTACGCACGTCCCTGAGAGTTCGACGGTTCGTCTTCGCCAGGCGTGGCAACCCCTACGGTGAGGCCGCACCGTGTGCCCGGACACAGCGGGAATGCGCGCCCCTTAGGATCCGTTGGGTGGGGTGAGAGTTCTGAAAGGGGCTCCCACCGGTCCGACGACGTATTCCAGAGACGAGGAATCAAGCCGTGAGCGACGTCCGAAACGTGATCATCATCGGCTCCGGGCCCGCCGGCTACACGGCGGCGCTCTACACCGCGCGCGCGTCGCTGAAGCCGCTGGTGTTCGAGGGCGCAGTCACCGCTGGCGGTGCGCTCATGAACACGACCGACGTGGAGAACTTCCCGGGTTTCCAGGACGGCATCATGGGCCCCGAGCTCATGGACAACATGCGCTCCCAGGCCGAGCGCTTCGGAGCCGAGCTCGTCCCGGACGACATCGTCAACGTCGACCTGAGCGGTGAGATCAAGACCGTCACCGACACCGCGGGCACGGTCCACCGTGCGAAGGCCGTCATCGTCGCGACCGGCTCGCAGCACCGCAAGCTCGGCCTGCCGAACGAGGACGCGCTCTCCGGTCGTGGCGTCTCGTGGTGTGCCACCTGTGACGGCTTCTTCTTCAAGGACCAGGACATCGCCGTGATCGGCGGCGGCGACACCGCGATGGAGGAGGCGACCTTCCTCTCGCGCTTCGCCAAGTCCGTGACGATCGTCCACCGCCGGGACACCCTGCGCGCCTCCAAGGCGATGCAGGAGCGTGCCTTCGCGGACCCGAAGATCAAGTTCGTCTGGGACAGCGAGGTTGCCGAGGTCCAGGGCGAGCAGAAGCTCTCCGGCCTGAAGCTGCGCAACATCAAGACCGGCGAGCTCTCGGACCTGGCGGTCACCGGCCTGTTCATCGCCATCGGCCACGACCCGCGCACCGAGCTGTTCAAGGGTCAGCTGGAGCTGGACGAGGAGGGCTACCTCAAGGTCAGTGCCCCCTCGACCCGCACCAACCTCGCCGGCGTCTTCGGCGCCGGCGATGTGGTCGACCACACCTACCGCCAGGCCATCACCGCGGCCGGCACCGGCTGTTCCGCCGCCCTCGACGCCGAGCGCTTCCTCGCCGCCCTGGCGGACGAGGAGAAGGCCGAGCCCGAGAAGACCTCCGTCTGACCCCCCATCCTCCCCACGCACCGATCAGTTAAGGAGCCCGCCGTGGCCGGCACCCTGAAGAACGTGACCGACGACTCCTTCGACCAGGACGTCCTCAAGAGCGACAAGCCCGTCCTGGTGGACTTCTGGGCCGCCTGGTGCGGTCCGTGCCGTCAGATTGCGCCGTCCCTCGAGGCGATCGCCGCCGAGCACGGCGACAAGATCGAGATCGTCAAGCTCAACATCGACGAGAACCCGGGTACGGCCGCCAAGTACGGCGTCATGTCCATCCCGACGCTGAACGTCTACCACAACGGTGAGGTCGCCAAGACGATCGTCGGCGCGAAGCCGAAGGCCGCGATCCTCCGCGACCTCGAGGACTTCATCGCCGAGTGATGTTTCACGTGAAACACGAATGGGCCAACCCCTTTGGGTTGGCCCATTCGCTTTAGAGAGGCCGCAGCACCGGTTCCTTCTGTACGGCGCCCAGAAGCCGGTCGATCGCCATCTCCACGTCTTCCTTCCAGGACAGGGTCGTCCGCAGCTCCAGCCGCAGACGCGGGGAGGTGGGATGCGGACGGACCGTCTTGAAGCCCACGGCCAGAAGATGATCCGCGGGCAGCACACACGCCGGCTCTTTCCACCGAGCGTCTCCGAAGGCCTCGATCGCTTTGAAGCCCCGTCGCAACAAATCCTTGGCGACCGTCTGGACCATCACTCGGCCCAGCCCCTGCCCCTGATAGCCCGGCATGATGAAGGCCGTCATCAACTGCACCGCGTCCGGCGAGACAGGGCTCGTGGGAAACGCGGTCGCGCGAGGGACGTAGGCCGGGGGCGCGTACAGCACGAAGCCGACGGGCACTTCGTCGACGTAGACGACTCGCCCGCAGGAACCCCAGTCCAACAGGACGGCGGAGATCCAGGCTTCCTTCTCGAGCGCGGAAGTACCGGCCTTTACCGCTGCCTCACCGCTGACCGGGTCCAATTCCCAGAAGACACACGAGCGGCAGCGCTTGGGAAGGTCCGGAAGGTTGTCCAGCGTGAGCGGTACGAGCCGACGCCCCATGAAGGCTGATCCTCGCTTCCTTCGCCCGCGGCATCGCGAGCGGCTGTCAGGGCGCTTCGTTCCCTGAGCAGGCTGCCGACGAATCCGCCGACCGCGCCCAACCCAAGACCCGCGCTCACCAGTCCGGTGCGGCTCACCGTTCGCATGGACCCCGCCTCCCCTAAGAGGTCTGCCAGGTGGATGCGCCATACCCGATCGCATCGTATCCACGATGCGATTCCATCGATACCGCCAGAAAGCAAAGTGCGGGCCGTGTTCCGGTACACACCGGACACGGCCCGCATGAACGAGTCGGAGAGGCGACCGACGGTCGAGCCTCAGTCCTCGATCTCCTCGTCGCCCTCCTCGGCCAGCAGGCTCTTCTGCAAGGCGAGCTTCTCGCCCGGAGCAAGCGTGCTGAGGATCCGCTCGAGGTCGTCCGGAGAGGCGAACTCGACGGTGATCTTGCCCTTCTTCTGACCGAGTTCGACCTTCACGCGCGTCTCGAAGCGATCCGAGAGCCGGGTCGCGAGGTCGGACAGGGCCGGCGAAGGAACGGAGCCAGCCCGGGGTCCCCTGGAGCGCGTGGTCTTCTGCGGCCGCGAGCCCATCAGGGTCACGATCTCTTCGACGGACCGTACGGAGAGACCCTCAGCCACCACCCGGTAGGCCAGCCGCTCCTGCTCCTCCGGGTCTTCGACGGAGAGGAGCGCCCGGGCATGACCGGCGGACAGCACCCCGGCCGCCACCCGGTTCTGAACCTTGGGCGAGAGCCTCAGCAGACGCAGCGTGTTGGAGACCTGCGGCCGCGAACGGCCGATACGGTCGGCCAACTGGTCATGCGTGCAGTTGAAGTCCTTCAGCAGCTGATCGTAGGCAGCCGCCTCTTCGATCGGGTTCAGCTGGGCGCGGTGCAGGTTCTCCAGCAACGCGTCCAGGAGCAGCTTCTCGTCGTCCGTGGCCCGCACGATCGCCGGGATCGCTTCGAGGCCGGCCTCACGGCATGCCCGCCAGCGACGCTCACCCATGATGAGTTCGTAGCGCGAGGGAGCGATCTGCCGCACGACGATCGGCTGCAGGAGACCGACCTCCTGGATGGAGGTGACGAGCTCCTGGAGCGCGTCCTCGTCGAAGATCTCACGGGGCTGACGCGGGTTCGGCGTGATCTCGTCGAGAGGGATCTCCGCGAAGTGAGCACCCATGGGAGCGCTGGGCGTCTCCACGGCGTCGCTCGCGAACGGCTCCTCGGTTTCATGTGAAACAGGCGGCAGCGTAGCCACCTTGGCCGCGGCCACGCCACGGTCGGTCAGCACCGGCATCGCGGCCGGGGAGACGGAAACAGCTCCCCCTACCGCAGGCGGGGGCACCGTCTTCTCCGTCGGTGCCGCGGGGATCAGTGCGCCGAGTCCACGACCCAAACCCCTCCGTCGCTCGCTCACTGGATACCCTCCACCATGCTCGGGTTGCTCTGGGCACCGAAGTGGCCGTTCGTCGGGTCGTAGCTGACACCGACGCCCTTCAGCGCGATTTCTCGTGCGGCCTCAAGATAGGACAAGGCACCGCTCGATCCTGGATCGTAAGTCAGCACCGTCTGCCCATAGCTCGGCGCCTCCGAGATACGGACCGAGCGGGGAATGCTCGTCCGCAGCACCTCATCGCCGAAGTGGTTGCGTACCTCGTCCGCGACCTGAGAAGCGAGCCGCGTCCGCCCGTCGTACATGGTGAGCAGGATCGTCGAGACATGCAGGGCAGGGTTGAGGTGCCCCCGCACGAGGTCGACGTTGCGCAGCAGCTGTCCCAGCCCCTCCAGCGCGTAGTACTCGCACTGAATCGGGATCAGAACCTCCTGCCCGGCCACCAGCGCGTTGACCGTCAGCAGGCCGAGCGAGGGCGGGCAGTCGATGAGGACGTAGTCCAGCGGCTGCTCGTAGGCCTGGATGGCCCGCTCGAGACGGCTCTCACGTGCCACCAGGGACACCAGCTCGATCTCCGCACCGGCGAGATCGATCGTGGCGGGGGCACAGAAGAGACCCTCGACATCGGGGACCGGCTGTACGACTTCGGCCAGCGGCTTACTCTCGACCAGCACGTCGTAGATCGAAGGAACTTCGGCGTGATGGTCGATCCCCAGGGCAGTGGACGCGTTGCCCTGCGGGTCGAGGTCGATGACCAGTACCCGGCCGCCGTGCAGGGCGAGCGACGCGGCAAGGTTGACGGTTGTCGTCGTCTTACCCACGCCCCCCTTCTGGTTGGCGACCACCATGACACGGGTCTGCTCGGGCCGTGGCAGGCCCTCGCCGGCGCGGCCGAGAGCCTCCACCGCCAGTTGGGCAGCACGACCGATGGGAGTGTCGTCCATCGGGGGCGGTGTTTCACGTGAAACATCGTCCCCCATCGACTCGGTACGGGGACCGGGGACCGGATCGGTCATCGGTCCCGCGATGTTGGCGTCGGACCGCAAGGATTCACTCTCCTCGACTTCAGGCTCGCTATGAACAGAGCCTCCCATGCCTTCGGGGTCGTGAACCAGTGAGGCCTGTTGTTCTGTGGAGAAATCCACCTCTGTGGAAACCTCCGTGCCCCTCCAGGGGGACGGAGAGTCGTCGGAAGCACCCTCTCTGAGGGAACCGAGGGGCTTTCGGTCACGCGGTTCGGCAGCGCGGCCGCGGCTGATGATGCCGTGCAGCAGTGAGCGACGTTTCACGTGAAACACGATGCACAGCAGCCGAGGCCGAACTGTCGCGACACTCCGGCATGGGTAGGTTTGCCAGCTTGTGTGGAGTACGTCTCGTCGTCAGGACGGATCAGCGTCGTCGACGGGCCCGTCCCGTCCTGGCGGCCTTCGCCCGCTTCGCTGCGAAGCGCACACCGCCCGGGCTCTCCCCGACCTCGACGCGCACGACCGTGGACATCGGATCCACCACGCCTTCGCCCACATGGAGGATCGAGGTCTCCACCGCACCCAGCTTGCTCAGCGCGGTCGCCGCGCTCTTCAGCTCTTCCTCAGCGGTGTCGCCCTTGAGCGCCAGCATCTCGCCGTAGGGGCGCAGCAGCGGGATGCCCCAGGTGGCCAGGCGGTCCAGTGGAGCGACGGCACGGGCGGTCACGACATGCACCGGCGGGAGCTGCCCCATGACCTCCTCGGCGCGGCCACGCACGACGGTCACATGGTCGAGCCCGAGCAGCTCCACGACCTCCGTCAGGAAGTTCGTACGCCGCAGCAGAGGTTCCAGGAGAGTGATCTTCAGGTCCTCGCGGACCAGGGCCAGAGGGATGCCGGGCAGGCCGGCCCCCGAGCCGACGTCGCACACCGTCACACCCTCGGGAACGACCTCCGAAAGCACCGCGCAGTTCAGCAGATGGCGCTCCCACAGGCGGGGTACCTCTCGCGGGCCGATCAGGCCGCGCTGCACACCCGCCTCGGCGAGCAGCTCGGCGTAGCGGACCGCGTCTGCGTAGCGATCGCCGAACACCTCACGTGCCTGTTCGGGCACAGGGGGAAGCTCCGCAGCCTCCGTCACGGGGGACCGTCCTTCCGTACCGCGCCGGCACCCGGGCGCCGACCACCAGAACCACCAGAACTAACAGGCTGACAAAGTTCGGCCCCGCCTGCGCACAGACGGGGCCGGACGAAACGTGGGGACCGATCAGGCGGGAAGGACGACGACGAACCGCTGCGGCTCCTCGCCCTCGGACTCGCTCCGCAGGCCCGCCGACTTCACCGCATCGTGCACGACCTTGCGCTCGAACGGCGTCATCGGCTTCATCTTCACCGGCTCGCCGGTGCTCTTGACCTCGGCGGCGGCCTTGGCGCCCAGTTCGGAGAGCTCCGCGCGCTTCTGGGCCCGGTAGCCCGCGATGTCCAGCATCAGCCGGCTGCGGTCCCCGGTCTCCCGGTGCACGGCCAGCCGCGTGAGCTCCTGAAGCGCCTCCAGCACCTCGCCCTCACGCCCGACCAGCTTCTGCAGGTCTCGGCCGCCCGCGTCGCTGATGATCGAGACAGCGGCGCGGTCGGCCTCGACGTCCATGTCGATGTCGCCGTCGAGATCGGCGATGTCGAGCAGACCTTCGAGGTAGTCCGCCGCGATCTCGCCCTCCTGCTCCAGGCGGGTCAGGGTGTCTACACCCTCGGCAGCGGCGGAGGTGGTGCCTTCCGTCACGGGATGGGCTCCTTCTTACTTCTTGGACGGGGACTTGGGGCGCTGCGGACCGCCCTTGCGCTGCCCGGACTGGGCCTTGCTGCGGCCGCCACTGCCGGGCTTGGACGCGGCCTTCTTGGCGGCATCGGGCTTGGCGGTGTCGGGCTTGGCGTCCTCGGGCTCGGCCTTCTCGAGCGAGGTCGGCTCACCTGCCTGCTTCGGATGGCCGGACTGGCGCTGCGACTTGCTCTGCCGCTTCGGCTGCTGCCGCTTGGACGTGGCGGTGGTCGGCGTACCGTCCTCGGCCACGGTGGCGACGGCGGCATCGCTCTTCATCACGGTGCCGTCGGCCTGCGCCGCGAGGCCGGCCTTGGACAGGCCGTTGATGAACTTGCGCTCGAACTCGTTGCGGTCGCGGCCCTTGGCGACGATGGCCTTGATGATGGCGCGCTCGCCCCGGCGGCGGGTCTTGCCGTGGTTCGTGACGTGCTTGGTCAGACGCTCCAGGTAGGCGGCCTGAGCCTTGGAACCCGGGGTCGGGTTGTTGTGGATGACGTACATCTGCTGGCCCATGGTCCACACGTTGGTGGTCAGCCAGTAGACGAGGACACCGACCGGGAAGTTGATGCCGAAGACGGCGAACATGACCGGGAAGACGTACATCAGCATCTTCTGCTGCTGCATGAACGGCGTCTTCACCGTGGTGTCGACGTTCTTCGTCATCAGCTGGCGCTGCGTGTAGAACTGCGACGCCGACATCAGGACGATCATGACCGCGGTGACGATGCGGACGGTCGTCAGCGAGGCGTCCAGCGCGGTGACGTCAGCAGAGCTGTCGGTGAACTTCGCGGCCAGCGGGGCCCCGAAGATGTGCGCCTTCTGCGCGCTCTCCAGCAGGCTCTGGTTGATGACACCGATGGTGTCGTTGTTCGCGATGCTGTTGAGCACGTGGTACAGGGCGAAGAAGAACGGCGACTGCGCCAGGATGGGAAGGCACGAGGAGAGCGGGTTGGTACCCGTCTCCTTGTACAGCTTCATCATCTCTTCGGACTGGCGCTGTTTGTCGTTCTTGTAGCGCTCCTGGATCTTCTTCATCTCGGGCTGCAGCGTCTGCATGGCCCGGGTCGCCTTGATCTGCTTCACGAAGAGCGGGATCAGGCAGATACGGATCAGAATCACCAGGGACACGATGGACAGGCCCCAGGCCCATCCGGTGTCAGGGCCGAAGATGGCGCCGTACACCGAGTGGAACTGGACGATGACCCAGGAAACGGGTGTCGTGATGAAGCTGAAGAGGCTGGCAATCGTGTCCACTAATCATGCTCCTTGGACATGGGACGGGGTCTCTGCGGCCGGGCTCGAAGGAACATCACCTTCGATGGCCGTCTCGGCGGCGGAGGGCCCGCCCTTCCGTGCGCGCCACGCGTTGCGCACCATCTCGTGCCAGCGCGGGCGCTTGCGCGGCGGGACATGGTCCACACCACCCAGTGACCACGGGTTGCACCGCAGGATGCGCCAGGCGGTGAGCGCCGTGCCCTTGATCGCACCGTGCCGGTCGATGGCCGTGTACCCGTAGTGGGAGCACGACGGGTAGTACTTGCACACCGGTCCGAGCAGCGGACTGATCGTCCACTGGTACAGCTTGATCAGAGCCAGCAGTGGGTACTTCATCGCGCGCCCCCTCCCAGCAGCCGCTGCAGAGCGGCATCCAGGTCTCGGGCCAGCTGTGCATGGTCGGCATCACCCGAACCGGGCAACGCTCGTACGACTACCAGGCTACCGGGGGGCAGCTGGTCGACTCTGTCGCGCATCAGATGGCGAAGCCTGCGCTTCACCTTGTTCCGTACGACCGCGCCACCCACAGCCTTGCTCACGACGAAACCCGCACGCGTCGGGGGAGCGCTCTCCCCAGGCGCGTGCGGGTCCGTGGCACCGCTACGAAAGTGGACGACGAGTGTCGGGCGGCCTGCCCGGCGACCCCGTCGTACCGCGGTCGCGAAGTCCTCGCGCCGCCTCAGCCGGTTCTCGGTGGGCAGCACGGCGTCATGACCTGATCAGGATCAGGCGGACAGGCTGGCGCGACCCTTGCTACGGCGGTTCGCGAGAATCGCGCGGCCCGCACGGGTACGCATCCGCAGGCGGAAGCCGTGGGTCTTCGCGCGACGACGGTTGTTCGGCTGGAAGGTGCGCTTGCTCACTCGGGGGCTCCAGAGATAAATCGGTGTTTGGCGGGTGCCGTCCTGGCTGTCACCGTGCGCCCACGAGTAGCTCGCAGTTACGCCCGAGTGCACCGCTTCCCGATCACCTGACGTGATCTGTGCCCATCGGAGGCAGGCGGCAGCAGCCATCGACAACTCGACCTGGTTACGGTACGCGCGGCTACGCCATCCGGTCAAACCAGAGGTCGCTGAGAGACACTATCCACAGGCTGGGGAACAACTTGAACCGCACCCGCCGCCCTGACTACCGTGGCTGGACTCCGATTCGTTCCCTTGTCCCCTTGATTCTGGCTCCACCCCTTTGAATCCCGACCCGTCCCACAATCACACGTTCGTGGGACCCGTGAGAGAGCGTGCCCTGTGGCTGACGTACCTGCCGATCTTGCCGCAGTGTGGCCACGAGTTCTGGAGCAACTTCTCGGCGAGGGCCGCGGGCAGGGCGTGGAGGGCAAGGACGAGCACTGGATCCGGCGCTGCCAGCCCCTCGCGCTCGTAGCGGACACCGCCCTGCTCGCCGTACCGAACGAATTTGCGAAGGGCGTACTGGAGGGCCGTCTGGCCCCGATCGTCAGCGACACCCTGAGCCGCGAGTGCGGCCGGCCGATCCGCATCGCGATCACCGTCGACGACTCCGCCGGCGAGCCCCCGGCCCCGCCGGTGCCCCAGCCCCCGCCGCAGCCCCGCTACGAGGAGCCCGAGCTCCCGTCGTACGAGAGCTACGGCCGCCACCGCGCCGACGACCAGATGTCCGGCCCCTCCGACCAGCTGCCCACGGCCCGCCCGGCCTACCCGGGCGAGTACCAGCGCCCCGAGCACGCCCCCGGCAGCTGGCCGCGGCCGACGCAGGACGAGTACAGCTGGCAGCAACAGCGGCTCGGCTTCCCCGAGCGGGACCCGTACGCCTCGCCTTCGCAGGACCACTACCAGCAGGACTCCTACGGCGGGCCCTCGCAGGACTACCGCCCGCAGCCGATGGACCGGCCGTCGTACGACGGGCACCGCTCGGAGTACGAGCAGCACCGCTCCGACTACGACAAGCACCGCTCCGAGTACGAGCAGAAGCGGCCCGACTACGACAAGCCGCGCGGTGACTACGACCGCGGGGACTACGACCGTGACGCCCGCCGTGAGCTGCCCGAGCCGCCCGTCGGCTCCGGTCATGTGCACCGCGGCGGCCCCGTCGGCCCCGGTCTGCCGGCCACTGGCGCCCCCGGCCCGCTGGCCGCGCAGCCGGCGCCCGCGCCGGGCCCCGGCGAGCCGACCGCGCGGCTGAACCCGAAGTACCTCTTCGACACGTTCGTCATCGGCGCCTCCAACCGCTTCGCGCACGCGGCCGCGGTCGCCGTCGCCGAGGCGCCCGCGAAGGCCTACAACCCCCTGTTCATCTATGGGGAGTCGGGCCTCGGCAAGACCCACCTGCTGCACGCGATCGGGCACTACGCGCGCAGCCTCTACCCGGGCACGCGCGTGCGGTACGTGAGCTCGGAGGAGTTCACGAACGAGTTCATCAACTCCATCCGCGACGGCAAGGGCGACAGCTTCCGCAAGCGGTACCGGGAGATGGACATCCTGCTCGTCGACGACATCCAGTTCCTGGCGGACAAGGAGTCGACGCAGGAGGAGTTCTTCCACACCTTCAACACGCTCCACAACGCCAACAAGCAGATCGTGCTCTCCAGCGACCGGCCGCCCAAGCAGCTGGTCACCCTGGAGGACCGGCTGCGGAACCGTTTCGAGTGGGGTCTGATCACCGACGTGCAGCCGCCCGAGCTGGAGACGCGTATCGCGATCCTGCGCAAGAAGGCGGTCCAGGAGCAGCTCAACGCCCCGCCGGAGGTACTGGAGTTCATCGCCTCCCGCATCTCGCGCAACATCCGCGAGCTGGAGGGCGCGCTGATCCGGGTGACGGCGTTCGCCTCGCTCAACCGGCAGCCGGTGGACCTGGGCCTGACGGAGATCGTCCTCAAGGACCTGATCCCCGGCGGCGACGACGCCACGCCGGAGATCACCTCCACGGCCATCATGAGCGCGACCGCCGACTACTTCGGTCTCACGGTCGAGGACCTGTGCGGCAGCTCGCGCGGCCGCCAGCTGGTCACGGCCCGGCAGATCGCCATGTACCTGTGCCGCGAGCTGACGGACCTGTCGCTGCCGAAGATCGGCGCGCTGTTCGGCGGCCGCGACCACACCACGGTGATGCACGCGGACCGCAAGATCCGCAATCTGATGGCCGAGCGGCGCTCCATCTACAACCAGGTCACCGAGCTCACCAACCGCATCAAGAACGGCTGACGGAGCCCGCCGGCACCGGGCCGCGAGGCCTGTTCGTACGTCACTGAGGGCGCTTCGGGACGAGATCCCGGGGCGCCCTTCGTCATGCCGCCGACTCCAGCTGTTCGAATAGCTGCCGGGTTACGGCCACTCTCCACAGATTCGGTGACTTTCTGGCGTCCACACCCTGGGGACTGGGAAGTTGTCCAGACTGTGTCCACAGCGGCCCCTGTTGAAAGACGATCAGACCAGGTCAACTGCATGTGGATTCGTGGACGAACGATCTCCACAGACTGTGGACAACGAGAGGATCCACAGGCTGTGCACGAAGTTGTCCACCGACAACCCACAGGCTGGGGCCAGTTGTCCCCAGTGATCCCCAGCTTCTCCACACCGCTGTCCACTGTTCGGCAACGCGACGCGCCTCGTCACCGGGTCGAGTGAAAGGCGTCACACAAAGGTGCCGGGTTGGCCTGTGGGAAAGGTGGGTAAACCTGGGGACGGCACTGGGGAGAAGTCGCCTCAGGCTGTGCATGGGGTGTGCAGAACTTTCCGTTCTCCACAGAAACACCCGGTTGTCCACTGCCGTCGCCCACAGGGCCCGTGGACAAAATCTCTGCTCTGAGCTGGGAAAACGTGGTTATCCACGGTATCCACAGGCCCTACTACTACTCCCAACTAGAGAGAGCTGGGAATTGGTTTCGAAGAGGGTCCTGTGCACAACTCGCTGTCCGGCTCCCGGCTGCCCCTCGTCACGACTTGACCCCGAGAGGCACCTACTGTCAGTGGGGTGCGTCAGACTGTTCCCGGTGTCCTTCCCCTCACTGGGGCCGACGACACCGAGACAGACGACGAAGCCAGGCAGGCCGAGAAGCGCCGGCAACAGCAGGAGGCGGCAACAGTGAAGATCCGGGTGGAACGCGACGTACTCGCGGAGGCCGTGGCCTGGGCGGCACGCAGCCTCCCGGCCCGTCCGCCGGCGCCTGTCCTCGCCGGCCTCCTGCTGAAGGCGGACGACGGCCAGCTGAGCCTGTCGAGCTTCGACTACGAGGTCTCCGCTCGCGTCAGCGTCGAGGCCGAGGTCGAGGAGGAGGGCACCGTCCTCGTCTCCGGCCGGCTGCTCGCCGACATCTGCCGCGCTCTCCCCAACCGGCCGGTGGAGATTTCCACAGACGGTGTACGGGCGACCGTGGTCTGCGGCTCGTCGCGATTCACACTCCACACCCTGCCTGTGGAGGAGTACCCGGCCCTGCCGCAGATGCCGACCGCCACGGGCACCGTCCCCGGCGAGGTCTTCGCCTCCGCCGCCTCCCAGGTCGCCATCGCCGCCGGCCGTGACGACACGCTGCCCGTCCTGACCGGTGTGCGCATCGAGATCGAGGGCGACACGGTGACGCTGGCCTCCACCGACCGCTACCGCTTCGCGGTCCGCGAGTTCCTGTGGAAGCCGGAGAACCCGGAGGCCTCCGCGGTCGCCCTGGTCCCCGCCAAGACGCTCCTGGACACCGCCAAGGCGCTGACCAGCGGCGACAGCGTCACCCTGGCGCTCTCGGGCTCCGGCGCGGGCGAGGGCCTGATCGGTTTCGAGGGCGCGGGCCGCCGGACGACGACGCGGCTGCTGGAGGGCGACCTCCCGAAGTACCGCACCCTGTTCCCGACGGAGTTCAACTCCGTCGCCGTGATCGAGACCGCCCCCTTCGTGGAGGCCGTCAAGCGTGTGGCCCTGGTCGCCGAGCGCAACACCCCGGTGCGGCTCAGCTTCGAGCAGGGCGTGCTGATCCTGGAGGCGGGCTCCAGCGACGACGCACAGGCTGTGGAAAGGGTCGACGCCCAGCTGGAGGGCGACGACATCTCGATCGCCTTCAACCCGACGTTCCTGCTGGACGGCCTGAGCGCCATCGACTCCCCGGTGGCCCAGCTGTCGTTCACGACGTCCACCAAGCCGGCGCTGCTCAGCGGCAAGCCGGCGCTGGACGCCGAGGCGGACGAGGCCTACAAGTACCTGATCATGCCGGTGCGCCTGAGCGGCTGACGTTGTCCACAGCGGCCGGGGAATCCGTGGATTTCCCGGCCGTCGGCTCGTCCACCCGGCGCTTGCGCGGATCTTCTCCACAGTCCGGCTCCACAGTCCGGCCGAGTCTGTGGATCGTCCGGCCCCGTTCCGGTGGCCCCGCGGAGAAGCCGCAGGTGAGGGCGTACGAATGAGCGCGTATGCCCACGGATGTGCGCGTGCGTCCGGGTTTAGGCTCTGGCGTGGGCATGAAGGTGCCTCACACGCCACAGCAACCTAAGGAACAACTGATGGAGCTCGGTCTCGTCGGCCTAGGCAAGATGGGCGGCAACATGCGCGAGCGGATACGCCGCGCGGGCCACACCGTCGTCGGATACGACCGCAACCAGGACCTCGCGGACGTCCACAGCCTGGAAGAGCTTGTGGGCAAGCTCCCCGGCCCGCGCGTGATCTGGGTGATGGTCCCGGCCGGCGCCGCGACCCAGTCGACGATCGACGAGCTCGCCGAGCTCCTGGAGCCCGGTGACGTCGTGGTGGACGGCGGGAACTCCCGCTGGACGGACGACGAGCGGCACGCGGAGGAACTGGCGGCCAAGGGCATCGGATTCGTCGACTGCGGCGTCTCCGGTGGCGTCTGGGGCCTGGAGAACGGCTACGCGCTGATGTACGGCGGTGACGCGGAGAACGTCGCCAAGGTGCAGCCCTTCTTCGACGCCCTCAAGCCGGAGGGCGACTTCGGCGCCGTGCACGCCGGCAAGGTGGGCGCGGGCCACTTCGCGAAGATGGTCCACAACGGCATCGAGTACGCGATGATGCAGGCCTACGCCGAGGGCTGGGAGCTGCTTGAGAAGGTCGACTCCGTGACCGACGTCCGGGAGGTCTTCCGCTCCTGGCAGGAGGGCACGGTCATCCGCTCCTGGCTGCTGGACCTCGCGGTGAACGCCCTCGACGAGGACGAGCACCTCGACAGGCTCAGGGGTTTTGCACAGGACTCCGGTGAGGGACGCTGGACTGTGGAGGCCGCCATCGACCACGCGGTGCCGCTGCCGGCGATCACCGCGTCGCTGTTCGCGCGGTTCGCGTCCCGTCAGGACGACTCGCCGCAGATGAAGATGATCGCGGCGCTGCGGAACCAGTTCGGCGGCCACGCGGTGGAGACGAAGTAACCCGCCGGGCGCGGCCACGGCCGAGCACGACAGGACCGAGAAACGAGAACAAGTAATCCACACCCTGGGGATGCCGGCCTGGCACCCTCGGGGGGTGGCCCGGTTGTCCACAACTGGGGACGGTTCAACCACACGTTGGGGGAGGTCGGCGAACGACCATGCACGTCACGCATCTGTCGCTGGCCGACTTCCGCTCGTACGCCCGGGTCGAAGTCCCGCTCGATGCGGGCGTCACCGCCTTCGTCGGTCCCAACGGCCAGGGCAAGACGAACCTCGTCGAGGCCGTCGGCTATCTCGCCACCCTCGGCAGCCACCGCGTCTCCTCCGACGCCCCCCTCGTCCGTATGGGCGCCGACCGGGCGGTCATCCGGGCGCAGGTCCGCCAGGGCGAGCGGCAGCAGCTGGTCGAGCTGGAGCTGAACCCGGGCAAGTCCAACCGGGCCCGGATCAACAGGTCCTCGCAGGTCAGACCCCGTGACGTGCTCGGCATCGTGCGGACCGTGCTGTTCGCGCCGGAGGATCTCGCGCTGGTCAAGGGCGACCCCGGCGAGCGGCGCCGCTTCCTCGACGAGATGATCACCGCCCGCTCCCCGCGCATGGCGGGCGTGCGCTCCGACTACGAGCGCGTCCTCAAGCAGCGCAACACCCTGCTGAAGTCGGCCGCGCTGGCGCGTCGGCACGGCGGCCGCTCGATGGATCTGTCCACCCTCGATGTCTGGGACCAGCACCTCGCGCGTGCCGGCGCCGAACTGCTCGCCCAGCGCCTGGACCTGATCGCGACGATCCAGCCGCTGGCCGACAAGGCGTACGAGCAGCTGGCGCCCGGCGGCGGCCCCGTCGCCCTGGACTACAAGCCGTCCGCTCCCGGCGAGGCGCACACGCGCGAGGACCTCTTCGAGCAGCTCATGGCCGCGCTCGCCGAGGCCCGCAAGCAGGAGATCGAGCGCGGCGTCACGCTGGTGGGCCCGCACCGGGACGATCTGCTGCTCAAACTGGGTCAGTTGCCCGCCAAGGGCTACGCCTCGCACGGCGAGTCCTGGTCCTACGCGCTGGCGCTGCGCCTGGCGTCGTACGACCTGCTCAGGGCCGAGGGCAACGAGCCGGTGCTGGTCCTCGACGACGTGTTCGCCGAGCTGGACGCCAGACGCCGTGAGCGGCTGGCCGAGCTGGTCGCGCCCGGCGAGCAGGTGCTGGTGACGGCCGCGGTCGACGACGACGTACCGCACGTACTGGCGGGGGCGCGGTACTCGGTGGCCGAGGGGACGGTGGAGCGCGTATGAGCGAGAACCCGTCCCGAAACCCGTCCGAGAACGCCCCTGACGGCCCCAAGAAGGCCCCGGAACCCTCCGGTGTCGACCTTGCGCGCGTGGCGCTCAGAGCGGCCAAGGAACAGGCGCGTGCGCGGGGCGACGCGGCGCAGCAGAAGAAGCAGGCGCGCCGCGGGGGCGGCCTGCGCTCCGGCGCGCGTGCCGACGGCCGCGACCCCATGGCCCTCGGCTCCGCCATTAACCGCTTGATCACCGAGCGCGGCTGGGAGACCCCGGCCGCGGTGGGCGGTGTGATGGGCCGCTGGCCGCAGATCGTCGGCGACGACGTGGCCAAGCACTGCGTGCCGGAGAAGTACGACGAGGACGAGCGGGTCCTGGTCGTGCGCTGCGACTCGACGGCGTGGGCGACGAACCTGCGGCTGCTCGCCCCGACGCTGGTCGCCCGCCTCAACGAGGACCTCGGCCACGGCGCGGTGAAAGTGCTCAAGGTGCAGGGTCCCGGCGGCCCCCCGCGGCGCTACGGCCCCCTGCGCGCGCCCGGCAGCACGGGCCCCGGCGACACATACGGGTGAGCGGACCGGCCGACGGCGTGTGACCGGCCCTCGGACTCGGGACTGCCCTCATGCCCCGTTCCTCCGGAGCGGAGAGCCTCCGCGGGCACACAGGAGCCTCCTGAACCCCCGTAACAGCAGCCTCCACAGCCCCGTCGGCCACAGGTGACCGACATCACATCAGTGGCTGTCGCCGGTCACGAAACGACCTCGGCGACCTGCTCCTCGTACAACCGCACGCGGTTGCGAATCGCGACCTGACTCCTAAGTAGCAAAGGGTTGACGGCTGGAAGCGCTGAGTGCCTCTGTGAGCCTCTTGGAGCCCCCATCCGTATATCGGGAGTCGGAAGAGGCGGGTTCAGGGCGGCACATGCGGACTCAGGTACCGGCAAACCCCCATCACTGTCGGCGCTACCGGTAGACTGGAGCCCAATCCCGCCCCACTCGTGGGGACCGTCCGGGAAAAGCTGAGCAACGCTGATCAAGGCTTACCAACGCAACATGCCGCAGCCGCTCCGGCAACCCGCCGACGAGCCTGGCTCGTGCTGTGCCAGAAAGGGCGCTTCGTGGCCGATTCCGGCAACCCCAACGAGAACATCCCGTCCACTGACGCCGTCGTCGCCGAGGCCATCGCCACGGCCTACGACGCCAGCGCCATCACCGTCCTCGAGGGTCTGGACGCGGTTCGCAAGCGACCCGGTATGTACATCGGTTCGACCGGCGAGCGCGGCCTCCACCACCTCGTGTACGAGGTGGTGGACAACTCCGTCGACGAGGCGCTGGCCGGTCACGCGGACACCATCGAGGTCACGATCCTCGCCGACGGCGGCGTGCGCGTCGTCGACAACGGCCGCGGCATCCCCGTGGGCATCGTCCCCTCCGAGAACAAGCCGGCGCTCGAGGTCGTGCTGACCGTCCTGCACGCGGGCGGCAAGTTCGGCGGCGGCGGCTACGCGGTCTCCGGTGGTCTGCACGGCGTGGGTGTCTCCGTCGTGAACGCGCTGTCCTCGAAGGTCGCCGTCGAGGTCCGGACCGACGGCCACCGCTGGACGCAGGACTACAAGATGGGTGTCCCCACGGCACCGCTCGCCCAGCACGAGGCCACCGAGGAGACGGGCACGTCGGTCACCTTCTGGGCCGACGGCGACATCTTCGAGACCACCGACTACTCCTTCGAGACGCTCTCGCGGCGCTTCCAGGAGATGGCGTTCCTCAACAAGGGTTTGACGATCAAACTCACTGACGAGCGCGAGTCGGCCAAGGCCACGTCCGGTGCGGACGAGGCCGGCGCGGACGAGACCGCCGAGGTCAAGAAGGTCACGTACCACTACGAAGGCGGCATCGTCGACTTCGTGAAGTACCTCAACTCCCGCAAGGGCGACGTGGTGCACCCGTCGGTGATCGACCTCGAGGCCGAGGACAAGGACCGGGCCCTCTCCCTCGAAGTCGCCATGCAGTGGAACAGCGGTTACAGCGAGGGCGTGTACTCCTTCGCCAACATCATCCACACGCACGAGGGCGGCACGCACGAAGAGGGCTTCCGCGCGGCGCTCACCAACCTGATCAACAAGTACGCGCGCGACAAGAAGCTGCTGCGCGAGAAGGACGACAACCTCACGGGTGACGACATCCGCGAGGGTCTGACGGCGATCATCTCGGTGAAGCTGAGCGAGCCGCAGTTCGAGGGCCAGACGAAGACCAAGCTGGGCAACACGGAGGCCAAGACCTTCGTGCAGAAGGCGGTCTACGAGCACCTCAACGACTGGCTGGACCGCAACCCGGTCGAGGCGGCGGACATCGTCCGCAAGGGCATCCAGGCGGCCACCGCGCGCGTGGCGGCCCGCAAGGCCCGCGACCTGACCCGTCGTAAGGGTCTGCTGGAGAGCGCCTCGCTGCCGGGCAAGCTCTCCGACTGCCAGTCGAACGACCCCATCAAGTGCGAGATCTTCATCGTCGAGGGTGACTCCGCCGGCGGCTCGGCCAAGTCCGGCCGCAACCCGCAGTACCAGGCGATCCTCCCGATCCGAGGCAAGATCCTCAACGTCGAGAAGGCGCGGATCGACAAGATCCTGCAGAACCAGGAGATCCAGGCGCTGATCTCGGCCTTCGGCACGGGTGTGCACGAGGACTTCGACATCGAGAAGCTCCGCTATCACAAGATCATCCTGATGGCGGACGCCGACGTCGACGGCCAGCACATCAACACCCTGCTGCTGACCTTCCTGTTCCGCTTCATGCGGCCACTGGTCGAGGCCGGGCACGTGTTCCTGTCCCGTCCCCCGCTGTACAAGATCAAGTGGGGCCGGGACGAGGTCGAGTACGCGTACTCCGACCGCGAGCGCGACGCACTGCTGGAGATGGGCCGTCAGCGCGGCAAGCGCGTCCGCGAGGACTCGATCCAGCGCTTCAAGGGTCTCGGTGAGATGAACGCCGAGGAACTGCGCATCACGACGATGGACCAGGAGCACCGCGTCCTCGGCCAGGTCACCCTCGACGACGCCGCCCAGGCCGACGACCTGTTCTCGGTCCTCATGGGCGAGGACGTCGAGGCCCGCCGGCAGTTCATCCAGCGCAACGCCAAGGACGTCCGCTTCCTCGACATCTGAGTCGGTCTCAGCTGACCGCACCAGGAAGGACCTTCACCAGCAATGACCGACGAGAACACTCCCGTCACGCCTGACGAGGGACAGACCCTGCGTGTCGAGCCCGTCGGGCTCGAGACGGAGATGCAGCGCTCCTACCTCGACTACGCGATGTCCGTCATCGTCTCGCGTGCGCTGCCGGACGTCCGGGACGGCCTCAAGCCCGTCCACCGGCGCGTCCTGTACGCCATGTACGACGGCGGCTACCGCCCCGAGCGCGGCTTCTACAAGTGCGCGCGCGTGGTCGGCGACGTCATGGGCAACTACCACCCCCACGGCGACTCCTCGATCTACGACGCCCTGGTCCGTCTCGCCCAGCCGTGGTCGATGCGCATGCCGCTCGTCGACTCCAACGGCAACTTCGGCTCGCCGGGCAACGACCCGGCGGCGGCCATGCGCTACACCGAGTGCAAGATGGCGCCGCTGTCGATGGAGATGGTCCGTGACATCGACGAGGAGACCGTCGACTTCACGGACAACTACGACGGCCGCTCGCAGGAGCCGACCGTCCTGCCGTCCCGCTTCCCCAACCTGCTGATCAACGGCTCCGCCGGTATCGCGGTCGGCATGGCGACCAACATCCCGCCGCACAACCTGCGCGAGGTCGCGGCCGGCGCCCAGTGGTGCCTGGAGAACCCGGAGGCCTCGCACGAGGAGCTCCTGGACGCGCTCATCGAGCGCATCAAGGGCCCGGACTTCCCGACCGGCGCGCTCGTCGTCGGCCGCAAGGGCATCGAGGAGGCGTACCGCACGGGCCGCGGCTCCATCACCATGCGCGCGGTCGTCGAGGTCGAGGAGATCCAGAACCGCCAGTGCCTGGTGGTCACGGAGCTGCCGTACCAGACCAACCCGGACAACCTCGCGCAGAAGATCGCCGACCTGGTGAAGGACGGCAAGATCGGCGGCATCGCGGACGTCCGCGACGAGACGTCGTCCCGCACCGGCCAGCGCCTGGTCATCGTCCTGAAGCGGGACGCGGTCGCCAAGGTCGTGCTGAACAACCTCTACAAGCACACCGACCTGCAGACCAACTTCGGCGCCAACATGCTGGCGCTCGTCGACGGCGTCCCGCGCACCCTCTCCCTGGACGCGTTCATCCGCCACTGGGTGACGCACCAGATCGAGGTCGTCGTACGCCGTACGCGCTTCCGGCTGCGCAAGGCGGAGGAGCGCGCACACATCCTGCGCGGCCTGCTGAAGGCCCTGGACGCCATCGACGAGGTCATCGCCCTGATCCGGGCCAGCGACACGGTCGAGATCGCGCGCACGGGCCTGATGGAGCTCCTGGAGATCGACGAGATCCAGGCCAACGCCATCCTCGAGATGCAGCTGCGCCGACTGGCCGCCCTGGAGCGCCAGAAGATCATCCAGGAGCACGACGAGCTCCAGGCGAAGATCACCGAGTACAACGCGATCCTCGCCTCGCCGGTCCGCCAGCGCGGCATCGTCAGCGAGGAGCTGGCGGCGATCGTCGAGAAGTACGGCGACGACCGCAAGACCATGCTGGTGCCCTACGACGGCGACATGTCCATCGAGGACCTCATCGCCGAAGAGGACATCGTGGTCACCGTCTCGCGCGGCGGCTACGTCAAGCGCACCAAGACGGACGACTACCGGGCGCAGAAGCGCGGCGGCAAGGGCGTACGGGGTACGAAGCTGAAGGAAGACGACATCGTCGACCACTTCTTCGTCTCCACCACCCACCACTGGCTGCTGTTCTTCACCAACAAGGGCCGGGTGTACCGGGCGAAGGCGTACGAGCTTCCGGACGCCGGCCGTGACGCGCGCGGGCAGCACGTCGCCAACCTGCTGGCCTTCCAGCCGGACGAGGCGATCGCCGAGATCCTCGCGATCCGCGACTACGAGGCGGCTCCTTACCTCGTGCTCGCCACCAAGGCCGGTCTTGTGAAGAAGACGCCTCTGAAGGATTACGATTCGCCGCGCTCCGGCGGTGTCATCGCGATCAACCTCCGTGAGACGGAGGACGGTTCCGATGACGAACTGATCGGTGCCGAGCTCGTTTCGCCCGACGACGATCTGCTTCTGATCAGCAGGAAGGCGCAGTCGATCAGGTTCACCGCCACGGACGAGTCGCTGCGCCCTATGGGCCGCGCCACCTCGGGTGTCAAGGGCATGAGCTTCCGCGAGGGAGACGAGCTGCTCTCGATGAATGTTGTTCGACCCGGTACGTTCGTGTTCACTGCCACCGACGGCGGGTACGCGAAGCGGACCGCGGTCGACGACTACCGCGTCCAGGGTCGCGGCGGCCTCGGTATCAAGGCCGCCAAGATCGTCGAGGACCGCGGTTCCCTCGTCGGCGCGCTGGTGGTCGAGGAGACCGACGAGATCCTCGCCATCACGCTGGGCGGCGGTGTGATTCGTACGCGAGTCAACGAGATCAGGGAGACGGGCCGTGACACCATGGGCGTCCAACTGATCAACCTGGGCAAGCGCGATGCCGTCGTAGGTATTGCACGCAACGCCGAGGCGGGACGCGAGGCGGAGGAAGTCGACGGCGACGTGGTCGTCGACGAGACCGCCGAGGGGGCCGCACCCGCCGGCACGGACGAGGACGCACCCTCGGCCGAGTAGCACGAGGAGAGAGTCATCGTGAGCGGAGCCACGGGCGCCGGATCGTCCGGTACCTCGACCGGTTCTACGGCCGGTCCGGAGACGGGCGGCGGCCGTGGCTCCGCCGCGCCTGCGACGGACACGCACACCACCCAGCTGAAAGCGATCAAGTCGCCGGCGAAAGGGTCTCCCTCGCCCGACGCACCCGGATCCCAGGGGGGAACCGTGACGGACACCCGAGGCTCGCAGGCCCAGCAGTACGCGGCCGGGGCGGCACCGGGCGCCCAGCCGCAGCCCCAGCCCGCGGGAGCGCAGCAGGCGGCTCCCGCGCCGGGCTCGCCCCTGCCGGGGGAACGGCAGCCGCAGCAGGCCGCCGGGCCCTACCACCCGCCGCAGGCGTACCAGACGGGCGCTCCGGCGGGCGCGGTGCGCCGGCCCCGCACGGGCGCGCGGACGACGCCGCGCACCCGTAAGGCGCGGCTGCGGGTCGCCAAGGCCGACCCGTGGTCGGTGATGAAGGTCAGCTTCCTGCTCTCCATCGCGCTGGGCATCTGCACGATCGTCGCGTCCGCGGTGCTGTGGATGGTCATGGACGCCATGGGCGTCTTCTCCACGGTCGGCGGCACGATCTCCGAGGCGACCGGCTCGAACGAGTCGAACGGCTTCGACCTCCAGTCGTTCCTGTCGCTGCCGCACGTGCTGATGTTCACGTCGATCATCGCGGTCATCGACGTCGTCCTGGCGACGGCACTGGCGACGCTCGGCGCGTTCATCTACAACCTCTCCGCGGGCTTCGTGGGCGGCGTCGAGCTGACGCTCGCCGAGGACGAGTGAGGTTCACCGAGGCCGGATGACGGTTGCCGTCGGGAGACGCTTCCAAACCTCTCCTGACGGTTCCCCGACAACCGATTTTGGGACTGCCCACGTCGTGCGCTAATCTTCAGGAGTCAGCGCGCGGGACACACACCGCAGAGCGCGGCGGGGCTATAGCTCAGTTGGTTAGAGCGCATCCCTGATAAGGATGAGGCCACAGGTTCAAATCCTGTTAGCCCCACATCTGGAAGACCCCCAGTCGATAACGGCTGGGGGTCTTTTGACATCTACGGCTGACACCAGCCGATGAGCGGATCTTCCAGAAGCTCGGCGAGCATCCCGACCGCTTCCCACTCACGCGAGCAGAGTCCCGCAGGCACGCCGGGCGAGGCGGACGGTGACCGGGAGCACTCGTCCCAAGGGGCCCGCCGACCGAACTGTGAACGGACACGGCCACCGGATCAGAGTTGATCAAAAGCGGTGCCCTTTCTTGGCTCGTCACGGAGACTGTTCCGAACCGCCATCACGCCGGGGGGACATGACCGCCACCAAGCTTCTGAGACCAGCCCTCGCCGCCACGCTCCTGACATCGGTCAATGGCCTGCGGCGCGTCGTCGGTGCCGGAGGTCGTGGTGAGCACCACGTGGTGAAAGCCTCGGAGAGCTGCGAGGACACGGCCCCGAAGTGATCTTCCGGAAACGTCCTGCCGACAGGGGACAGACATGACGACGCAGGCTGTGGGAGCTCAGCAGGACCGACGACCCGGTTTCGCGCGGGAGCGCGGTGCCGGGTTGCGGGTCCTGGCGTTCGCGGTGACGGCACTCGTTGCCGGGGCCATGGGCGTTGCGGGCACCTTGCTCCACCAGCGGACCACCGCACCGGACACGTCCGCCGTTGACGCACAGGCCGCCGAGATTGCCGAGGCCCTGCGCGCGGACTTGAACGCGGGCTTTCAGTCGGGGGGCCAGCCCTATGGGGGACAGTTCACCGAGGGCACGCTCGTCGCCCAGGTCCAGGGGCACGGCGGAGTGCTGCTGAGTGCCGGCCCGGAGCAGAGTCAGGGCGCCGGCAAAGTCCACACGGCAGAAGTGATGCTGGGGCTGGTACCGCCGGGCACGGAGACCGTCGCCGCGGACGCCTATCCGGTCCGCTGCTACCGCTACACATTCGGCCTCGGCACATACAGCGTGAAACAGTCCGGCATGGCATGCCCGGCTTTGCGGACCGACGGCAAGGCCGGCAGCCTTGCGGCGCAGATGGGCGTGCTGCTGACGCAGCAGCCCACTGGCACGTTCGCGTACCGGCAGATGACGACCGCGGGGTACGCACATACCCCTCAGGGCGCCGTGGATTTCCTGAAGGACAAGCGCCTGGTTGCCGCCGGGGACACGGTGAGCGTGGTCTCCGGCAAGGCTGACGGCGGCGACGTGTACGTTCTGGCCCTGCGCATCAAGGGTGCTTGTCACTACCTGCGTATGGACTCCTCGTCCACCGCGTCACGACTGATACCGCTGTGGGCCGCTCCGGCCGACGAACAAGAGGCTTGTGGCGTGATGCAGGCCGTGGCCGCCGCCGCGCTTTACGGGATTGACCCGGCGAAGGCGGGGTGAGTCTGGAAGACGCTCAGTCGATCACGACTGTGGGTCGTCGCCATGCGGGGCCTACGGGTCACCGAGAACCTCATGAGAGCGCTCGGGCCCGATTGTCAGTGCCGGATGAGAGCCTTTCGGCATGATCGTCGAACGGGCATACGCGCATGTCGCCGAGGACGAGAGAGAAGAAGGCGACGGCTGGCCGTGGTCGGTGCCGTGTGTGCGGCAGCTGCTGGAGGACGGCCTGAGATTCACGGCCCCGGTGACGTTCCTGGTGGGGGAGAACGGCTCGGGGAAGTCGACCCTCGTCGAGGCGCTGGCGGAGGGCTTCGGCCTGGATTCCTGGGGCGGATCCGCGGGCTACAAGTACGCGACCTGGCGGGAGCCGTCGGCCCTGGGCGGCCGGATGAAGTTCGAGGCGACAGCGGCCGGTCGGCGTATGTTGCGCGGGCCTCGGACGCGCCGCAGAGGATTCTTCCTGCGGGCGGAGACGGCGCTCGACGCGCTGGACCGGGAGCAGAAGTCGGGAAGGCTGTCCGGGGCCGCGGACGAGATGAGCCACGGCGAGGGCTTTCTGATGGCCTTCCGCGAGCGGTTTCAGGAGCCTGGGCTGTACGTCCTGGACGAGCCGGAGGCTGCGCTGTCCTTCGCTTCCTGTCTTCAACTGGTAGGGCTGCTGCACGAACTGGGGCGTTCCGGCGCACAGATCATCTGCGCGACGCACTCACCCGTGCTGACGGCGCTTCCGGGCGCCGAGATCATCGAGGTGGGTGACCACGGAATGCGTCCCGCCGGCTGGCGGGATCTGGAACTCGTCGATCATTGGCGGCGATACCTCGACGACCCGTGGACCTATCTCCGGCACATCGTCGATACGCGATGAGACGGGGACGAGGACGGGCGAAGGCGTTCGCCGTGGTGTTGCTGTGGAACAGGTTCAGGAACAGCTCTTGGAACAGGTCCTGCGACAAGCTTTGAGGCAGAGGGTCACAGCTCGGGTCGAGCCGGGGGTTCAGCGCTGGTGCGGGACCAGTGGTTGCGCCGGTTCCGCGGAGTGGGCGCATTCTCGGGTCGTCGAGCCCGTGGTGGCCGCTTCCGTCTCCGTGAGCGGGCGGTGGCGGCAGCTTGGGGTCTTTCCGTGTGCCTCGGCCCGGATGCGCTGCTTCATCGTGGGGGGCAGCGCTCTGGCGTAGGACCAGGCCCATTGGGGCATCGCCGGCACCGGCAGCTCGGCGCTGCGGTTGTTGTCGTCGCCGTTGCTGCGGCGGCTCGTCTCGGTGTGCGGCACGGCCGCCGCGGCGGTGTTGGTGACGAATCCGAGCGCCGTGCACAGCGCGAGGAAGGCGGTGACGATGGCGGTCCACAGGTTCATGACCTTGTTCCTGGTCATGGCCCCTCACTTTCGGGTTGGGCGATTTGCGTACTTTCCCAATGATGTGTATGGGGGCTCGGAAGTCATGGACCGACGCCCGTGGCGCGTCGATCTTCAGATGAACAGCACTCGAATGGACGCATGGCGCTCGACGGGTGAGCGAAGATGGAGGAAAAGGGCCAAAAGTCACCGTCCGTCGGGGTGTGATCACCCTCCGATCGGAGCGTCGGCATCCGCTTCTACTGGGCCGTGGCGGCGGGCAGTTGAGCCCGGACTCAGGTCACCGATTGGTATCGGCCGGTGTGTATAGTCGGGCGCCAGAGGTCCCCTACGTCAAGGAAAGACGAGGTCGCGCGGTGAAGAAGCTTCTCCTGGTCGCACTGGCCGCCATCGGCGGGCTCCTCGTGTACCGCCAGATCCAGGCGGATCGCGCCGAGCAGGATCTGTGGACGGAGGCGACTGACTCCGTGCCCACGGGTTCGTGAGCCACGACATCGGATTGCGCACAGACCCCGGTCGCCCAGGCGGCCGGGGTTTTGTGTACCCACCGCCGCGCACGCCCCCGTCTCGAGTTGCGGGAGCGGACCGGAGGTCGTAGAGCCGGGCTTTTCGGACGGCCGTACGGATTGCGGGGGTGGCGACCGGCCGGGCTGGGCAGGATGGGCGAGTCCGGGGTCCGGTAGTGGTGACGAGGGGTGGCGCGTGATGAGGCGGCGGCGTGCGGTGCGGTGGCGTCCCGCGAGGATGTGGCGCGGTTCCCCGCCGGTACGCGCGCGTGCGGCCGCCGTCGCCGCGCTGCTGTGTGTGACGGGCGCCCTGCCGGCCGGGACCGCCCTGGCCGCCGGAACGCCCGCTCCCTACGCCTTCGCGCCGGACGCCCGGCCCGTCGACGGCGGGACGAGTGCGGCGGGCGCCGCGACTCTCGCGCCCGGCACCACCTACAAGAGTTCCCTTCCCGGCTCCGGCGAGATCCACTACCGCCTCAACCTCGACGCCACCTCGGACGCGTACGTCTCCGTGACCGCCGTCCCCGCCGCCGGCAGCACGATCCACGCGGGCGACGGCGTCAAGGTGTCCGTACGGGACGCCGCGGGCCGCTCCTGCTCCCAGAACACCGAGACCTTCGGCATCGTCCGCAGCCCGCGCCCGATCGCGGCGTGGGGCGTGCGCGAGATCTCGGCGGACCGCCCCCGCTGCGAGAGCGCCGGCAGCTACGACGTGATCGTCGAGCGTGTCTCCACCTCGGAGTCCGCGGCGGACACCTGGGACCTGGAGCTCTTCGCCGCCACCGAGTCGCCCCTGAAGCAGGCCGGCGAGACCAGCGCCCCCGAGACCTGGGACTCCGCCTCACCCGACCCCCTCACCGGCGAGGGCGAACACCGTGCGGGCGGCCCCGGCTTCGCCTCGGCGGTGGCGATCGGTGAGGGCGTGTGGACCTCCGACATCGAACCCGGGCGCACCCTCTTCTACGAGGTGCCGCTCGACTGGGGCCGCCAGCTGCATGCCGGCGCCGAGCTGGGGGCTTCGAAGGGCGGCGACGGCTACGCGGTCGGCGCCCTGAACCTTGCCCTCTACAACCCCGTGCGCGGATTCGTCGACGACGCGGGCGCCAACTACGACGGCAGCGTGAAGGCAGCCGAACTCGACCCCCTGCCCCCGGTCGCCTACGAGAACAGGTACGCCGGGCCGGACCGGCTCAGCGCCATGCGGTTCGCGGGGTCCTACTACCTCGTCGTGCATCTGTCGGCCGCGGTGGCCGAGCGGTACGGCGACGGGCCGTTCGAGCTGACGCTGCGCGTGCGAGAGGACGGTTCGGCGCAGGCCGGGCCCGGTTACGCGGGGGAGTCCGAGCCGCGGGACGTCTTCCAGCTCTCCGCCACCGACCGGGAGGCGGCTGCCGCGGACGGAGCCGGGGGCGGGGCCGGGGGCAGCGGGGACGCTGCGATGACCGTGCTCGCGGTCAGCGGTATCGGAGCCGGGACCTTGGTGCTGGTGGTGCTGGGGGTGTGGATGGTGGTGGCTCGGCGGCGGGTCGGGGCCTTGTAGACGCGGGCTTCTGCGGGACGTTCGGGGGCGCCCTCGGGTCTGCGCCTGCGTGAGGACCTGGACCTGGCCCCTGCCCGGGCGGATCCCGTTCTCAGAGCTGGGCCAGGGCCCAGAAACCGACGGCGTAGCAGGCCAGCGCCAGCAGCAGGAGCGGCAGCGCCACCTTGGCGGGTGGACCGGGGCGGCGTGCGGGGCCGCGGGCCGCTCGACGGACGGCTCGGTGACCGCCGCGACGGCGCGGCTGCGGAACCGGGGGAGCCGAAGGTGGAACCTGCGGGCTCTGAGCGGTGTACGAAGCAGTAGAGGCATCGACGCGCTGGTGCTGGTGCTGGTGCTGGTGCTGGTGCTGTGGCGGCGTCGTCGGAGGCTGGGGCGGGTACTGCGGCGTGTGTGGTCGGGGGGAGGACAGGACATGGGTGGTGTCGTAGGGGGAGCTGTTGGCCGGGGGGTTGCTGGTCCTGGGGGCGTTGGCCGGCGGGTCGCTGCCCTGAGGGGTGTTGGTCGCGGGGTTGCTGGTCAGGGGGGTGTCGGCCGGGTGATGCTGCACGTTCTCGTGGGGGTGGCCGTGGTTGCCGGCGGGCCTGCGTACCTCGCCCTGTACCGGGCCTTGCGCCGGTCCTTGTGCCGCGTAGGGCTGTGGCGGGGGCGTCTGTGCCTGAGGGGAGGAGCCTGTGGACTGCGGGAGCGGCAGATGGAAGCTGCCGGTGTCGGACATGCTGACCGAACTGCCGCTGTCGCGCTGCTGCGGGGAGCTGGGGGGCTCGGCAACGGGCGGTGTCTGCCCAGCCGGCACGTGACGCGGATCGCCGGATACGGCATCGGATCCGGTGCCGGCTGTGCCTCGCCCCGTGCCCGCCGACCCGGGTCTGCCGCCTACCGGCCCGGGCCCGCTGCCCGCCACCTGCCCGCCGCCGACCGACCCGGACCCGCCACCGGACGCTCCATGTCCTGCACCGGACGGCCCATGTGCCGCACCGGCCGCTCCATAGCCGCCACCGGCCGCCCCGAATTCCGTGCCGCTCGGTACGGAGCCGAGGCTTCTCGGATCGGGGCCGGTGCCGTTCGCCGGGCTCGATGTCCCCACCGAGCCCTCGCCGACCCGGAACTGTCCGGATCCGGTCCGCTCTCCTTCGATTCCCGGGGCCCGCTTGAGCGGTCCCTCGGGTACGAACCCCGTCGGCAGCGGACCGAGTTGGTCGAAGATCTCGATGATCTCGTCGTCGGGGCCGGGCTCCGGCAGAAGCTCGGTGGCCGCGGCGAGGGCCTTGCGCGCCCCCGTCGCCGTGCGGAACCGCGCGTGCGGATCCGGTTGCAGCAGCGAGGCCACGACCTGCCACAGCGGTTCCGGAATGCCCGTGGGTGCACCCGGCGTCCCGTGCGTGGTGAAGTACTGGACCAGCGCCTTGGCGTCCGCCTTGGCACCCTCCAGCAGATACAGCGCGACCAGCCCCACGGCGAACAGGTCGGCCGGGAAGTCCGGTTCCGCGCCCATGAGTTGCTCGGGAGCGAGATAACCGGGCGTTCCCACGACGAGGTTGGTCTCGGTGAGGCGCGGCTCGCCGAGCCGCATGGCGATGCCGAAGTCGGAGAGCCTGAGCCGTGGACGCCCCGTGCCGGTGGCTTCGAGGAGCAGGTTGGCGGGCTTGATGTCGCGATGGACGACGCCTTCCGCGTGCACCGCGGCGAGCCCCGCGAGGAGCTGGTCGAGGAGGGTGCAGACGAACGACGGCGGCAAGGGGCCGTAATCGCCTACGAGATGGACCAGCGAGCCGCCGGCCACCAGGTCCATGGTGAACAGGACCTTGTCGTCGTCGGCGGCCCAGCTGGCGGGCGCGAGCACATGGGGATGATCGATCCGCAGAGCCTGCTCGCGGACGAACCGCAGCAGCGAGTGCGCGTCGCTCTGCTGCAGCACCTTGGCTGCCACATAGCGCCGACGGCGGTGGTCGAAGGCACGCCAGACGGCGCCGACGCCCCCGCGTCCGATCGGGTCGACCAGTTCGTAGCGCCCGGCGAAGACCTCACCCATGGCTGTGCGTCGCTCCTCCCCCTCCGGTTACCCCCCTTGCTTCCCCCACGACGAGCGATACGACTCCCCCTCGCTGACCGTCCTTCGCGGACTCCCCCGCACGACCCCCTCGTGCCCGCTCAGGACGCACGCCGTCGGCCCGGCTGCCGAACCCCCTCGGCGACCGGGCCAGGGGGTCAGTTCTGGTGGGACTGGTAGTGCGCGACCGCGTCGGAGGTGCGGCCGGCGCCGTACACCCGGAGGAACTCTGCCAGTTCCGGGTGGGTGGGGGCGAGGGTCTCCGCGGCCTCGATGATGTCGCCCGCGGCGGCCACCGAGCGCAGCAGCGACTGGATCTCGCGCACGACCCGCTTGACCGTGGGCGCACCCGAACTGTTCGTCGTGTGCGTGGTGTTGCTGAGCACCGAGCCCCCCTGCGACTTCTTGATCTCCTCCATGCGCTCGGTGGCCTCGGCCGCGCTCACGCTGCCGTCCGCGACCTGCCCCGCCAAGTCCTGCAGCAGCTGCACCCGCTGGACCACGGCGGGATTGCCGATCTTCGCCCGCTGTCCGCTCATCAGCTGCGACAGCATCGGTGCGGACAGTCCCAGTACCCCCGCGAGACGAGCCTGGTTGAGACCAAGATCGTCGATGAGCTTACGGAAGAGCGTCCCCAGCGGCTCCCCGTACCAGTTCCGCTGCAGATCCCGCGCTCTTGCGGTGGCTTCCTGCTGTGCGGCGTCCATTGCGTCTCCCCATCGCTTCCCCAAAACCGCGGTTCGCTGTCGCGAACCACGCCGAGCATCTTACGGAGAGTGGTCGTTTACGGGGACCCCCAATCCTTTTGCGGGATCCGGGGGGCGACCGGGTACTCTGGTCTGGGCGCCCGCCGGTATGGGGTTTTCCTCCGGCCGGACGTTTCTTTTTGAGGGGCCTTAGCTCAGTTGGTAGAGCGCTGTCTTTGCATGGCAGATGTCAGGGGTTCGACTCCCCTAGGCTCCACACCTCAAGCCCCCTGACCTACGGAAACGCAGGTCAGGGGGCTTTTTTTGGTGCGTGCGTCGCGGGTGCTTCTGACCGGCCGTCATCAGAGGCGGGGCAGTGGACGGCAAAGTGGTGTGCGCCCGCCGCACGGGACACACACCACTTGTCTTCGCCTACGGCTCTTGCGGCCGCGGGTGAGAAGCCGTACGCGAGAAGCCGTAAGGGAAGGCCCTCAGATCACCGGCCCTCGTCCGTCACCGGCCCTCGTCCGTCACCGGCCTTCGTCCGTCACCGGCCTTCGTCCGTCACGGGATCTTGTCGGTCACGGGCTCTCGTCCGTCACGGGCCCTCGTCCCGGCGGGCGGCTTCCTCCTCGGCCTCCTTCGCCTGGACCTCCGGGTCCAGGCCGTTCTGGCCGCTGCCGTCCACGGACGTCAGACGGTTCGACTCGGGAACTTCCGTCGCGGCGGGCGGCTCGACCAGCCAGTCCGGATTGGCCTGCTTGTCCCACCACTTCCACGCGGCGACGGCCCCACCGGCGACGAGACCCAGCACGGCCAGCACCTTCACCACGCGGCCGGCCCTGGCCCGCCGCTCGTGCTTGCGGACCAGGCGCTGGATCTCCTGCGGTGAGACCTGACCGCGTAGCGCGGCCAGTGCGGCGACGCCGCGTGCGGCGGCCTCGTCGCGCACGGGTCCGGCGGCGGCGACCGCCTGTTCGATCTTCGGCCGGGAATAGTCGGCGGCCTGCCGGGCAGCCTTGCGGGTACGGACGGCGGCTTCATGAGCGGCTAGGTCGACCTTCGGCGGCACGTGGGTAAGGGCCTGCTCCAGCCGTGGTGCGAGATGCGCGTCGTACTGGAGACGGGCCTGGGCGCGGGCCTGCTCGGTGGCCTGCGAGACCATCGGCGCCAGCCGTACGCGTGCCTCGTGCGCATACAGTGCGGCCCTGTCCTTGGCGGTGTCGGCGTAGGGCGCCACCACTTCCGCGGCGTGCAGCACGCTGTCCTTCGCCGAGCCGGTCGCGGCGCGCACGCTGTCGATGCGGGTCACGGGATCCTCCTCCTCGGTGGCGTACGGTATTTCGACTTTCCACCCTTTTACGGATCATGCCTGCCGGAGCGCTTTGGGGCATGTGTGGGCGGGCATATGGGTGCCGAATGTCTTGATCAAACCCAATAACGGACCAATGTGGTTCAACGGTGGCTTGTCGTCGACAATGCCACGGTTCGCCGTCGAGCGCCCCCGCCACGGACCCACTCGCCCACTTTTCTGCCGGAGAAGCGCCCGGTTGCGCGCCGGTGAACGAGTGGCGGGCGACGGATCCCGCAGACCGTGCGAGGATCGGGGTGTCACAGGAAGACAACGGAAGGCAGATCGTGGCTGAGCAGCTTTACGCCACCCTGAAGACCAACAACGGCGACATCGAGGTCCGGCTCCTCCCGAACCACGCGCCGAAGACGGTCAAGAACTTCGTCGAACTCGCCAAGGGCGAGCGTGAGTGGACGAACCCCGAAACCGGCGAGAAGTCCACGGCCAAGCTCTACGACGGCACGGTCTTCCACCGGGTCATCAGCGGCTTCATGATCCAGGGCGGCGACCCGCTGGGCAACGGCACCGGCGGTCCCGGTTACCAGTTCGAGGACGAGTTCCACCCGGACCTCTCCTTCGACAAGCCCTACCTGCTGGCCATGGCCAACGCCGGCCCGGGCACGAACGGCTCGCAGTTCTTCATCACCGTCGCCCCCACGACGTGGCTGAACCGCAAGCACACGATCTTCGGCGAGGTCAACGACGGCGCGAGCCAGAAGGTCATCGACGCCATCGCGACCGCGCAGACCAACCCGCGCACCGACCGTCCCGTGAACGACGTCGTCATCGAGTCGGTCGTCGTGGAGACCCGCGAGGGCTGAGTCCGACACCTCCCGCAGGGAACCAAACGCCCCGCTCGTCCGTAAGGATGAGCGGGGCGGTGCATTGAGGACGTGCACCGCGGACGACGACCTAGGGGACCTCATGGACCAGCCGGCCGGCAGCCCGCAGGACGCCCAGAGCCTGCCGGTCTGCTACCGCCATCCGGACCGCGAGACCGGTATCCGCTGCACCCGCTGCGAGCGGCCCATCTGTCCCGAGTGCATGGTCAGCGCCTCCGTCGGCTTCCAGTGCCCCGACTGCGTACGCGGCGGTTCCGGCACGGGGCATGCGCCCACCGCGGCCCAGCCCCGCACCATCGCGGGCGGCACCATCGCCTCCGACCCACGCCTGGTCACCAAGATCCTGATCGGCATCTGTCTTGCCGTCTTCCTGGTCCAGCTGTCCGTCGGCAACCGCTTCACCGACAGCTTCACCCTCATCGGACGGGCATACATCCCCGTGCTCGGCGACGTCGGGGGTGTCGCCGAGGGGCAGTGGTACCGGCTGCTGACCTCGATGTTCCTGCACGGCGGCTACGTCCACATCCTGTTCAACGTGCTCAGCCTGTGGTGGATCGGCGGCCCCCTGGAAGCGGCCCTCGGCCGTGCCCGCTACCTCACGCTCTATTTCGTCTCCGGCCTCGCAGGCAGCGCGCTGACCTACCTCATCGGCGCCGCGAACCAGTCCTCGCTCGGCGCCTCCGGCGCCATCTTCGGTCTCTTCGGCGCGACCGCCGTGCTGATGCGCCGGCTCCAGTACGACATGCGGCCGATCATCGCCCTGCTGGTGATCAACCTCATCTTCACGTTCGGCTGGAGCAACATCGCCTGGCAGGCCCACATCGGCGGCCTCGTGGCCGGCGTCGTCATCGGCTACGCCATGGTCCACGCCCCGCGGGAGCGCCGGGCCCTCGTGCAGTACGGCACATGTGCGCTGGTCCTGGCCGTGGTCGTGCTGATGACCGTGCTCAGGACGGCCCAGCTCACCTGAGCCGGGACGTTATCCACGTGAGCGGCCCTGTTGTCCACAGCGTGTGGCGGATCTTGTGCGTAGGGTGCGGGAACGGTCACGCCCCCTGCCTTTGACCGGCATTTTCGCAGGTCAGACAGGGGGCGTACATACGTTCGGAGTGCCATCGGATGACCGGTGTGGCAGTCATACCGGCGTCAACGCCCGATGGGTTATCCACAGATCGTCGTCTTTTCCCCAGTCAGCTTGTGGAAATTGCTGCAAGGCTGTGGATAACTCAGCGGATAGCCCTGGGCAGAGCTGCGTTCACCGCGAGGTGGCCGACGGTTCGGGCGCTACTTCCACTGGGTGGAGACGCCGAACCCGGCGGCGATGAAGCCGAAGCCCACCACGATGTTCCAGTTGCCGAGCGCCTCGATGGGCAGCGAACCGTCGGTCACGTAGAAGACGACGATCCATGCCAGGCCGATGATGAACATGGCCAGCATCACGGGCGCGACCCAGCCGCGGCTGTTCAGCTTGATGGCGGTCGCCTGCTTCGACTGCGGCGGCGTGTAGTCGGCCTTCTTGCGGATACGTGACTTCGGCACGAGGGTCTCTCCTGTCGATGCGCTGCGTGGCCGCGCAGGGAACTGGTCGGGCTCGGGGGGCTTGCAAGGGGACTCGGATGGCTCCCCCGGGCGTCCGTTAGCGTAGTGCTTCCGCGGCGCCGAAGGAGATAAGGGTACGTTGAGCAATTCTGCCGACTCTCCCCCGACGGGATCCAGCCCTGCTCGCGGCCGTTTCCGGCCGGTGCGGGTGCTCACCGCGGCGGTCTTCGCTCTCGCCGGGCTGATTTTCTTCACCAGCTTCAACACGGCCAAGGGCACCAATATCCGTACGGACACCTCGCTGCTGAAGCTCTCGGACCTGATCCATGAGCGCAGCCGCGAGAACGGTGAGCTCAACGACGCGAACGCGTCGCTGCGTGACGACGTGGAGGCGCTCGCCGAGCGGGACGACGGCAGCACCAAGGCTGAGGACGACAAGCTGGCCGCGCTGGAGCACAACGCCGGCACCCAGAAGCTGACGGGCGAGGCCATCTCGGTCACGCTCAACGACGCCCCACCGGACGCCACGGCCAAGCTCCCGGGGTATCCCGAGCCGCAGCCCGACTACCTGGTGATCCACCAGCAGGACCTCCAGGCCGTGGTCAACGCGCTGTGGCAGAGCGGTGCCAAGGGCATCAAGGTCATGGACCAGCGGCTGATCTCCACCAGCGCCGTGCGCTGTGTGGGCAACACCCTGATCCTCCAGGGCCGGGTCTACTCACCGCCGTACAAGATCACGGCCGTCGGTGACCCGGAGAAGATGCAGCAGGCGCTCGCCGCCTCGACGGCGATCCAGAACTACATGGTCTACGTGAATGTCTACGGCCTCGGCTGGAAAGTCACCGAGGACGGGACGGTGACTCTGCCCGGCTACTCGGGCACAGTGGATCTGCAGTACGCCAAGCCCGTGGAGTGACCTGCCTTGGAGCTGCCGGTGCGCGTCGTGGTGAGGACCGTCAGCGAGCTGTGCATCACCGCAGGCACCGTCATCGTCCTTTTCGTCGTCTATGTACTTTTCTGGACGGGTGTGAAGGCCGACAGCGTCATGAACGACCAGATCGACCAGTTGCAGGAGCAGTGGGCCGAGGGGGCGGTGCGTCCGACCGACACCGCTCCCGGCGGTGCGGCGGCGAGTCCGGGTGCGACCGCGAGTCCGCCGAAGCCGGGGCCGTACGCCTCGGACAAGCCCTTCGCGATCATGTACATCCCCCGGCTTGGTTTCACGTGGAACAAGCCGGTTCTGGAGGGCACGGCCACCAGGACCCTGAAGAAGGGGCTCGGCCACTACGCGAACACCGCCCAGCTCGGCCAGAAGGGCAACTTCTCGGTCGCCGGTCATCGGCGCACGTACGGCGATCCGTTCAAGGACTTTCCCAGGCTGCGGCCCGGGGACGCGGTGGTGCTGACCGACGGAACGACCTGGTTCACGTATCGGATCGACAAAGGCCCCTACAAAACCCTGCCCGCCGACGTTGAGGTGATTGACCCTGTGCCCCGTAAGTCGGGGTACACGCGTGAAGGCCGCTATCTGACGCTGACCACGTGCGATCCCGAGTGGGGGCACAGTCATCGGCTGATCGTGTGGGCTCACCTGGACTCCACCCAGCCTGTGGAGGCCGGGAAACCGGAGGCGTTGCGCCGTTAGTCTGTTGGCTGTACGGCGTGAGTCTGAGTGCCGTGGTGCGACGGAAGGGACGGCATGTACGGCTGGATCTGGCGGCATCTGCCGGGGAACGCGTGGGTGAAGGCGCTGCTCTCGCTCGCGCTGGCCATGGCCGTGGTCTACGTCCTGTTCAACTACGTCTTCCCGTGGGCCGAACCGCTTCTGCCCTTCAACGATGTGACGGTGGACAACCAGTGAGCGCGCGCATTCTGGTCGTGGACAACTACGACAGCTTCGTCTTCAACCTGGTCCAGTACCTCTATCAGCTGGGCGCCGAGTGCGAGGTGCTGCGCAACGACGAGGTGTCGACGACGCACGCCCAGGACGGCTTCGACGGCGTACTGCTGTCGCCGGGCCCCGGAACGCCCGAGGAGGCCGGCGTCTGCGTCGAGATGGTGCGGCACTGCGCCTCGACCGGCGTGCCGGTCTTCGGTGTCTGCCTCGGCATGCAGTCGATGCAGGTGGCGTACGGCGGTGTCGTGGACCGTGCGCCGGAGCTGCTGCACGGCAAGACCTCACTGGTCGAGCACGGGGGCGGGGGCGTCTTCGCCGGCCTGCCCTCGCCCTTCACGGCGACCCGCTACCACTCCCTGGCGGCGGAACCGGCGACGGTCCCGGCCGACCTCGAGGTCACCGCGCGCACGCACGACGGCATCATCATGGGCCTGCGCCACCGCGAACTCCCGGTCGAGGGGGTCCAGTTCCACCCCGAGTCGGTGCTGACCGAGCACGGGCACCGGATGCTGGCCAACTGGCTGGTGGAGTGCGGTGACGAAGGCGCGGTGGCGAGGTCGGCGGGGCTCGCCCCGGTGGTGGGCAGGGCCACGGCGTGACCGCCCTGCGCCCCGAGCGCGAGTCCGGCGCCGCGTACGGGGAGTCCTTCACGGACTCCTACGGCGCCGCCGGCGACCAGGGGACCTCGTACGGGCAGCAGCCGTACGAGGGCTCCGGTGCGCTCGGGGAGTGGCACGGCGGGGAGAACTACGTCACCCAGGCGCAGGCCGCCGAGGCCCATGGGGGCGCCGGGTACGGCGGTGAGGGCTACGGAGCCGGCGGATACCGCACCGAGGGCTACGCCGCTCAGGGCTACGGCGACGAGGTGCCCTCCGCGGCCCAGGAACCGTACACGGAACGGTACATACCGCCGGCGGACGACGAGACCGTGGCTCTGCGGGTTGCCGAGCCGCCGCCTTCTCGCGAGTCCATATCGCCTTCTGCCGCCTCATCCGCCGCTTCCGTCACAGGAACCCCAACGGGTGGTCGTGCGGCCCGCAGAAAGGCCGCCAAGCGGCGTCATGGGCGACATGGCGGCACTCGCCCGGCGGCGGAGGCAGCCGAGACGGACTCGGAGAGCTCCGGCGCTCCCCTCTCCCGTATGGAGGCGCGCCGGCAGGCACGGGCGCGCAAGCCCAGTGCGGCCACCGTCGCCAGCCGGGCGATCGGTGAGGTGTTCATCACCACCGGCGTGCTGATGCTGCTGTTCGTGAGCTACCAGCTGTGGTGGACCAACGTCCGGGCGCACGCCCAGGCGGACAAGGAAGCCAGCAGCCTCCAGGACGACTGGGCCAACGGCAAACGCAACCCGGGGACCTTCGAGCCGGGGCAGGGTTTCGCCATCCTGCGCATCCCGAAGCTGGACGTCGTCGTGCCGATCGCCGAGGGCATCAGCAACAAGAAGGTGCTCGACCGGGGCATGGTCGGCCACTACGGCGAGGGCAAGCTGAAGACGGCGATGCCGGACGCCAAGACCGGCAACTTCGGCCTGGCCGGGCATCGCAACACGCACGGCGAACCGTTCCGCTACATCAACCGGCTCGCCCCGGGTGACGCGATCGTCGTGGAGACGCAGGACAAGTACTACGTGTACAAGATGGCGTCGATCCTGCCGGTGACGTCGCCGAGCAATGTGAGTGTGCTGGAGCCGGTTCCGCCGGGGTCGGGTTTCACCGGGCCGGGCCGCTACATCACACTCACCACGTGCACCCCGGAGTTCACCAGTAAGTACCGGATGATCGTCTGGGGCAAGATGGTCGAGGAACGGCCGCGCAGCAAGGGCAAGCCGGATGCGCTCGTCAGTTAAGGGCAGATGAAAAGTGGCAGCGACCACCGAGGGCACGGAAGACCACACGGCCGCGCCCGGCTCACGACGCGCCCCGGCTCGCCGTCGGCGCATGGGGCCGATCGCGATGGCGGTCAGCATCTTCGGCGAACTCCTCATCACCGCGGGCCTGGTGCTGGGCCTGTTCGTCGTCTACTCCCTGTGGTGGACGAACGTCATCGCCGACCGGGCGGCGGACAAACAGGCCGACAAGGTCCGTGACATCTGGGCCCACCAGGACGGGGACTCCGGCCGTCCCGCCGAGTTCGACGCCAAGAACGGCATCGGGTTCCTCCACGTCCCCGCGATGACCAAGGGCGAGATCCTGGTCGAGAAGGGCACGACGTCGAAGATCCTCAACGACGGCGTAGCCGGCTACTACACCGACCCCGTCAAGGCGACCCTGCCGAGCTCGGACAAGAAGGGGAACTTCTCCCTCGCGGCGCACCGGGACGGCCACGGCGCGAAGTTCCACAACATCCACAAGCTCAAGAAGGGCGACCCGATCGTCTTCGAGACGAAGGACAAGTGGTACGTCTACAAGGTCTACGCCGTCCTTCCCGAGACCTCGAAGTACAACGTCCAGGTCCTCGGCGGCATCCCGAAGGAATCGGGCAGGACGAAGGCCGGCCACTACATCACCCTGACGACCTGCACGCCGGTCTACACGAGCCGCTACCGCTATGTGGTGTGGGGCGAACTGGAGCGCGTGGACAAGGTGGACGAGCAGCGGACGCTGCCGGAGGAACTGCGCTGATCGAGCGCACGCACCCGTGAACGACTGAGCCCCGGTTCCCTGAGCGGGAACCGGGGCTCAGTCATGAGGCTCGGGGTCAGTCCTCCGTGCCGGCCGAGGTTCCGGTCACGCCTCCGAAGATCTGGCCGCCGTTGTCGCCGCCGCCGTTGTTGCCGCCCTGGCCGAAGGCGACCAGGTTGACCGCGGTGCCCTGGGCGACCTGGGTGTTCGGCTGCGGGTCCTGGCTGATGACGATCGCGTTGTCGTCCTGGGATCCGCTGATCTGGCCGACCGACAGACCCGCCTGCTCCAACGCCTTCTTGGCGTCCTTGAGCGACAGCTGGGTCACGGTCGGGACCGTGGCCTGCTGCTGCTGGGCCTGCTTGCCGATCTGGATGGTCACCGTGTCGCCCTTGTCGGCCTGGGTGCCGGCCGTCGGGGACGTGGAGATGACCTTGCCGACCTGGTTCGGGTCCTGGGTGTCCACCTCTTGGCAGTTGCCGGACAGGTCGTTGGCCTCCATCTGGGCCTTCGCCTCGTCACACGTCTTGCCGAGGACGTCCGGAACAGTGGACTGCTCCTTCTCCTTGGCGACGGTGAGGGTGATCGTGCTGCCCTTCTCCTGCTCGGTGCCGCCCTCGGGGTCCTGGCTGATGACGACGCCCGGATTGCGGTCGGACTCCTCGGTCTTCTGCTGGACGTCGAAGCCCTTGTCCTCGAGATCGGACTTGGCCTGCTCGAACGGCAGACCCTCCACGTCCGGCACCGACACCTTCGGCGCCCCGGTCGACACCACGATGTCGACCGTCGTGTTCTTGTCGACCTTGGTCTTGGCCTCGGGGGTCTGCGAGCAGATGTTGTTCTTGGGCTGGTCCTCGCACTCCTGCTTGGTGACCTTGCCGATCTTGAGATCGACGTTGCCCAGTAGATCCCGCGCGCTGCTCTCCGTCTGGCCGACGATGCTCGGCACGGCCACCTGGCTGTTGCTCGCCGTATTGCCGTCGAAGACCCACTTGCCGATCAGGATCGCGCCCACGAGGACCAGCACGGCCGCGACGGCCAGCAGGATCGTGGAGGTGTTGGACTTCTTCTGGCGGCGCCGGTCCGGGCGGTCGTCGTAGCCGTAGCCGCCGTCGTCCGGGTTCATCGGCGGCAGCATCGACGTGGCGCCGGCGTCCGCGGAGCGCAGGGCCGTCGTCGGCTGGTCGTCCGGGTAGCCGCCGTAGCCCACCGAACCCATGGCCGCGGTGGCGGCGACGGGCTGGCCGTCGAGGCATGCCTCGATGTCGGCACGCATCTCGTCGGCCGACTGGTAGCGGTAGTTGGGGTCCTTCGTCAGGGCCTTCAGCACGATCGCGTCCATCTCGGGCGTGATCTCGGGGTCGAAGACCGACGGAGCCTGGGCCTCTTCCCGTACGTGCTGGTAGGCGACGGCCACCGGGGAGTCGCCCACGAAGGGCGGCCGTACCGTCAGGAGCTCGTACAGCAGACAGCCGGTGGAGTAGAGGTCCGACCGGGCGTCGACCTGCTCGCCTTTCGCCTGCTCCGGCGAGAGGTACTGGGCGGTGCCGATCACGGCGGCCGTCTGCGTCATCGTCATACCGGAGTCGCCCATGGCGCGGGCGATGCCGAAGTCCATCACCTTGACCTGGCCGTTGCGCGTCAGCATGACGTTCGCGGGCTTGATGTCGCGGTGGACGATGCCGCTGCGGTGGGCGTACTCCAGGCCCTGGAGGATGCCGATCGTCATCTCCATGGCGCGCTCCGGCAGCAGCTTGCGGCCGGAGTGAAGCAGCTCACGGAGCGTCGAGCCGTCTACGTACTCCATGACGATGTACGGGATCGACACATTGTCGATGTAGTCCTCGCCCGTGTCGTAGACCGCCACGATCGCGGGATGGTTGAGCGAGGCGGCCGACTGGGCCTCCCGGCGGAAGCGGGCCTGGAAGGACGGGTCGCGCGCGAGGTCCGCGCGCAGCGTCTTCACCGCCACGGTGCGGCCGAGCCGGGTGTCATGCGCGAGGTAGACCTCCGCCATGCCACCACGACCGAGCACCTGGCCCAGCTCGTACCGGCCGCCGAGGCGACGCGGCTCTTCCATAAGCTACCTACCAGCCCTCTCCGTCGGTCCCGCCCTCACCCTTGTGGGTGTGGCGGTGGTCCGTCCGGGCATACCGTACCCGGCTCATCTTGTGTGACCTGGCCAAGCCCGTAACCCGATACAGGACCGGTATCGCAACGTGCACCGATGTGAAGGGGACGTGAGCAGGTTCACTTCTTGCTGTTGATGACCGCCTCCATGACGCTCTTGGCGATGGGTGCGGCGAGGCCGCCACCGGAGATGTCGTCGCGGACCGCGTTCTGGTCCTCCACCACGACGGCCACGGCCACCGGCGCGCTGCCGTCGTCGAGCTTGGCGTAGGAGATGAACCACGCGTAGGGGTTCTCGCTGTTGTCCACACCGTGCTGGGCGGTACCGGTCTTGCCGCCCACCTTCACGCCGCTGATCTGGGCGTTCTTACCCGTGCCGTCCTCGACGACCGTCTCCATCATCGACTGGAGCTTCTGAGCGTTCTCCGCCGACAGCGGCTCGCTCATCTCCTCCGGCGTGGTCTTCTCGATGGCGTCGAGGTTGTTGGTCTGGAGCTCGTCGACCATGTACGGCTTCATCAGCGTGCCGTTGTTGGCGACGGCCGAGGCGACCATGGCCATCTGGAGCGGCGTCGCGGCGGTGTTGAACTGGCCGATGGAGGACAGCGCCGTCTGCGAGGGGTTCATGTCGTCCGAGAAGACCGACGCGCTGGTGCGGGTCGGGGTGAACTGCTCCTCGGTGAAGCCGAACTTCTTGGCCGTCTCCAGCATCTTGTCGTTGCCGAGGTCGGAGCCGACCTTGCCGAAGACGGTGTTGCAGGAGTACTGCAGGGCAACGCGCAGGGTCGCGTTCTTGCAGGGGATGTTGCCCTCGTTCGGCAGCTTGGTGGTGGTGCCTTCCATGACCCACGGGTCGGGCGAGTTGGTCTTCGCGTCGGCGTCCGTGTACAGCCCGTGCTCCAGCGCCGCGGCCGCCGTGACGACCTTGAAGGTCGAGCCGGGCGGGTAGACCTCACGCAGCGCCCGGTTGAGCATCGGGTCGTCGGGGTTGTTCTTCTTCTGCAGCGCCGTCCACGCCTTGGAGTCGGTCGTGGTGGAGTTGCCGGCGAAGGACGCGGGGTCGTACGACGGGAAGGACGCCAGCGCCAGGATCTTGCCGGTGGACGGCTCCAGGGCCACGACCGCGCCCTTGCCGCGGTCCTTCAGGCCCTCGTACGCGGCCTTCTGCGCGGCGGCGTTGAGGGTCGTGACCACGTTGCCGCCCTCCCTCTCCTTGCCCGTGAGCATGTCGAGGGTGTTGCGGAAGAACAGCCGGTCGTCGTTGCCGGTGAGGATGCCGTCCTCGATGGACTCCAGCTGGTTGGCACCGAAGGCCTGCGAGGCGTAGCCGGTGACGGGGGCCCACATGGGGCCGTTCGCGTAGGTGCGCTTGAACTTGAAATCGCTGCCGTCGGTTTCCTTCGAGCCGGTGATGGCCTTGCCGTCGACGATGATGTTGCCGCGAGGCGTGCCGTAGCGCTCGATGACGACGCGGCGGTTGTTCTTGTCCGTCCTGAGCTCGTCCGCCTGGACGTACTGGATCCAGTTGTCGCGAATCAGCAGCGCCAGGACAAGGAGTCCGCAGAAGATCGCGATCCGGCGTAGGGGCTTGTTCACGGACGGACCACCTGGGTCATCTCGGCGTCAGGGTTGGGCGCGGGGGCGGGCGCGGGGCGGCGTGCGGTGTCGCTGATGCGGAGCAGGATGCCGATCAGCGCCCAGTTGGCGATGACGGAGGAACCGCCGTACGCCACGAAGGGCAGCGTCATACCGGTCAGCGGGATGAGGCCCATCACACCGCCGGCCACGACGAAGACCTGGAGGGCGAAGGCGCCGGACAGGCCGACGGCCAGCAGCTTGCCGAACGGGTCGCGGGCCGCGAGGGCCGTGCGGACACCGCGCTCGACGATCAGCCCGTAGAGCAGCAGGATCGCCATGACGCCGGCCAGGCCCAGTTCCTCGCCGAAGGTGGCGAGGATGAAGTCGGAGTTGGCGGCGAAGCCGATCAGGTCGGAGTTGCCCTGGCCGAGACCGGTGCCGAGCGTGCCGCCGGAGCCGAAGGCCCACAGGGCCTGCATGGCCTGCTCGGAGTGGAGGATGCCGTCCTGGACGCCGGCCCGGGAGAGCGCGAACTCGCGCGCCGGGTCGAGCCAGGCCTGCACACGCGTCTGGATGTGCGGCTCGAAGCTCGCCACACCGACGGCGCCGACCGCGGACATCAGCAGACCGAAGACGATCCAGCTGGTCCGCTCGGTGGCGACGTACAGCATGATGACGAACATCCCGAAGAACAGCAGGGACGTTCCGAGGTCGGTCTCGAAGACCAGGATGAGGATCGAGATGACCCAGACGACCAGGATCGGACCGAGGTCGCGGCCGCGCGGCAGGTACAGACCCATGAAGCGGCGGCTGGCGAGGGCGAGCGCGTCGCGCTTGACCATCAGGTAACCGGCGAAGAAGACCGCGAGCACGATCTTCGCGAACTCACCGGGCTGGACCGTGCCCAGACCGGGGATGTTGATCCAGATCTTGGCGCCGTAGATGTCCGCGCCCAGACCGGGCACGAGCGGCAGGAGCAGCAGGAACAGCGCGCCGGCCATGGAGATGTACGTGTAGCGCTGCAGGACGCGGTGGTCCTTGAGGAAGATCAGAACGGCCACGAGCAGGGCGACGCCCAGTGCCGAGTACAGCAGCTGCCGCGGTGCGGCGTCGGCGTAGTTGCTCAGTCGCTTCGACTGGTCCAGCCGCCAGATCACGACGAGGCCGAGGCCGTTCAGCAGCGTTGCCAGCGGCAGCATCAACGGGTCCGCGTAGGGCGCGAACTTCCGGACGGCCAGATGACCTATGCCTGCGAGCAGGCCCAGACCGATGCCGTAGCCGAGCAGTCCGGCCGGCACCTCGTCATTGATCGCCAAGCCCACATTGGCGTAGGCGAACACCGGGATGACGACCGCGAAGACCAGCAACGCGAGCTCGGTGTTGCGCCTGCTCGGCGCACCGATGGCGCCGATCGTGGAAGTGTGATGCGTCGGCGGGTTCGTAGTACTGCTCATGGTGTGACGGGGCCTCTCGCGGCTTGCCTACTGCGTACCGCAGTTCGAAACGACCTTCTGCTCTTCCTCCGAGAGGGTGGGGCCGGGGCTTGGCGTCGCAGTCGGTGTCGGGGAGGTGGAGGGGGACGGGGACTTGCCGGACGCCGACGGATTCGGTGTCGGTGTCGCCTTGGACGTAAGAGAGGTACGGGTGGTTCCCGTGGTGCCTCCGGCCTCGCCCTCGCCCGTCTTGGCGTTCTGCTCGCTCTGGGCGGCCTGCTGCTCGGCCCGCTTCTTGCACGCGGTGGCCTGGAGCTGGAGTTCGTCGATCTTCGCCTGGGCGTCCTTCAGACCGCCCTCGGTGATGGTCGACTCGACCAGCTTCTGCTGGTAGGGCGGCAGGTACTTGAGTTCGATCTCGGGGTGGTCCTTCTCCACCTTCGAGAGCGAGACCCAGGCCAGGTCCTGGCTGATCCCGCGGTACAGGGCGACGTGCTCCTCGTTGGCGCCGACGTAGTACTGGGTCTGCGTCCAGCGCCAGCCGCCGTACAGCCCGCCGCCGATGACGGCGAGCGCGAGGACCGAGTAGAAGGATCTCTTCAGCCACCTGCGGCCCTTGCGGGGCTTGACGAAGTCGTCGTCGGTGTAGTCGCCGAAGCCGCCCGCCGGGGCGTAGCCGGTGGTGTCACCGGAGCCGGGCGGGCCGAACTCGCCGCCCCCGCCGCCCTGTCCGGGCACCTGGCGGCCGAGCCCGGAGGCGCGTCCGGCGGGGGTCTGCATGATGCCGTTGTCGTGCAGGTGGTGCTGCTGGTTCTCGGCGACCGCGCCGACCACGACCGGGGTGTCGGACAGCTGCCCGGCGAGGGTGTCGCCGGTGTCCAGGTCGAGGACGTCCGCGACGATCACCGTGATGTTGTCGGGGCCGCCGCCGCGCAGCGCGAGCTGGATCAGCTCCTGCACGGTCTCCTGCGGGCCCTGGTAGCTGGCGAGGGTGTCCTCCAGGGTCTGGTGGGACACGACGCCGGACAGGCCGTCGGAGCAGATCAAGTACCGGTCGCCGGCGCGGACCTCACGGATCGACAGGTCGGGCTCGACGTGGTCGCCGCTGCCCAGAGCGCGCATCAGCAGCGAGCGCTGCGGATGCGTGGTCGCCTCCTCCTCGGTGATGCGGCCCTCGTCGACGAGCCGCTGCACCCAGGTGTGGTCCTGCGTGATCTGCGTCAGGACGCCGTCGCGCAGCAGGTAGGCCCGCGAGTCGCCGACATGGACGAGGCCGAGGCGCTGACCGGTCCACAGCAGGGCCGTGAGCGTCGTGCCCATGCCCTCCAGCTGCGGGTCCTCCTCGACCATCGAGCGCAGCTGGTCGTTGGCGCGCTGCACGGCCGTACCGAGCGAGGTGAGGATGTCCGAGCCGGGGACGTCGTCGTCCAGGGCGACGATCGTGGAGATCGCCTCGGAGGAGGCGACCTCGCCCGCGGCCGCGCCGCCCATGCCGTCGGCGATGGCGAGCAGGCGGGGTCCGGCGTATCCGGAGTCCTCGTTGCCCTCCCGGATCATGCCTTTGTGCGATCCGGCGGCGAAGCGCAGTGACAGACTCATGCGCACCTCGCCCGTCGGCTCCGGGTACATCCGCACGGTGCCCACCCTCCGGTCGGGAGCGCGCCGGGGCCCGTGGTGTGGGCCACCGCTGCGTGCTCGCTCCGCTCGCTCATTGTCGTACTACTTCCGCAGCTCGATGACGGTCTTGCCGATGCGGATCGGCGCGCCCAGCGGAATAGGCGTGGGGGTCGTCAGCCGCGTTCGGTCGAGGTACGTGCCGTTGGTGGAGCCCAGGTCCTCGACGATCCACTGGCCGTCGCGGTCCGGGTAGATCCTGGCATGCCTGCTGGAGGCGTAGTCGTCGTCCAGCACGATCGTGCTGTCGTGCGCCCGGCCCAGGGTGATCGTCTGGCCCTGGAGCGCGACGGTCGTGCCGGTGAGGGTGCCCTCGGACACGACCAGCTTCGAGGGGGCGTTACGGCGCTGGCGGCCGCCGCCCTGCTGGCCGCGCTGCTGCGGAGGCGCCGCGGCCTGCCGGGCGGCCTGCTGCTGCCGTCCGGCTTCTCGCCTGGACCCGCGCTGCGTGACACGCGTGCCGAACAGGTCGCTGCGGATGACCTGCACGGCCACGATCACGAACAGCCACAGTACGGCCAGGAAACCCAGCCGCATGACCGTGAGGGTCAGCTCTGACATTGCCCCCGCTTCACCCTTCGGCTTGCCGGTAAATGATGGTGCTGCTGCCCACGACGATCCGCGAGCCGTCGCGGAGCGTAGCGCGGGTGGTGTGCTGCCCGTCCACCACGATGCCGTTGGTGGACCCGAGATCCTGGATCGTCGAGGGCGTTCCGGTCCGGATCTCGCAGTGCCGGCGGGAGACGCCGGGGTCGTCGATCCGCACGTCGGCGTCGGTGCTGCGACCCAGCACGAGCGTGGCGCGGGAGATCTGATGGCGGGTGCCGTTGATCTCGATCCAGTAGCGGGTGCGGCCGCCTGCCGCGGGTGCGGCGGGAGGACGCTGGCCACCCGCGGGCTGCGGGTAGCCGTAGCCGCCGGGTCGTCCGCCGGGCGGCGACGGCGGCATGGGCGGGGCTCCCGCGGGTGCGGCGGGCTGCGGGTAGCCGTAGCCGCCCTGGGCACCGCCGGGCCGCCCGGGAGGGGCGGCGGGTGCGGGGGCCTGCTGGCCCTGCTGATCGGTGGAGCCGGCGAGCGTACGGCTGCGCACGCGGTACAGGCCGGTGTCGAGATCGTCGGCCTTCTCCAGGTGGACCTTGATCGGGCCCATGAAGGTGTAGCGCTGCTGCTTGGCGTAGTCGCGGACCATGCCGGCGAGCTCGTCGCCGAGCTGGCCGGAGTAGGGGCTCAGCCGCTCGAAGTCCGGCGTGCTCAGCTCCACGATGAAGTCATTGGGTACGACGGTCCGGTCGCGGTTCCAGATCGTCGCGTTGTTGTCGCACTCGCGCTGGAGCGCGCCGGCGATCTCCACGGGCTGGACCTCGGACTTGAACACCTTGGCGAAGGTGCCGTTGACCAGACCTTCGAGACGCTGCTCGAACTTCTTCAGGACTCCCATGGGGCACCTCCTCCGTAGCCTGCTTCGTCCTGCATCCCGCCGGGCGGGCACTGCCTTACCTGGTACTGCTTACTGATCGTATCCACGCGCCGGTAAATCGGCTGGTTCCCCCTGTCGGCCCGGTCGACGGGTGTCGACGCCCTCGAAGTTCCCTCCGGAGCTCCCCTTCGAACTCCTCGAGGACACAGTCTTGCCATGGATCGTAGAGGCGGCCGCAAACCAGTGTCCCGCACCTGACTGTGGACCCCGACCGGCTACTGGGGAGATGCCCAGGACCGGTACGAGGTTGATACGTGAACAGGTACTCCCTGATACGGAGCGGGGGGCACCCCGGATCGGTCACTGCACGAGGGCCCTCGCCGACTGCGCTGGTGGGCGCCGGGACCGGCCTGGGCGGGCGGCTGCCTGCGGATAAGGGATGTGAACCCACCCTGGCCGGCGTGCTAATGTTCTGGGTGTCGGAAGGCGCCGGACCGCAAGGAAAGGCCCCGAGGACACACCCAATGCGCGGGTGGCGGAATAGGCAGACGCGCTGGATTCAGGTTCCAGTGCCCGCAAGGGCGTGGGGGTTCAACTCCCCCCTCGCGCACTCTCGAAGAGGCGGCATCGTAGACACGATGCCGCCTCTTCTGTTGTGTTCGCCACGTTGTGCTCTCCACCACCCTCGCGGCGTGGTCCTCTTGGCGCCGTGACCTGTGATGAAGCTCTCAGGGCACGGCGCGGGCCTCAGCCTGCCGCGACGACCGTGGCGAGCGTCACGGCGGCGGGCAGGGCCTGGACGAAGAGGATGCGGCGGTTGGCGGTGGCCGCGCCGTAGACGCCGGCGACGACGATGCAGGACAGGAAGAAGATCTGGACCTGACGCCCGGTCGGGTCGTCGGCGATCAGACCCCAGATCAGGCCCGCGGCCAGGAAGCCGTTGTAGAGGCCCTGGTTGGCGGCGAGCGGTGCGGTGGCGCGGGCCATCTCGGCGTCGAAGCCGGAGAGGCCGCGGCCCGGGCCGCGCTGCCACAGGAACATCTCCAGCACCAGGATGTAGACGTGCAGCAGCGCCATGAGGGCGACGAGAACGACGGAGATCGCATGCATGCGGCGATTGTGCCGGGGGGTTGAGGGGCGGATTGCTGCGGGGCGGTCGGTGGGGGGGGCGGTCGGTTGGGGGGGGCGGTCGGTTGGGGGGCGCGGCTGGCGCGCACCCGAACTCGGACCCAACCCGGACCCAACCCGGACCCAACCCGGACCCGGACCCGGTGTCGGTGCTCGTGGCGTGGTGTTCGCTGCCGGTCGGTTCCGGCTTCGGCGTGGGCGGTTCGGTTCGAAGGGCTGAGGTGTGACGCCGGCTGTTTCGACCGTCACGCGTGCGTGGAGCCCTCTCGGGTGCTGCCGGGCTCCACGCGTGCGTGCTGCCGTTGACCCGCCGGAGTTACGCCGCGAGCTTCCGGGCGAGCTCCTTGGCCTTCGTGGCGGCCTCGTCGAGGGCGCGCTCGCGGGAGGCCTCGAAGAGGGGGACCAGCTCGGCCATCTGCGGGTTGGCGGGGGCCATGGTCAGCTCCGGGACGATGAAGTCGAGGTCGGCGCCGAGGAAGTCGGCCAGGATCGCCGACAGGTAGTTCTGCACGTACTCGTATCCCTCGCGCGGGGTGCCCGGACCGTAGGCGCCGCCGCGGCTGGCGACGACGGTGACGGGGGTGCCCTTGACCGACTGGGTGTCGCCCGCGGTGCGGCCCATGAGGACCACGTTGTCCAGGTAGGCCTTCAGCGTCGACGGGATCGTCAGGTTGTACATCGGGGCGCCGATCAGCACGGCGTCCGCGCTCTCCAGCTCCTCGATCAGCTTCACGCGCTCGGCGAAGGCGGCCGCCTGCTCCGGGGTGTGGGTCGCCGGATCGGAGAAGCCCGCCGTGTGGGAGTGGGCGTCGATGTGCGGCACCGGCTGCGCGGCGAGGTCGCGGTGGATCACCGTGCCCTCCGGGTGCTGCTCCTCCCAGGTGCGACGGAAGGCGTCGGTGACGGCGCGGGAGGAGGAGGCGTCGGTCGAGAAGACCGAGGAGTCGATGTGCAGGAGCGTGGCCATGGGGGTCTCCAGGAAGGGCGGGAGCGGGCAGGGGGGAACCCGGGTGCAGGGACGTACCTGTCCGCAGGAACTGAAAGTTCGTACTCGACTATGGATAACACAGTCACTTACTTTTTTTCACCCCCGTATCCCAGGGCAGTACCCTGAAGGGCATGGCGGGTGAGCAGAGTCACGACGTGGCGCAGTGCAAGCGGCTGGACGAGGGGATCAACCGCGTCTTCCAGTTGCTCGGAAAGCGCTGGACCGGCCCGATCGTGTCGGTCCTGACCTCGGGTCCCGCCTACTTCGTCGCCCTGCGCCGGGCCATCCCCGGCATCAGCGAGCGCATGCTCTCCGACCGGCTCACCGAGCTCGCCGCGGCCGGACTGGTGGTGCGCGAGGTCTATGAGGGCCCGCCGCTGCGGGTGGTGTACCGGCTCACGGAGTCGGGCGCGGCACTGGAGCCCGCGCTGGCCGAGCTGGGCGGGTGGGCGAAGAAGTACCTGGGGGACGGGGAGCGGCCGGAGGGCTGCTGAGGATCGTTGCGGGGGCCGGTGTCTCGGCGGGGGGGGTGTGGTCCGCGTGCTCCGGTTCGGCCGACCGTCCCGCCGTCGGCCGTGCGAGGTCGCGCGGCAGCCCCGTCAGCGTCTCCATCGGCATCTCCACCGGCGCCGCCATGTGGGTTTTCCACACCCGCGGAGTTGTCCACAGGGTCTGACGCGTTCCGGCCGCCGGTTGTAACGTCGGCACGAGTTGATGTTCGTGCGTGAGCGGGGGAGGCGGTCGGTATGACCGAGGTCGGTGCCGAGGCTGTGGCGGCGGAGGCGGCTGCGGCGGCGTCGGAGTCCGGGGAGCGCACGGCATCCGCGGCGCGTCGACTGCCGCGTGTGCGGGGATTCGCCGAGTGGCCCGGTGGCGGATCGCCGAAGGAGGAGGGCAAGGCCCTGCGCAGGCGGGTGCCGCGTGCCGAGCACGCGGTGTTCGACCTGGACACCTCCCGCCCCGGTGCCGTGGCCGCCGTCGAGGAGTCCAACCTCGGCCGGCTCGCCGAGCTCACCCCGATAAGGGTGGGCCGGATGGCGGCGACGCCGTTCGCGTTCCTGCGCGGCTCGGCCGGCCTCATGGCCTACGACCTGGCCCGCACTCCCATGACCCGGGTCCGCGCCCAGATCTGCGGCGACGCGCACGCGGCCAACTTCGGCCTGTACGGCGACGCGCGCGGCGGCCTGGTCATCGATCTGAACGACTTCGACGAGACGCTGTACGGCCCCTGGGAGTGGGATCTCAAGCGGCTCGCCGCCTCGCTGGTGCTCGCGGGGCGGGAGGCCGGCGCCGACGAGGACAAGTGCCGCAAGGCCGCGCACGACACCGTCGGCGCCTACCGGCGCACCATGCGCCTGCTGGCCAAGCTCCCGGTGCTGGACGCCTGGAACGCGATCGCGGACGAGGAGCTGGTCTCCCACACCGACGCCCATGACCTGCTCGGCACGCTGGAGCGGGTCGCGGAGAAGGCACGGGCCAACACCAGCGGGCGCTTCGCCGCGAAGTCGACGGCCCCGACCGAGGACGGCGGCCGCAGCTTCGTCGACGCTCCGCCGGTGCTGCGCCGGGTGCCGGACGAGGAAGCGGCCGCGGTGGCGGCGTCGCTGGAGAGCTACGTCACGACGCTCTCCGAGGACCGCCACCCGCTGCTGTCCCGGCACGCGGTGCACGACGTGGCGTTCCGCGTGGTCGGCACCGGCAGCGTGGGCACCCGCTCCTATGTGGTGCTGCTGCTGGACCACCGGGGTGAGCCGCTGGTCCTCCAGGTGAAGGAGGCCCGCCGCTCCGCCCTGGTCCCGCACCTGGTGACGGCGGGCTTCGAGGCGCCCGACCCGGACCACGAGGGCCGCCGCGTGGTCCTCGGCCAGAAGCGCATGCAGGTCGTCAGCGACATCCTGCTGGGCTGGACGACGGTCGACGGACTGCCCTTCCAGGTGCGCCAGTTCCGCAACCGCAAGGGCAGCGTCGACCCGGCCGCGCTGGCCGCCGACCAGATAGATGACTACGCCCGTATGACCGGCGCGCTCCTGGCCCGTGCCCACTCGCACAGCGCAGACCCCCGTCTGATCGCGGGCTACTGCGGGAAGAACGAGGAACTGGACGAGGCGATCGCCAACTTCGCCGTCACCTACGCCGACCGCACGGAGGCGGACCACGCCGAACTCGTGACGGCGGTGAGGGACGGGCGGATCGCGGCCGAGATGGGCGTGTGACCGACGCCTCCCCCTCTCGGGGAGCGGCCGGCGGACGGGTCCGTAACGCCGGTCCGCCGTCCGTGCCGGTGCCGGTGGCGGGGGTGCAGGTGGCGGTGACTGTGCCGGTGTTCGTGCTCGCGGCGGTGCAGGTGGCGGTGACTTTGCCGGAGAGCTTCCCGGCGGAGGTCCCCACACCTGTGCCGGCGTCCGTTGCGGCCTCCGTCCCGGTGCTGGTGCCGGCGCCCATGCCGGCCTCCGTCCCGTGCCGGTGCCACCTTCCATGTCGGCGTCCGTCCCGGTGCCGGTGCCGGTCCTCGAGGCGTCGAGCCCGGTGTGGCCTACGCTGGGCGGGTGATGACGCCGGAAGCTGAGCAGTCCCAGGCCGAGCCCGCTGGTGAGGGGGCACCGGACGGTGCCGAGGTGCCCGTCGGCGCAGCCGATCAGGGTGGTGAGGCGCGGGTGCCGGCCGAGGACGCGGCGGCAACGGCCGAGGACGCGGCGGCAGCGGCCGAGGACACGGCGGCAGCGGCCGGGGAGTCGCCGGAAGAGCCGGCCGAGCGCCCCGAGGCGCGGCTGGAGCGGGCCGTGCGGGCCGCCGAGCAGGCGCTGATCGAGTACGAGATCGCGGTGGAGACCTTCCGGGTCGAGGTGGACAACTTCTCCCGGCTGCATCACCAGAAGCTCGGCCCGATGTACACCCGCCTCGACGAGCTGGACGCCCGGATCGCCGAGCTCGTGGCCGCCCGGACCGGTGACCCCGAGGACATCCGCAAGGCCGACGAGGCTCGCGCCCGGGTGATGCCGATGCCCGGTGTGGAGGAGTTGTTCCACGGCTGGATGGACGGCGAAGGGCTGTTCCCGGAGGCCGCTGCGATGCTCACGGAACAGCCGGTACGGCCCCCGCAGCGGGTCCGTCCGAGCGACGAGGCCCGCAAGCTCTACCGCGAGCTGGCCCGCAAGGCGCACCCCGACCTCGCCCAGGAAGAGGCCGAGCGGGCCAGGCGCGAGGAGTTCATCACCCGCGTCAACGCCGCCTACGCCCGTGGCGACGAGGCGCTGCTGCGGGAGCTGGCCGTGGAGTGGGCCGCCGGGCCCGCGCCCAAGGAGCAGGGCCCGACTCCCAGCGAGGAGCTCTACGCCCGCCTCGAATGGCTGGCCCAGCGCAAGGAGATGCTCACGCTGGTCGCGAAGGATCTGGAGGAGAGCGCGATCGGCGCGATGCTGCGCCTCGCCCCGGACGACCCCGACAGCCTCCTCGACGAGATCGCCGAACAGCTTCTCGCCCAGGTCGCGGCACGGGAAGCGGAGCTGGCGGAACTGCTCGGGTAAGGGGCGGGACCGGGCGGAGCGCCCTTCAGGGGGCGTGAGGCCGTGTCGGTTCGCGGCTTCGCGGCATGGGCGCGACGCGGGGCGGACCTGCTTGCCGATGCCGCGGCTGCCCCGGCCGCTGCCGAAGGCGACCCGGACCTGTTCATGTCCACGACTGCGGACGGCGCAAGCCACGACGTGGCGCGCACCGTCCGAGGGCGGCCGGGTCGCCCGCCCAGCGCGGGAGCCCGCCGACACCCCCGTACCGGTCAGGTAGCGTCGGGGTCATGAATTTCGGATCTGCCGTGCCCACCGTCGAGGTCACGGACCTCAAGGCCGACGATTTCCTCCTGGACGTCCGCGAGGACGACGAATGGCAGGCGGGCCACGCCGATGGCGCGCTGCACATTCCCATCAGCGAGTTCGTGGCCCGCTACGGCGAGCTGACCGAGGCCGCCCCGCAGGACGGCCGTGTCAACGTGATCTGCCGCTCCGGCGGCCGTTCGGCGCAGGTCGCGATGTACCTGGTCCAGCAGGGCATCGACGCGGTGAACGTCGACGGCGGCATGCAGGTGTGGGCGGCGGCCGGACGTCCTGTGGTGAACGACCAGGGGCAGCCCGGGTACGTGCTGTAGAGCACCCGGGCCCGCAGGTCAGGCCAGGGGATGTGCCGCGAGCAGATCCCCCAGCGCCTCCTCGTGCGCCGCGGCCGGGCCGAGCGCCAGTTCCAGGTGCTTGGCCCAGGCGTGGTACCGGTGCAGTGGGTAGTCGACGTCGGCGCCGAAGCCGCCGTGCAGGTGCTGGGCCGTCTGCACGATCCGTCGTACGCCCTCCGCGGCCCAGATCTTGGCCACGGCCACGTCCCCGGAGGCGGGCAGCGCGCCCGGTGCCCCCGAGGTGATCCGCCAGGCGGCCTGCCACAGGGTGGCCTCCATCGCGCGCAGGTCGATGTAGCGGTCGGCGGACTGCACCGCGACCGCCTGGAACGTGGCGATGGGATGTCCGAACTGCTCCCGCTTGCTCGCGTACTCGGACGTCATCGCCAGCACCCGCTCCCCCAGCCCGAGCGCCAGCGCGCACGTCCCCGTGGCGAGCAGCTCCCGCAGCCACTCCCACGCCCCCTCGGTGTCGATGACGTCCCGCTGCGTCAGCCGCACCGACTCCAGCCGCAGCTCCCCCAGCCGCTCCCCGCTGGTCGAGAACTGCTCGGCGAGCGAGACCCCCGCCGCCTCGCGCGGCACCAGCGCGAGGACGGTCAGGTCCGCCTCCGTACGGGCCGGCACGACGACGAGATCGGCGTCGTAGGCCCACGGCACCGCGGTCTGCACGCCGTCCAGCAGCCATCCGGTGTCGTCCCGCCGGGCGGTCGTGGCGAGCTCGGCGGGGTCGTGGCCGGTGCGGCCGTGCGCGGCCACCGTCAGCACGAGCTCGCCGCGGCCCGCGCGGGTCAGCAGGTCCGCCTTCAGTTCCGGGCCGCCGTACGACTGGACGACGGCTGCCGCGGCGCTGTTCTCCAGCAGCGGCACCCGGGCCAGCACCTTCGCCGATGCGCGCAGTACCTGGCACAGGGCGACGGCGTCCAGGCCCGCGCCGCCGTACTCCTCCGCGAGGAGCAGGCTCAGCAGGTCGGCGTCCGCGAGCCGGCCCCACAGCGGGCGGTCGAAGGTGTCGGCCACGGCACCCGGAGTGAGCGCGGGAGAGGGCACCGCGTCCGGCGCGACGCCGGCGAACACTCCGCGCGCCGCCTCGGCCGCCGCCTGCTGCTCCTCGGTGAAGGTGAAGTCCACGGTCCCTGCCCTTCCACACGCACGGCGATCTGACGGTGCGTCAAGATAGAACAGGTTCTAGAAGAAGGGAATGGTCCCGTCGGCGCCCCCGTAAGGTGTGGGCAACGTCGGCCCGGCAGGGGCTGTGCCCGGCGGGCCGGCCTGAGTACCGTTCCCGTGCGAGCGCTGAGGCAGGACGGACCGGAATCGGGAATCGGGGCAGGATGGACGCGTACGACGCAGGCTCGGCCGGCCGGCAGGGGCCGGACCGGGAGCCGCCCCCCGTGCCGCGCCCCGCCCCGCCGGGCGAGCCGCCCCTCACCGTCCCGCCGCCGCCCGCCCCCGTCGATCCCGAGCCGCGCACCGGAGTGGCCGCCCTCTCGCTGAAGTACCAGATCTGCGCCGCGCTCGCCGTCGCCGTGGTCGCCATCGCGGTCTGTGTCCACACGGGGATGGTCTTTCTGCACGTCGCCCCGCCGAACACGGTCACCAAGGCGCACGGCCAGGCGATCGACGACTGGATATACCCGGAGTTCGAGCAGAACTGGAAGCTGTTCGCCCCCAACCCGCTCCAGCAGAACATCGCGGTGCAGGTCAGGGCCCAGGTCGCCACGGCCGGCGGCGGCACCCGCACGACCGGCTGGTACGACCTCTCCGCGCAGGACGGCGACGCCATCGACGGCAATCTGCTGCCCAGCCACACCCAGCAGAACGAGCTGCGCCGGGCCTGGGACTTCTTCGTCGCCACGCACGACACCGCGAACCGTCCCGTGGGGCTGCGGGGCGCCCTGTCCGAGACGTATCTGCGGCGCATAGTGGAGCTGCGGCTCGACCGCGCGGACGCCGCCGGCGAGGGCGGCCTCGTCGAACGTGTCCAGGTCCGCTCGCGCACCACCAATGTGCCCCCGCCGAAGTGGAGCGACGAGCAGATCTCGGACAGGCCGAGCTATCGGGTGCTGCCCTGGTGGCGGGTGCCGCAGGACCGGGCCGCCGCCGACGCGGCCGGCACGGGAGGCGCGCGGTGAACCGCTTCGCCCTCGCGGTCTCCTCCGCCATCGCCCGCGTCACGGAGTCCGCACTCGGCCCGTATCAGACGGCCGTGATCCGCATCGGCTTCAGCGCCACCTGGCTGCTGTTCCTGCTGCGCGAGTTCCCGCACCGCCAGGAGCTGTACGGCCCGGACGGGCCCTGGGACTTCGACCTCGCCCAGCAGCTGATCGGGACGAACGGTTCCTTCACCGCACTGATCTGGTTCGGCGGCGGTTTCTGGTTCGAGACGGTGTACGTCTTCGCCGTGCTGACCAGCGTGCTGCTGCTGATCGGCTGGCGCACCCGCGCGATGTCCGTGCTGTTCATGGTGGGCGTGCTCTCGCTCCAGAACCGTTCCATCTTCATGGGCGACGGCGGCGACAACGTCCTGCACCTGATGTGCGTCTATCTGGTCTTCACGCGTTGCGGCCAGGTCTGGTCGCTGGACGAGCGCCGGGCACGGCGGGGGCGGGGGGCACGCGCGCGCGGCGAGCGGGTGGCGCCGGACCGGGTGGGCCCCCTGCTGTGGAGCGTGTCGGGGTTCATGCTGGTCGCGGTGACCGCGGCGGGCCGGCTCGACGGCGATCCGACCGTGCCGGTGATCCTGTGGATCAGCTGGCTGGCGCCGGCCGTGCGGTGGATCGTGGACCGGCGCGCGCGGACCGCTGAGCCCCGCATCCTGCTGGACGTCATCGGCAACGTCGTGCACAACGGCGCGCTGCTGGTGATCATGGCGGAGGCGTGTCTGATCTACGCGACCGCCGGCTGGTACAAGATCCAGGGTTCGCGCTGGCAGGACGGCACCGCCGTCTACTACCCGCTGCACCTCGACTACTTCTCGCCCTGGCCCGCGCTCGCCGACGTGCTGTCCTCCAGCGGCACGATGGTGATGCTCATCACCTACGGCACGGTCCTGGTGCAGGTCGCCTTCCCGTTCACGCTCTTCAACCGGCGGGTCAAGAACGTCCTGCTCGCGGCGATGATCACCGAGCACGCCGTGATCGCGGTCGTCCTCGGTCTGCCGTTCTTCTCCCTGGCGATGATCGCGGCGGACGCGGTCTTCCTGCCGACGTCGTTCCTGCGGCGCCTGGGCGATGGGGCGGCGCGCGCGCGTGGCCGGCTGACGGCTCTGGTGCGGCGCGGCGGCGACCCCGCGGAGCCCCCGGCGCCGCGCACGCCGGAGAACCCCGAGCACACGCCCGTAGGCTTCACGGCATGACCCTGACCTCCTGGAACCGGCTCGCCGAGTCCTCCGTCCTGCTCGACGGCTTCCACGCCCTCAAGCACGCCGTGCGCTTCGGCGCCGAGGTCCCGCTCGCGGTCGCCGTGGACCGGGAGGCCACGCTGGCCCTCGCCGACGAGCTGGCGCCGGACGTACGGGACGCCCTGGCCGCGCACCTGACCGAGGTCCCGGAGTCGACGTACACGTCCCTGGTGCCGCGCCCGCATCCCACGGCGGTGGCCGCCCTCGCGGTACGGCCGCCGCGCGCCGCCAACCTCGGAAGGCTGGCGCACACCCCGCGCTCCGCCCCGGTCGTGGTCCTCGACAACCCCCGCAACCTCGGCAACGCCGGCGCCGTGATCCGGCTGGCCGCCGGTTTCGGCGCGACGGGCGTGGTCACCACCGGCACCCTCGACCCCTGGCACCCCACGGTCGTACGCGGCGGTGCGGGCCTGCACTTCGCGACCGTCGTCGAGCGGCTGACGGTGCCCGAGCTGCCGGTCGGCCCGCTGTACGCCCTCGACCCGGAGGGCGACGACATCCGGGGCGTGAAGCTCCCGGACGACGCCGTCCTCGCTTTCGGGTCGGAGCGCAGCGGCCTGTCGGCCGAACTGCGGGCGCGCGCCGACCACTTGCTGTCCCTGCCGATGCGCCCCCAGGTCTCCAGCTACAACTTGGCGACGAGCGTGGCGATGACCTTGTACCACTGGAGCGCCGGTTCGCCGAGCGCCCCTTGAGAGGCGCGGGGAACCGCGCGACGAGCCACAGACGACCGGCAGCCGCGCGATTCCCGCCCCTGCCGAACTCCTAGGCTTCCCGCCGCACCTCGACAACCCGGAACCGGTTGGCCACAAAGGCCCCGTCACACAGCGCCGCATTCGCCGCCGGGTTGCCGCCCGACCCGTGGAAGTCCGAGAACGCCGCCGTCTGGTTCACATACACCCCACCGGTGAGGTTCAGCGACAGCTGGGCCGCCTCCTCCAGGCACACCTCCTGGATCGCGCCCTCGACCTCGTCGTCGGTGGTGTACGCGCCGACGGTCATCGCGCCCTTCTCGCGCACCGTGCGCCGCAGCAGCTCCACCGCGTCGGCGGCCGAGCCCATCGCCACGGCGAACGACACCGGCCCGAAGCACTCACTCATGTACGCGGCCTCGTCGTCCGGCTTGGCGCCGTCCAGCTTCACGATCACCGGCGTCCGCACTACCGCGTCCGGGAACTCGGGGTTGGCGATCTCCCGTGAGGCGAGGGCGACTTCGCCGAGTCCGGCGGCGGCCTCCAGGCGCGCCTTGACGTCGGGGTTGACGATCGCGCCGAGCAGCGCGTTCGCGCGGGCGTCGTCGCCGAGGAGGCCGTCGACCGCGCGGGCGAGGTCGGCGACGACCTCGTCGAAGGTCTTGGGCCCCTCGTCGGTGCGGATGCCGTCGCGGGGGATGAGCAGGTTCTGCGGGGTGGTGCACATCTGGCCGCTGTACAGGGACAGCGAGAAGGCCAGGTTGGACAGCATCCCCTTGTAGTTGTCGGTGGAGTCGACGATCACCGTGTTGACGCCGGCCTTCTCCGTGTAGACCTGCGCCTGGCGGGCGTTGGCCTCCAGCCAGTCGCCGAACACGGTCGAGCCGGTGTAGTCGATGATCCGGATCTCGGGGCGGGTCGCCAGGGTCTTGGCGATGCCCTCGCCGGGCCGCTCGGCGGCCAGCGCGACCAGGTTCGGGTCGAAGCCCGCCTCGGCGAGGACCTCGCGTGCGACCTGCACGGTGAGCGCGAGCGGCAGCACCGCGCGCGGGTGGGGCTTGACCAGGACCGGGTTGCCGGTGGCGAGGGAGGCGAACAGGCCCGGGTAGCCGTTCCAGGTCGGGAAGGTGTTGCAGCCGATGACCAGGGCGGTTCCGCGCGGGACCGGCGTGAACTGCTTGTTCAGCGCGAGCGGGTCGCGCTTGCCCTGCGGCTTGGTCCACTCCGCGGTGTCGGGGGTGCGGACCTGCTCGACGTAGGCGTACGCCACCGCCTCCAGGCCGCGGTCCTGTGCGTGCGGGCCGCCCGCCTGGAACGCCATCATGAACGCCTGGCCCGAGGTGTGCATGACCGCGTGCGCGAACTCGTGCGTCCGGTCGCTGATCCGCTTGAGGATCTCCACACACACCACCGCGCGCATCTCCGCGCCCGCGTCGCGCCACGCGCGCCGGCCGGCCTGCATGGCGGTCAGCAGCGTGTCGAGGTCGGCGTGCGGGTACTCGACGCCCAGCTCGATGCCGTACGGGGACGTCTCGCCGCCCACCCAGTCGTCGGTGCCGGGCTGGCCGAGGTCGAGACGGCCGCCCAGGAGGGCGTCGAAGGCCGCCTTGCCCGCCGCCGCGTCCAGGCTGCCGTTCTCGCCATAGGCCTTGGGGTGCTCGGGGTGCGGGGACCAGTACGCCCGGGTGCGGATCGCTTCCAGCGCCTGGTCGAGGGTGGGCCGGTGCTTGGCGATCAGCTCGTGGGCGGTCAGTTCGGCGGCCATGCGGGACCAACTCCTCGATTCCAGAGCTCTCCGTCGAGCTCATGACCTGGGCAGAAACAGGGGCAGGAACAGCCAGACAGAGTTAGAGTAACCGAACGATCGGTCGGTTCAAGGGGGTCCGCCGCATCTGTGGAAAACCCCGTGCGGGAGGATCGCGCTCATGACAGCTCTCGACCTCAGCAGCCCCGTGGCCGTCGTCGGCACCGGCACCATGGGCCAGGGCATCGCCCAGGTCGCGTTGGTCGCCGGCCATCCCGTACGGCTGTACGACGCCGTTCCCGGGCGTGCCCGGGCGGCGGCGGAGGCGATCGGCGCCCGCCTCGACCGGCTCGTCGCCAAGGACCGCCTCAGCGGCGCCGACCGCGACGCGGCCCGCGGCCGGCTGCTGCCCGCCGAGTCCCTCGCCGAGCTCGCCGACTGCGCCCTGGTCGTCGAGGCCGTCCTGGAGCGCCTCGACGTCAAACAGGAGCTGCTGCGCGAGCTGGAGAGCGTCGTCGACGAGGACTGCCTGCTCGCCACCAACACCTCGTCCCTGTCGGTCACGGCCATCGGTGGCGCCCTCGCGAACCCGGGCCGCTTCGTCGGCCTGCACTTCTTCAACCCCGCGCCGCTGCTGCCGCTGGTCGAGGTCGTCTCCGGGTTCGCGACCGACGTCACGTCGGCCACGCGCGCGTACGAGACGGCACGCGCCTGGGGCAAGACGCCCGTGGCCTGCGCCGACACCCCCGGCTTCATCGTCAACCGCATCGCCCGGCCCTTCTACGCCGAGGCCTTCGCGGTCTACGAGGCGCAGGGGGCGGATCCGGCCACGATCGACGCGGTGCTGCGCGAGTGCGGCGGCTTCAGGATGGGTGCCTTCGAGCTGACCGACCTGATCGGGCAGGACGTCAACGAGTCCGTCACCCACTCCGTGTGGCAGGCCTTCTTCAACGACGTGCGCTTCACGCCCTCGCTCGCCCAGCGCCGCCTGGTCGAGTCGGGCCGGCTCGGCCGCAAGAGCGGACAGGGCTGGTACGACTACGCGCAGGACGCCGAGCGGGACGAGCCGCACACCGCGGAGAAGCAGCAGCAGCCCGCCTACGTCGTCGCCGAGGGCGACCTCGGACCCGCCTCCGAGCTCGTGCCGCTGATCCGCGAGGCGGGCATCCCGGTGCGCGAGGAGGAAGAGGACCACGGCACGCGTCTGGTGCTGCCCAGCGGCGGCCAGCTGGCGCTCGCCGACGGCCAGACGTCCGTCGAGTTCCGGGACGTCGTCTACTTCGACCTGGCCGTCGACTACCGCCGCGCCACCCGGATCGCCCTGTCCGCCTCGCAGGACACCTCGCCGCAGACGCTCGCCGAGGCCATCGGCCTGTTCCAGGCGCTCGGCAAGGACGTCAGCGTCATCGGCGACGTCCCCGGCATGATCGTCGCCCGCACGGTCGCCCGGATCGTCGACCTGGCGCACGACGCCGTCGCCAAGGGCGTGGCCACCGTGGAGGACATCGACACCGCGATGCGGCTCGGCGTGAACTACCCCATGGGGCCCTTCGAATGGAGCCGCCGCCTGGGCCGCGGCTGGGCCTACGACCTCCTGGACGAGCTGCACGTGCGCGAGCCCTCCGGCCGCTACGCGCCCTCCCTCGCGCTGTACCGCCACGCCTACGCCTCCGACAAGCGGGAGGGCAGCACCTCATGACCACCGCCAAGCGCGACACGTACACCCCGGAGACGCTGCTCTCCGTCGCCGTGCAGGTCTTCAACGAACGCGGCTACGACGGCACGTCCATGGAGCACCTGTCCAGGGCGGCCGGCATCTCCAAGTCGTCGATCTACCACCACGTCACGGGCAAGGAGGAGCTGCTGCGCCGCGCCGTCAGCCGTGCCCTCGACGGGCTCTTCGGCATCCTCGACGAGGAGCACGCGCGCGAGGGGCACGCCGCGGACCGCCTGGAGTACGTCGTGCGGCGCATGGTCGAGGTGCTCATAGCCGAGCTGCCGTACGTGACGCTGCTGCTGCGGGTGCGCGGCAACACCGACACCGAGCGCTGGGCCCTGGAGCGGCGCCGCGACTTCGACCACCAGGTGGCCGCCCTGCTCAGGGCGGCCGCCGCCGAGGGCGAGGTCCGCGGGGACGTCGAGGTCCGCCTGGCCACCCGGCTCGTCTTCGGCATGGTCAACTCCATCGTGGAGTGGTACCGCCCGGACGGCCGCGGCATGAACGAACGCGAGGTCGCCGAGACGGTGGTGCGGCTGGTCTTCGGGGGCCTGCGCAGGGCCGCCTGAAGCGGCGCTCAGCCCTGGGGCTCCAGGTCCTCCTCCTCGAAGACCAGCAGGGTGCGCGAGCTGAGCACCTCCGGGATCGCCTGGAGGCGGGTGAGGACGAGTTCGCGCAGGGCGCGGTTGTCCGGGGTGTGCACCAGGAGCAGTACGTCGAAGTCGCCGCCCACCAGCGCGATGTGTGAGGCGCCGGGCAGCTGGCGGAGCTGTTCGCGGACCGTGCGCCAGGAGTTCTGGACGATCTTCAGCGTGATGTACGCGGATGTGCCGTGACCTGCGCGTTCATGGTTGACGCGGGCGCCGAAACCGCGGATGACGCCGTCCTCGATGAGGCGGTTGATGCGGGCGTAGGCGTTGGCACGCGAGACGTGTACCCGCTCGGCCACCGACCGTATCGACGCACGGCCGTCCGCCTGGAGCATCTGGAGGATGTCCTGATCTATGGCGTCGAGCGGCCGGGCCGGCGGCAGGAGGATGCCGTCGTCCGACCCTTCGGCCATTTGTTCAGGCGCCATGTCCCCCCACCTTCCTTCCGTGGACGTACTGCGTTCATTGGAGGCTGTGGAGAACCGTTTGTCCACAGCCTCGGGGGGCCTGTAGCCAAAATGTGCCGACGACCGAACAATCGGTAGGTGAGGCGCATCACAGGAGCTGCGCCTTCCGTAGCCACTCCCACGAGGAGGTGCCGTCATGACGGTCATGGAGCAGCGAGGTGCCTACCGGCCCTCGCCGCCGCCCGCCTGGCAGCCCCGTATGGACCCCGCGCCGCTGCTGCCCGACGCAGAGCCCTACCGCGTCCTCGGGACGGAGGCGGCCGCGAAGGCCGACCCCGACCTGCTGCGCAGGCTCTACGCCGAGCTGGTCCGGGGCCGCAGGTACAACGTGCAGGCGACCGCGCTCACCAAGCAGGGCCGCCTCGCCGTCTACCCGTCCAGCACCGGCCAGGAGGCCTGCGAGGTCGCCGCCGCGCTCGCCCTGGAGGAACGCGACTGGCTCTTCCCGAGCTACCGCGACACCCTCGCGGCCGTCGCACGCGGCGTGGACCCCGTCGAGGCCCTGACCCTGCTGCGCGGCGACTGGCACACCGGCTACGACCCGCACGAGCACCGCGTGGCCCCCCTGTGCACGCCGCTCGCCACCCAGCTCCCGCACGCCGTCGGCCTCGCCCACGCCGCCCGCCTCAAGGGCGACGACGTGGTCGCGCTCGCCCTGGTCGGCGACGGCGGCACCAGCGAGGGCGACTTCCACGAGGCGCTGAACTTCGCCGCCGTGTGGCAGGCGCCGGTCGTCTTCCTGGTCCAGAACAACGGCTTCGCGATCTCCGTCCCGCTCGCCAAGCAGACCGCGGCCCCGTCGCTGGCCCACAAGGCCGTCGGCTACGGCATGCCCGGCCGGCTGGTCGACGGCAACGACGCGGCCGCGGTGCACGAGGTGCTCGCCGACGCCGTGCGGCACGCCCGCGCGGGCGGCGGTCCCACCCTGATCGAGGCGATCACCTACCGCATCGACGCCCACACCAACGCCGACGACGCGACCCGCTACCGCGGCGAATCCGAGGTGGAGACCTGGCGCGGGCACGACCCGATCGCGCTCCTGGAGCACGAGCTGACCGAGCGGGGTCTGCTCGACGACGCCGGCAGGCAGGCCGCCCGCGACGCCGCCGAGGAGATGGCCGCCGACCTGCGCGAACGCATGAACCAGGACCCGGCGCTCGACCCGATGGACCTGTTCGACCACGTCTACGCCGAGCCCACCCCGCAACTGCGCGAACAGCGCGCCCAGTTGCAGGCGGAGCTGCACGCCGAGTCCGAGGGGTCGCACCGATGACCACCGTCGCCGTCAAGCCGGCCACCATGGCGCAGGCCCTCACGCGCGCGCTGCGCGACGCCATGGCCGCCGACCCGTCCGTGCACGTCATGGGCGAGGACGTCGGCACCCTCGGTGGCGTCTTCCGCGTCACCGACGGCCTCGCCAAGGAGTTCGGCGAGGACCGCTGCACCGACACCCCGCTGGCCGAGGCGGGCATCCTCGGCACGGCCGTCGGCATGGCCATGTACGGCCTGCGCCCGGTCGTGGAGATGCAGTTCGACGCGTTCGCCTACCCGGCGTTCGAGCAGCTCATCTCGCACGTGGCGCGGATGCGCAACCGCACCCGCGGCAGGATGCCGCTCCCGATCACCATCCGGGTCCCCTACGGCGGCGGCATCGGCGGCGTGGAGCACCACAGCGACTCGTCCGAGGCGTACTACATGGCGACTCCGGGGCTGCATGTCGTCACGCCCGCGACCGTCGCCGACGCCTACGGGCTGCTGCGCGCCTCCATCGCCTCCGACGACCCGGTCGTCTTCCTGGAGCCCAAGCGTCTGTACTGGTCGAAGGACTCCTGGAACCCCGAGGACCCGCAGACCGTTGAACCGATCGGCCGCGCGGTGGTGCGGCGCTCCGGGCGGAGCGCCACGCTCATCACGTACGGACCGTCCGTGCCCGTCTGCCTCGAAGCCGCCGAGGCGGCGCGGGAGGAGGGCTGGGACCTGGAGGTCGTCGACCTGCGCTCGCTGGTGCCGTTCGACGACGACACGGTCACCGCCTCCGTACGGCGGACCGGACGGGCGGTCGTCGTACACGAGTCGGGCGGGTTCGGCGGACCGGGAGGGGAGATCGCGGCCCGGGTCACGGAGCGCTGCTTCCACCACCTGGAGGCACCGGTGCTGCGGGTGGCCGGGTTCGACATCCCCTATCCGCCGCCGATGGTGGAGCGTCACCACCTGCCCGGCGTGGACCGGATCCTGGACGCCGTGGGGCGTCTGCAGTGGGAGGCCGAGAGCTGATGGCACAGGTGCTCGAGTTCAAGCTCCCCGACCTCGGGGAGGGGCTCACCGAGGCGGAGATCGTGCGCTGGCTGGTGCAGGTCGGCGACGTCGTCGCGATCGACCAGCCGGTCGTCGAGGTCGAGACGGCCAAGGCGATGGTCGAGGTTCCCTGCCCCTACGGCGGTGTCGTCACGGCCCGCTTCGGCGAGGAGGGCACCGAACTGCCCGTCGGGGCGCCGCTGATCACGGTGGCCGTGGGCGCCCCGGCCGCCGACGGCGAGAGCGAGGGCTCCGGGAACGTCCTGGTGGGCTACGGCACCTCCGAGGCGCCCGCGCGACGCCGAAGGGTGCGGCCGGGGGAGCCGGTGTCCGCCAACGGGGCCGCCGCCCAGGAGGTGGCCGAGGGTCCCGTACCCGTCATCTCCCCGCTGGTGCGCCGGCTCGCCCGCCAGAACGGCCTGGATCTGCGCGAGTTGCACGGCTCCGGACCGGACGGGCTGATCCTGCGGGCCGACGTGGAGTACGCGCTGCGGGCCGCCCAGGCGCACGGCCGTACCGCGCAGTCGGTGGCCGAGCCGCACACCCGCGTGCCGGCCGCGGCGCCGGCGCCGGTGCCCGCCGAGGCCCCCGCCCCGGCCCCGGTCCGCTCCTCCGCGCCCGCAGGCGGCATCCGCGTGCCCCTCAAGGGCGTCCGCGGCGCGGTCGCCGACAAGCTCTCCCGCAGCCGCCGGGAGATCCCGGACGCGACGTGCTGGGTGGACGCCGACGCGACGGAGCTCATGCGGGCACGGACCGCGATGAACGCCGCCGGGGGACCGAAGATCTCCCTTCTCGCCCTGCTGGCCCGCATCTGCACCGCGGCCCTGGCCCGCTTCCCCGAGCTCAACTCCACCGTCGACATGGAGGCCAGGGAGGTCGTCCAGCTCGACCAGGTGCACCTCGGCTTCGCCGCGCAGACCGAGCGGGGACTCGTCGTCCCGGTGGTGCGGGACGCGCACGCGCGGGACGCGGAGTCCCTGACGGCGGAGTTCGCCCGGCTCACCGAGGCGGCCCGCACGGGCACTCTCACCCCGGCGGAACTCACGGGCGGCACCTTCACGTTGAACAACTACGGCGTGTTCGGGGTCGACGGCTCCACCCCGATCATCAACCACCCCGAGGCCGCCATGCTCGGCGTCGGCCGCATCATCCCCAAGCCGTGGGTGCACGAGGGCGAACTGGCCGTGCGCCAGCTCGTGGAGCTCTCGCTCACCTTCGACCACCGGGTCTGCGACGGCGGCACGGCGGGCGGCTTCCTGCGGTATGTGGCGGACTGCGTCGAACAGCCGGCGGTGCTGCTGCGCACACTCTGACCCGTCCGTCCCGGTCGGCTGCTTCCGCCACGTTCCCTGTGATCGCCCAGGCACGCATACTCGGGGGATGACCGCGTACGAACCGACGGGCGCGCCGGGCGCCGCCACCGCCGGACAGGACGTCGGGTACGACGCCGTCGTCCTCGCCGGCGGCGCCGCGCGGCGGCTCGGCGGCGTGGACAAGCCCGGCGTCAGCGTCGGCGGGCGCCCGCTGCTCGACCGGGTGCTCGCCGCCTGCGCCGACGCGCGGAACACCGTCGTCGTCGCCGGCCCCCGGCCCACCGCGCGGCCGGTCACCTGGGCGCGCGAGGACCCGCCCGGCGGCGGCCCGCTGGCCGCCCTCGACGCCGGCATCCGGCACACCACCGCCGAGTCGATCGTCGTCCTCTCGGCCGACCTGCCGTTCCTCGACGAGCACACGGTCCTGCGCCTGCTGGCGGCCCTGCGCACCGGCGACGCCGACGGCGCGCTGCTCACCGACGCCGACGGCCGTGACCAGCCCCTCGTCGCCGCGTACCGCGCGTCCGTGCTGCGCCGCGAACTGGACGCGCTCGCCCGGGAGCACGACGGCCTCACCGGCCTTCCCCTGCGCCGGCTGACCGGCGCGCTCGACCTCACCCGCGTCCCCGACCCCGTCGCGTCCTTCGACTGCGACACCTGGGACGACATCGCCGCCGCCAGGGCACGGATCAGGGAGCATGGGCACGTGTTGGATGAATGGATTTCCGCAGTCAAGGACGAACTCGGCATCGATCTCGACGTCGACATCAAGGTGCTGCTGGACCTCGCCCGCGACGCCGCCCACGGCGTGGCACGGCCCGCCGCGCCGCTGACCACCTTCCTCGTCGGGTACGCGGCGGCACAGGCCCAGGGCGGCGAAGGAGGCCCGGAAGCCGTCGCGGAGGCCTCCCGCAAGGCCGCCGCGCTGGCCCTGCGCTGGGCCGAGGAGGCCGCCGCGGCCCAGTCCGACGTCGCCCCCGACGCCACCCCCGACACCCGCCCGGACGCCGGATGACCGCCCGCGGCATCCGTACGGACGAGGACGCCGAGGACCTTGACGTCGAGGAGGTGCTCGCCCTCGTGAACGACCACGCGCACCGTGCTTCCGGCGACCAGACGCCCGCGCCCACCCCGCAGCACCGGGGCGCGCGCACGCCGGACCGAGACGGCCCCGACCGGCGGCCCGGCGGCAACCCCGACCGCCACCACCGGGCCACCCCCTGGCCCGAGGCCCGCGAGATCGCCGCCCACGCCGCCCGCGGTGCCACCCGTGCCGCCCGCCGCGCTCCCGTCTCCGTCCCCCTCGACACCGCGCTCGGCCTCACCCTGGCCGCCCCGCTCACCGCCCTGACCGACCTGCCCTCCTTCGACACCTCGGCGATGGACGGCTGGGCGGTCGCGGGCCCCGGCCCGTGGGCGGTACGCGAAGAGGGCGTCCTGGCCGGGCACTCCGAGCCCGAACCGCTCACCGACGGCGAGGCCGTCCGGATCGCGACCGGCGCCCGCATCCCCCCGGACACCACCGCCGTCCTGCGCAGCGAGCACGGCCGTACCGACAGCAAGGGCCAGCTCCACGCCACCCGGGAGATCCAGCACGGCCAGGACATCCGCCCTCGCGGCCAGGAGTGCCGCAACGGCGACCAACTCCTCGCCGTGGGCACCCTGGTGACGCCGGCCGTGCTCGGACTGGCGGCCGCCGCCGGCTACGACACCGTCACCGCCGTACCCCGCCCCCGCGTCGAAGTGCTGGTCCTGGGCGACGAGTTGCTCACCGAAGGGCTCCCGCACGACGGGCTCATCCGTGACGCCCTCGGTCCGATGCTGCCGCCCTGGCTGCGCGCGCTCGGTGCCGAGGTCACCGCGGTGCGCCGGCTCGGCGACGACGCGAAGGCCCTGCACAAGGCCCTCACCAAGTCCGACGCCGACCTCATCGTGACGACCGGTGGCACCGCGGCAGGCCCCGTCGACCATGTCCACCCCACGCTGGAGCGCATCGGCGCCGAACTCCTGGTGGACGGGGTCAAGGTGCGGCCCGGCCACCCCATGCTGCTGGCCCGCACCAAGGAGGACCAGCACCTGGTCGGCCTGCCCGGCAATCCGCTGGCCGCCGTCTCCGGCCTGCTCACCCTCGCCGAGCCCCTGCTGCGCACCCTCGCGGCCCGCCCGGCGCCGGAGCCGTACACGCTGCCCCTGAAGGACGCGGCACACGGGCATCCGTACGACACCCGGCTCATCCCCGTGGTGCTGCGCGGTGACCATGCCGTGCCGCTGCACTACCAGGGACCGGCCATGCTGCGGGGCATGGCGGCGGCCGATGCCGTCGCCGTCGTACCGCCGGGCGGCGCACGCGCAGGTCAGGAGGCCGAGCTGCTCGATCTGCCCTGGGCGTCGGCCGGTATCGAGGTGTGTTTCACGTGAAACTTCCGGGCCAGGACGCGATCGCCCGCCGGGCGGACGAGAGGGTGGCCACCTATCGCGTCAGGCTCCCGAAGAAGATCGTGGAGCATCCGTTCCGGCAGGTCGCCAAGCGAGTTCTGCTGGCCCTGTCGCTGCTCGTGCTGGCCGCCCTGATCGTCTACGCCGACCGCGACGGCTACAACGACAACTCCGACGGCTCCGTCGACCTTCTCGACGCCTTCTACTACGCCACCGTCAGCCTCTCCACCACCGGATACGGCGACATCACCCCGGTCAGTGACGGCGCTCGGCTGACCAATATCTTCGTCATCACGCCGATGCGTGTGCTGTTCCTGATCATCCTGGTCGGCACCACGCTCGAGGTCCTCACCGAACGGACCCGGGAGGAATGGCGTCTGACCCGCTGGAGGTCCACCTTGCGTGACCACACCGTCGTCGTCGGCTTCGGCACGAAGGGGCGTTCGGCGATCCAGACCGTCTGTGCCACGGGCCTGAGGCGGGACCAGGTCATCGTGGTCGACTCGAGTTCCAAGGTGATCGACGGGGCCGTCGCCGACGGGTACGCGGGCGTCACCGGCGACGCGACGCGCAGCGATGTCCTGAAGCGTGCCGAGGTGCACAAGGCCCGGAAGATCATCATCGCGACCCAGCGGGACGACACGGCCGTCCTGGTGACGCTGACGGCCCGGCAGCTCAACCGCGGCGCGAAGATCGTCGCCGCGGTCCGCGAGGAGGAGAACGCGCCGCTGCTGAAGCAGTCCGGCGCCGACGCGGTCATCACCAGCGCCAGCGCCGCCGGGCGGCTGCTGGGCCTGTCCGTGCTCAGCCCCGCGGCCGGCATGGTCCTCGAAGACCTGATCCATCAGGGCAGCGGGCTCGACATCATCGAACGGCCCGTCATAAAGGCCGAGGTGGGCAAGACCCCGCGGCAGACCGACGACCTGGTCGTCAGTGTCATCCGCGGGCACCGGGTGCTCGGCTACGACGATTCGGCCGTCGGCACACTGGAGTTGACGGACCGGCTCATCACCATCGTGCGGGCGACGCCGGGCTCTCAGGTCGCACCCGATGCCCGGCGTCTGCCCCAGGGCTGAAGCCCCGTACCTCTACTTCCGGTTGTACAGCCGCATCGTGATCGGCCCGAAGACCAGCACGAACAGGGCCGCCCATCCCACCGACCAGGCGACCTCGTCGGCGGGCCAGTCACCCGCCATCAACCCGCGTACGGCCGAGGCCAGATGGGTGATGGGGCTGTTGTTCACGAACGCCTGGAGCCAGCCCGGCATGGTCTTCGGGTCGACGAAGACGTTGGACAGGAAGGTCAGCGGGAAGATCACCATCATGCTGACGCCCATGACCGACTTCTCGGAGCGCAGCATCAGCCCGAACATCGTCCAGATCCACGAGAACGCGAACGAGAAGGCCACCAGCAGCGCGATCCCGGCGAGCACTCCCATGACCCCGCCGTCCGGGCGGTAGCCCAGGATGACGCCGACGGTGAGCATCACGACGGACGCGATGGTGTAGCGCAGGGCGTCGCCCAGCAGATAGCCGACCATGGTCGACGGACGCCAGATCGGCAGCGAACGGAACCGGTCGAAGACGCCCTTCTCGATGTCGGTGTTCACGGAGACGCCCGTGTACATCGTGATCATCACGACCGACATCACCAGGATGCCCGGCAGCAGGAACTGGATGTACTCCTTCGGGGAGCCGGCCAGGGCGCCCCCGAACAGGTACGTGTACATCAGCACCATCATGATCGGGAACGCGGTGACGTCGAAGAGCTGCTCCGGCACATGCTTGATCTTCAGGACCGCCCGCCAGCCGAAGGTCATGGAGGCCGAGAGGGCACTCGGCCGCGGCGGGCGCTCCTTGGTGACCAGCAGCGCGGCGAGCGACTCGGCGCTGACGGGGGCGAGGTCCTTGCTCTCGGTCTGCGTCACGGTGCTCATGCCGTCACCTCGTCCTTGTCGGCGTCCGTCTTGTGGGTGTCGTGTCCGGTGAGGGCGAGGAAGACCTCGTCCAGGCTGGGCTGGCCCAGGGAGAAGTTGTCGACGGTGATGCCGGTGCGGGCGAGCTCCGCGAGCGCGCGGCCCGCCTGTTCCGCGGCGCCCTGACCGTTGGCGGCCCCGGAGCCGACGCGGGCGGTGAGCGCCACGGGGTCGGGCTCCAGCTGCACGTCCGCGTCCAGGGCCAGCCGCAGCACCCGCTCGGCCTGAGGCCGCTGCTCCGGGTCACGCAGCCGCAGATGCACCGACCCGGCGCCCACGGACGCCTTCAGCTCGCCCTTGGTCCCCTCCGCGATCACCTTGCCGCGGTCGATGACGGCGATCCGGGACGCCAGCTGATCGGCCTCGTCGAGGTACTGCGTGGTCAGCAGCACCGTGGTGCCCTGGGCGACGACCGCGCGCACGATGTCCCACACCTGGTTGCGGCTGCGCGGGTCGAGTCCGGTCGTCGGCTCGTCGAGGAAGAGCAGGTCGGGGGTGTTCAGGATGGACGCGGCGATGTCGATACGGCGCCGCATGCCGCCCGAGTAGTTCTTGACCTGCTTCCCGGCCGCGTCGGTCAGCCCGAAGGCCTCCAGCAGTTGGGAGGCGCGTTTCCGCGCCGCGGGCTTGCCGTGTCCGAGGAGGCGGGCCAGCAGCACCAGGTTCTCGGTGCCGGTGAGGTCCTCGTCCACGGAGGCGTACTGCCCGGTGAGGCTCACCCGGCCGCGTACCGCGTCGGCCTCGCGGACGACGTCGTGTCCGAAGACATGCGCCTCCCCGCCGTCGGGCCGCAGCAGGGTGGCGAGCATTTTCACCGTGGTGGTCTTGCCGGCGCCGTTCGGGCCGAGGACGCCGTAGACCGTGCCGGCCGGAACCGCGAGGTCCACGCCGTCGACGGCCCGTGTCTCGCCGAATGTCTTCACCAGGCCCGCGGTCTCGATCGCGAGACCGGACGTCGTCTGCGTGCTCATGCTTTCGGGGTCCTTCCGGGTGGTCCTTCCGCGTTCTTGGGCTACGCATGGGGAGACCTTTACGGTCGCGCAAACTCATCGGCGGCGCCCGGGGATTTTCGAAGGACCCGTCGAAGGACCGAGCGACGCGGGGGCACGGACGGAGAGATCCGGGGACAAGGTCCTAGGACCGGGGCGGGGCCCGGGGAGTAGCGTCCGTCCCATGCATGCGATCACGATTCCCGAACCTGGTGGGCCCGAGGCGTTGGTGTGGGACGAGGTCCCCGATCCGGTGGCCGGTGAGGGCGAGGTGCTGGTCGACGTGGTGGCCGGGGCCGTCAACCGCGCCGACATCCTGCAACGGCAGGGCTTCTACAACCCGCCGCCCGGTACCTCCCCCTACCCCGGCCTGGAGTGCTCCGGCCGGATCGCCGAGGTCGGCCCCGGCGTCTCCGGCTGGGCGGTCGGCGACGAGGTGTGCGCGCTGCTCGCGGGCGGCGGCTACGCCGAGAAGGTCGCCGTGCCGGCCGGTCAGCTGCTGCCCGTGCCCAAGGGTGTGGGCCTGACGCAGGCCGCCGCCCTGCCCGAGGTGGTCTGCACGGTGTGGTCCAACGTGTTCATGGTGGCCCACCTCCGCCCCGGCGAGACGCTGCTCGTGCACGGCGGCTCCAGCGGCATCGGCACCATGGCCATCCAGCTCGCCAAGGCCGTCGGAGCCAAGGTCGCCGTCACGGCGGGCAGCCGGGAGAAGCTGGACCGGTGCGCCGAGCTGGGCGCGGACATCCTGGTCAACTACCGGGAGCAGGACTTCGTCGAGGAGGTCAAGAAGGCCACCGACGGGGCCGGTGCCGACGTCATCCTCGACAACATGGGCGCCAAGTACCTCGACCGCAACGTCCAGACGCTCGCCGTCAACGGCCGGCTGGCCATCATCGGCATGCAGGGCGGCATCAAGGGCGAACTCAACATCGGGGCGCTGCTCGGCAAGCGCGGCGCGATCAGCGCGACCTCGCTGCGAGCCCGCCCGGTCGCCGAGAAGGCGGCGATCGTCGCGGCCGTACGCGAACATGTGTGGCCGCTGCTGGACGCCGGGCATGTACGGCCGGTCGTCGACCGTGAGCTGCCGATGAGCGAGGCGGCCGAGGCCCACCGGGTGGTGGAGGAGAGCGGGCATGTGGGGAAGGTGCTGCTCGTCGCGCCGTAGGGCGCACCGGGCCGTGTCCACCACCTGTGGACGCTAGCCGCGCCGCAGCCGCAGACCCACGAAGGCGAGGCCCAGGCCCAGACCGATGAGCACGAGCCCGGCGCCGAGCGGCAGCACTTCGAGCACGGGCTCGGCCGGCCCGTCGGCGTGCGGGGCGGGCGGTCGCGCGTGACGGGTCGGTGAGGTGGAGGGCGCGGGGTCCTGGGCGGAGGCGTCGGCGTCGTCCGAGCTCTCGGGCACGGTGCCGCCGTCGTCCTCTCCCTCACGTTCCGCGTCCGGCGTCCGGGAGCCGTCGCGTTCATCGGACCTCTTGCCACCGTCCCGCTCGTCCCGTGCCGCCTCCTGGTCCTCCAGCGGCCCCTTCTCCCGGCCGGGCCGCTGGCGCCCCTCTCCCGCCCGGCTGCCGGCCCGGGAGGGCTTGTCGGAGGGGTCGGGCGAGGACGCGGCGGGGCCGTGAGCGGTGGGCGTCGACGATTCCCGTGGCCGCTTCCCGCGCTCCTCGGACCACCTCCGGGACCCCTCCCACCCTTCGGACTCCTCCCGCCCACCGGACCCGTCCCGTTCCCCGGCCTCGTCCGGCGTCGCCTCCACGGGCTCCTCGGACGTCCCGCCCGGCGAAGGGGCGGTCGCGGAGGGCTTCTCGTCCTGCGGCGGAGGCTCGGAGGACGGCTCGGCCTCGGTGCCGTCCACGGAGCCCGGCGCCACGCCGGAGGCCGCCGTGGACGGTCCCGCCGGCTCCGATGGCGACCCGGATGACCCGGACACCCCGGACGACCCGGACGACCCGGACGACCAGAACGGCCCCGACGATCCGGACACCGCCGGGGAGCCGGAGGACGGGCCCGAGGCGAGCGCACCGTGCGGCTCGTCGATCCCGTACGACACACCGGCTCCCGGCAGCCCTACGGCCATCCCCGCCGCCAGCACGGTCAGCGTTCCCGCGGGCCACGATAGGGTGCGCGACCGACCGGACGCCGCTCGCGTACGCCCACGCACCGCCCCCAGCCATGAAGTCATGGAACAACCCTCACAGCACCTGCCGAACCCGGCATTCCGAGCGCCGCCACCCGACCCAATCCGGCGGCCGATCCGGGGATGCCGCCACGACACGGGCCGCCGGCCCACCGGATCCGGCGCACCGACATCCGAGGAGAGGCCCGGGCGACCCCGGCACCGAAGTGCGGAGCCGCTGGTCGGGCGCCCGAGCGGTCCTCCGCACGCACTCGGACGCCCCGCCGGGCGGCCGGGCGAAAACAGTGGGGACGTAAACGGTGGATCACCCCACACCGGGGGCACCACGATGATGAGCTGTACGCGTGCGAGAGAATGGCGGCATGGAGATGCCGAGGAACGAAAGGTCGCCCGAGAACCCCCAGATCCTGGTCGTGGGCCAGGACGGGATGGCGCTCACCGGCGGCAACGGAGACGAGGACTCCCGCGAGATCCCGGTGACGGAGCAGGTCGAGCAGCCGGCGAAGGTCATGCGCATCGGCAGCATGATCAAGCAGCTGCTCGAAGAGGTGCGCGCCGCTCCCCTCGATGAGGCGAGCCGGGTCCGGCTGAAGGAGATCCACGCCAGTTCGGTGAAGGAACTGGAGGACGGCCTGGCACCGGAGCTCGTGGAGGAGCTGGAGCGGCTCTCCCTGCCCTTCACGGACGAGGGGACGCCGTCCGACGCGGAACTGCGCATCGCGCAGGCCCAGTTGGTCGGCTGGCTGGAGGGCCTCTTCCACGGCATCCAGACCACGCTCTTCGCCCAGCAGATGGCCGCGCGGGCCCAGCTCGAGCAGATGCGCCGGGCCCTCCCGCCGGGCGTCGGCGGCAGCGAGGACGGAGAACAGCACCCGGGCGGCCGCTCGGGCGGGCCGTACCTGTAGTCACCAGCCCACGATCAGCGAAGGGCCCGGCAGCCGGTGCTGCCGGGCCCTTTCACATCGCCGAGGTCACTCCGGGTTGCCGGTCGAGACCGTGAACTTCATCTCCGGCGGGTTCTCCGGGTCGAAGTCCTCGCCGGCCTCGGGCTCCTGCCTCATGACCATGCCCTGGCCGAAGGTGTTCTCGTCGATGTCGGTCTTCTCGTATTCCCAGCCCGCGGCCTTGAGGCATGCCTCGACGGACGGCCAGTACTTGAACTTCAGGGCAGGCATGCGCGCCTTGTCCGGGTCCAGGTACGACTCCGAAGGCTCCGTGCAGTCGGACGTCTCCACCGTCTTCGTGCTGTCGCCCTCGCGGTACCCCGCCTTCTTCGTCACCTCCGACGTCGCCGTCGCGTCTCCGCCCCCGCCGCCGTCGTCCTCATTGCCGCCGCCGTTCAGCGCCAGTGCGGCGATCAGGCCGACCACGGCGACGATGGACACGACGATCGAGCCGATGATGACGGGGCGGTTGTTCTTGCCGCCGCCCGAAGTGGTCTGCGTCTGGGGGGAGATGGAGTACGGCGGGGGCGTCGCGAGGCCGGGCTGCGGGGAGTACGCCGCGGGCGCAGGCGTCTGGAAGCCGGGCTGCTGCTGCGGGTAGCCGTACGCCGGGGAGGGCGCGGACGGCGGCGGGGTGCCGTACGGGTTCGGGGCCGGCGTCGGCTGGTACGGCGACTGGACCGGGCCACCGGGCGGCGGCGTCTGGCCGACCGGCGGGAACACCGAGGCGCCGACGCCCTGCCCGCTCTGCGTGTGCGCACCCGGCACGATGCTCGGCGGCGCCGCCTGGAAGGACGCCGCCACGCGCAGGCACTCGTCGCGCATGGCCTCGGCGCTCGGGAAGCGCTCGTTCGGGTTCTTCTTCAGCGCGCGGGCGACCAGCGCGTCCACGGCCGGCGGCAGCGCGCGGTTGATGACGGACGGAGCCACCGGCTCCTCCTGCACATGCGCGTAGGCGATCGCCAGCGGCGAGTCCGCGTCGAACGGCAGCCGCCCGGTGACGAGTTGGAACAGCATGATGCCGACGGAGTACAGGTCGGAACGGGCGTCCACGGCCCGGCCGAGGGCCTGCTCCGGCGAGAGGTACTGCGGGGTGCCGACCACCATGCCGGTCTGCGTCATCGACGTCACGCCGGACTGCATGGCGCGCGCGATGCCGAAGTCCATCACCTTGACCACGCCACGCTTGTTCAGCATCACGTTGCCCGGCTTGATGTCCCGGTGGACCAGCCCCATCTCGTGGCTGATCTCCAGGGCGGCCAGCACATCGGCGGTGATCTTCAGCGCCTTGTCGGCGGGCACCGCGCCGAACTGCCGTACGTCCTCGTCGAAGACCGAGCTGAGCGGGCGGCCCTCGATGTACTCCATGACGATGTACGGCGTCGTCATGCCGTCGACGGTGTCCTCGCCCGTGTCGAAGACCGAGACGATATTGGTGTGCGTGAGCTTGGCCACTGCCTGGGCCTCGCGGCGGAAGCGCTCGCGGAACGCCTGCTCGCGGCCGAGCTCGGTGTGCAGGGTCTTGACCGCGACCTGCCGGTCGAGCACGGAGTCGTAGGCGAGATGCACCGCGGCCATGCCGCCCTGACCGAGCAGATCGCGCAGCTGATACCGGCCGCCGGCCAGCGCCCGCCCCGCGCCCGTGCCCTGTGCGCCGTCCTGGCTCATGTTCTGCGTCCCCCGTGCCTCTTGGGCGCCTGCGACCCCGGGGACCTGGTGGTCCCGAGTGATCCAATGTGCTATTCCCGGCCAAGTCTGCCCCACGGCACTGACAGGTCAAGCGCGGTGCCCGTTCCGTGACCGTACGCGAAGGGAGCGTCGCGGAAGCGTTACAGGGGCCGTACGGTCGGTGCACAGAATTTGCACGAGGGGACGGGGTACCGGTTTGATGGCCGGTCCGCCTTCGTCCGGTCGGGGCCTCCGTCTCGGACCGGCGGCTTGCGCCGAGGCTGTAGCGTGGCCGACGGAGACCGTAACAACACCGCGCGCACCGCGGGCAGAAACGACGGCGAGGACTGATGGAGCAGCAGCAGCGCGCTCAGGGCCCGTCCGACCCCGAGGCGGCTGGCGGCGGTATGTCAGACGCGCCGGAAATGTGGGGTAATGGCGGACTTGTCGGGGACGGCCGTTATCGGCTGACCCGCAGACTCGGCCGGGGCGGCATGGCCGAGGTGTTCGCGGCCGAGGACGTGCGTCTCGGGCGCACCGTGGCGGTCAAACTGCTGCGTTCCGACCTCGCCGAGGACCCGGTGTCGAAGGCCCGCTTCACGCGCGAGGCCCAGTCGGTGGCCGGCCTCAACCACCACGCGATCGTCGCCGTGTACGACTCCGGTGAGGACGTCGTGGGCTCGCACAGCGTGCCGTACATCGTGATGGAGATCGTCGAGGGCCGCACGATCCGCGACCTCCTCCTCAACGCCGAGGCACCCGGCCCCGAGCAGGCGCTGATCATCGTCTCCGGCGTCCTGGAGGCGCTGGCCTATTCGCACCAGCACGGCATCGTGCACCGCGACATCAAGCCCGCCAACGTCATCATCACCAACAACGGCGCCGTGAAGGTCATGGACTTCGGCATCGCGCGTGCCCTGCACGGCGCGCAGTCGACGATGACGCAGACCGGCATGGTCATGGGCACGCCGCAGTACCTGTCGCCCGAGCAGGCGCTCGGCAAGGCGGTCGACCACCGTTCCGACCTGTACGCGACCGGCTGCCTCCTCTACGAACTCCTGGCGCTGCGGCCCCCGTTCACCGGCGAGACCCCGCTGTCGGTGGTCTACCAGCACGTCCAGGACATCCCGACCCCGCCGTCCGAGGTCTCCGACGCCACGCCGCCGGAGCTCGACGGCCTGGTGATGCGCTCGCTCGCCAAGGAGCCGGACGACCGGTTCCAGACGGCCGAGGAGATGCGCGGCCTCGTCCAGTACGGCCTGCAGATGCTGTACGACCAGGGCGGCCACACCGGCACCTGGAACACCGGCCCGGTGGGCATCCACGACGGCCGGCACACCCCGTCGTCAGGCTTCGCGAACACGACCGTGATGGGGCACCCGGGCACCCCCGCCTCCGGCACGACGCAGATCCCGCAGCCGATCCTGCCGGGCGGCTACGGCGGCGGTGACGACGGCGGCTTCGAGGGGCACGGCAACCGGGGCAGCGGCCGCGGCAAGCTGTGGATCCTCGCCGTCCTCGCGGTGATCGCCATCGCGGCCGGTGTCGCGCTGGCGCTGAACAACGGCGGCGGTGACGGCGGCGGCGGAGGCACCGAGCAGACGCCGACCACCTCGCAGACCACCGACGAGGACCAGGCCACCGACGAGCCGACCGACGAGGCGACCGAGGAGCCGACCGAGGAGGTCACGGACGACGGCTCCGGCACGGGCACCGACCCGGACTACACGCCGACCGAGGAGCCGACGCAGGAGCCCACCGAGGAGCCCACACAGGAGCCGACCGAGGACCCGACCACGGCCGAGCCGACGGAGGAGCCCACGGAGGAGCCGACCGAGGAGCCGACGGAGGAGCCCACCGAGGAGCCGACGCTGCCGACCACGCCACCGGTCACGGGCTGACCGGTCGGCCGACGGCGGATCGGCACCCACCCTTCACGCGCGCGTGCGGCCCGGAAACGGGCTCCACGCGCGCGTGCCGTTTCCGGACGCCGGGGACGGGCCCGGGACGCGCCCCGCTCAGTCCGTGAAGGCGTCCCGCACGGCTTCGTACTCCCGCGTCCACCACACCGCCAGCGCCGAGACCGCCGGGAACTGCGCGTCCGCGCGGGTGTCGCCGCGCTCGTAGTGCCAGCGCAGCATCCAGAAGTCGTTCAGCCGCTCCCACCACACGCGGTGCACGGCCGCCGCGAGCTCGGCGGCGGTGGCGCCGGCCGTGCGCCGGTACGCGCGTGTGTACGCGGCCGCCCTCGCGAGGTCGAGCGTGCCGTCGGGGCGTACGAAGAAGATCGCGGCGGCGCGGACGGCCTCCTCCGCGCGGGGCTGCACGCCGAGCCGGTCCCAGTCGACGATCGCGGCCGGCGCGTCGCCCCGGTAGAGCAGGTTGAAGGGATGGAAGTCGCCGTGCACCCAGCCGGCCGAGGAAGCCGGCGGGGGCCGCCGGCCCGCGTGCCGCTCCAGGAGCTCACGGCGTTCCACGAGCCGGTGGCGTGCCAGCTCGTCGAAGCAGCCGGCGGGACGGTGGCGGCGGACCCGGGCGAGCAGGTCGCCGATGAGGGCGGAGGTGCCGGCGGGGTCGGCGCTCTCGGCCGGTGCCCGCCCCGCCACCGGCATCACGCGCTCCAGGCTCGCGTGCACCACACCTAGCAGCGCCCCCAGCCGTTCGCACTGCCCGCGCGTGAGCTCTTCGCCGTGGCGGTGCCGCCCGTCGATCCAGGGGTGCAGGGCGAACGCCCGGCCGTCCACGACGGCGACCGTACGTCCCTCGCGGTCGGCCAGCGGCGGGGCCACCGGGACGCCGAGGTCGGCCAGCCGCCGGGTGGCCCGGTGCTGGCGGGCGATGGCGGACGGGTCGGCGGTCTCGGGGTCGTGGTGGTGCTTGAGGAAGTAGCGGCCGCGGGTCGTACGCAGCCGGTAGCCGCGGTTCAGCAGGCCCTGGTCGACGGGATCGCAGGCGAGGGCGGACCCGGCGGAGTACTGACGGAGAAGGACGCCCAGAGGGGGCGCGTGAGGCACAAGCGGTGGTACACAGGAGCGCGGCACGCGCCGATGCTAGGGCAACGGTGGATCCCGTGAGCTGGGCGTTGTCACAGGCAGTCGTTGCCAGTCGCGGTCAGTCACTTCCGGTCGCCGGACCGATCAGCGGCCTCCGGCAATTCTTGATCGTTCTTTGCCGAGCGGGAATACCCGGACATTTCCTTCTTCGCCCATGAGGGCGATGTCACACCGGTCAGGTGATCTGCCGCTCGGCGACTCTTCCCGTGACCTGGCTCACCGATATAACGTGCCGTTGTTCCGGCCCCCTGCAAGGCTGTGACCAGGAGTTGTTCCCGACTTTCGCGATTTACTTGGATATCCAAGCAAAATCGCAGGTCAGGAGGGGTTTCACAGAATTGTGGAGCACTGGGTAACGTGCCTTTTGCAGGGCGCTCGCCGGGGCACCTGTCACGCCTGTTCCCCAACGAGCCGCACCCACCCTGTGCGTCCGTAGGGCTGCAGGTGAGCCGCACTGGCACCCGGCGAACCCGGGTAGCCGGACCGACGGAGGAGCACACGTGACCGTGGAGAGCACTGCCGCGCGAAAGACGCGACGCAGCGCCGGTACCAAGAGCACGGCCGGCAAGACCACAACCGCAAGGAAAACGACGAGTACGGACCCCGAACTCGTTCAGTTGCTGACGCCCGAGGGCAAGCGCGTCAAGAACGCCGAGTACGACAAGTACGTCGCCGGCATCACCCCCGAAGAGCTCCGCGGCCTCTACCGCGACATGGTGCTCACCCGACGCTTCGACGCCGAGGCCACCTCCCTGCAGCGCCAGGGCGAGCTGGGCCTGTGGGCGTCGCTGCTCGGCCAGGAGGCCGCCCAGATCGGCTCCGGCCGGGCCACCCGTGAGGACGACTACGTCTTCCCGACCTACCGCGAGCACGGCGTCGCCTGGTGCCGCGGGGTCGACCCGACCAACCTGCTCGGCATGTTCCGCGGCGTGAACAACGGCGGCTGGGACCCGAACAGCAACAACTTCCAGCTGTACACGATCGTCATCGGCTCCCAGACGCTGCACGCCACCGGCTACGCGATGGGCATCGCCAAGGACGGCGCGGACAGCGCGGTCATCGCCTACTTCGGCGACGGCGCCTCCAGCCAGGGCGACGTGGCCGAGTCCTTCACCTTCTCCGCGGTCTACAACGCGCCCGTGGTGTTCTTCTGCCAGAACAACCAGTGGGCGATCTCCGAGCCGACCGAGAAGCAGACCCGGGTGCCGCTCTATCAGCGCGCACAGGGCTACGGCTTCCCCGGCGTCCGCGTCGACGGCAACGACGTCCTGGCCTGCCTGGCCGTGACGAAGTGGGCGCTGGAGCGCGCCCGCGCCGGCGAGGGGCCGACGCTGGTCGAGGCGTACACGTACCGCATGGGCGCCCACACCACCTCCGACGACCCGACGAAGTACCGCGCCGACGAGGAGCGCGAGGCCTGGGAGGCGAAGGACCCGATCCTGCGCGTCCGCCGGTACCTCGAGGCTTCAAACCACGCGGACGAGGGATTCTTCGCGGAACTGGAGACCGAGAGCGAGGCGTTGGGCAAACGAGTGCGCGAAGCGGTCCGTGCCATGCCGGACCCGGACCACTTCGCCATCTTCGAGAACGTGTACGCGGACGGGCATGCGCTCGTCGACGAGGAGCGCGCCCAGTTCGCCGCCTACCAGGCGTCGTTCGCGGACGTAGAGGGGGCCTGACATGGCGGAGACCAGTACTTCCAAGAACATGGCTCTGGCCAAGGCGATCAACGAGTCGCTGCGCCGCGCCCTGGACTCGGACCCCAAGGTCCTCATCATGGGCGAGGACGTCGGCAAGCTCGGTGGCGTCTTCCGTGTGACGGACGGCCTGCAGAAGGACTTCGGCGAGAGCCGCGTCATCGACACCCCGCTCGCCGAGTCGGGCATCGTGGGCACGGCGATCGGTCTCGCCCTGCGCGGCTACCGCCCCGTGGTGGAGATCCAGTTCGACGGCTTCGTCTTCCCGGCCTACGACCAGATCGTCACGCAGCTCGCGAAGATGCACGCCCGCTCGCTGGGCAAGGTCAAGCTGCCGGTCGTCGTCCGTATCCCCTACGGCGGCGGCATCGGCGCGGTCGAGCACCACAGCGAGTCCCCCGAGGCCCTGTTCGCGCACGTGGCGGGCCTGAAGATCGTCTCTCCGTCCAACGCGTCGGACGCCTACTGGATGATGCAGCAGGCCATCCAGAGCGACGACCCGGTGATCTTCTTCGAGCCCAAGCGCCGCTACTGGGACAAGGGCGAGGTCAACACCGAGGCCATCCCGGGCCCGCTGCACAAGGCGCGGGTCGTCCGCGAGGGCACCGACCTCACCCTGGCCGCGTACGGACCGATGGTGAAGCTGTGCCAGGAGGTCGCCGACGCGGCCGCCGAGGAGGGCCGCAGCCTGGAGGTCCTGGACCTGCGCTCGGTCTCCCCGCTGGACTTCGACTCCATCCAGGCGTCCGTGGAGAAGACCCGCCGTCTGGTCGTGGTCCACGAGGCCCCCGTGTTCTTCGGTTCGGGCGCGGAGATCGCCGCCCGGATCACGGAGCGCTGCTTCTACCATCTGGAGGCCCCGGTGCTGCGGGTGGGCGGTTACCACGCCCCGTATCCGCCGGCGCGTCTGGAGGAGGAGTACCTGCCGGGCCTGGACCGGGTGCTCGACGCCGTCGACCGTGCCCTGGCGTACTGAGGAGAGGGTCGTGACGACGATGACTGACGCGTCCGTGCGTGAGTTCAAGATGCCCGACGTGGGTGAGGGACTCACCGAGGCGGAGATCCTCAAGTGGTACGTCCAGCCGGGCGACACGGTCACCGACGGCCAGGTGGTGTGCGAGGTCGAGACGGCCAAGGCGGCCGTGGAACTGCCCATCCCGTACGACGGGGTGGTCCGTGAGCTGCGCTTCCCCGAAGGCACGACGGTGGACGTCGGCACGGCGATCATCGCCGTGGACGTCTCCGGCGCGGCGGCACCCGTCGCCGAGGCGCCCGCGGCCCAGCCGGAGGCCCCGGCACCGGCCGCGGACGAGGAGCCCAAGCCCGAGGGCCGCCAGCCGGTGCTGGTGGGCTACGGCGTGGCCCAGACCTCGACGAAGCGCCGCCCCCGCAAGGGAGCGGACGTGCCGCGCCAGGAGCCCGCGGCGCAGGCCCTGCAGGCCGAGCTGAACGGCCACGGGCCCGCAGCCGCCCCGGAGGTGGCCCCGCCCCGGCCGCTGGCCAAGCCCCCGGTGCGCAAGCTCGCGAAGGACCTGGGTGTCGACCTGGCCACGGTGACGCCGACCGGCCCCGACGGGATCATCACCCGCGAGGACGTCCACGCGGCGGTGGCAGCCCCGGCGCCGGCCGCCGAACCCGTGCCGCAGGCCGCCCCCGCGGCCCCGGCCGCCGCGCCCGCCGCCGCTCCGGCGCCGCTGGTCACCTACGACACCGCGCGCGAGACCCGGATCCCGGTCAAGGGCGTCCGCAAGGCGACGGCGGCGGCGATGGTCGGCTCGGCGTTCACAGCCCCGCACGTCACGGAGTTCGTGACGGTGGACGTGACGCGCACGATGAAGCTGGTCGAGGAGCTCAAGGAGGACAAGGAGTTCGCGGGCCTGCGCGTGAACCCCCTGCTGCTGATCTCCAAGGCCCTGCTGGTCGCGATCAAGCGCAACCCGGACGTCAACGCGTCCTGGGACGAGGCCGGCCAGGAGATCGTGCAGAAGCACTACGTCAACCTGGGCATCGCGGCGGCCACCCCCCGCGGTCTGATCGTCCCGAACATCAAGGACGCCCACGCCAGGACCCTGCCGCAGCTGGCGGAGGCGCTCGGCGAGTTGGTGGCCACGGCGCGGGAGGGCAAGACCACCCCCGCCGCGATGCAGGGCGGCACCGTCACCATCACCAACGTCGGCGTCTTCGGCGTCGACACCGGCACGCCGATCCTGAACCCCGGCGAGTCCGCGATCCTCGCGGTCGGCGCGATCAAGCTCCAGCCGTGGGTGCACAAGGGCAAGGTCAAGCCCCGCCAGGTCACCACCCTGGCGCTGAGCTTCGACCACCGCCTGGTCGACGGCGAGCTGGGCTCCAAGGTGCTGGCGGACGTGGCGGCGATCCTGGAGCAGCCGAAGCGGCTGATCACCTGGGCGTGAGCCACGGGTGACGGCGAAAGGGGCGGCCACTTCCTCAGTGGCCGCCCCTTTGCATGTGACGTACGCGTCAGCTGATACGGGCGTAGCCGTAGTTGATCAGCTTCTTCACATCCGCCGTGCGGTTGTCCGCGGAGGACGCGGTGAGGACGGCGCCCATCACCGACTCGCCGTTGAGCGTGGCGGCGAAGACGAGGCAGTACTTGGCCTCGGTGCCCGAGCCGGTCTTGATGCCGAGCGTGCCGTTCCAGCCGAGCAGGGTGTTCGTGTTGTACCAGGTCGCCATGGTGCGGGTGGACCCGGAACTGGTGACGGTCTTGGCCGTGTAGGACTTGGTCTTCACGACGGCCTTGAACGTAGTGCTCTTCATCGCGCTGCGGGCGAGCTTCGTCAGGTCGCGCGGCGTCGAGTAGTTGGAGCCATTGCTTATGCCGTCGAACGAGTCGAAGTGCGTGTTGGTCATGCCCAGGCTCTTGGCCATGGTGTTCATCTTGCCGATGAAGTTGGCCGTGCGGGCCTTGACCGTGGTGCCGGAGCCGAACTTGTCGGCGAGGGCCATCGCGGCGTCGCAGCCGGACGGCAGCATCATCCCGTAGAGCAGCTGGCGGACGGTGACCTTGTCACCGACGATCAGCCGGGCCGAGGAGGCGCCCCGGGAGACGATGTAGTCGCTGACCTCCCTGCGGATGGTCACCTTGGTGTCCAGGTTCAGGTTCGTCTGGGAGAGCACGACCTTGGCGGTCATGATCTTCGTGGTGGAGGCCGTGAGCCGCTTGGTGTCGGCGGCCTTGGTGAACAGCGTCGCACCGGTCGCGCCGTTCATCAGATACCCGCCTGGGGCGGTGATGGTGGGCGCCGTAACAGCTTGCGCAGGCGCCGCGGTGAGGGCGCCGGTGGCGAACATGGCGCCCGCCGTCGCGACGACGGCGACGGCTCTGCGGACACGGAGTCCCTTGGTGGCGGTGATCAACTAAATACCCCGATTGCGTCGAAATGCCCCGAATATACGGCCGCGTTGGAAGGGGAAGAAAGCCGGGCCGTATGTGTGTGACACGTAAGTAGCACACAAGGTTGTGCCACGGCTGGCATGAATGTTGCTTCTTTGCCGGAGGGTTTCCCGGAGGTCCGCATGATGGACGACCGCCACCATGCGTACGTGTTGTATCTATGCTGTGGGCATGCCTTCCGCCCCGCCCGCACCCCTCAAGCAGCCACCCGCCGCCGACCGCGTCTACACCCACGTCAAACAGGGTGTCCTGGACCGCCGTTACGAAGGCGGCACGCTGCTCACCGAGGGCGAACTGGCCGAGGCGGTCGGCGTGTCCCGCACTCCGGTGCGGGAGGCACTGCTGCGCCTGGAGGTCGAAGGGCTGATCAAGCTTTACCCGAAAAAGGGTGCCCTGGTCCTGCCGGTCTCCGCACAGGAGATCAAGGACGTCGTGGAGACGCGGATCCTCGTCGAGGAGCACGCGGCGCGCAAGGCCGTCCCCGCCCCGCCCGGACTCATCGAGCGCCTGGAGGAACTGCTCGCCCGGCAGAAGGAACAGGCCGCCGCCGGCGACCTCGCCGCAGCCGCCGTCACCGACCGCTGCTTCCACGCGGAGATCGTCCGCAGCGGGGGCAACGAGATCCTGTCCCGGCTCTACGACCAGCTGCGCGACCGGCAACTGCGCATGGGCGTCGCGGTCATGTACTCCCACCCCGACCGCATCGCCAAGACCCTCGTCGAGCACGAGGAGATCCTGCGGGCCCTGCGCTCCGGGGACACCGAGGCCGCCGTCGGGCTGGTCCACCGTCACATCGACTGGTTCTCGCACCTCGCGCGGGGTGAGGAACGATGAGGTCCGCAGGGCTGCCGGGCGACCCTCCAGGCGGCCGCCGCGCCGTCGCCGTCTGGGGCATAGGCGTCTCGGTCTACTTCGTCGCCGTCATCTTCCGTACGTCGCTCGGGGTCGCCGGCCTCGACGCCGCGGACCGCTTCGACGTGGGCGCCTCGGCCCTGTCGACGTTCTCGATCCTTCAACTGCTCGTGTACGCGGGCATGCAGATACCCGTCGGCCTGCTCGTCGACCGGCTCGGCACCAAGAAGGTGCTGGCCATCGGCACGGTGCTGTTCACCGCGGGCCAACTCGGCTTCGCCTTCTCGCCGTCGTACGGCACGGCCCTCGCCTCGCGCGCGCTGCTGGGCTGCGGCGACGCGATGACGTTCATCAGCGTGCTGCGGCTCGGCACCCGCTGGTTCCCGGCCCGGCGCGGCCCGCTGATCGCCCAGCTCGCGGGCCTCGCGGGCATGGCCGGCAACCTGGTCTCCACCCTGGTGCTGGCGCGGCTGCTGCACGGGGTGGGCTGGACGGCGGCCTTCGCGGGCAGCGCCGGCGCGGGCGCCGTGGTGCTCGTGCTGACCCTGCTGTTCCTGAAGGACCACCCCGAGGGGCACGAGCCGGAGCCGCTGCCGCACCAGGGCTCGGCGTACGTACGACGTCAGATCGCCGCGTCCTGGCGGGAGCCGGGCACCCGGCTGGGCCTGTGGGTGCATTTCACGACGCAGTTCCCGGCGATGGTCTTCCTGCTGCTGTGGGGGATGCCCTTCCTGGTGGAGGCGCAGGGGCTGTCCCGGGCCACGGCCGGTGAACTGCTCACCCTCGTCGTCCTGTCCAACATGGTGGTCGGCCTGGTCTACGGCCAGGTCGTGGCCCGGCACCACGAGGCACGCCTCCCGCTGGCGCTCGGCACCGTCGCGGCGACGGCGGCGATGTGGGCGACGACGCTGCTCTGGCCCGGCGAGACGGCGCCGATGTGGCTGCTGATCGCGCTGTGCACGGTGCTCGGGGCGTGCGGACCGGCCTCGATGCTCGGCTTCGACTTCGCCCGCCCGGCGAATCCGCCGGAGCGTCAGGGCACGGCCTCCGGAATCACCAACATGGGTGGTTTCGTGGCCTCGATGACGACCTTGTTCGCGGTCGGGGTGCTGCTGGACGCGACCGGGGACGACTACAGCGTCGCCTTCTCGTTCGTCTTCGTCCTGCAGGCCCTGGGGATCAGCCAGATCCTGCGGCTGCGCAGGCGGGCGGCGCGCAGGGAGCGGGAACGGCTGGTCGCCAGCAGGGTGGAGACGGTGCACGTTCCCGCCTGAGCCGGTGAGCGCGTGAGTTGACGAAGAGCCGGGTCGCCCGCGAGTGTCAGAGGGCCGGGACGAGCGTGAGATACGCGAGCCCCAGCACCCCGCGGGAGCTCATCCACTGGGCGCGATGGCGGTCGAGGCGCTCGCGGGTCTCGTCCGCCAGCGGGTGCCCGGGGTTCCGCGCCAGCCACACCTCGACGTCCGCCTGATAGGCCGACTCGAACTCCTCCCACTCGTCGAGGTTCGCCGTCTCCGTCCACTCCGGGCGGAACCCGGCGGCGACCACGGCGTCGAGAAGCCCGGCGAGGTCGGGGTGGTCGGTCACCGCAGCCCGCGGCCACATGCCGGCGAGTTCGGTCGTGGTCGGAGGACGCTGCCAGAAGCCCTCGCCGAGCAGGACGCGGCCGTCGTCGCTGACCAGACGGCGCAGTTCACCGAGCGCTTCGGGGAGATGCCCGGGCGGCTCGGCAGCGCCGAGGGCATGGCTCGAACCGACGCACAGGACCAGGTCGGCGGGGCCGCGGGCGGTACCCGTCGCGGACTCCTCGACGAACTCGGCCCGTTCGGCCAGCCCCCTTGCCTCGGCGTTGCGCCGGCCGCGGTCGAGGTCCTCCACGTTGAGGTCCACCCCGACGCCGGTTGCCCGCGGCGCGGCGGCGAGGACGCGGAGCAGCAACTCGCCCCAGCCGCAGCCGATGTCGAGGACCGTACGAGGATCCGTGTGGGTCAGCCGCTGAACCAGACCGTGCGCCCGGGCCTCGGACAGCGGGCCGTGGAAGGTCAGTCGGGTCAGCCGCGGGGGCCCGGCGGGTGGGGACGTGGGTGCGGACGCGGTGGGTGTCTCGGTGTCGGTCACGCCGGGACGGTAGCCGCGGCCGGGCAGCGGACGACACCGGTTTTCCTGCCCGTCGCCCCTGCCCGCCCCGCTGCGGGCGCCCTACTGCGTGACCGTGAAGTTCCGCAGGATCGCCGCCGTCAGATGCGGGTCGCCCTCCGTCTTCAGCCGGTCCGCCACCGACTCCGGCGTGACACGGCCGCAGGCGAGGCGGACGAAGGTCTCCCAGTCGAGGGTGAGGGTGGCGGCGGGGCCGAGGGCGGGGGCCGTCTCGAGGGTGCCGCGGCCCTGGATGTCGACGCGGATCGTGCGCAGGAACTCGATCGGGCCGTGCACGTCGAGGACGATCGCCGAGCTGCGCGGGGCGTCGGCCTTGGCGGCGACGATCTCGGGCAGCTGGGCCAGCAAGACGTCCCGGGCCACGTGCGCGCCGGGGGAGTCGAGGTTGCCGGGACGGCCGAGCGCGGCGCGCAGGTCCTGCTCGTGCACCCACACGTCGAAGGCGTGGCCGCGCATCGAGTCCTCCAGGGTGAGCTCCGTGCCGAGCGGCCCGCGCACCTTGGTGCCGGGGTCACGGGACTCGTTCCGCAGCTGCCGGTTGCGGCGGATGATCGTGTACTCGAGCTCGGAGGTCATCTCCGGCGCCGTGTGGTGACGGCGGACGTCGACCTGCATCTCCATGTACCGCTGGTGGTCGTTGGTGACGTGGAAGAGGTCGCGCGGCAGTGTGTGGATGGGACGCGGGTCACCGAGCATCTCGCAGTCCAGGCCGATGACGTGCGAGACCACATCGCGCACCGACCAGCCGGGGCACGGCGTTCGCCGGTTCCACTCGCCCTCGACGAGCGGCGTCACCAGCTCGGATATCGCTTCGATGGAGTGGGTCCAGGCGTCGGCGTAGGGCTGGAGGGTGGGATGCAGACTCACGGAACGGGACCCCTCGGCGGTTGGTACGTCGGTACGCGGGCAGGTTGTGGCGGCGGTGCCAGTGGGGGAGGCGGCGGGTGTCTTGGAACTCCCCCGGTTCTCGACTTCGCTCGAACCAGGGGGACCCCCAAGTTACGCTGCTGTGAGGCACCCCGGCAGTGCTTTCGTGTGACGATCGTAGGCCCGTATGGACGGCTCGAATGCCAGGACGGTGGTAATGTGCGCGCCTCTCTGCTCCAGATCGACGTCAATGAGGGCGAATCGGTCGAATCGCGCCGTAGTCGCGTAGCGTCGCTGGTACGGGAACAGGCCGGGGCCGATCTGGTCGTGCTGCCGGAGCTGTGGACCACCGGGGCGTTCGCCTACGAGGGGTTCGGCAGCGAGGCCGAGCCGCTTCAGGGGCCGACCTACGAGGCGATGGCGAAGGCCGCGAGCGAGGCGGGTGTGTGGCTGCACGCGGGCTCGATCCCCGAGCGGGTTCCGGCCGGCAGCGGCTCCGCCACGGGCGACGGACTCCTCTACAACACTTCTCTGCTCTTCTCCCCCTCCGGTGAGCTCGCCGCCGCGTACCGCAAGATCCACCGGTTCGGCTTCGACAAGGGCGAAGCGGTGCTGATGGCCGCGGGCGAGGACCTCGTGACGGTCCGGCTGCCCGAGACCACGCTGGGCGTCGCCACCTGCTACGACCTCCGTTTCCCCGAACTCTTCCGCGGTCTCGTCGACGCCGGCGCCGAGACCCTGGTCGTCCCCGCGGGCTGGCCGGAGCGCCGCCGGGCGCACTGGACGCTGCTGGCTCAGGCGCGGGCGGTGGAGAACCAGGCGTTCGTGCTCGCCTGTGGAACGGCCGGGACGCACGCCGGAGTTCCGCAGGCCGGTCACTCGATCGTGGTCGATCCGTGGGGCGAGGTGCTGGCGCAGGCCGGTGCGGGGGAGCAGGTCCTGACGGTGGAGTTCGACCCGGGGAAGGTCGCGGTGACACGGGATCAGTTCCCGGCGCTCAAGGACCGCATGCTGGGTCTGGCACCGCCGCGCCGCTGACCCGGACCCCGGCGGCGCCGGCCGCCGGGACCGTCCTCAGTCCTCCCCCCGCTCCTTCTCCGCCAGGTGGATCACGCACACCGCGACCGCGATCAGCAGCGCCGGGTCGGCGTCGTCCCGGACGACGTCCACGCCGTAGGTGTCGCGGATGTGCATCCAGCGGCGGGAGACCACGGCCAGCAGTTCACCGTCGTACTCGATGGCGAACTCGCGGTCCAGGATCTTGCCGCTGACGTCGAGTTCGGTACTGCCGTCGGCCAGGGCCACCCGGTAGTGGTTGCGCAGCAGGGACAGCCGTTTGCGGCGGATCGTGGCCAGGGGCCCGCCGCCCCGCTCGATCACCATCGTGTCGCGCAGGGCGAACATCTTCTGGTGGATGTCGATGACGACGTTTCCCTGTGTGTCCTTCAGCTCGAAGGTGTCCCGCAGCCGCATGGCCTTGCCGTCGACGAGGAACACCCGTCTGCCCTGGTCGTCCTCGATCCAGTAGTCGTCACCGAAGCCGAGGAGCCGGTCGCGTACGAGGAATCTCATGTCACCAGGGGTTCCCCGCCGCCCGGCCCGAAACGCCGTCTGTAGGCCGACGGGCTGAGCCCGGTCTCGCGCCGCACCCGCGCGCGCAGGTTCGCCGCGGTGCCCAGTCCGCTGCGGGCCGCGACCACGTCCAGGCGCTCCTCGCCGCGCTCGATCAGGCGGCACGCGAGCGTGACCCGCTCCCCCGTCAGCCAGGCCAGCGGTGTCGTCCCCAGCTGCGCACGGAAGCGCCGGTGCAGGGTCGCCGGCGACACCGCCGCCCGCGCCGCCAGGTCCGCCACGGTCAGCGGCTCCCCCAGCCGTGCCTGCGCCCACGCCAGCAACGGGGCCAGCGACTCGTCCGGCACGTCCGGCAGCGGCCGCTCCACGAACTGCTTCTGCCCGCCGTCCCGGTGCGCGGCGAACACCAGCCTGCGCGAGACCGCGTTGGCGACCTCGGCGCCATGGTCGCGCCGTACGACGTGCAGGCACAGGTCGAGCGCGGCGGCGCTGCCCGAGGCGGTCAGGATGTCGCCGTCGTCGACGAACAGCACGTCCGGTTCCAGCAGCACCCCCGGATGCAGCGCCCGGAAGGCGTCGGCCCAGCGCCAGTGGGTGGTGGCCCGGCGTCCCTCCAGCAGCCCCGCCTCGGCGAGCGCGAAGCTTCCGGTGCACAGGCTCATCACGCGTGCGCCACGCGCGTGCGTGCGCCGGATCGCGTCGCGTACGGCGGCCCCGCGTGGGACGACGTTGTCCGGGCGGCCGGGCACGACGAGGGTGTCCGCCTCGTCGACCGCGTCCAGTGCGGCGATGCCGGTCATCGTGAAGAAGCCGTGGTTCATCCGCACCTCGCGCGTGGGCGCGCACAGCGTCACGTCGTACAGCGGTCCGGCGAGCCCCAGTTCGGGCCGCGGCAGCCCGAACAGCTCGGTGGCGACGCCGACCTCGAAGGGGTTGGTGCCCTCGTCGACGATCACGGCCACCCGGTGCCCGGGCAGCGGCTGAGAGGATCCATGCGCCATATGCGATTCCTAGCACTCACACTCCGCCGGGACCACCCCGCACGATGAGCGCATGGAACCCATCTCGCTCGACGCCGCCCTCGCCTCCTTCACCCGGACCTGGAGCCCGCGCATCGTCACGGCCGTCAACGACTACGACGTCCGCGTGGCCAAGGTCGACGGCGAACACGTCTGGCACGTCCACGACCACACCGACGAGTTCTTCCTGGTCCTCGACGGCGAACTGCACATCTCCCTGCGCGAGGCCGGCACGGAACGCACCGTCGTCCTGCCCAAGGGCTCGGTCTTCACGGTCCCCCGCGGCATCGAACACAAGCCGTACGCCCCCGCCCCCACAGCCATCCTCCTCCTCGAACCCACCGGCACCCTGACGGTCGGCGACCGCCACGAGGAGGTACCGGCGCATGTGGACGCCACCACCGGGCACGCCCTGAGCTGACTGTCAGTGACGGCTGGCACCCTGGGGGCATGAACGACTCCGCACCCCGACGCGTCCGCGTCCGCGCCCCCGAGCTGGTCGGCAAGGGCGGCTGGCTGAACACGGGCGGCCACCCGTACAGCCTCGCCGACCTGCGCGGACGCATCGTCGTCCTGGACTTCTGGACGTTCTGCTGCATCAACTGCCTGCACGTCCTGGACGAGCTCAGGGAGCTGGAGCACAAGCACCGGGACACGGTCGTCGTCGTAGGGGTGCACTCGCCGAAGTTCGTGCACGAGGCCGAGCACGAGGCGGTCGTCGACGCCGTGGAGCGGTACGGCGTCGGGCATCCCGTGCTGGACGACCCCGAGCTCGCCACCTGGAAGCAGTACGCGGTGCGGGCCTGGCCGACGCTCGTCGTGATCGATCCCGAGGGCTATGTCGTCGCGCAGCACGCCGGTGAGGGCCATGTGCACGCCATCGAGCGCCTGGTGACCGAGCTGGAGGCGGAGCACGAGGCGAAGGGCACCCTGCGGCGCGGCGACGGACCGTACGTGGCACCTGAGCCGGAGCCGACGGTGCTGCGTTTTCCGGGCCGGGCGCTGCTTCTGCCGAGCGGGAACTTCCTGGTCAGCGACACCACCCGGCATCAGCTCGTGGAGCTGGAGGCGGACGGGGAGAGCGTCGTCCGGCGGATCGGGGAGGGCGGCCGGGGACTCGCCGACGGCACCTCGCAGCACGCGCGCTTCAACGAGCCGCAGGGTCTCGCGCTGTTGCCGGACGGCTCGGTCGTCGTCGCCGACACGGTGAACCACGCCCTGCGGCGCTTCGACCCGGACAGCGGCCGCACCACCACCCTCGCGGGCACCGGCGACCAGTGGATGCGGGGCGACGCCACCTCCGGCCCCGCGCGCGAGGTCAACCTGTCCTCACCGTGGGACGTGGCCTGGTGGCACGGCAAGGTCTGGATCGCCATGGCCGGCATCCATCAGCTGTGGGTGTACGACCCGGACGCCGGCACCGTCTCCGTCACCGCCGGCACCTCCAACGAGGGTCTCGTCGACGGCCCGGCCGCCGAGGCCTGGTTCGCCCAGCCGTCGGGTCTTGCGGCGACGCCGGAGCGGCTGTGGCTGGCCGACTCGGAGACCTCGGCGCTGCGCTGGGTCGACCGCGACGGCGCCGTCCACACCGCGGTCGGCACCGGCCTCTTCGACTTCGGTCACCGGGACGGTGCCGCCGGACAGGCCCTGCTCCAGCACCCGTTGGGAGTCACGGCCCTGCCCGACGGCTCGGTCGCGGTCAGCGACACCTACAACCACGCCCTGCGCCGCTACGACCCGGCGACCGGCGAGGTCACGACCCTGGCGACGGACCTGAGGGAGCCGTCGCACGCGGTGCTGGCCGGCGACGACATCGTGGTCGTGGAGTCGGCCCGGCACCGGCTGACCCGGCTGCGCCTGCCGGAGGAGGCCGTACGCGTGGAGGCGGTCGCCCACCGCACCCGTCGCGCAACGACCGAAGTCACCCCCGGCAGGCTGCACTTGGACGTGATCTTCGAGGCCCCGGCGGGCCAGAAGCTCGACACCCGGTACGGCCCCTCGACCCGTCTGCTGGTCTCCGCGACGCCGCCCGGGCTGCTGCGAGCCGGGGCGGGCGCGGACACCGGCCTCTCGAGGATCCTCGAACTCGACCCCGAGGTGCCCGAAGGCGTCCTGCACGTCTCGGCGACGGCCGCGTCCTGCGACGACGACCCGGACAACGCCTACCCCGCCTGCCATGTGCACCAGCAGGACTGGGGCGTGCCGGTCCGCCTGGCCGAGACGGGCGCGGACCGCCTCCCGCTGGTGCTCGCCGGGATGGACGCTCAGACGCCGTAGCCGTCGCTGTATCCGTCCCGGCGCGGGTGGTGGTGCGGTTCTTCCCCGACGACCGGGGTCGTCGGGGGCACCACCACGCGCTTGCGCCGGGCGATGCTGCTGAACGTCGTGACGCCGATCAGTCCCACGATCATGAAGATGACGCCGACGAGGTCGAGATTGACGCCCTCCATCTCCCAGTCGGTCGCGAACGTGAGGATGGCTCCCACGGCGATGAGGATGATGCAGCCGCCGAGGCCCATATGTGTCGCCTCCCTGTCCGGTGGTTCCGGTCGGAGGCGAGTACCCCACGTATCCCGAACTACCCCTCCAGGAACGCCACCAGCGAATTGGCCAGCAGCCACGGGTCGTCCGCGCCGCACAACTCCCGCACGCTGTGCATCGAGAGGATCGCCACGCCGATGTCGACGGTCTTGATGCCGTGCCGTGCCGCCGTGATCGGGCCGATGGTGGTGCCGCAGGGCATGGAGTTGTTGGAGACGAAGGACTGGAAGGGGACTTCGGCCTTCTCGCAGGCCGCCGCCCACACCGCCCGGCCCGAACCGTCGGTCGCGTAACGGTTGTTGACGTTGACCTTCAGGATCGGCCCGCCGTTGACGCGCGGGTGGTGCGTCGGGTCGTGGCGCTCGGCGTAGTTGGGGTGGACCGCGTGGCCCGTGTCGGAGGAGAGACAGACGGTGCCCGCGAAGGCGCGCGCCCGGTCCTCGTACGACCCGCCGCGCGCGAACACCGAGCGCTCCAGGACGCTGCCCAGCAACGGGCCGTCCGCGCCGGTGTCGCTCTGCGAGCCGTTCTCCTCGTGGTCGAAGGCGGCGAGCACCGGGATGCAGGGCAGCCCGGCGCCGGAGCCGGCCACCGCGGCGAGCGCCGCCGTACCGGCGTGCACCGACAGCAGGTTGTCCATGCGGGGGCCCGCGACGAGCTCCTTGTCCCGGCCCAGGTACGCGGGCGCCTCGATGGAGTGGACCATCAGGTCCCAGCCCGCGACCTCGCCGGCCGCCAGCCCGGCGGTCTCCTCGAGGAAGGCGATCAGGTCGCCGTCGCGCACCTCGCCGAGGCCCCAGACGGGCTGGAGGTGGCGCTGCTTGTCGAGCTTGAGCCCCTCCGCGGAGACCGAGCGGTCCAGGTGGATGGCGAGCTGGGGGACGCGCAGCAGCGGACGGTCCACGTTCACCAGCCGCGTCGAGCCGTCCCGCAGCGTCAGCCGGCCGGCGAGGCCCAGGTCGCGGTCGAGCCAGGAGTTGAGCAGCGGTCCGCCGTAGATCTCCACGGCCACCTGGCGCCAGCCGTGCCCGCCGGTGTCGGGCAGCGGCTTCACCCGCAGGTTGGGGGAGTCCGTGTGCGCGCCGACGATGCGGAACGGCGTGTGGGGCGCCGCGCCCTCGGGGACGTACCAGGCCACGATCGCGCCACCGCGCAGCACGTACTTGCCACCGCTCGTCGCGTCCCAGGCGTCCGTCTCCGCGACCTGCCTGAATCCGGCCTTTTCCAGCCTTTCGGCGGCGTTCGCCACGGCGTGGTACGGCGACGGGCTCGCCGCCAGGAAGGACATGAGGTCGTCGGTGTGGCCGCGGTCGAAGCGGGGGGGTTCGCTCATGGGTTCACCTTAACGACGTACGAGGGCCCGCTCCCGGAGAAGGGGAGCGGGCCCTCGTAAGGGCGATGTGGAATGTCCGTGAGTGACTGGAACGACTGGCTGGAAAGGGGCGGCGGCACCGCCCCGGTCCGGCTAGAAGGCCGCTTCGTCCAGCTCCATCAGGTCCAGGTCGACACCCTCGGCGAGCTTGCGCGCACCGGTGACGCCCGGCAGGACGTTGGCCGCGAAGAACTTGGCCGCCGCGATCTTGCCCTGGTAGAACGCCTTGTCCTTGGAGGAGGCCGTCCGGAGCTTCTCGGCGGCGATCGCGGCGCCCTTCAGCAGCAGGTAGCCGACGACGACGTCACCGGAGGCCAGCAGCAGGCGGGTGGTGTTGAGCCCGACCTTGTAGATGTTCTTGACGTCCTGCTCGGTGGCCGCGAGGTCGGTCAGCATCAGACCGACGATCGCCTCCAGCTCCACGGCGGCCTTCGCGAGGTGCTCGCGGGCGCCGGCCAGTTCCTCGCCGCCCTCTGCGAGCGCCAGGAACTTCTTGATGTCCTCGGCGAGGGAGTTCAGGGCCGCGCCCTGGTTGCGGACGATCTTCCGGAAGAAGTAGTCCTGGCCCTGGATCGCGGTGGTGCCCTCGTAGAGGGTGTCGATCTTGGCGTCGCGGATGTACTGCTCGATCGGGTACTCCTGGAGGAACCCGGAGCCGCCGAAGGTCTGCAGCGACTGCGCGAGCTGCTCGTAGCCCTTCTCGGAGCCGTAGCCCTTAACGATCGGCAGGAGCAGGTCGTTCAGCGCGTGCTCGGCCTTGGCGTCCTCGCCGGCGGCCTCCTTGACGGCGATCGAGTCCTGGACCGAGGCGGTGTACAGCACCAGGGCGCGCATGCCCTCCGCGTACGCCTTCTGCGTCATCAGCGAGCGGCGCACGTCGGGGTGGTGGGTGATGGTGACCTTGGGCGCGGACTTGTCCATGAAGTTCGCGAGGTCGGGGCCCTGCACGCGCTCCTTGGCGTACTCCAGCGCGTTCAGGTAGCCCGTCGACAGCGTGGAGATCGCCTTCGTGCCGACCATCATGCGGGCGAACTCGATGATGCGGAACATCTGGCGGATGCCGTCGTGCTTGTCGCCGATCAGCCAGCCCTTGGCGGGGTGCCGGTCGCCGAAGGTCATCTCGCAGGTGTTGGAGGCCTTCAGGCCCATCTTGTGCTCGACGTTCGTGGCGTAGACGCCGTTGCGCTCGCCCAGCTCGCCGGTCTCGAAGTCGAAGAGGTACTTCGGGACGAGGAAGAGGGACAGGCCCTTGGTGCCGGGGCCGGCGCCCTCGGGGCGCGCGAGGACGTAGTGGAGGATGTTCTCCTCCATGTCGTGCTCACCGGAGGTGATGAAGCGCTTCACGCCCTCGATGTGCCAGGAGCCGTCCTCCTGCTGGACCGCCTTGGTGCGGCCGGCGCCCACGTCCGAACCCGCGTCGGGCTCGGTGAGGACCATGGTGGAGCCCCAGGTCCGCTCGACGGCGATCTGCGCGATCTTCTTCTGGACGTCGGTGCCCTCGTCGTGGAGGATGCCTGCGAACGCCGGGCCGGAGGTGTACATCCACACGGCCGGGTTCGAGCCGAGGATCAGCTCCGCGTACGACCAGATCAGGGACGGCGGCGCGGTCGTGCCGCCGATGGCCTCGGGCAGGCCGAGACGCCAGTACTCGGAGTCCATGAAGGCCTTGTAGCTCTTCTTGAAGGACGCCGGGACGGGCGCGGTGTTCGTCTCGGGGTCGAAGACCGGCGGGTTGCGGTCGGCGTCGGCGAAGGACTCGGCCAGCTCGTTCTCCGCGAGCCGCGTCAGCTCCTCCAGGATGCTTTTCGCGGTCTCGACGTCCATCTCCTCGAACGGACCCGTGCCGTACAGCTTGTCGCGTCCGAGTACTTCGAAGAGGTTGAACTCGATGTCGCGGAGGTTCGACTTGTAGTGCCCCATGGTGACGACTCCGTAGAGGGATCGGCGAGGCACTTGGATCCTCGCGCTAGTTCACGTACCAACAAGTAGCTACGATGATGCTACCCGCCAGTAATAAGACGCAACCCCGATCCGCGATCTGTGACAGGTCACACCGGAACCGTCAGTGTCGCCGTGTATCCCCGCGCCACACTCCCCTGCATGGCGGCCATCTGCTGGTCGTGGCCGTCGCTGAAGATCCCGTCGCTCTCCAGGGAGAGACCGCTCAGGTTGCCCACGCTCCTCTCGTAGCCGTCCGAGGCGTACACGATGTCGCAGACGTCCTCCGGGAAGGCCAGCTGCGAGGTGTGCGTGATCGAGGTCGCCGCGGTGGCGTCCGCGAGGCTGCCGTACACCTCGAAGTGCAGGTGCGGCCAGCGGCCCGCGTAGCAGCCGGGGAAGACGCTCTTGAACGTGACCTGACCCTGGTCGTCGGTCTCCTGCACGCCGCGCAGGTAGTTCTCCTCGGTGACGCCCTCCGAGTACAGGGAGTAGTTGCCGTCGCGGTCGCAGTGCCAGAGGTAGACGGCCGCGCCCTTCCTCGGCGTCCCGCAGCCGGAGGCGGCGTCCACCACGGTGAGCGTGACGGTCAGGGGCACGCCCTCGGCGGTGCCGCCCGCGGAGTCGCCGAAGCTGCCGGTGATGTCGCTGCGCACGACACCGCTCTCCTTCAGGACGTTCACGCCCCCTGAGCCGTCGCCCGGGAAGGGTCCCGCGGTCTCGTCCGGGATGGTCGCGCACTCGGCGGACGAGGAGGCGGCGGGGTCGCCGGAGCTTTTGGAGGAGGCGCCGGCAGTGGTCCCGTCCTCGGACGTGCAGCCCGCCAGCGGGATCAGGCTCGCCCCCGCCATCAGCCGGATCATGCGGCGGCGGGCGAGGACCGGGAGGTCGTGGGAGAGCCCTCGGTCGTGCTCGTCGGTGTGCTGGTGCATGGCTGTCCCCTTGCCGGTCCGGTGCCGTGCGCGGCACTTCTCGCGTCCCGCCCGACGCTATGAGCGCGCGGGGTGCGAAACCAGCGTGGTGACTGTCGAGTCGCTGTCGAGTCGCTGTCGGTTCGCCGCGGCCCCCCGGTACCGGTCCGCGGCCCGGCCGCGCTCGGTACGCTTGCGCTCATGTATGGATACGGCCAGCCCATGGATGGCGGTGCTGCACAGCAGCAGTACGCCCCGCCGCAGCAGCCCATGGCAGGTGGCGTCGGCGGGTACGGCCAGCAGCCGCCGCTCTATCCCGAGCCGTCCCCGCCCTCGCTCGCGGACGCGGTGCGGGCCTTCACCACCGGGCAGATGTCCGCCGAGGACTTCCAGCAGGTCTTCGCGACGTCGAAGGTCTACTGCCCGCGCGGCGACAACCCGGGTTTCCTCGCCCTGCACAACACCCAGCAGCCGGTGATCCCGATGTTCACCTCGCTGAAGGAGCTGCGCAGGTACGCGGGCAAGGAGTCCAAGTACTTCGTGATCACCGGTTCCGAGGTGATCGACCTGCTGCCGACCGGTTACGGCTTCGTCGTGGACATGGAGGGCGAGCACCGCATGGTCTTCGACGCGAAGGCCGTGGAGCAGATGGTCGAGTTCGCGATGCGCCGGATGTACGGCTGACCTCGGCGGTTCCGCACGACACCTGTGAGCAGGCGGCCCCTGGCCCGGCGTCGTGCCCGAACCGTCGTCCGACCCCCTCCCGGCGGCTCTTCCTGACACACTGAGCCGCCGTCGAAGCACCGGATCCTCGTGATGAAGGCCGGCGCCCGTACCGGGCGCCGGCCTTCGTCGTGCCCGGCGGGAATGGCTGCCGCGCTTTTCCCGTTAGGGGTGGCAAGAAGTTCAATGCTCAACTAAACTGGCCGCACAAGGAGGTACCGACATGCCTGCAGTGACCGTCGAGAACCCGCTGACGCTGCCCCGCGTCGCCGCGCCCGCGGAGGCGGTGGCCCGTCCCGTGCTCGCCGTCACGACCGCACCGAGCGGTTTCGAGGGCGAGGGCTTCCCGGTGCGCCGTGCGTTCGCCGGGATCAACTACCGCCACCTGGACCCGTTCATCATGATGGACCAGATGGGCGAGGTGGAGTACGCGCCGGGCGAGCCCAAGGGAACCCCCTGGCACCCGCACCGCGGCTTCGAGACCGTCACCTACATCATCGACGGGATCTTCGACCACCAGGACTCCAACGGCGGCGGTGGCACCATCACCAACGGTGACACCCAGTGGATGACGGCCGGCTCCGGTCTGCTGCACATCGAAGCCCCGCCGGAGGCGCTGGTCATGTCCGGCGGCCTCTTCCACGGCCTCCAGCTGTGGGTGAACCTCCCGGCCAAGGACAAGATGATGGCGCCGCGCTACCAGGACATCCGCGGCGGCAACGTCCAGCTGCTCACCTCCCCCGACGGCGGCGCGCTGCTGCGTGTCATCGCCGGTGAGCTGGACGGCCACCAGGGTCCCGGTGTCACCCACACCCCGATCACGATGATCCACGCGACCCTCGCCCCGGGCGCGGAGATCACCCTGCCGTGGCGCGAGGACTTCAACGGCCTCGCGTACGTCCTCGCGGGCCGCGGCAGCGTGGGTGCCGAGCGCCGTTCGATCCACACGGGTCAGACGGCGGTCTTCGGAGACGGCGGCTCCCTGACCGTGCGCGCCGACGAGAAGCAGGACTCGCACACCCCGGACCTGGAGGTCGTCCTCCTCGGCGGGCAGCCGATCCGTGAGCCGATGGCCCACTACGGCCCGTTCGTCATGAACACCAAGGACGAACTCATGCAGGCCTTCGAGGACTTCCAGAAGGGCCGGCTCGGCACCGTCCCGGCCGTGCACGGAATGACCGGCGACGGCCCGGCCGAGGGCTGATCCACCCGGGTACGAAAAGGCCCGGCGTCGCACAGCGTGGTGCGGCGCCGGGCCTTTCGTCATCCGCTCGTCACCCGCCCGGCCGCCCGCGCACGACAGCCCCGCCCCGCGCGTGATCCGCTGGAAGGGTGCAGGCCCCGCCCCCGCTGCTCCCCGACCCCGTACGGCGCCTCGCCGCCTGGTGCGTGGTCGTGCTGCTCGTCGCCGGGGTGGTCTACGTCGGGATCCGGCTGGCCGTGGAGTTCAGTACGGCCGTGGTGCCCGTCCTGCTCGCGATGCTGGGGACGGCTCTCCTCGGGCCGCTGCACCGGCGGCTGGTGAAGGCCAAGGTCAACCGGTCGCTCGCCGCCGCGCTGACCTGCGTCGCCGTGGTGGCCGTGGTCGGCGGGGCCGTCTACATCGTCGTCGCCGCGATCGTGGACAGCGGCGACGAGATCGTGGCCTCCCTCAAGCAGGCCGGCCGGGACATCGCGGACCACTTCGGGGCCGCCGGGACCTCGCTGGACGACGTCGCCGCCCATGCCCAGGAGCTGCTCACCAAGTTCGGCGGGACGGCCGCCTCCGGCTTCATCAGCGGGGTCAGCGTCGTGGGCGAGACCATCGCCATCGGCGTGCTCGCGCTGCTGCTGGTCTTCTTCTTCCTGCGGGACTCCGACCGGGCCGCGGGAGCCCTGCGGTCCATGGTTCCGCACGGGAGCGCGGACGTCGTCGAGGCCATGGCCCGGCGCGCGTTCCAGGCCGTGGAGGGGTTCATGCGGGGGACCACCTTCATCGCCTTCATCGACGCCGTCTGTATCACCGTCGGGCTGGTGATCCTCGATGTGCCGGGCGCGATCGGGCTCGGCGCGCTCGTCTTCGTCGGCGCCTACATCCCCTATCTGGGCGCGGTCATCTCGGGGGCCGTGGCCGTGCTCGTCGCCCTCGCGGACCGGGGCTTCGTCATCGCGCTGTGGGTACTGGGGATCGTGCTCGCCGTGCAGGTGCTGGAGGGGCATGTGCTGACGCCGGCGATCCAGAGCCGGACCGTGCAGATGCACCCGGCCGTCGTCATGGTGACGATCACCGCGGGCGCCTCCGTGGCCGGCATCCTCGGCATGCTGCTCGCCGTCCCGCTCACCGCCGCCGCGTTCGGCGTCGCCCATGAGCTGAGGGAGCGTTACGGCAGCTCGACCTCGACCTCGACGTCCACCTCGACCGCGACCGGGCCCGAGCCGCCCCCGGAAGCCTCGGCGCCCTCGGACTCGTAGAGCTCGAACCAGATGCTCTTGCCCTCGCCGCGAGGGTCGACGCCCCACGCCTGGGCCAGCAGCTCGATCAGCATCAGACCCCGCCCGGACGAGGCCAGCTCTCCCGGGCTGCGCCGGTGCGGCAGGTCGTCGCTGGTGTCGGTGACCTCGACGCGCACCCGTCGGTCCCCGGGCTCGCCCCGCACCTCCGCCAGCAGCAGCGCGTCGGCGTCGGTGTGCACGAGGACGTTCGTCAGCGTCTCCGACAGCAGCAGGACCGCCGAGTCGACCTGGTCCTCCCAGGCCCAGTCGTGCAGCAGCTCCCGCAGCTGCTGGCGGGCCACCCCGACCCGCTCCGGCTCGGCCTGCGCGACCGACAGAACGGTGCGCCGGACCGCCGGCCGCAGGGACGCGCCCTCACCTGGGCCGTGGCCGTCCTCCTCCCGGCGCAGCAGCAGGACCGCTATGTCGTCCTCGCGCCGGTCGGCGAGCGGGCCGGTGGTGTGGTGGGAGGACGGCCCGTGGACGGCCTGGACCAGGGCGTCGGCCAGGCCCTCCAGATCACCGTCGTGCTCCTCCAGGATGGTGCGGATGCGCTTCCAGCCGGTCTCCAGGTCGTGGCCGCCGGTCTCGATCAGCCCGTCCGTGCAGATCAGCATGGTCTCGCCGGGTTCCAGGGTGATCCTGGTCGTCGGATAGTCGGCGTCCGGGTCGATGCCCAGCGGCAGACCGCCCGCCGTCGGACGCGCCAGCACCGTGCCGTCGGCCATCCGGATCGCCGGGTCGGGGTGCCCGGCGCGCGCGATGTCCAGCAGGCCGGACGCGGGGTCGACCTCGACGTACAGGCAGGTCGCGAAGCGCAGATCGGACGGGTCCTCGTCGAGGGAGCCGAACGTCATGCCGTGCAGGAACCGGGAGGCCCGGGAGAGGACGGCGTCGGGGCGGTGGCCCTCGGAGGCGTAGGCGCGCAACGCGATACGGAGCTGGCCCATCAGGCCCGCCGCCCGAACGTCATGGCCCTGGACGTCGCCGATGACGAGGGCGAACCGGCCTCCCCCGAACTCCGTGCGGGAGGTGCCGCCGGGCAGCGGGATCATGTCGTACCAGTCGCCGCCGACCTGGAGGCCCCCGCCGGTCGGGACGTAGCGCGCGGCGACCCCCATGCCCGGTATCTCGGGGCCCAGCTTGGGCAGCATCGAGCGCTGGAGGCCGTCCGTCAGCTCCCGTGCGGACTCGGCGGCCTCGGCGCGCGAGAGGGCCTGCGCGAGCATGCGGGCCACCGTCGTCAGCACGGAGCGCTCGTCCGGTGTGAAGGCGACCGGATAGGTGAACGCCGCCATCCAGGCACCCATCGTGCGCCCGGCCACGGTGAGCGGCAGGAACGCCCAGGACTGCCGGTCGAAGTGCGCCGCGAGCGGCCAGGTGACCGGGTAGCGCTCCTTGTACTTCTCGGGCGAGGAGAGATAGACGGCACGGCCGGTGCGGACCACCTCGGCGGCCGGATAGTCCGTGTCCAGGGCCATATGCGTGAAGGGGTCCTCGTCACCGGGCTGATGGCCGTGGTGCCCGATGATCGTCAGACGGTCGCCCGTCACCCCGAACACCGCGAGCCCGTCCGGTGAGAAGCCCGGCATCGACAGACCGGCCGCCACCCGCAGCACCTCGGCCGTCGATCTCGCCTCGGCCAGCGCCCGGCCCGCGTCCAGCAGGAACGCCTCCCGCGAGCGCCGCCAGTCGCCGGTGACCGCCGTACGCCCGGCGGAGGTACCCGGCACCGGTTCGGTGACCTCCTGGAGGGAGCCGGTGACCTCGTACGACCGCTTCTCGCGGTCGTAGGAGGCGTGGAAGCGGCTGCGGCCGACCCGGACGACCCGGCCCCGGTCGTCCATGATCCGCACCCGTGCCTCGCCGAGCGTGCCCTCGGCGACGGCCAGCTGGATCACTCCGCTGATCTCGTTCCAGTCCACCGGATGCAGCCGGGCGCGGACCTGGGCCTGGCTGAGCGTGGCCCGTTCGGAGGGCAGACCGAGCAGCCGTGCGGCCTCCGCGTCGACCGTGACCAGTCCCGTGGCGGTGTTCCAGTGCCACAGTCCGGTCGCTAGGGCGGCCAGAACCTCCCCCACGGCAGGCAGGGGCTCACCAGTGCGCATTGCCCCACTCTAAGAAGAGGTGATCGCACACTGCCACCGAAGCTGTACGGGGCACCCGGTCCCGCGGGCCGGAGGGCACCGCGAAATGGTGGGGAGCCGATCTTGGGGTGCCCGGTAGGCTTGGGGGGAGTTTCACGTGAAACAAAGCCCCTGATTCACGGGAACGAAGCCCCCGATCCGCGAAGACTGGATGAACGACGATGCATCGGTACAGGTCCCACACCTGCGGCGAGCTCCGCTCCTCTGACGTCGGCACCGACGTCCGGCTGAGTGGCTGGCTGCACAATCGGCGCGACCTGGGCGGCATCCTCTTCATCGATCTGCGCGACCACTACGGCATCACGCAGCTCGTGGCCCGCCCGGGCACCCCCGCGTACGAGGCCCTGGACAAGCTGTCCAAGGAGTCCACGGTCCGGATCGACGGCCAGGTCGTCTCCCGCGGCGCGGAGAACATCAACTCCGAACTGCCCACCGGCGAGATCGAGGTCGAGGTCGGCGAGGTCGAGCTGCTCGGCGCCGCCGCCCCGCTCCCCTTCACGATCAACACCGAGGACGGGGTCAACGAGGAGCGGCGCCTGGAGTACCGCTTCCTGGACCTGCGCCGCGAGCGCATGCACAAGAACATCCTGCTGCGCACGTCGGTCATCTCGGCGATCCGCCACAAGATGACGGCGCTGGGCTTCAACGAGATGGCGACGCCGATCCTGTCCGCGACCTCCCCCGAGGGCGCCCGCGACTTCGTCGTCCCCTCCCGTCTGAACCCGGGCAAGTTCTACGCCCTGCCGCAGGCGCCGCAGCAGTTCAAGCAGCTGCTGATGATCTCCGGCTTCGACCGCTACTTCCAGATCGCGCCCTGCTTCCGCGACGAGGACGCGCGCGCCGACCGCTCGCCGGGCGAGTTCTACCAGCTCGACGTCGAGATGAGCTTCGTCGAGCAGGAGGACGTCTTCCAGCCGATCGAGCAGCTGATGACGGAGCTGTTCGAGGAGTTCGGCGGCGGCCGCCACGTCACCTCGCCGTTCCCGCGGATCCCGTTCCGCGAGGCGATGCTGAAGTACGGCTCCGACAAGCCCGACCTGCGGGCCCAGCTGGAGCTCGTCGACATCACGGACATCTTCGAGGGGTCGGAGTTCAAGGCGTTCGCCGGCAAGCACGTGCGCGCGCTGCCGGTGCCGGACGTCTCCGCGCAGCCCCGGAAGTTCTTCGACCAGCTCGGTGACTTCGCCGTCTCGCAGGGTGCCAAGGGCCTGGCCTGGGTCCGCGTGGGCGAGGACGGTTCGCTGTCCGGCCCGATCGCCAAGTTCCTCACCGAGGAGAACGTCGCCGAGCTGACCAAGCGCCTGTCGCTGGCCGCCGGTCACGCGGTGTTCTTCGGCGCCGGTGAGTTCGACGAGGTCTCGAAGATCATGGGCGCGGTCCGCGTGGAGGCCGCCAAGCGCGCCGGGCACTTCGAGGACGGCGTCTTCCGGTTCTGCTGGATCGTCGACTTCCCGATGTACGAGAAGGACGAGGAGACCGGCGCGATCGACTTCTCGCACAACCCGTTCTCCATGCCGCAGGGCGGCCTTGAGGCGCTGGAGACCCAGGACCCGCTGGACATCCTCGGCTGGCAGTACGACATCGTCTGCAACGGCGTCGAGCTGTCCTCCGGCGCGATCCGGAACCACGAGCCGGAGATCATGCTGAAGGCCTTCGAGATCGCGGGCTACGACCGCGAGACCGTCGAGGAGAAGTTCGCCGGCATGCTGCGCGCGTTCCGCTTCGGCGCCCCGCCGCACGGCGGCATCGCGCCGGGCGTCGACCGCATCGTCATGCTGCTGGCCGACGAGCCCAACATCCGCGAGACCATCGCCTTCCCGCTCAACGGCAACGCCCAGGACCTGATGATGGGCGCGCCGACGGAGCTGGAGGAGGCCCGGCTGAAGGAGCTGCACCTCTCGGTGCGCAAGCCGCAGCCGAAGTAGGCGGCATGTCGTGAGGTGGCTCGGAACCGGCGTCGGTTCCGAGCCACTTCTCGTGATGCGGCACATGCTGGGCTCTCACCCAGCCCTTACCTAAGCTCCTGACAGGCGTCGTCCCTAACTTCCCTGCACATGACGGGAAACCAGACGGCCGAAGGGCCGAAACACAAGAAGGACCTCACGCGTCGCAAGGTCGTCGTGGCCGGCGCGGGCGCGGCGGTCGCGGTCGGAGTGGGCGGCACCCTCGCGGCCGGCGCCTTCGCGGGCGAGAAGAGCGCGGAGAGCACCACGGCCACGGCGAGCGGTGCTGCGTCGGAGACCTGCTACAAGCTGACCTCCGAGACCACCGAGGGCCCCTACTACATCGACGCGGACAAGCTCCGCAAGGACATCACCGAGGACCAGGAGGGCATCCCGCTCACCCTCCGCCTGAAGGTGATCGACGCCGAGACGTGCAAGCCCATCAGGAACGCCGCGGTCGACATCTGGCACTGCAACGCGCTGGGCGTGTACTCCGGATACGAGGACATGGGCAGCGGCGGTGGCGGCGGAGGCGGCACCCCGCCGTCCGGCGAGCCGACGGGCGAACCCCCGTCCGGTGAGCCCTCGGGCGCGCCCGGAGGCGGAGGCGGTGTCCACCAGGAGCCGACGGACGACGAGCGCTATCTGCGCGGCACCTGGCGGACGGACCGCGGCGGCTTCGTGGAGTTCAGGACGGTCTTCCCCGGCTGGTACCAGGGCCGGTGCGTCCACATCCACACCAAGGTCCATGTGAGCGGCACCTGGACGGACGCCGGGTACGAGGGCGGCACCACCTGCCACACCGGCCAGTTCTTCTTCGACGAGGAGAGCGTGCTGGCCTCCGCCGAGGTCGAGCCGTACTCCACCAACACGACCACCCGCACCACGCTGGACGAGGACACGATCTACGACCAGAGCGGTACGGCCGGCGGCCTGCTGAAGCTGAAGTACCGCAAGAACGCCATCGCCAAGGGCGTCGTCGCCACGATCACGATGGGCGTCGACCCCGAGGCCACGCACGACGGCACGGACGACGCGGTGCAACCGGGAGCCACGTCGTCGCCGTCGTGACCCCGGACGCGACCGGCGTCAGATCACCCAGAGCAGTCCTTCGCCGCCGAGCCCGGTGCCGTTGCCCTGGGTGAGGTTGACGGAGAACGCGTTGAACACACGGCTTCCCCGGGCGGTGGGCCCCGAGCTGCCGCCCGGGAAGACCCAGACGGCACCGGTGGAGTTGTTCTCGCCGGACGCGCCGACGAACAGCTCGGGCCTGCCGTCCTTGTCGACGTCCCCGGCGGAGACGGTCGTACCGAAGAAGTCGTCGAGTTCGTTGCCGCCGCCGACGCCGGCCGTGTACTGGTTGAAGGCGTAGGAGCCGGCGCCGAGCGCGCCTGTCCTCCGGCCCGGGATGACGGTCACCTCACCGGAGCGGTTCTTGCCGGCGACACCCTCGTAGGGGGTGCCCACGACGATGTCGGCGAGGCCGTCCCGGTTGAGGTCGGCGACGGCGAGGGAGCCGCCGAAGGCGTCGTGCTTCTCGCTGGTGCCGGGGACGCCGGAGGTGTTCTGGGTGAGCTGGGCGGGCTCGGTGTCGTACGCGATGCCGTGGGCCGATCCGTACCAGACCAGCACCCGGCCGCCCAACGCCCCGTCCACACCCGCGACCTGGGGCTCGTCCGGGTCGCCGGCCACGAGGTCGCCGTAGCCGTCGCCGTTGACGTCGCCGGTGGCGGCGATGAGGCCGTTGCCCTGGAGTTCCTCCCCGTAGGAGAACCTGGTGTGCACCAGGCCGCCGGTCAGGTCGCTCTGGCGGGAGGTGACGACGGCCGGGTCGGGCACGGCGTCTCCGTCGAAGTCGCCCAGCGCGACGGACTCCAGGGAGCCGGTGTCCATGTTCAGCGTGCGGGAGCCGAAGCCGCCGGCGCGGGTGAACGGCCCCGCGAAGTGCACGGCCCCGTCGTAGCCGGCGACCGCCACCCGCGTCCTGGTACCCGCTCCGGTGCTGAGCGCGGCGACATCCCGCCCGTAGTAGTGCGGGGAGTTCGACGGCGACGGCAGGTCCGTCCCACTCGTCAGACCGCTGCCGCTGCCCCACAGGACCGTGACCGCGCCGGAGTCCGTCCCCTTCGAGGTGTCCTCGTACGGCGACCCCACCACCAGGTCGGCATACCCGTCCCGGTTCAGGTCGGCCGTGGCGGTGGCGGCACCGAACCGGTCGTACGCCTCGCTCGTGCCCGGGATCCCGGAGGTGTTCTGCGTGAGGGTCTTGCGGCGGGTCGCCGACAGACCGGAGGCCGAGCCGTACAGCACGACGACGGCACCGGCCGCCTCCTTGCCGGAGACGTTCGCGCCCGGCGCGGGAAGCACGGCGTCGCGGAAGCCGTCGCCGTTGAAGTCACCGGGGACGGCCCCGTGCACGGCGGCCGCCGGGACGGCCGGTACCAGCGTCCCCCCGATCAGACCGATGACGACGAACGCGGACGCGCCCCATCTGCCCATGTGAGTCCCTCCACCCCAGGCGCACCCCCTGTGCGCCGACATCACGCGGGAAGTGTAAAGGCGCCCGGTGACATCGGTCTCCGGGCGCCTCGACGAGGATCGATCGCGCTGCTAGGAAAGGGACTTGTAGCCGCTCCAGCCGCTGGCGATCTGGGTCCGCGAGCCGAACGACCCCTTGCCGTCGCCGCTGTTGCGCCACGCGTTGCCGCTGGTGTCGCGGGAGACGATGTCCGGGCGGCCGTCGTCGGTGATGTCGCCGACGCCGACGACGACGTTGTAGTTGCCGCCCCAGTCGGTGAACACCTTCACGCGGGCGGCGAAGGTGCCGTCGCCCTTGCCGTCGTAGCGCCAGAGGGTGTTCGCCGTGTCCTGGGCGAGGAGGTCGGGCCTGCCGTCGTCGGTGATGTCGCCGACGCCGACGATCTTCTTGTAGCCCTTCCAGCTGTCGTAGAGCTTCACCCGGGAGGCGAGCTTGCCGTCGCTGGTGCCCTTGTAGAGGTAGACCGTGCCGGTGGAGGCATGGCGGACGATCAGGTCCGGGCGGCCGTCGCCGCTGACGTCACCCGGTGAGGTGAGCGCGTTGTACTGGGTCCAGCCGCTGCTCGCCAGGGTGGTGTACGACGTCGACGGCTTGACCGCCGCGCCGCAGCCCGGCTTGTACAGCCGCAGGGCGCCGGTGCTGTAGCGCACGAGGACGTCGTTGCAGCGGTCGCCGCTCAGGTCGCCGAAGGGGACGGCCGTGACGGTGGTGGGCCAGCCGGTGCCGGTGTACTTGTCGCCGAACTTGCCGGTGCCGGTGCCGCTGTGGAAGGTCAGGCCGCCGGAGGAGTTCAGGGTGAGCAGGTCACCGCGGCCGTCGGCCCCGTCGGGGCTGACGAAGTCGTGGCGGACTGCCGAGCCCCGCTCCAGATAGCCCTCACCGGACGTCACCGTGACCGGCGATGTGGTGCCGAGGCCCGTCGCCTTCAGCGTCCATGTGAATCCGCCGGTGGGGAAGTACGCCCCGCTCGACGTCTTGCCGTTCCAGGACGCCGACACCATCGCCGGGGTGGCGCCGCCGGTGAGCGTGCGGGTGGCCCTGCCGTTCGCGCCGCTCTGGACCGAGGTGACGGTCAGGGACCAGGAGGTGATGGGCCGGGACAGCAGCCACTCGCCGGTCCAGGGCATCGACGGGCCCGCGTAGCTGGTGGCCTCCGTGCGGAAGGCCGTCACCGCGGACGGGGTGACGCCGGTGGTGGCGAGGTGGGTCTGCTCGAACCTGTCGAACCAGGCGACCAGGCCCGTGTACTCGTCGACCGTCCACCGGTAGCGACGGTCCACGGGGAGCCCGGAGTCGGGCAGACCCGAGGCGACCACGCGCGTCGTGCCGGTGGCCGCGTCCGTCAGGACGAGCCGGTCGGCCTCGTGGTCGTGACGGACGGTGAAGCCGTCGCCGAGCAGCACGTCACCCGGGGCGACCGGCCGGGAGGTCCTGGCCCTGGTGTCGTAGACGCCGGCCGAGGCGGTCCCGCACGTCCAGTACACCCAGCGGCCCGCCGCCTGCAGCTCGCTCGGCACACAGCCCAGGCCCGGGACGTCCACGGTGGCGAGGGTCTTCCTGGTGACCAGGTCGTACGAGGTCAGCCGGCCCGGGGTCGTCGTCGCGCTCCACAGGGTGGAGCCGTTGAGCCCGGCGGCCCGGACCGACCGCTTCAGGATCTGGCTGTACCCGAACTCGCCGACGTACTGCGCGGGCGTCGAGCCACCCGAGTTGTAGATCGCGTAGCCGTCGGAGACGTCGACGATCGCGCCGCCGGTGGTGCCGTAGGACAGCGTGTAGCCGGACCACCCGTCGTGGAGGGAGACCAGCTGGTCCTCGTTCTCCAGACCGGTGCCGCCCTCGTCGCCGTTGTAGAAGGTGTTGAGGAAGACGTCCTCGGGCTCCGCGGTGCTGTTGCCCCACAGCGCGGAGCAGGCGGTGTTCGGGTACGGGCACTTGGTGGAGACCTGGTCGCCCTCGGCGGCGGCGGACGCGGTCAGTGCGGTGCTGCCGTTCGTGGCGATCCCGCGCACGGACGTGGTGTCGCTGTTGGCGTTCCTGGGGTTGTCCTCCGCGACCCGCAGGTTGCCCCGGCTGAGCGCGACGCCGGTCTTGGCGTTCTCGTACGGGGCGACCTTGACCAGCTTCCGCACCTGCGGGGTGCCGTCGGCGCCGAGGCCCACGCGCTGCACCCACCAGTCGGACGCGGTGGTGCCGCCGGTGACGAGGGTGCCGCCGTCGGGAGTGGCCAGCGGGGTGCCGTACGCGGCGGTGAGCAGGGTCTTCGTGGTGCCGGCGGTCAGGGAGACGGCCTTGACGCCGGAGCCGCTGGTGAGGACCGCCCAGTCCCCCACCAGGGTCGGCACGGGCTTGGGGGACACATTGGTCGCCGCGCCGGCCACCGGGACCGTCTCCTCGGCCCCGAGATCGGCGCGCGGCTTGAGGTGCAGACCGCCGGCCTCCGTGTACCAGCCCACCCGGTCGTCGCTGAGGACCGGCTCCGGCAGGGAGTCGAGGCCGGTGAAGACCGGCGTGAACCGCGCGGTGGCGAAGTCCAGGTAGCCGACGGTGTAGGACTGGACCTCGCCGTACTCGTCGTGGACGGGGTGGGTCAGCAGAGCGCCGTTCCGGTCGCCGGTGCGCGCGTTGTTCCACTCCCAGTAGGTGTCGGCCGGATAGCCGGTGACGACGCGGTCACGCTGCTGTCCGTCGACGAGGTCGACGAGGTGCAGGACATGGCCGTCCAGCTGCTCGCCGTCGACGACGCCGTTGTACTCGACGGTGACCGTGGTCTCGCCGTACGTTCCCACCCGGTCGGCCGACTGGCTCAGGTCCACGGTTCGCAGCGGACCGCCGTCCGGGCTCCACAGGTACACCGGGTCGCCGTACGTGCGGTGCGGCAGCGCGACGGTGTCGGCGCCCTGCCCGAACACGCCCGTGGCGCACCGGGTCTGGATGTCGTAGCAACTGGTGGTGGTCGGCGTGTAGAGCCCCGACGTGCCCTCGACGCCGACGGTGGAGCCGTCGTCGTAGTCCGTCCAGAGCAGGCCGGTGACCCCCGCCTGCCGGTGCAGGAAGCCCGTCTCGCCCGCCGCGAGCAGCCGGTCGGTGCGCCGGGTCTCGCTGTTCGGGTCGTCCAGCACGATCTCGGTGGTCGCGGCCGCCGCGGTCGTGGCCGCCTGCGCGCCGGTGTCCTCCGTGCCGGAGAACAGGGTGATCGATCCGGCCGCGACCGCCACGGCCAGCGTGGAGACGAGCGTGCCGCGGCCCGCTCGTCTCGGGGCGTGTCTGCCCACGTGAGTTTCCCTCCCCTGCGAGGGCCCCCTGCCCCCGCACAAGTGCGCGGATGTTACCAATGGGTTGTGCGGCCGGAAACGAGCGGGCCGCACCGGAGCCTCGTCACTCGTCCGCGTCCGCCGGCGGGCTGAGTGCTTCCTCCTCCAGCAGCCGCTCCGCGATGTCGTCCGCCCACGCCCGCACCCATCGGCGCAGCTCGGGCACCGACTCCGCGTCCAGGCCCCGGGCGGTGAACTCACGGTCGTCCAGCATCTCCGTCGCCTCCAGACGGGACTGCAGGTCGGCCGGGTCGAACTCGTCCCAGGCGTGCCGGCGGCCCTGTTCCTCCAGGTCGGGGAAGCTCCAGTGGGCGGCGGCGACGTAGACGTCGGTCAGGTCGCGGGCGGTGCCCCGGTCGGCCAGCGCGCGGACCTTGGTGCCGATGAGGTCCTCCACGGAGAGAGCGGGGCCCAGGTCGGTCCGGACGGGCCGCTGCCAGAGGGTCTCCTTCAGCACGTCGACCGGCTGTTCCTCCGCGCCTGCCACACCGGTGACCAGGAGGCGGGCGGACAGCGGATCGATCTCCAGGGGGCGCACCAGCCAGCCGCGTTCCGTCAGGCCCGTGCGCAGGACCGCCGCGACCCGGTCCATCGGCTCGGGGCTCTCGGTGGCCACTTCCAGCGGCCCTTCGACGGATGCCTCCGGCGACACCTGCGGGATCAGGCCATGGGCCCGGACCGCGTACCAGCCGGCCAGCACGAGTGGGTAAGGGGCGCCGATCGTGAGGACGTCGGTCAGCAGGTGGTGGCGCAACGGGATCATCGTGCGCCGATTATGGCGGCCCCGCCGGGTCGGCTGACCACGGCGGGGCCGGATGCGCGGGCTACTTCGCCACGAACTGCGTAAGGATCGCCTGCACCTCGTAGATGTCGACGCCCTTGGTGAACGTCTTCTCGATCGGCGTCGGCGTCCCCGAGACCCAGATCTTCAGCTCGGCGTCGAGGTCGAAGGTGCCGGCGGTCTCGACGGCGAAGTGCGTGATGCTGCGGTACGGGATGGAGTGGTACTCCACCTTCTTGCCGGTGATGCCCTGCTTGTCGACCAGGATCAGGCGGCGGTCGGTGAACAGGATGGTGTCGCGTATCAGCAGGTAGGCGGCGTGCACCTGCTCACCGTGACCCAGCAGCCGGGCGAAGTCCTGCTGCGCCTGACCCGAGTCGATGGTGTGCGCGTTACCGAAGAGCGCCATGAATGGATCCCCCCACTTGATGGCTCTACATGATCTTCGCAATGTATAGCGCCTGGGAGGGGTCCAGGCATAGAGGGGTAAACGATCAGGTGTCGTACGAACCGTCCCAGGGCGCGCCGAAGCCCAGGTTGTCGGGATGGAGCTCGGCCCACGCCTCCTCGTCGTCCTCGCCGGTGACCAGGCCGAACAGCACGCCGTCCACGGTCAGCTGGAAGGGTCGTATCGCGATGTCCTTGTACGTCCGCCGGGGCAGACTGCGCAGCAGGGTCGCGAGATGGACGCGGGCACGCGCCAGCGGCGATTCGGCACCCTGCGGGGCGCGCTGCTGCTCGGCCCAGGTGCCGGCACACCAGATCTCCGAGTCGCGGTACCGGCCCTCGGGATCGAAGGTGTGCAGGACCGCGTAGAGGCGTTTGTGCTCTTCCCAGCCGGAGTCGAGTTCGAAGCCCTTGGGGAAGGCGTAGGTCACCGACCCCATGAACTGCCCGTCCTCGTAAAAGCCGATCGCCTCGGTACGGCCGTGCGGCTCGTACGCGATCGGGATGACCTCAGGGACTGCCATGGCGGAAACCATACGGTCGTGCGGGGGGACATGGTGCCCCCGGGGTGGGATCGATGCCAACAGGATGGACAACATCCGCGTGATGTCCCCGAGTTGGCCACGGATCGGTCAAGAAATTCACGACAGCCGTGGGAAGAGGACCGCACCCTTCGTGACCGTGGTGCCGGCCGGGAGCCTGCCCCACTCGCCGGCCTCCTGGATCCGCTGGTCCTCGAGGGCGCCCAGGGACGCCCCGGCGCCGAGGGAGTCCCAGAGCTTGCGGGAGGTGTCGGGCATGACCGGGTTCAGCAGGACGGCGACGGCCCGGAGGGACTCCGCGGCGGTGTACAGGACGGTGGCCAGCCGGGCCCGGCCCTGCTCGGATTCGTCCTTCGCGACCTTCCACGGCTGCTGCGCGGTGAGATAGCCGTTGACCTGCTTCACGAAGTCGAGGACGGCCAGGATGCCGCCCTGGAAGTCCAGCTCCTCGCCGATCCGGCGGTCGGCCTCCGCGGCGGCCTTCGCCAGCCCTTCCCGGACCGCCCGCTCGGCCTCTCCGGCGGCCGTCGCGGCCGGCAGTTCGCCGCCGCAGTACGTGCCGACCATGGCCGCCACCCGGGAGGCGAGGTTGCCGTAGTCGTTCGCCAGCTCGCTGGTGTAGCGGGCGGAGAAGTCCTCCCAGGAGAACGAGCCGTCCTGGCCGAAGGTGATCGCGCGCAGGAAGTACCAGCGGTACGCGTCCACGCCGAAGTGCGCGGTCAGGTCCTGCGGCTTGATGCCGGTCAGGTTGGACTTGCTCATCTTCTCGCCGCCGACCAGCAGCCAGCCGTTGGCCGCGATCCTGCCGGGCAGCGGGAGGCCGTTCGCCATCAGCATCGCCGGCCAGATGACCGCGTGGAAGCGGAGGATGTCCTTGCCGACGAGGTGGACGTCGGCCGGGAAGGTCGAGGCGAACTTCTCCGGGTTCTCGTTGTAGCCGACGGCGGTGGCGTAGTTCAGCAGCGCGTCGACCCAGACGTAGATGACGTGCCGCTCGTCCCAGGGCACCGGGACGCCCCAGTCGAACGTCGAGCGCGAGATGGACAGGTCCTGGAGGCCCTGCCGTACGAAGTTCACGACCTCGTTGCGCGCGGACTCGGGCTGGATGAAGTCCGGGTGGGCCTCGTAGTGGGCGAGCAGCCGGTCGGTGTAGGCGCTGAGCTTGAAGAAGTAGTTCTCCTCCTTCAGCAGCTCCACCGGCTTCTTGTGGATCGGGCAGAGCTTCTGTCCCGCGTACTCGCCCTCGCCGTCGAGCAGTTCGCCGGGGAGCTTGAACTCCTCGCAGCCGACGCAGTACGGCCCTTCGTAGCTGTCCTTGTAGATCTCGCCCCGGTCGTGGAGATCCTGGACGAACTCCCGCACCCGGTCGGTGTGCCGCTGCTGCGTGGTGCGGATGAAGTCGTCGTTGGCGATCTCCAGGTGCTCCCACAGGGGCTGCCAGGACTCGTGGACGAGCCGGTCGGCCCACTCCTCGGGGCCGACGCCGTGCGCCTGCGCGGTGCGCAGGATCTTCTGCCCGTGCTCGTCCGTGCCCGTCAGGAACCAGACGTCCTCGCCGCGCATGCGGTGCCAGCGGGCGAGGACGTCGGCCGCGAGGGTGGTGTAGGCGTGGCCCAGGTGCGGGGCGTCGTTGACGTAGTAGATGGGGGTCGTGACGTAGTACGTCATGACCTCACTCCATCACAGGCCGACGACGGCCCTCACCTGCTTTTACGCCGGCTCGCCGCCGAAGCGCTCCTTGTATGCCTCCAGGTCCTCGTCCGTGAGCTTGGCGAAGAGGACCGGCGGGACGGTGAAGGGGGTGCCGACGGGGACGGCCGTGAGGGAGCGGGCCTCGTCCGCGCTCACCCAGGTCGCCGTGTCGTCCGCGAGTGCGAACGCCTGGCGCATGGCTGCCGACGACGACGGGATGAAGGGCTCCGAGACCACCGCGTAGAGGTGGATCAGGTTCATCGCCGTGCGCAGGGTGAGGGCCGCGCCGTCCTTGTCGGTCTTGATCTCCAGCCAGGGCGCCTTCTCCTCCAGGTAGGAGTTGCCGGCCGACCACAGGGCGCGCAGGGCGGCCGCCGCCTTGCGGAACTGGAGCGCCTCCATCTGCGACTCGTACTCGGCGAGGAGCTCGGCGATCTGCTCGCCGAGCTTCGCCTCCGCCTCACCGGGCTCGCCGCCCGCCGGGACCTCCTCGCCGAAGCGCTTCTTGGAGAAGGACAGGACGCGGTTGACGAAGTTGCCGAGGGTGTCGGCCAGGTCCTTGTTCACCGTGGCCGTGAAGTGCTCCCAGGTGAAGGAGGAGTCGTCCGACTCGGGGGCGTTGGCGATCAGGAAGTAGCGCCAGTAGTCGGCGGGCAGGATCTCCAGGGCCTGGTCGGTGAAGACACCGCGCTTCTGGGAGGTGGAGAACTTTCCGCCGTAGTACGTCAGCCAGTTGAAGGCCTTGACGAAGTCGACCTTCTTCCACGGCTCGCGGATGCCGAGCTCGGTGGCCGGGAACATCACGGTGTGGAAGGGGACGTTGTCCTTGGCCATGAACTCGGTGTAGCGGACGGTGTCGTCGGCCTCGTACCACCACGACTTCCAGTCGCGGTTCTCCGGGTCCTGGTCCGACCACTCCTTCGTCGCGCCGATGTACTCGATCGGGGCGTCGAACCAGACGTAGAAGACCTTGCCCTCGGCCGCCAGCTCCGGCCAGGTGTCCGCCGGGACGGGCACGCCCCAGTCCAGGTCACGGGTGATCGCGCGGTCGTGCAGGCCCTCGGTCAGCCACTTGTGGGCGATGGAGGAGGCCAGGTGCGGCCAGACGCCGTCGTGGCGCGTGACCCACTCCTCGACCTCGTTCTGCAGCTTGGACTGCAGGAGGAAGAGGTGCTTGGTCTCGCGGACCTCCAGGTCCGTGGAGCCGGAGATCGCCGAGCGCGGGTTGATCAGGTCCGTCGGGTCCAGGACGCGGGTGCAGTTCTCGCACTGGTCGCCGCGGGCCTTGTCGTAGCCGCAGTGGGGGCAGGTGCCCTCGACGTAGCGGTCCGGGAGGAAGCGGCCGTCGGCCGGGCTGTAGACCTGGCGGATCGCCCGTTCCTCGATGAAGCCGTTCTCGTGCAGCTTGCGGGCGAAGTGCTGGGTGATCTCGACGTTCTGCGGGCTGGAGCTGCGGCCGAAGTAGTCGAAGGCCAGCGCGAAGCCGTCGTAGACCGCCTTCTGCGCCTCGTGTGCCTGCGCGCAGAAGTCCGCGACCGGGATGCCCTGCTCCTTCGCGGCCAGCTCGGCGGGGGTGCCGTGCTCGTCGGTGGCGCAGATGTAGAGGACGTCGTGGCCGCGCTGGCGGAGGTACCGGGAGTACACGTCCGCCGGGAGCATGGACCCCACCATGTTGCCCAGGTGCTTGATTCCGTTGATGTACGGAAGGGCGCTGGTGATGAGGTGTCGAGCCATCGGGGGCTGCTCCCAGGTCGGAATTCGGGGTTCTTGGTTCTTTGCGAACCTTGAAATCGTAGCCGACACGGGTGGGCCGCCCGCTTCCCGTTTTGAGGGGCGGGAAAGGGCGGCCCGGGTGATCTACGGGTGCTACGGGCGCCAGTCGATCAGTACGCCGTCGTAGAGTTCCGCGTCCGTGAGCTCCAGGGGGGTCGGGCCCGCGTGGAAGAAGGCCGTGTTGTCGGTCTTCAGCTTGCGGAGGTAGTCGAACGCCTTGTTGTCGTGGTCGCCGAACGCGATGAAGGAGAAGAACACCGAGGGGTGGCTCTTCGCGGCTTCGGTGAGGGCGTGGGTGGCCGGGGTCTTGGCGTCGGGGGCGCCGTCGGTCTGGAAGACGACGAGGGCGGGGGCGCCGGGGGTGGCGTTCTTGTCGTAGTGGGCGAGGACGGCTTCCACGGCGGCGTGGTAGCTGGTGCGGCCCATGCGGCCGAGGCCGGCGTGCGCGTCGTCGATCGCGGTCTCGGAGGAGGTGGGGGTGAGGTCGGTGGTGCCGTCGACCTCGGTGGAGAAGAAGACGACGTGTACGGAGGTGTCGGGGGCGTCGGGGTCCAGGTGCTCGGCGAGGGCGAGGGTCTGGTCGGCGAGGGCCTGGGCGGAGCCGTCCTTGTAGTACGGGCGCATGCTCGCGGAGCGGTCGAGGACGAGGTAGACCTTGGCGCGGGCGGTGGTGAGGCCGGCCTTTGCGAGGGCGACGGCGGGTGGGGTGGCCGCGGCCTCGGCTTCGCCTTCGGCGTTCTTGTTCCCACCCGCACCACCCGTGCGGCTCTCGTCGTCGGCTGCGAGTGGCCCCTGTGCGGCGTCCTCGCCGTCGGCGGCCGCGACTCCGTCGCCTTCGACGGCCTCGACCGGAGCGGTCTCGACCGGAGCGGCCTCGACGACCGGCTCGGGGGTGACCGGCTCGGGGGCGGTCTCGGCGGTGGCCGGCTCGGGCTTCGAGACCTGCTCGGGCGCCGCGACGGGCTCGGGCTCGGCGTCGGGCGTGACCTCGGCGGACGTCTCGGGCTCAGCGGCCGTCTCCGTCTCGACCACGGCGACGGGCTCGGGCTCCTCGGCGGCGGGCTCCTCAGCCGCCGGCTCCTGCACGGCCGGCTCCGCGGTGACCGGGGTCTCCTCGACGGCGGCCTCTTCGGCGATGGCCTCTTCGGCGACGGGGGTCTCGGTGACCGGCTCCTCAGCCGTCGTCTCCTCAGCCGTCGTCTCCTCAGCGGCGGGCGCCTCCGAGACGGGCTCCTCAGTGACCGGCGCCTCCTCGGCGACCGGCTCCACCGCAGCCGGCTCCACCGCCGCCGGCTCCTCGGCAACCGGCTCCTCGACAGCCGCCGGCTCTTCCGCGACCGGCGTCTCCTCAGCGGCCTTCGGCTCCTCAGCGGTGGCCTTCGGCTCCTCGGTGACCGGCGTCGCCTCCTCGGCCGTCGCCTCCTCGGCCGTCGGCTCCTCGGCCGTCGCTTCCTCGGCCGTCGCCTCCTCGGCCGTCGGCTCCGTCGGCTCCGCCGGCTTCGGGACCGTCACGTTGTCGAAGGCTGCCGAGACCAGCTCGTGTTCGTCGTCCTGAACGTCCTGAACGTCCTGATCGGCCGGCTTGGTCTGCGGCTCGGCGCTCGCAGTGGCCTCCGGGGCCGGGCGGTCCGCGCTGCGCGGCTCCGGGACCTGGGCGGTCACGGTCGGCTGGGGCTCCGGGGACGGGGACGGGACCGTCGGCCGGGGTTCCGGCGAAGGCGTCGTCGCACCCTCTGCTTCGGCGGTACGCCCCTTGCGTGACCGGCCGAATGCGTTCCGCAGGAGAGTGAGAATGCCCATGTGCGCAACCCTTCGCGTGAGTTGATGCCCGTAGATCCCTGGCCAGGACGGACACGTAAGGTTAGCGGCCCCGGATGGCGATCTTGGGGAGGGGCGGGCACGAAGGGGTCCCGACGGTCAAGGGCGACATCGGGTCGATCAACGGCGGCACGCCAACCGCCGTACATCCACCCCTGGTTCACCCTTCGTTCATTCAAACGCCCCGCTCCCGCACAAACGTGCCCCTACCGTCCCCCACGCTGCATTCAAGGGGAAGCAAGGGGAGTACCAAGAGCCATGCGTATTCAGTTGCCGATCGTCAGCGTCAACAATGACTCGCATCATGGTGGCAGAGCAGCCCTGACCTGCCGCTTCCGGTGTGGCGACGCCTGTTTCCACGAGGTGCCGAACACCACTACCAACCCGTATGTCGGTGATGTCATCGCCGACGCCCTCAGCCGCCGTACGGTGATGCGTGCCGCGGCCGTCGTCACCGCGGCCTCCGCGGTCGGCGCCACCGCCACCGTCGCCGCCCCGAAGGCGAGCGCCGCCGAGACGGCCGCCGCCGGCGCCGCGACCAGCACCCGGCACGCCTCCCGCGGCGCCCGCGGCCTGCGTTTCGAGCCCGTCGCGCCGAACACCGCCGACACCGTGACCATCCCGGACGGCTACGCGCAGAACGTCGTCATCCGCTGGGGCGAGCCCATCCTGCGCGGCGCGCCCGCGTTCGACCCGGACAACCAGACCGCCGAGTCGCAGTCGAAGCAGTTCGGCTACAACAACGACTTCCTCGCCCTGCTGCCGCTGCCGGGCGAGCACAACCGCCAGATCCTCGTCGCCAACCACGAGTACACCGACGAGGTGCTCATGTTCCGTGGTTACGACGCCGCCAACCCGACGAAGCAGCAGGTCGAGGTCGCCTGGGCGGCCCACGGCCTGACCGCCGTCGTCGTCGAGGGCGACCGGCGGTCCGGGAAGCTCACGCCCGTGCCCCGTCACCCGCTCAACCGCCGCGTGACCGCGACCAGCGAGTTCAAGGTCACCGGTCCGGCCGCCGGCTCCGACCTGCTGAAGACCTCCGCCGACCCGACCGGCACCAAGGTCCTCGGCACCCTGAACAACTGCTCCGGCGGCGTCACCCCGTGGGGCACCACGCTGCACGGCGAGGAGAACTTCAACCAGTACTTCGCCAACGCCACCCGCGCGACGGACAAGCGCTACGGGATCGGAACCGGCGCCACCGAGCGCAAGTGGGAGCGTTTCGACAAGCGCTTCGACGTGGCCCAGGAGCCCAACGAGCCGCACCGCTTCGGGTACGTCGTCGAGCTCGACCCGTACGACCCCACCGCCAAGCCCCGCAAGCGCACCGCGCTGGGCCGCGTCAAGCACGAGGGTGCGACCGTGCGGCTGACCGACGACGGCCGTCCCGTCGTCTACACCGGTGACGACGAGCGCTTCGACTACTTCTACAAGTTCGTCGGCAGCAAGCGGATGAAGAAGGGCAGCTCGCGCGCTGTGCGGGAGCACAACCTCTCGCTGCTCGACGAGGGCACGCTCTACGTCGCCAAGCTCACCGGCGACTCCCCGGCCATCGAGATCGACGGGACGGGGAAGCTCCCGGCCGACGGCGAGTTCGACGGCAGTGGTGAGTGGATCCCGCTGGCCACGGCGACGGCGAAGGGTGCCGTCTCGCACGTCGAGGGCATGAGCGCCGAGGAGGTGTTCGTCTTCACGCGCCTCGCCGGTGACAAGGTCGGCGCCACCAAGATGGACCGCCCCGAGGACATCGAGCCCAACCCGCACACCGGCAAGGTGTACGTCGCCCTCACGAACAACAGCAACCGCGGTGTCGGCTCGAACGCCAAGGCGGACGAGGCCAACCCGCGCAACGCCAACAAGCACGGCCAGATCCTGGAGCTGACCGAGCGCTGGAACTGCGCCGACAGCAAGAAGTTCGCCTGGAAGCTGTTCCTGGTCGCGGGCGACCCGAACGACCCGGCCACCTACTTCGCCGGGTTCCCGAAGGACGACGTCTCCCCGATCTCCTGCCCGGACAACGTCGCCTTCGACTCCCACGGCAACCTGTGGATCTCCACGGACGGCAACGCCCTCGGCAACCACGACGGTCTCTTCGGCGTCGCGACCCGCGGTGAGCGCCGTGGTGAGCTGAAGCAGTTCCTGACGATGCCGAACGGCGCGGAGACCTGCGGCCCGGTCATCCAGGACCGCCGCGTGCTCGTCGCCGTGCAGCACCCGGGCGAGATCGACGGCGCGACGGCCGAGAAGCCGCTGAGCGCCTGGCCCGACGGTGCCGGCAAGATCAACCGGCCGGCCGTCGTGGCCGTCTGGCGCAAGGACGGCTGCGACATCGGCGTCTGAGCCGGTGGCTTTACGGGAGTGCTGGGACCGGCGGCATCGGTTCGTCGTCGTGTTCCAGCCACTCCCGGTACGCGGGCGCCTGCCGCGCCGCCTCCCAGTACGCCTCCGCCAGCGCGGGATACACCCCGTCGAGGTCCGTCTCCGTACGGGCCGCGAGGAGCAGGCGTACGCCGAGCGGGTCGCCGCGCAGGCGCCGTACCGCCATCGTGGGGCTGTCGGCGTGGGTGGGCTGGCAGACGGCGACGACCTCGCCGGTGGCGACCAGGGCGTCGGCCGTGTAGTAGTCGCCGTGCAGGACGTGCGGGTTGACGCCGGCCGCGCGGAACATCCGCTGCACGGCGTCCCACTCCCCGTCGACCGTCGGGTCGACCATCCACCGGTCGTCGGCCAGGTCACGCAGGCTGACCTCGGACTTCGCCGTGGCCGGGTGGTCGGTCGGCAGCGACACGAACTGCGGCTCGCGCTCCATCAGCACGCGCAGCCGCAGCTCGGGCGGGATGCGCAGGGGGGAGCCCTCGACCTCGTGCACGAAGGCGACGTCGAGCTGGCCCTCGGCGACCATGCGCAGCAGGGCGTTGGGGGAGACGTTCATGTGGAGGGTCGGGTCCTGGCCCTGTCCGCGCAGCCGGCGCAGCCAGCCCGCCAGAGCCTTGCTCGCGGTCGAGCCGACGCGCAGCTCGGGGCCGCCCACCGCGGCGGCTCGCGCCTCGGCGACCAGGGCGCGCATATCGGCCATCAGCGGCCTGGCACGGCTGAGCACCAGCCGGCCCAGGGGCGTGGGACGGCAGCCGGTTCGCGCGCGCAGGAACAGCGCACCACCCAGCTCCTGCTCGATCCGGCGCAGTTGTGTGCTGAGCGACGGCTGAGCGACACCCAGCTCGCGGGCGGCCCGGTGCAGACTGCCGGTGTCGGCTATGGCGCACAGCGCGCGGAGGTGTCTCACCTCGAGCTCCATGCCCTGGGACATTAAAACGGAATCAAAGCTTTCACCAGCCGCACAAATCACCGTGGAACGCTGCTAATTGGGGTCCTGATAGGGCAGTGCTATCACCGATTGCCATCATCACAGCGGCCACACAGGAGCAGACACTCGCCTTGACGACTCACCCCCCACCTAGGAGTCATCGATGCGTATGTCCTTTTCCCTGTCCGCCCGTTCAGCGGTCGCGGTCGGTCTCGGTGTGGCGGCTCTCGGCTTCGGCACGGTCGCTCCGGCTTCGGCCGCCCCCGACCACGCCGGCTTCGTCGCCCGGTCCTCGGACTCCGACGCCAGCAATGCCTTCTTCCAGGCCGTCCTGAAGTCGGTCGCCGAGAAGCGTGCCGCGAACCCGAGCGCCGCCGCCGTCACCGTCACCTACGACGCCTCGGGCGCTCCGACGTTCAGCGCGCAGATAGCCCGCAGCACCCAGATATGGAACAGCTCGGTGTCCAACGTCCAGCTCCAGCAGGGCTCGAACGCCGACTTCACGTACCGCGAGGGCAACGACCCGCGCGGCTCGTACGCCTCGACCGACGGACACGGCGGCGGCTACATCTTCCTGGACTACCAGCAGAACCAGGAGTACGACTCCACCCGCGTCACGGCGCACGAGACGGGACACGTCCTCGGCCTGCCGGACCACTACGAGGGTCCGTGCAGTGAGCTGATGTCGGGCGGCGGCCCCGGCCCGTCCTGCACCAACTCCCAGCCGGACGCCAACGAGCAAGCCAAGGTCGAGCAGCTGTGGGCCAACGGGTTCGCCGCCGCGATGGACAAGGCCCTGCACAAGGCCAACCGCTAGGCAAGACCAGACCCACCCCCCACATGGCGCGGTCGCCCTCCTGCACGGGGCGGCCGCGCCGGCCTTTGGGTACGCCCAAGAGCCCGGGGCTTCAGAGGTCGGATTCAGCGCGGGGACGTGATGGCGCGTGCCGCCGCCACCTCTTGCCTCAGCGGTTCCAGGACGCTTCCCGCAGGGCCCGTGAGGTCCGTGCGGACCTCGTAGAGGGTCTCGGCCTCCCGTACGCCCTCCGCCAGCTCCCGCAGCTGGCGGGCGACCTGGGTGACCTCGGCGGAGGACGGCGGGGCCGCTCCGTGGCGGACCCGGACCCGTGCCGCCGTCGTCGCGTCCACGATCCGTTCCACGGCCACGACCAGCGGCCACCAGGCGGCCGCCCGGCGTCCGGTGGGCGGCGGTTCGGTCAGGGCGCGCTGGAACTCCGTGCGGACGGCGGAGAGGTCGCGGTAGAGGCCGCGGCGCATCCGGGCGCGGGCCGGCGGGTCGACGGCGTCCGGACCGAACACGGCCTCCACATAGCGGGCCGTGTCCTCCACCGCCCTCGCGAGCCGGTCGCCGACACGGGTGTGCCAGCTCTCCGGCCACAGCAGGTACCCGGCGACCAGGGCGATCGCGCACCCCATCAGGGAGTCGACCAGACGCGGCAGCAGCAGCCCGGTGCCCTGGCGGTTCAGGACGTCGGACAGCAGCAGGATCACCGGCGTGATGGCGGCCGTCTGATAGCCGTACCCGCGCGGTGTGAGGGCCGGGACCAGCGGCGCGAGGACCAGCAGCACCGGCACGTCCCACCAGCCGCGCGGCACCTCCGCCAGCACCGCCGCCGCGATGACCAGCCCGGCGACCGTGCCGAGGGCCCGCAGCAGCGCCCGGGAGAAGACGGAGCCGAAGTCGGGCTTGAGGACGAAGGTGATGGTCAGGGCGACCCAGTAGGAACGGGGGACGGCGATGATCGACACCAGGACCTGGGCGATGCCGATGCACAGGGCCAGGCGCAGGCCGTAGCGCCAGGAGGCAGCGGACAGGGCGACGTTGCGGGCGGCGCGCGCGGCCCGGATGCTCAGCGCGGCCGGCCGGCCCAGACGGTCGTCGATGCCGCGGGGGTCGACGTCGGGGGTGGCGACGACCTCGGCGGCGTACCGCAGGGCGTGGTCGACGGCCCGGGTGGCCTCGGTGGCCGGGGCGGCCGGCTTCAGCCCGGTGGGGCCGGTGTACCCGGTCTCCACCGCGGAGGCGAGATGCCGTACCGCCTCGGGGATCTCGGGCGGCAGCCGGGTGCCGCCGAGGTGGGCGGCGGGCGCGGCCTCGACGACGGGGGTGATGGCGTTCAACTGGGCGAGCAGCCGCGCGAGTTCGGGGCTGCGGCCGTGGTGGCGGGCGCGATGGGCGAGGACGGTGTCGTACGACTGGTTCAGGGACTGGGTGACGGCGTGCCGGGCGTCGTCGTAGGTCTGGGTGCCGCCGCCGACGGCCGTCAGCAGCTGGGCGACCGTGCGGTAGGTGTCCGCGACGGCGGCCCGTTCCGGCACCCCCGACCTGAGCGGCCAGGCGAGCAGCGCGAGGGCCAGGACGAGCAGTCCGCCGCCGGACATCAGCAGCGGCGCCAGCCACCACTCGCCCGGCATCGGCAGGCCCGCGCCGACCACGCACGTCAGCAGCAGCACCAGGCCCGACGCGGAGGCGACCGCACCGATCGTCGAGATCATCCCGGAGACCAGGGCGACCCCGGTGACGGCGGCGACGGCGACCCAGCCGCGGCCGTACACCAGGGCGCCGACGGTGACGCCGACGGCGCCGAAGAGCTGCGGGATGGCGATGGTGGGGATGCGGACCCGGTAGGCGGCCGCGGTGTCGCTGATGACGCCGTTGAGGGCGCCCATGGAGGCGAGGGCGCCGTAGAAGGGGCGGTCGACGGCGAGGCCGATGGCCAGCGGCAGGGCGATCGCGACGGCCGCCCGGACCACGGCCGCCCAGTTGACGGGGGCGGGCTGGGCCCGCAGGTTCCGCACGAGCCAGTCGGGGGGTGTGAGGCCGATGGGGAGCTCGCGGGGCATGCGGCCCATTATGGGCACCCGTCTTCAGCTCATCGGCCCTGGTGAAGCGTGAGGTCCGCGACAACGGCGCGATGATCGGTGTCGGTCAGGTCGAGGAAGCGGACGGCGCGCACGGAGAAGTCGTCGGAGAGCAGCACATGGTCGATCTGCACGCCGAACGCGGGCGTCGTGCGGGCCGGCCAGGTGGGCGTGCGGTCGTGGCCGTCGAGCCGGGCGGCGTCCTGCAGGCCGGTGTCCAGGATCCGGCGGAAGGCGGCGTGGTCCTGGGAGGCGTTGAAGTCCCCGGCGACGACGAGGGGCGTGCGGTGGTCCTCGGCGGCGAAGTCCCGCAGCTCGCCGAGCTCCCGCCGCCACAGGTCGGTCCGGCCGGGCAGCGGCGGCATGGGGTGCGCGAGCTGGAGCCGTACGGCGTGCCCGCGTATGTCGGCGACGGCGCCCGGCATGGCCATGGCGCCGTCGACGCCTTCGGCGGGGTCGAGCGGGAAACGGCTGAGGACGACGGAGCCCTTGGAACCGCCGGCCACCTGGGCGGCCCGGTGCGGGTAGTCGCCGCCGAGCGCCTTCTTGAGCGTGTCGTCGCAGGTGAACTCGCATTCCTGGACGAACACGATGTCCGGCTTCGCTCGGCGGACGTCGGCGACGAGGGCGTCCGTCGCCTGCCCGAACTCGACGTTCGAGGTCAGCACCCGGAAGGAGACGAGCGGGGGTCCGCCCGCCCGGGTCGTCCTGCCGTACGGCTCGATGAACCAGGCCAGCGCGCCCAGCAGCGCGAGGGCCCACACGACGCCGAACCACCAGCGCGCCAGCAGCGCGAGCAGCAGCCCGAAGCCGGCGGGCACGAGCAGCCACGGCAGGAACGCGAGGAACTGCGGGACCGGGGTGACGCCGTCGCTGTCGGCGACCCGGCAGCCGACGACCACGCTGACCGGCAGGAACAGCAGCCCGGCCACCCAGGCACCGAACCGCCGGCCGCCCCGCCGTGCGGGACCGCCCTCCGGTCGTGCCGTCCACTGGGCAGCCGCAGTGTCCAAGTCCCGGCCTTCCGCTCGCGGGTGCGATGCCCGAATCCTCCCTCAAAGACGGGGCCCGTGGGGCGAAGGTTGCGTGGAGCCGTCGACCTGCTCCAGGAACGCCGCCAGCGCCTCGTCGAACTCCTCAGGCCGCTCCAGGTTCGGCATGTGTGCCGCCCCCTCGATCACCCGGAGGGTCGAGTGCGGGAGGGCCCTGTGCATGGCCTCGGCGTCCGCCACCGGGGTGTAGGTGTCGTCGGCGCCCACCACGACCAGGGCGGGGACCGTGACCCGGGTCAGCAGCTCGCGGTAGTCGGGGCGTTCGGCACGGCCGCGCAGGGCCGCCGCCGCGCCCTCGGGCGGGGTCGCCGTCATCATGCGGTGGACGTGGGCCTTGACCTCGGCGGACGCGTACGGCGCGACCATCTTCTCCAGCACCTCGTCGGCGTACCCGCGCATGCCCTCGCGCAGCAGCCGGTCCGCCATGGCGCCGCGCACCCGCTTGCCCTCCTCGGTCTCGGCCGCCGGGAAGGTGTCGGCCAGGACCAGTCCCCGGACGCGTTCGGGGAAGCGGGCGTAGCACTCCATGACGATCTGGCCGCCCATCGACAGGCCCCCCAGGACGAAGGTCTCCACCTTCAGCTCGTCGAGCAGGGCCTCGATGTCCGCGGCGAAGCCGGACAGCGGGGTGACGCCCGGGACGACCGGGGAGGCGCCGTAGCCGCGCAGGTCGGGGGCGACGACCCGGCGGGCGGCGGAGAACGTCTCGAGCTGCCGGGCCCACATCGTGCGGTCGAAGGGATGGCCGTGGACGAGGACGAGAGGAACCGACGCGCTATCGGCGCCTCTGTCCTCGTATGCGAGGAAAGGGGTCATGTGAACGACCCTAGATCGCCCCAACTCCTCGGTGCAATAAGATCTTTGCTCTCGGTGCAATGTCAGGGGAGGGCACGTGGACGACTACCGGCGCATCGCCGACCGCATCGCCGACGAGATCACCGCCGGACGGCTGAGGCCCGGCGAACGGCTGCCCCCGCAGCGGGTGTTCGCCCGCCGGCGCGGGATCGCCGGATCGACGGCGGGGCGGGTGTACGCCGAACTCGTCCGGCGCGGACTGGTCGTCGGCGAGGTCGGCCGCGGCACCTTCGTCCGCGCCGCCCCCGAGGCCACCGGCCGGGCCCTCGTCGAGGCCGCGACCGCGGCGCCGGTCAACCTGGAGCTCAACTACCCCTGCGCGCCGGGCCAGTCGGAGCTGCTCGCCCCCGCCCTCGCACCGCTCCAGCGCCCCGACGTCCTCACCGAGGCGCTGCGCCCGTCTCCCGCCGACGGCACCCCCGCGGCGCGCGCGGCGGCGGCCGCGCTGCTCGCCACACCCGACTGGCACCCCGTTCCCGGGCGGATCCTGTTCACCGGCAACGCCCGCCAGGCCGTCGCCGCCACCCTCGCCTCCCTGGTCCGGCCCGGTGGCCGGGTCGGCGTCGAGGCGCTGACGTACCCGGTGGTCAAGGACATCGCCGCCCGGCTCGGCATCACCCTGGTGCCGCTCGCCACGGACGAGGAGGGCCCGCGCCCCGAGTCCGTCGCCGCCGCCCACCGCACCGCTCCCCTGGCCGCGCTCTACCTCCAGCCCACCCTGCACAACCCGACCTCGCTGACGACCGGCCCCGAGCGCCGCCGCCTGCTCGCCCGCACCGTGCTCGACCTGGGCATCCCCGTCGTCGAGGACCGGATCTGGTCCTTCCTCACCGACGACGACCCCCTCGCCGCGCACGCGCCCGGCCTCACCCACGTCGTCGACGGCCTCTCCAAGCGCGTCGCCCCCGGGCTCACCGCCGGCTTCGTCGCCGTCCCGGAGGGGCGCGTCGACGCGGTGGCGGCGGCCGTGCGCTCCGGTGGCTGGAGCGCCGGGCGGTTCGCGCTGGAGGCGGCCGTGCGGTGGATCGAGGAGGGCACCGTGCGGCGGCTGGTCGAGGCGAAGCGGACCGACGCGGCGCGCAGACAGCGGGTGGTGGCCGAGGAACTGCGGGACTTCGCCGTACGGTCCGATCCGCGCGCCTATTTCGCCTGGTGGGAGCTGCCCGCGCCGTGGCGTGCGGACACCTTCACGGCCGCCGCGGCCGCGCACGGCATCGCGGTGACGCCGGGCCCCGCCTTCGCCGTCGACCCGCACCGCACCCCGGACGCCGTCAGACTCGGGCTCGCGTCGGCTCCTGAGCCGGATCTGCGGCGGGCACTGCGGACGCTTGCCGGCGTTGCGCGAGGAACCCCGTGAACCGGCACACCAGGGCCACCGCCAGACCCACGACGACCAGCAGCCACGACACCGTGCGCAGCGTCTGCGTCAGGGCGTCGTAGATCGCGCCGGCGGCCGGCCGGTGCGCGGCCTCCGGGACGTCGGCGAGGGTGAGCCGGCGGCCGATCGCCACCGCGAGCGCGAGGAACGCGCCGCCGAGCGCCGTGCCCAGGGCGGTCGCGGTGACCGCGCGACGGCGGCACGCGGCGACGGCGATCCCGGTCCCGGCGAGGACCGCGGCCGAGACCGGCAGCCAGAATCCGGCGACTTCGAGCACGTCGTACCCCTTCCTGAGCCGCGCCAGTTCGTCCGCCGGGAGGACGGGGACCTCGGTGTGCTCGACCGGGATGTGCCGGGCGAGCGGGACGTGGTCGTCGGTGAGCCGGCGCTTGACCTGCGCGGTGATCGGGGCCAGATCCACGGTGACCGCGCGCTCGCTGTCGTCCCGCAGGGCCCGCAGCACGGCGTCGTGGACCGCCCGGTTGCCCGCGTCCCACGCCGTGTGGAAAGCCTCGGTCCGGGTGAACGAGCGCACCGCGTCGTCCACGAAGGGCCGCACGCCGGCGGTACCGGGAGCCTCCGGTGACGCCTTCAGCCGGTCGTCGACCTCGTCCAGGATCCCGGCCTCGACGGTGTCCGCGACCGCGCCCTGCACGGCCGGATCCGCGGCGAGCGGCGCCATCGCCGTGACATAGCGGCCGGCGTCCGCCAGCCCGTAGGTCACCCAGGCCGCCAGCGCGCCGAACGGCACGAGCAGGCACGACAGGGCGATCAGCGCTGCCGACAGGGCGTTCCGGACACGGGTGGGCACACCTTCAGGCAAGGGTCACCGGGGCGGGTGCGCCAGGCGGATGCCTGCATACGGCCGCACGGCACCGCTCTCCGGTGGAGGGTTCACCCGAACGGGTGTCTCATGGAGCAGAGGAGAGGACCGGGTTGTGGGTGGATGAAGGGGAAACGGTCCGGCCCCGGCACCGCCGCGCCGTCGGCGGGCGGCCGGGGCCGGCCCGTGCGCGGCTCAGCCGATGCGGTGGCCCGCGGCGTCCTCGTGCGTGTAGTAGCGGTAGAACATCACCGCGAACGTGACCGCGCCGATCACCGCCCCCATCACGCAGGACCTGATGAGGGCCGCGCCGGCCTGGCTGTACAGGAATCCGAACGCGGCGCCCACGAAGGCCGCCCACACGATGGCGTGCAGCTCGCGCCGCATGTGCGGGGCGAGGGCGCGGACGCCGACGTAGACGATCATGAACACGGCCGCGGTGACGAAGCCGAAGAGCAGGTTCCAGCCCGTGATCTCGCCGCCGGAGCGCCGGTTCGCCGCGGCCCAGTAGCCGTAGATGAGCCCGAGGACCACCGGTGTCACGATGCCCGCGATGCGGTGGGTCCGTGCGCTGAAGACGTCGGGCAGCGGGGTGAGCGCCGCCGGGGTCCGTGCGCCGGGCGTGGGTGCCGCGTGAGCCATGAGAGCACTCCTCTCTCTCCTCGCCCCCGCCATCAAGGGCACACCCGGGAGCGGTCGGACGGCAAGTCGGCGTGCTCGCCGAACTCGCCGGTGCGGGCCCGGGTACCCGGATGCGGCGCGTTGAACGGCGTGCTTGTCTGAGGCGCATGAGGGCCGTCAGCGACGGTGCATCCGGCCTGAAGGGTGATGCACCCCGGCAGGGTCTGCTGCGCGTGCGGGGCCGCAGCGTCGCCTGGCTGCCGCCGCTGCTGCTGCTCGTCGGGATCGTGGCCGTCGACTTCCGGACCACGGCCGACTTCCGGATCCTGTCCTGGATCGTGCTGGTGCCCGGTATCGCCGCCGCCATCTGCGGGGTCTGGGGGACGGCCGTCTTCGCGGTCCTCGCACCCGCCGTGTACGTCGCCGCGGACGCCGTCCTGCCGCACGAGTACCAGGCCGGACTGCCCGACCTCGTCCTCGCCGGCATCGGTGGTGTCCTTGCCACGGCGGCCTGCGTGGTCCGGGTGCGCGGCGAGCGGCGCATGGGGCACATCCAGGACGTCGCCGCCACCATCCGCCGCACCGTGCTGCGGCCGCTGCCGCCGGGCTGGGGCGGCCTGGAGCACGCGGCCGTCTATCTCGCCGCCGACAGCGAGGCCAGGGTCGGCGGCGACTTCTACGACATCCAGATCGGCCTGTACGGCACCCGCGTCATCCTCGGCGACGTCCAGGGCAAGGGCCTGGGCGCGGTGGAGGTGGCGGCCGCCCTGCTCGGCACGTTCCGCGAGGCCGGATACCACGAGCCGGACCTGGCGGCGGTCGCCCTGCGCCTGGAGGAGCGGCTGGAGCGGCACATCCTCATGCGGGAGGCCCTCGGCCGGGAGGAGCGCGACCGGTTCGCCACCGCCGTCCTGATCGGCTTCCCCGAACGGGAGCCGGAGGCCGTGGTCGCGGTCGTTCTCGGCCACGACCCCCCGCTCGTCGTCGGCCCCGACGGCGTACGGCACCTGCCGCCCGGCCACGGCCTGCCCCTCGGCATGGCCGGACTCGACCCCCGCGGTGAGTCGCCGCCCGTGCTGCGCGTACCCCTGCTCCCCGGCGAGACCCTGCTGCTGACCACGGACGGCGTGACCGAGGCCCGGGACGGCGACGGCACCTTCTATCCGCTGGCCGCCGACGTCACCGAGGCCGTCGCCGCCGACCCGGGCCTCGCACGGCCCCAGCGGCTGGTCGCGTTCGTGCGGGAGCGCACGTTGCTGCACTGCGGAGGGCATCTCGCCGACGACACCACGGTGTTCGCGGTGCGGCGGCGTGCGGATGCCGGGAAAGGTGGGGGGAATGGGGACGGAAATGGACGTTTGCAGGGCTGAGATCCCTTCTTTGCACCCGCAGCGGTTACGGTGCTGCCGTACGTGATCGACGGGGGATGGGGAGGGACCGATGCCCGGAACCGTGCTGCTGCTCGCCGCCTCACCGGTGGGCAAGGGCTGTCTGGTGGACGCCGCCTCCGTGCTTCCCGTCCTGGCCGCGGTGCCGCCCCCGGTGCTCTCGGGCACCGACACCGCCAACGTCGTCGAACTCGCCGACCCGCTGGAGCCGCAGGCCGTCCTCACCCGGCTGCGCGCCGCCGCGGCCGCGCCCGGGCCGCTCACCGTGTTCGTCGCCGGGCAGCTCCAGCTGGACCGGCGCCAGCACCTGCCGCACCTCGCGCTGGCCCGCTCGACCCCGGCGTCCGTCCGCTACACCGGGTTCCCCTGGCACTGGTTCCGTGAGGAACTGCGCCTGCGCGCACCGGGTTCGACCTCGCTCGTCGTCGATCTGCACGCGGATGCGGAGACCTGGGAGTGGCTGCTGGCCAACCCCCTCGACTCGGGGCGCACCAGCGCCGTGTACGGCCGGATCGCGCCGCCGCCCAACCGCCGTACGGTGGCGGGCCCGGCGTACATGAAGGCGGTCGCGACCCTGCTGCGCAGCGGACACCGCCCGCCCCTGGACCAGTTGCACCAGCAGGCTCTCGCGCGGATCTCGCCGGAGGCCGGTGTGGGCACCGACATCGTGCTGACGGCACAGGGCCCCGCGCAGGCGTCCGTGCCGCCCTACGTCCCGAACCCGGTACCGGCCACGGCACCCGCCGTGCCCGCGGCCTCCGTCGTACCGGCGGCCTCCGTCGTGCCCGCGGCACCGGCCGTGCCCGCGGCGGCCCCGGTGCTCGCGGCGCAGGCCGTGCCGGCGTCGGTGCCGAGCCCCGAACCGGCCCGCCTGACCGGCACCCCGCCGACGCTCGTGCTGACCTCCGTGCCGGGCCCGCCGCCCCGCCCCACGCGGCGTCCCGTGCCGGTCGATCCCCATGCCGCGATCACCGCGGCCGTGCAGTCGGGGCAGCACGACGACGCCGACGCGTTGGCGGCCCTGGAGGAGCACGGGGCCATGCGGGCGCACGGGCCCGCCTCGCCGGAGGCCCTGCACTGGAGCGAGGTCCGGGCGGACCTGGCGATGCTGGCGGGGGACCCGGTGCGCAGCTGCCGTACCTGGCTGACGGTCGCCTCCGCCCGGCTCGGCGCGGGGCAGACCCCGGACACGCCCGCGGTGGAAGCCGCGGTGGACCGGGCGCACCACCAGTGGGGCCAGATCCGCGACACCGTGCTCGCGCGTGAACTGGGGTCCGCCCTGGCCGAGTTGCGGGGGAGGGTTCCAGGGCGCCGCCGGGGCGCCCTGGAGAACATCCACCGCCGACTGCGGGAGTTGCAGGTCAGCGGGTGAAGGCTCAGCGGGTGAAGGTGAAGTACTTCCAGGAGCCGTACGTCGTCGCGTTGACGTTGTCGCCCGACGCCGTGTCGATGTAGGACGAGCGGATCCGGAACCGGACGCCCGTGGGCGGGTTGTCGTCCAGCAGGACCGAGTCCTTGCCGTAGCGGTCGAGGGCGAAGTACTCCGTGGCCGTCGTGTGCCAGGCGCTGCTGTAGAACTGCTGGATCTGGAACTGGTACGTGCGGCCCGGGTACATCGTCATCGCCGTGTTGTAGACCGGGTCCTTGGACTGCCGGAAGTAGGAGTACTTCTCGTTCCAGGCCGTGGCCGTCTTGTAGGCGCCGCTCAGCGAGGAGGAGACGCTCACCTTCGTGTAGACGGTGTTGGTCGTCGTCTTCGCCGCGTACCGCGTGTCGCCCGTGAACTTCGCGCTGATCTTGGCGTCCCGGGTCAGCCGCACGGTCGCCGTGAGGTTGCCGCCCGAGTCGACCGTGCCCTTCTTGACGAGCGCGTTGGGCTTGTCGGAGCCGTAGGGGTCGGCCCAGATCTCCACCGTGCGGTTCTTGTAGGTGGTGCCCAGGTGCGCGGTGAAGGTGACGCTGCTGTTGTAGGCGTACACCTTCAGGTTGTTGTTCAGCGTCAACGTGGTCGCCGACCTGGCGACCGTGACCGAGCGCGTGGCGGTGGCCCCCGCGTGGTCCGCGTCGCCCGCGTAGGAGACCGTGTACGTCACCTTGCCGCCGGCCGGCGGGGTGTCGGTGAAGGTGTACGAGCCGTCGGCCGCGACCGTCGCCGTGCCCAGCGCCTTGCCCGCCGGGGACTCGTCGTCGGTGCGGGTGACGGAGACCTTGGTCCCGGTCGGGAACGCGGCCGACGAGGTCAGCGAGCCGGTCACCGTCAGCGGCTTGGCGCGGGTCGCCGTCGCCGGGGCGTTCGCCGTGAGGGTGACGGGCGACTTCGTCGGGGCGTCGAAGATGCGCAGCGAGTACACGTCGCTGTCGTTCAGCGACACCGCGAACAGCTTGCTCTCGTCCGGCGCCCATGCCAGGCCGCGCGCGGCGAGGGTGTCGGAGCCGCTGCTGTTGCCGGTGTTGGGGAAGTCGTACTGCTTGACCGGGGTCGACACGCCCTGCTTGAAGACGTGCACGTCCGGGTCGTACCAGGAGAAGGTGCCGGCCGCGACGTCGCCGTTCGGGGCGATGTCCACCGCGTTCGGGTAGGTGTTGGTGACGTACTTGCCGTCCGCCGACAGGTCGGACAGCTTGTAGACCGCCTGGTAGTACGGGGCGCCGCTGGCGGTGATCACGTCCTTGCCGTCGGGCGTGACCGCGAGGTCGGCGAGGTTGCCGCCGCCGGTGTTCCCCGGGTCGAAGGCGTACGCGCTGCGGCTGGCGGTGCCCGACGAGACGTCGTACACGGCGAGTTCGACCGGGCTCTGGCCCGGCGCGCCCGCGACCAGCGTGCCCGGGGCGCCCGCGGAGGCGTCCAGGATCGGGGCGTCGTAGAAGGTACGGCCGGTGTCCTGGCCGAGGGCGAGGACCGGGTCGGGGCCGCTCAGGTCGAGCGAGCCGATGTTGCCGTCACCGCCGGATCCGTAGCTGAACCAGACCTTGCCGCCGGTCAGGGCCACGTACCGGGGAGCGGCCGTGCCGGTGGACCAGCGGTGGGCCTCCGTCGCCGTCGCCGTGTCGATGGCCACGATCGCGTCGGCGTCGCCGACGGCCGCGTACACGGTGCCCGAGTCGGGCGACAGCTCCAGCCCGCGGACACCGGGCAGCGAACCGACGGTGCCGACGACGGTGCCGGCGTAGTTCGTGACGACGACCTGGCCGGCGGTCGGGTCGCTGATGAAGACCCGCTGGTGGGCCCCGTCGACGACGATGTCGCCGGTCGACTTCAGGGGCACGGGGACGCCGGCGTCGGCGGCCGCCGACCCGGCACCGGCCGCGACCAGCGCGACCGAGCTGAACAGGACCGCGAGTGCCGTCGCGGTAGGGAGAGTGCGTCTGCGCACGGTTCTTCGAACCCCCCGGAACGAAAAGAAAAGGAGGGCGGCCGCGGCGGGAATCGGGCACGCGTGCCGCCTGAGTGATCGAAGGCTAGGTCATGTCACCGACAACGAGGTGAAGGGGGCCGTAAGAGACGGGTGAGAACGGCCGGGAACCGCCCCTCGGGGCCCTGATCCCGGGACCCGGGCGTTCCTCCGGGCGGCGCCGGAACGTCACCCGGACGGCTCGGCGCGCTGGTGGTCGTCCTGCCGGGGTGGTGCCTTATGAAGACGTGCCGATCTTGGGCGCGTCCTCGACACCAGCTCAGGAGGCCCTGCGATGCCCCGTCCCTCGGCCCGTGCCGTCATCGCCCCGGCGCTCTTCGCGGGCGCGTTGCTGACCGTGTCCGCGTGCTCCGTCTCGTGGCCGCAGCGGGCGGCCACGGCCGGGCCCGCCTCCCCGGCGGCACCCAGCGGCGGGACGCGGGCCCCCGCGGCCGCGCCGACGCTCACCGAGGGCCAGGCGCGGGCGGCGCTGATCACCGAGGCCGACCTCGGCGAACCCTGGACGCCCACCGAGGGGTTCGCGACCTGGCGGGACACCATGCTGAAGGCGACCACCGACTCGGCCGAGTGCCGGCGGCTGCTCGACGTCCTGTACGCGGAGGACCTGTTCGGACCGGACGCCCGCACCCGGGCCTCGACGGCGCTGGACGACCCCTGGGACGAGGCCCAGCTCCGCTACCGGATCGTGGCCCACCGGCCCGAGGACGTCGACGCGACGCTGGCGTGGCTCGGCACCCTGCCGGACGCGTGCGGACAGTTCACGGCGACCGCGCGCGGCGGGCACCTCGAGGTGGAGGTCGGCAAGGCCGAGATGCCTCAGGTCGGGGAGGCCCGGCAGGGTCTGCGGATCGTCCTGCGCGGTGTCTCCGAGGCCGACGACGCGCCCACGCTCACCCTGCACCTCGCCGCCGTCCGGGTCGGCGACGACGCGATCACCGTCACCAACGGCGGCCTCGCCGAGGTACCGGCCGACGCCACCTGGGCGGCCGTCGAACTCGGCGCCCACCGTCTGGCGGAGGTCAGGAAACAGGGCCGGCAGGACGTCTAGGCCATGCGCTCGACGGCGTCCTTCGCCTCCTTCAGGCCCGCCCCGGTGATCTCCCGGTAGACCTTGATCGCCTGGATCTTCTTGTCGCCCCGCAGCAGCGCGACGACCTCGTCCATGCGCGGGTCGACCGGCTCGCGCAGCCCCAAGTGATCGATGACCAGATCGAGTTTGCGCTCGACCCGGGCGACGCGCTTGTCGGCAAGGGAGATCCGGCTCTGGACGCCCATGACCGCCAGGACGCCGACGAGGATGCAGAAGAGACCCGCTATTTCCATGGTCGACGATCCTATGGGGGCCCTGGGTTCCCGGACGTCCTCCCTAGAACTCGTCGTCGAACCGCAGCCGGTGCCTCAGCACGTCCCGCGCCGTGTCCAGTGCCGTACGGCCGTGCGAGAACGCGTGCGCGCGCAGCCGGGCCAGCGCCTCGTCCGTGCCGATGTGCAGCTGGGCCATGATCATGCCGGTGGCCTGGTAGACCCGGTCATGGTCGGTGGCGAGGCCGCTCAGCCACCGTTCGGCGCCCGGCTCGCCGGCCTCCTCCATGTGCGGCAGCGCCATCAGCGCCACCGTCATCAGTCCGGCGACCGTCCGTGCCGTGAGCAGGTCCCGGTCGGTGAGGTCGCCGGGGGACTCGCGGTAGAGGTCGAGCGTGCCCACGCACACGGCGTCGTTGCCCAGCGGCATCGAGTACACCGCCCGCACTCCGGCGGCCGTGGCCTGCTGGGCGAAGACCGGCCAGCGCAGCACGTCCTGTCCGGCCGTCAGGTCACGGGCCAGTACGGGTAGGCGGCTCTCCGCCGCCGACTGGCAGGGTCCGTCGCCCAACGTGGCCTGGATCTCAGTGACATACGCCGCCTGCGCGCTGCTCGCGCCGAGCTGCACGGGCAGTCCGTCACTGTGCAGGGACACACTCGCGCCGCTGACGGGCAGCAGCTCCACGGCCACGTCGCACAGCCGCCCCGGTACCTCACCCGGCCCCGCACCGCGCACGCCCTCGGCGACGGCGTCCGCCGCTTCCCAGCCCCGCTCTCGCTCGTCCTCGGGCCGCACGGCAGCCTCCTCGCTCGAGCGCGGCCGGCATCTCGCCTCCAACCCCGCCCGACTACCCGCAACCCCCCACACAAAACCCACCCACCCGCCCGGCCTTACGGGGGCGGGGAACGGCGCGATCACCCCGCACCCACCCGCAGAAGACGATCGACCGCACCGCCCTATAGGGGCGCGGGGAACGGCGCGATAACCCCCACGCACCCGCAGACAACGACCGACAGCCCCGCCTTACAGGGGCGCGGGGAACTGCGCGATAACCCCCACGCACCCGCAGAAGACGATCGACGGCCCCGCCCTACAGGGGCGCGGGGAACTGCGCGATAACCCCCACGCACCCGCAGACAACGACCGACCGCACCGCCCCGCCGCCCCGCCCCACCCTCACCGCTTCTCATACGGATCAGTCGGCTGCCCGACCCGCCGCACGGACCCGGCATCCACCACAGCCGGCCAAGCCGCATCCGTGCCGAGCCGCCCCTCGGGATGCCACGTCCCGACGACCGTGACCCACGCGTCGGCCGGCGGAGCACCCCCGCCCCGGACCTCGACCTTGCTGGTGGTGGCATCGGCGGCGCAGCAGGCGACAAGAAGGCGGGTGACGTACCAGGTGCCGTCGTCGTCCCGGGTGACGAAACCGGTCAGCCGCACCGTACGGCCCGACAGCGAGCGCCCGCTGTCGTAGATCGCCCGGGAGCTGAACTCGGCGAGCGTCAGCTCCACCGGATCCCCGGCAGGCAACGCCTCGAAGCGCCCGACCCCCTGCGCCGCCCGCTCCGCCGCCTCGCGCTCGGCGCTGTAGGAGCCGAGGGCGGGCGGCGGGAAGAGCAGGAGGGCGAGGGCGGGGAGGGTGAGGAGCCAGGCGACGCGGGGGCTATGGTGACCGCCATGCTGATCGTGGGCGCGGGAATCGTCGTCGCAATCGTCGTGCTCGTCGTGCTCGCGTTGCTGATCGCGGCCGGCGTGTTCGCCGTGCTCTGCGTGCCGGCCCTGCTCGGCGTGCGGTTCTTGTTCCGGTCGCCTCGCGACCGCCGCCGCCACCCCCAGCACCACCAGCACCACCCCGGACGCGACCAGGTATGGCCGTAGCCCCACCTGCACATATCGCAGGTACAGCTCGCTGAACAGCGAGATCCGCAGCACCGCCGCCCCCGTCAGGAGCAGCAGCACAGCCGGCCCGAACCGCCTCACAGCAGCCACCACCCCACCAGCCCGCTGGTCACCACGGCCACCACCCACGTCGCGGACGAGAACCGCAGCGCGAAGGACCGTCCGAAGGTGCCCGCCTGGAGGGCGATCAGCTTCAGGTCCACCATCGGCCCGACCACCATGAACGCCAGCCGCGCGGTCGGCGAGAAGCCGCTGAGCGACGCGGCGACGAACGCGTCGGCCTCGCTGCACACGCACAGCACGACCGCCAGCAGGGCGAGCAGCAGCACCGACAGCCACACCGACCCGGTGAAGAGATCCAGCACGGACCGTGGCACCACGATGTTGAAGGTCGCCGCGGCCGCCGCGCCGAGCACGAGGAAGCCGCCCGCGTGCAGGAAGTCGTGCTGGAGCCCGGCGACGAAGGCGCGCACCCCGCCGACGTGGGGCTCGCCGTGCCGCTTCGGCGGACGCAGCCACTCCGCGCGCCCGAACCGCGCCCACAGCCAGCCCATCACCACGGCCGTGACCAGCGAGGCGATCAGCCGGGCGAGAACCATCCGCGGCTGCCCGGGAAAGGCGACGGAGGTGGCGACGAGCACGACCGGGTTGATGGCGGGCGCGGAGAGCAGGAAGGCGAGCGCGGCGGCCGGGGCCACCCCGCGCCGCATCAGACTCCCTGCCACCGGCACGGACGCGCACTCGCAGCCCGGCAGGACGACACCGGCGGCCCCGGCGACGGGCACGGCGAGGGCCTGGTTGCGCGGCAGCAGCCGGCTGAACACCTTCTCCGGTACGAACGCCCCGATCGCCGCCGAGACGACCGTGCCGAGCAGCAGGAAGGGCACGCCCTGCACCGCGATGGCCGTGAAGACGGTCCACCAGGCGGCGACGGGCGGGGTGTAGAGGTCGAGGGCGAGCAGCGGCCCGAGGACGGAGACGACCGTGGCGATGGCGACGAGCGCGGCGCCGCCGAGCACGGCGTACACCAGCGTGCGCACGACGAGCCGCAGCCCGTCGACCACGGTCCGTTGGTTCTCCACCGTGCCCGTCCCCACCTGTTCGAATAGCTCCGCGAAGGCTAACCGGTGAGGGCTGTGGACGGGCTGGGGTTCCCCGTGGTGCCGGCTGTGGGATGTGGCGTGGCCGGCGGTGGTGGTGGATGCCGGGGCGGGCCGTTGGCCGTCTGCGGAGGGGGCGATCGCGCCGTTCAGCGCGCCCCTTCAGGCCGTGGCAGCGGGCGGGGTCGTGAGGATGCAGGCTGCCGGGGGGCCGGAGGCCTCAGAGAGGAGGCTGTGCGGGGGCGGGTCCCAGGGTGGTGGTGCCCGGTGCCGTACGGTGCCCGAGCCCCGTGCGGTACGCGTCGAGCGCCGCCTCCACCCGGCCGGTGCGGCGCAGCAGGTCGCCGAGCAGCCGGCACAGGTCGGCCAGGTCACCGGCCGCTCCCGCGCGCTCCAGCAGGCTCAGGGCGCGGACGTAGTGCTCCTCGGCCGCATCGGTGTCCCGGGCGTCCTCGGCGATGATCCCCAGCAGCCGGTGGGCGGCGGCCGCGTGCAGGGCGCCCCGCTCGTCGCTGAGGTCGCTGAGCACCTCGTGCAGCAGGGCGGCGGCCTCATCCGACTTGCCGCGCCGGTGCAGCACGTCGGCGAGTTCGACGGCGACCTGGCTGGTGTACAGCGCGGCGCGCTGGGCGGTGAGCATCGTCTGCGCCTCGCGCATCTCGGTCTCGGCGCGCTCCAGGTCGCCGTTCTGGGCGTAGACGTAGCCGCGCATCCAGTGGCAGTTCGCGAGTTCGGTACGGATCTGGAGCTGCCGGTACAGCTCGGCCGCCTTGGCCAGAGAGGCGTCGGCCTCGGCGATACGCCCCTCGGCGAGCAGGGTGCGGGCGACGGACCGGTGCATCCGCGCGACCAGCGCGGGATCGCCGGCCTGCGGGGCGAGTGCGAGGGCGTACTCGGCGGCCTGGGCGGCCCGGGCGTGGGCGCCCATGTCCATGTACGGGCCGATGACGCTGGCGTAGAGCAGCAGCAGGGCGTCCGGGTCGTGCAGACCGCCGCGGTTGAGCTCGTCGAGCGTGGACTCCAGCAGGTAGACCGCGTAACGGAGTTCACCGGTCAGGTAGTGCGACACGGCCCGTCCGCGCAGGGCCGGGACGCGGGCCGGCAGGGGCGCGCCGGCCTCCGCGAGGACCTGTTCCGCCTGCTCGAAGTGATGCCGCGCGGCGGTGAGTTCACCGGCGTCGATCCCGCACTCACCGAGCCCGAGCAGCGCCGCCGCCCGCTCCTCGGCGAACCCGTTGCCCTCCGCCTCCGCGAGCAGCGCGGTGTACTGCTCGGCCGCGGCCTCGGTGTCGCCGGTGGCGAGGATCCGCTGCGCCTCGGTCAGCCTCAGCCGCAGGTCCGTGACGAGGTGCGCGGCCCGGCCGGTGGCCAGCTCCTCGAACGCGACGCCGAGGCGCTCGGCGATGTGCCGCAGCGCGTCGTCGGAGGCGCGCACCCGGCCGGCCTCCAGGGTGGAGATGTAGGCGGGGGTGTACGCCGGCTCGGCCAGCTGCTTCTGCGTCAGCCCGCGGTCGGCCCGCAGCTGCTGCACTCTTCGCCCGATCGTCCCCGGGTCGTCACGGTCCGACATGAGTCAACTCCCCCTGCACCTCTTGCCGTTCGAGTCCGACGACCTTAGGTTAAACCGCGTATTAAACGTGCTTAACCCGTAGCTGTTGCGAGGTCGCCGTGCAGGAACGCACCAGCACCACCGAGCGGTACACCCGAGGCGTCGCTGCCGCGCTGGTCGCCGTGGCGACGCTGATCCTGGCGGCCAACGCGGGCCCGGCCCGGGCGTCAGCCCTCGGCGACGAACGCCACGATGGCGGTGTATGCCTCCGCGGCGACGGCGAGGCCTCGGCCTGTAGGCGAGCGTAACCGACCGAACGGCCCCTGATCACAACAGGATTGGCCGTCATGTGCCCTGGTCGCAGGTCTCGCTGCAGAAGAGGTCGGGGTGTTCGTCGCAGTGGTGACGGGAACCGTGAAAATCACCGCGATCTCGCGCCCGCCCCTGTTACCGTCGGCCCATGCAGCGCGCGAATCCGTCTCTCACGACGACGCCGGACCCCGTCCCGGCGCCGCGCTGACAGCTGAGCGATTCCGAAGCCCCGGGGCGAGTGCCCCGGGGCTTCGTCGTGGGTGCTCGTCCTCTCACCTGGAGGAGCAGCCATGCACGACCACCGCCGCCTCGGCCGTGAACTCGACCTCTTCGACACCGATCCCCTGATGGGCGCGGGCCTGCCGTACTGGCTCCCGGACGGGGCGATCGTCCGGCACGTACTGGAGGAGTACATCCGGGACGTGGAGCGCGAGGCGGGCTACCGGCACGTGTACTCGCCGGTGCTCGGAAAGCGGGAGCTGTACGAGATCTCCGGACACTGGGCGCACTACAGCGACGACATGTTCCCGCCGATGGAGCTGGGCGCCGAGCAGGTCGTCCTGCGTCCCAGCCTGTGCCCGCACCACGCCCTGATCTACCGCTCCAGAGCCCACAGCTACCGCGAACTGCCCCTGCGCATGGCCGAGCTGGGCGGGATGTACCGCTCGGAGCTGTCCGGCGTCCTCGGCGGCCTCACCCGCGTGCGCGCGATCCACCTCAACGACGCCCATGTCTTCTGCACCCCGGACCAGGCGGTGGCCGAGGCCGCTGCGGCGCTGGAACTCATCGCGCGTGCCTACGCCGATCTGGGGATCAGGGCCGTGCGCCACCGTCTCTCCCTGCCCGGCGCGGGAGGCAAGTACGTCGCCGACGCCGGGCTGTGGGAGCGGGCCACCGGCCTGCTGCGGGAGGTTCTCGACGGCTCCGGGATCCCGTACGAGGCCGCCGAGGGCGAGGCGGCGTTCTACGGCCCCAAGATCGACGTGCAGATCGCCGATCCGGCGGGCCGCGAGGCGACCCTGTCGACCGTTCAGATCGACTTCCACCAGCCCGAACGCTTCGACCTGCACTACATCGGGCCCGACGGCGCGAAGCACCGGCCGGTCATGGTCCACCGCAGCGTCATCGGCAGCGTGGAGCGGGCCGTCGCTCACCTGCTGGAGCAGCACGGTGGCGCGTTTCCGGCCTGGCTGGCGCCCGTGCAGCTGCTGATCCTGCCGGTGGCGGAGGCGCAGGTCGAGCAGGCGCAAAAGATTCTGGGCCGAGCCCGCCGAATGGGTCTGCGGGCGGAATCGGCCGGTCCCGAGCAGGGCACCCTGGGCGCCCGAGTGCGCGGGGCACGCCATGTGCCGTACGTGGCGGTCATCGGTGAGCGGGAGGCGGCGGCGGACGGCGACCTCGTGGCCGTACGGCTGAGGGACGGGCGCAGGCCCGGGGCCGTACCGGCGAAGGAGCTGATCGCCCGGATCGCGGCCCGGGTGGCGGCACGCGGCGGCGAGCTGTGGGAGGGGCCGTAGAGCGGGGGAAAGACGCCGTATGGCGCCGCGCACACGTGCCCGCGCGGCGGCGCCATACGACGACGCACTCCACCTGTACGACACCGTAAGGTCGCTCACGTGCGGTCGCCACCGCACCCGTGACGAGGGGAGCCACTCGTGCCGAACGACGACCGGCCGATTCCGGTGATCATCGACTGCGACACGGGCGTGGACGACGCCCTGGCGCTGTTGTTCGCGGTACGCCATCCGGGGCTCGACCTGCGCGCGGTCACCTGCGTGGCCGGCAACACCGACGTGGACGGCGTCGTACTCAACACCCTGACCGTGCTGGAGCAGGCCGGTGCCCCGGAGATCCCCGTGGGCCGGGGCGCCGACCGCCCGCTGATCGAGTTCTCGCGCTCGGCGCGGCACGTGCACGGCGAGGACGGGATGGGCGACCTCGGTCTGCCGGCCCCGCGGCGGCGCCCGGCCGACGTGGACGCGGTGACGCTGCTGCGCCGCGAGATCCTCGCGTCCCCGCATCCGGTGACCCTGATCCCCACGGCGCCGCTCACCAACATCGCCCTGCTGCTGCGCACGCACCCCGAGGTCACCCGCAACATCGAGCGGATCGTCTTCATGGGCGGCGCGGTGGCCTGCGGAAACGCCACGCCGGTCGCGGAGTTCAACGTGTGGCACGACCCGGAGGCGGCGGCGATCCTGCTCACCGCGGGGGTGCCGATCACCATGTACGGCCTGGACGTCTTCCAGCGGGTCGTGGTCCCGGGCGCGGACGTACGGCGTCTGCGCGAGAACCCCGAGCCGGGCACCCGCCTCGCCGGCGAACTCCTGGCCCACCGCCCGTCCGCGCCGGACATCACCACCGACCCCGAGGCGGGCGGCATCGGTGACGCGGGCGCGGTCTGCGCGGTGGTCGACCCGGCGGGCATCACGACCCGCCTCCTCCCGGTGGAGGTCTCCCTCGCCCCCGGCCCCACCCGGGGCCAGACCCTCGTCGACCGCCGCCCCCGCCCCGGCGAATCAGAACTCCACAGCGGCCCCCGCGAACAGGCCCTGGTCGATGTCGCCCTGGACGTCGACGTCGACCGCTTCACAAAGCTGTACCTGTCGACAGTGGAGCGTGCCTGACGCCCGCTCCATTCCGGCGCCATTTCGCCGCCATTTCGTTTCGCCAGAAATGGTTGCCGATTAAATAGAATGGGCGAGGAACTTTGCGAGTCCTCCATGTGTAAACACGCTTTCTGGCCAAGTGGCCTAAGGCTGTGTTACGTTCTGACCGCGTCGAACACCCGCCCTGACCAGCGAGGTTGAGACGCAAGGACCCGTAATTCAGCACCCGTGGATGTGGCTTCACCGGCCGCTCATGGGGCTTTTTTCGGCGTGTCCGCAAAGAAGTAATCGGGGGAAGAAGTCCGGGGGGACCCTTTTCGGTTTCCACGCCTGTTCAGGTCGCCCGCACGGGCTTCCTCCCCTTGCGATTGAACGCAAGGGAGATTCTACATGACCCGCAATACATTGCGTATGGCGGCGGTTTCGGCTATGGCTGCCGTGACGCTCGGTGCCGGTGCCGGTCTGGCGCAGGCCTCGGAGGCCAACCACGCACGGACCGCGGCCACCGCCGAGGTGAGCCTGTCCGCGGCCCAGGCACGCACGTTTCTCGCCAACCCGGCCGTCAAGGCCGAACTGAGCGCGAAGGAAGCGCAGTCGGTGCGCGCCGTGGCCGACGGCAAGGCATCCAGGGCCCAGACCCGTGGCGCCGCCAGCAGTGCCGTGAAGGCGCTGTACAACCTGCTGAAGCGGCACGGCGGCAAGCTCTACGACGACGCGGTCAAGGCCGCCAAGGGCGGCTGGGGCAAGTTCCGTTCCTACATGAACGGCCTGGCCTGGTACCACCCGGTCAGGATCGCCTGGGTCGCCGCCGGCGGTGAGGTGCAGTACGCGCTGTGGAGCTACATCAACAGCCTGTTCTAAACAAGAAGTGATGCCCGGGTACCGGCCCGAGAGACGAGCCGGTGCCCGGGCACCCGCCCCGGCCGATCGCGAGGAAACACCCATGGCCTCCACCACCGAAATGTCATCCGCCCTCAAGAACCTGTGGGCCTCGCCCTTCTGCTTCATCACGGCAGCGTTCATCGCGTTCCACGTGGTCGGAAACAACGATGCGGGCTGGGCTCTGATGGCCGCCGGGCTCACAGGGCCGATCATCGCCCTAGTCTGGGGCGCCGTCCGGCGCGAGCGACCCGACTCGTTCGTGATCGTCCCGATGGGAGCGATGGTGCTGTTCACCGTGCTCTTCAGCATCAACAAAGGTTTTCCCTGGTCCTGAGGAACCCGGTCCCGAGCACTTGCCCCGAGAGGAACACCGTGCCGAAAGGCGACGTACTGGTCGAAGCGCGGAACCTGAGACGCTCGTTCGGCAGCAGAACGGTTCTCGACGACGTTTCGCTGGCACTGTGCGCCGGCGAGGTCACCGGCTTTGTCGGCGCCAACGGCGCGGGCAAGACCACCACCATCCGCCTGATGCTGGGCCTCGCCCGCGGTGCGGGCACCACGTACTTCCTCGGCCGCCCGCTGGGCGCCTGGGGTTCCCCGGGCCACGTCGTGGGCGCGGTCCTGGGCGGCATCGCCGGTCACCCCAAGCACCGGGTGCGCTCGCATCTGCGGATGGTGGCCGCGGGGTGTGGTGCGTCGGACGGGCGCGTCGACGACCTGCTGGAACTGGTGGGCCTCACGCAGGCGGCCGGGCTGAGACTGTCCGAGCTGTCTCTGGGAATGGCCCAGCGCGTGGGTATCGCGCAGGCGCTGCTCGGCGATCCGCCGGTGCTCATTCTCGACGAGCCCGCCAACGGCCTCGACCCTCATGCGATCCGCTGGCTGCGGGAGTTCCTGAGGGATCAGGCCGATCAAGGCAGAGCGGTCATGGTCTCCAGCCATCTGCTGGGAGAGATGGAGCAGCTCGCGGACCGGGTGGTCGTGTTGTCGCGCGGCCGGGTCGTGGCCGCCTCGCCGATCGCTGAGCTGCTGTCCCGGGCAGGCAGCCGGAGCGTGGTGACGGTGCAGACCCCGGATCTCACGGAGCTGACGCGCCTGGTGGAGGAGCAGGGCGGGCGGCTGGAACCCGCGGGCGGGCCGAGCGCGCACATCACGGGGCTGGACCGGATCCGGATCGCCACCCTCGCGGCCGAGGGCGGGGTGGCACTGCACTGGCTGTCCGAGGACACACCGTCGCTGGAGGACTTCTACCTGTCCATCGCGGAAGAGGAGTTCAGGATCTCGTGACCGCACACCTGTCACACACCCCACCGGCTGCCGGTGGACCGCTGTCCTCTTCCTTCGAGCCGCGGAAGGTTCCGGCCGGCGAAGCGCTGCGTAACGCCTGCCGCTACGAGTGGCGCCACCTCACCGCGCTGCGGTCGACATGGGTCCTTCTGTCCGTGGTGGCTGCGCTGAGCCTGCTCACCGGCCCGGGCCTGCTGTTCGACCTGGACAGGACACGCGCGATGAGCGCGGCCTCGATCGGCGACGTGCTGGCCTGGGCGCCGATGACCACCCAGATCCCCATGCTGTGCTTCCTCGTGCTGATCCTCGGCACGGGCCCGGTCTCCACGGACCTGGTGCGGGGCGCGGCGCGCACGACATGGCTCGCCGTCAACGGCCCGCGGACCGCCTACGCCGCGAAGAGCGTGGTCGGGTTCTTGGTCGGCGCCGGTGTGGCGGCGACGAGTGCCGTGGTGGGTGGGGTGTCGGCGGCGGTCGTCCTCGCCGTGGCGGGTGCACCGCAGCCTTCGTGGAGCGCTGTTCTTGTGCCCGTGCTCCGATTCGTGCTGTGGATGGGGTGCTGGGCGCTGCTGTGCATGGCGCTGGTGGCGCTGATGCGTAACCGAACACTGCCGGTGGTGGTGCTGTGTCTGTGGCCCCTGCTCGGCGAACGGCTGGTCGGACTGCTGCTGGGGTACGTTCCCGGGCTGGACGGTGTGGGCGAGTGGCTGCCCTTCGCGGCCGGCCGCGCGATGCTCACCGACGCGTCGGCGTTCACCGGTGATGAGCGTTCGTTGGCCGAGGCCATGGTCGGGTCTGATCTGTCGGCCCCGGTGGCTCTGGTGGTTTTCCTGCTCTACACGGCGGCCCTGACGGCGGCCGGATACTGGGCGTACGTACGCCGCGAGGCGCCGACCGGCTGAGGCCGTCCGTTGCATACGGCAGGGGCCCGGGGATCACCCCCGGGCCCCTGCTCGTGTCGTTGGTCAGGAGTTGGTCGTGCGGCGGCGCTTGGAGGCCACCACGAAGGCGGCGCCGCCCGCGACCAGGACGATCGCGCCGATGGCGATCGGGCCGGTCGCGCTGCTGCCGCCCGTCCGGGCGAGGTCGTCGTCGCCGTTGGGGGACGGGGCGGGGGCCGACGGGGAGTCGGAGGGCTGCGGGGACGGGGGTTCGGTGGAGGGGGTGTCCGAGGCCGGCGGGGTCGTCTCCTCGGCCGGGGTCGACGGCTCGTCGGTGGCCGGCTCCGACGGCTCGGCCGGCGGGGTGGTCGGGGGCTCCTCGGTCGCCGGCGGCTCGGTCGTGCAGTCCTTCGTGCCGCCGTTCCAGGCCGCGATCAGCTTGTCCTTGATGACCGGGCGGTCCGGGCCCTTGGGCAGGTCACCGTGCTCGAAGCCGTCGTTCGCGTCGAGCTTGCCGTCGAACTTGACCGCACCGCGGTACAGGTCGATCTGCGCGAAGCAGCCCGCGTCCGGCACGGCGATGTCGAGGCTGTCGGTGCCGCCCGGCTTGACCGTGACGGTGTCGAAGTCGACGAAGACCTGCTCACCGGAGGTCGCGAAGGTCGCGCCGTGGGCGAGGTAGGAGGCGAGCGAGGCCGTGCAGGTCGTCGCGTCGGCGGCGGCCCGTACCGTGATGTGCGCCTTGCCGTCGTCGGTGACCTTCAGGTTCTGGTCGTCGACCTTGACCGAGTCGTAGAAGTTCGTGCCGTCGAGCGAGAACTGGCAGCGGTCGGTGGCCGTCTCCGTGCCGGCACCGGTGCCGGGCCGGTACGTGCCGCCGGACTTCCAGCCGTCACCGCCGTGCGACCCGTGGGCCCAGGCGCCGGAAGCGGAGGCGACGGTGGCCGCGCACAGGGCGAGCGACGCGGCACCCGTCCCCAGCAGGCGTCGCGCGATGACACGTCTCGCTATGGACATGCGTATCCCCTCAAGGGGTGAGTGGTCGAAGAAGAAACACTGGGCTCATTGGTCACATGCGCCACAGCGTGAGCACATCGTCGGGCGACGGAAGAACGCTGTCAACCTGCGGTGACGCAAGGGAAGTTCAAAGGGCAATCACAATTCCGTCACGCTCGGAATGATCCGATCCGCTCTTCGCGGTGTTCGCTTTTCCGGCCAACTGGACAGAGTTCTCACTGTCGCCCGTACAACCCCGAGGAGACCGCGTGACCGTCCGCACCACCACGCCCGACCTCTCGTCCAGCAACCCCGACTGGTGGCGCCAGGCCGTCATCTACCAGGTCTACCCCCGCAGTTTCGCCGACGGCGACGGTGACGGTCTCGGCGACCTCAAGGGCGTCGCCGAGCGCCTCACCCACCTGGCCGCCCTCGGCGTGGACGCCCTGTGGCTGAGCCCCTTCTACCCCTCCGAGCTGGCCGACGGCGGCTACGACGTCGCCGACTACCGCGACGTCGACCCGCGCCTGGGCACCCTCGACGACTTCGACGCGATGGTCACCGAGGCCCACCGCCTCGGTCTGAAGGTGATGGTCGACCTGGTCCCCAACCACACCTCGCACCAGCACGTCTGGTTCCAGGAGGCCCTGCGCGCCGGCCCCGGCTCCGCCGCGCGCGAGCGCTACGTCTTCCGCGACGGCCGCGGCCCGCACGGCGAACTCCCGCCCAGCGACTGGCAGTCCGTCTTCGGCGGCAGCGCCTGGCGCCGCGTCCCCGACGGCCAGTGGTACCTCCACCTGTTCACCCCGCAGCAGCCCGACCTCAACTGGGAGCACGAGGAGGTGCGCGCCGACTTCCGCACCACCCTGCGCTTCTGGTCCGACCGCGGCGTCGACGGCTTCCGCGTCGACGTGGCCCACGCCCTCGCCAAGGACCTGAGGGAGCCGCTGCGCGACCTGGGCGCGCCCGATCTGAGCCGCGAGGACGCCCTTGCGGACCTTCCGCCCGGGACGCACCCCTTCTACGACCGCGACGAGGTCCACGAGATCTACCGCGACTGGCGCAAGATCCTCGACTCCTACCGCCCGCCCCGCATGGCCGTCGCCGAGGCGTGGGTGAACCCGAGCTCCCGCCGCGCGCTGTACGCCCGCCCCGACGAACTCGGCCAGGCCTTCAACTTCGAGTATCTGCAGGGCGGGTGGGACGCGGACGAGCTCCAGCAGATCATCACCGACTCCCTGGCCACGGCCCGCGCGGCAGGCGCCTCCGCCACCTGGGTGCTGTCCAACCACGACGTCGTACGCCACACCTCACGGCTGATGCTCCCGCCCGGCACCGACGACAACGCCTGGCTGCTGTCCGGCGGGCACGCCCCGGCCGTCGACGAGGCGGCGGGCCTGCGCCGCGCCCGCGCCGCGACCCTCCTCATGCTGGCGCTGCCGGGTTCGTCGTACGTCTACCAGGGCGAGGAACTCGGCCTGCCCGAGGTCGCCGACCTGCCCTTCGAGGTCCTCCAGGACCCGATCTGGGAACAGACGGGCCGGGTGCGCAAGGGCCGCGACGGCTGCCGGGTGCCGCTGCCGTGGACGACGACCGGACCGTCGTACGGCTTCGGCGCGGGCGGTTCCTGGCTGCCGCAGCCGTCGGGTTTCGCGGCGTACGCCGTCGAGGCCCAGGACGGCGTGGAGGGCTCCACCCTGGAGCTGTACCGCCGGGCCCTGCGCCTGCGCCGCAAGCTGCTGGACGGCGAGGACCTGACGTGGGCGCCGGACGCCCCGCCCGGCGTCCTGCACTTCGCGCGCTCGGCGGGCTGGCGCTGCGTGGCCAACCTCTCCGGTACGCCGGTCCGGTTGCCGCCGGGTGAGGTGCTGCTCGCCAGCGGTCCGCTCGAAGGCGGGCTGCTGGCCCCGGACACGGCGGTCTGGCTGGCGTAGGCCGGCAGGCGTCACGGCGTGAGCGTCACCTGTGGCTCGCCCGGCGCCGGAGGGGGCGGGGTCACCTGGTCGGCCGGGAGCTTCGGCGGGGTCGTCTCCTGGAACAGGACCTGGTCGAAGTCGACCAGCCCCGTCTTCTCCATGACCGCGATGTGGTCGAGCACGGTGTCGTTGGCCTGGTCCGCCAACTGCCGGACCAGGGAGTTCCTGGTCGTCGCCCGGATCTTCGCGACCGTGGTGAAGATCTGGCCGTGCGTGGTGCGCAGGATGTTCGCCATGTCGCTGTCGAACTGCTTGCCGGTGTCGCCTTCGAGCGTGGCGACGAACCCCTGCTGCTGAGGGCTGGCCTGGTTGGGCACGGTGATGTTCAGCCGCGCGGCGACCCGCCGGTCGGTGGCGTCCAGCGCGGCGTGCCCGTCGACCAGGTGCTGCCCCGCCGTGCGTACCGCCTGCGTCGTCCCCTTCCGCAGCGCCAGCTTGCCCACCGGGTACTCCCACAGCCCGGCCGCCCGCACCTTCACCACGAAGTCCCGGTCGGCCTCCGTCAGCGGCCCCGTAGCGGTCTGGGCGATGACATGGTCCGCGGAACTGGAGACGGTGCTGAAGCCGAGCATCGACGGGTAGGCGAGCGCGGCGAGCGTGAGACTCAGGGCGCCGCCCACGAAGAGAGTTCCGGTCATGTGCCGCGAGATACGCACGGTGCTGCCTCCTGCCCGATCAGCCCGAGGGCCCGCCCCCGGGTAAGGGGACGGGCCGTGTTCGTCGTACGGAGGTACGGATCGTGGGGCACGGGAAACCTTTTGGCTTGGCATCGGCTCCGTAAAGCGCCGGCCGGGCGGCTCAGCGCTCGGCGACCTTGCGGAACGTCGCCCGCGACCACAGGAAGCCGACGAGGGCGAGGCCCACGCACCAGGCCACCGCGATCCAGGCGTCGTTGCCGATGCCGGTGCCGAGGAGCAGGCCGCGCAGGGTCTCGTTGATGGGGGAGAAGGGCTGGTACTCGGCGAACCAGCGCAGTCCGGTGGGCATCGAGTCGGGGGTGACGAAGGCGCTGCTGAGGAAGGGCAGGTAGATCAGCGGCATCGGGGCGTTGCTCGCGGCCTCGACGGTCTTGGAGTTCAGGCCCATCGCGGCCGACAGCCAGCTCAGGCCGAAGGCCAGGAGCATCAGCAGGCCGAGGGCGGCGGCCCATTCGACGGCCGTCGCGTCCGGGCGGAAGCCGATCGCGTACGCCACCGCGGTCACCAGGGCGAGGATGGCCACGACCTGGACCATGTTGCCGAGCACATGGCCCGTGAGCACCGAACTGCGTGAGATCGCCATGGTGCGGAAGCGGTTGATGATGCCTTCGGTCATGTCGGTGCACACGGAGATGGCGGTGGTGATCGTGCCGGAGGTCACCGCCATCACGATGATGCCGGGGACGAGGTAGTTGATGTAGGCGTCCCGGTCGCCGACGCCGATTCCCTCGCCGATCGCGCCGCCGAAGACGTACACGAACAGCAGCAGCATCAGCACGGGCAGCGTGACGATCTGGACCGTCAGGGACGGGTAGCGCTGCATGTGCTTGAGGCTGCGCCGCAGCATCGTCATGGAGTCGCGGAAGGCGTAGGAGCGGGCGGGGGCGGCGGGGGCGGAAGCGGTGGCCATCGAGGGTCCTCTCGGGGCAGGTCGGAACAGGTCGGGTGGGGTGACGGTCAGGCGGCGGCGGGCGCGCGGGTCTCCGTCAGGGCGAGGAAGACGTCGTCCAGGTCGGGCGTGTGGACGGTGAGGGACTCGGCCTCGACGCCGGCGGTCTCCAGCAGGTCCAGGACGGCCCGCACGGTCGCGGGGGTGCCGTCGCCCGGCACGTTCAGGGCGAGGTTCTCGGGGTCGCGCTGGGCGACGTCGAACACCGCGGCGGCGGCGTCCAGTCGACGCTCGTCTGCGAACCGGAGGCGGATGTGGCTGCCGGGAATGCGGCGCTTGAGCTCCTCGGCGGTGCCCTCGGCGACGATCCGGCCGCCGTTCAGCACGGCGATCCGGTCGGCGAGTTGGTCGGCCTCCTCCAGGTACTGCGTGGTGAGGAAGATCGTGATGCCGCGGTCCTCGACCAGGCCGCGGATCAGCTCCCACAGCATGCGGCGGCTGCGCGGGTCGAGGCCGGTCGTCGGCTCGTCGAGGAAGATGACCCGCGGCTCGCCGACCAGGGTCATCGCGAGGTCCAGCTTGCGGCGCATACCGCCGGAGAAGGTGGCGGCGGTCTTCTTCGCCTCCGCCGCCAGGTCGAACCGCTCCAGCAGGTCGACGGCCCGGCGGCGGCCCTCGCGCCGGCTCAGGTGGTGCAGGTCCGCCATCAGCAGGAGGTTCTCCTCGGCGGTCAGCAGCCCGTCGATCGCGGCGAACTGACCGGTGACGCCGATCGAGCGGCGCACGTCGTCGGCCTGCCGGGTGAGGTCGTGCCCGGCGACGCGGGCCTCGCCGCCGTCGGCGGAGATGAGCGTGGACAGGATCTGGACGGTGGTGGTCTTGCCGGCGCCGTTGGGGCCGAGCAGGGCGAAGACCGACGCCTCGGGGATCCGCAGATCGATCCCGTCGAGCACCAGCTTCTCCCCGTACGACTTGCGCAGGCCCTCTGCGTGGATGGCGGTCATGACTCTCCCCGGTGACGTGGACGGTGCTGCGGTCCCGTGACTTGAACGGTGTGCAACTCGAAGACTTGAACACCGTAAAACCAGACTTGCACGGTGTGCAAGTCCTTTCGGCGAGAAACTTTTACGGTGTGCAAGTGGCGGTTAGGCTTGTCCCATGGCGCGAGAGACCCTGAACCGAGAACAGATCGTCCGGGCGGCGATCGAGCTGCTGGACGCCGAGGGCACCGACGGTCTGAGCATGCGCAAGCTCGGACAGAAGCTGGGCTCGGCGGCTACGGCGATGTACTGGCACGTCGGCAACAAGGAGAACCTGCTGATCCTCGCGGCCGACGAGGTGTGGAGCGAGGTCCGGCTGCCGGACGTCGCGGCCGTCGGATGGCGGCCGGCGGCGCGCGAGCTCATGCACGCCGTGCGCGGGCTGTGCGACCGGCACCGGTGGCTGGTGCGGGTGATCACCACCTACTACGCCGCCGGTGAGGGCATGGCCCGCTTCCAGGAGTGCGCGTACGAGACCTTCGAGGCCGCCGGGTTCCGGGACGCGGACCTCGACTGGGCCGTGAGCACCCCGTTCATGTTCGTGACGGGACTGGCGTTCATGAGCGGGACCGAGGTCGCCGAGATCAAGGAACGGGCGTCGCAGGAAGCGGCCGCGCAGCCGGAGAAGGAGGCCGAGGCCGTCGCGCAGATCAACGCCCTGGCGGCGAAGTACCCGCGACTGGGCGCCAGCATGGAGGCGCAGGCGCAGCGGGGGCAGACCTTCGCGGAACAGGTCGACGAGGTCTTCGCGTTCGGCGTGGAGACGATCCTCGACGGCTTGCAGGCCCGGCTCACGGCGTGCTCCGGCTCGGTCTGAGCAGCCGCGGGCGGGCGCCACGGGGCCGGCTCCGTCCGAGTGAGATCCGGCCGCGCGGCGCTCGCGGCCGGTGTGGCGCGCCGGGCGCCGCCGGCCGGCTGCCCGAGGATCCGGACGCGTGGCACGCACCTTCGACGAACTGGTCGCGATGCAGCGGGCGGCGGACCGGGCCCGCGGCCGGGTGGCGGAACTCCGGGACGAGTACGGCCCGCCCACCCGCACCCCCTGGTCCCCGTCTCGGACCGAGACCTACGAAGCCGCCTGGCGCACCTGGCGCACCCTCGCCGAGGCGGTGCAGTCGGCCGTCACGGCCCACGCCGCGGAACAGGGCGTCGCCCGCAGCCAGACGGAAGCGGACGTGAAGGCGGCGGCACGGCATCCGGGCGCGGCGGCGGAGACGGGGACGGACGGCTGACCGGCTGGGTGATCCCGCGTCCACTCCGCGCCCGGACGGGTGGTGCTCTGCGTTCCGTCGGCCCGGACGGCCGAACAGCGCGTGTGATCGTGGGAGGTGGCCGTGAGAATCGCGGGTGAGGGTGGGGTGCCGCCGAGGTGTGTGAGGAGCTCCACCGACGATGAGCTGGTGCCGCAGGTCCTGGAAGACGACGCTGCTCGGGTCGCTCGCGGTGGCGGGCGCGATGGCCGGGCCGGCGACGGCGTACGGCGGTGAGCGTCCGGCCGGGCCGGACGACCGGGGCCTGTGGGCCTCCGCGGTCATCGAGCCCGGGCACAAGGGTGTCGTCGAGGTCGGCGGTTATGACGGCGAGCCGCTCGGCGAGGGATCGGTGCTGACCTTGACGGCGCCGGCGGGTGCGCGGGTGACGGGCGTGCCGTTCGCCGGGCCCGGGTACCGGGGCGCGGTGGCCGAGGGCGGCAGCAGCGGGACGTACACCTTCGTGGGGGCGGCGGTGTCGACGTGGAAGGGGCACACCTTTCCCTTCGTCCTGTCCCTTCCCCCGGACGCCGAACCCGGCACCCGCCTTCCCGACTGCACCCTCGCCCTCAGGGACGCCGAGGGCACCGTGCGCCGGCGCGGCAGCTGCTCCGTGACGGTCGGACTGCCCGCCCCCACGCTGTCCCGCCCCGCCTCGGGCGTACCGCTGAGCGCGTCGCCGGAAGCCTCGGGCACGGCCTACCCGGGCGCCCAGGTCACGGTCCGTGACGCGCTGGAGGAGGAGGTCTGCGCGACGACCGCGGCACCGAGCGGCCTCTGGTCCTGCGTGCCCGGCATCGCGCTCCCGGCCGGGGCGGGCCGGCTCCAGGCGACGGCCACCCTGAACGGGGCCAGCGCGATGAGCGAGCAGATCGACATCATGGTGAGCGGGTCCGCGCAGGAGCAGCAGCACGACACGGTGTCGGACGGCGGGGGCGGGCGGCTGTAGGTGCCGCCGTGGTGATCGGTGGTGCCGAGGTGGTGCCATCCGGTGCCATCTCGGCGTCATGTGGGGTGTCGAGTGCGGCTCATGTGCGTCCGGCGCCGTGATGGTGTCGGCCTTTTCTCCGGCCTTTCCGCAGGTCGGAGAGGTGTGTCGCGTGTGTGGCGCACGTCCGGTGCCAGTCGGGCTTGCGGGTGGCGCCATTGTGGTGCCATGATGGCGTCATGGACCTCACCCCGTATGTCGACACCCTCCGCCGGGAACTCGCGGTGGCCGCCGAAGCCGGCGGGGAAGACGCCCGAGAGCTGGCCGAGCGGCTCACCGCTCCGCTGGAGTCGGCGACCCGGCTCACCCTGCTCAACGTGCTCTCCGCCGCGATGGACGAGATCACCCGTGAACTCGCCCCCGGCTCGGTCGACGTACGACTGCGTGGTCTCGACCCCGACTTCCTGGTGACGCTGCCGCCCGCCGACAGCGCCGCCCCCGTGGAGCCGGCCGCGCCCGCCGAAGCCCTCGCCCACCCGGCTCCGGCCGACGCCGACGAGGGGGGCACCGCCCGCGTCAATCTGCGGCTGCCGGCCCACCTCAAGGCGCGTGCGGAAGAGGCCGCGAGCCGCGAGGGCCTGTCGGTCAACGCGTGGCTGGTGCGGGCCGTGTCGGCGGCGGTGGACGGCGGCACGCAGCCCCGTACCCCGCAGCGCACCCGCACCGTCGGACAGAGCTTCACGGGCTGGGTGCGCTAGCCCCCCTGAGCGAACAGCGCCACCACCACACCACGTCCCACCTGCGGGGACGTCCCAAGGACTCACGAGGACGGTACAGCCATGCCTTCTTTCGACACTCCCGAGCCGATCTCCGTCACGGCGCACGTGGGCGCCGGCGCCATCCGCTTCACGGCGGGCGACCGCCCCGACACCGTGGTCGAGGTACGGCCCGCCAGCCCCAAGCGGGACAAGGACGTGCAGGCCGCCGAGCAGACCGAGGTCTCCTACGCGAACGGCGTCCTGACCGTCAGGACGAAGGAGCGCCGCTTCATCGGGCCCTCCGGCGCCGTCGACGTGACGGTCGAACTGCCCACGGGTTCGCGCGTCGACATGAACGGCTCCTGGACCCAGGTGCTCGGCGAGGGCCGGCTCGGCGAGGTCCGGGTGAAGGGCTCGGGCGGTGACATCCGCTTCGATGTGACCGGACCGCTGCACCTGACCGCCTCGCACAGCTCGATCCGGGTCGACCGGGTCGAGGGCGACGCCGAGATCACCTCCAGCTCCGGCAGCCTGCGCGTCGGCACCATCGACGGCAGCGCCGTACTGAAGAACTCGCACGGCACCACGACCGTCGGCGCCGCGCTCGGCGAGCTGCGGGTCAGCGGGGCCCACGGCGACATCGACATCGCCCGCGCCGAGAGCTCGGTCACCGCCACCACGGCCCACGGTGGCCTGCGGATCGCCGAAGTCGCCCGTGGCACGGTCCAGTTGGAGACCGCCTACGGACTCATCGAGGTCGGCGTCCGCGAGGGCACCGCCGCCTGGCTCGACGTCAGCTCCGAGCGCGGGCAGGTGCGCAACACGCTCACCGCCTCCGAGGCCCCTGAGGCGAGCGAGGACACCGTCCAGGTCCGGGCGCGGACCCGCTGGGGCAACATCGACGTCCGCCGCGCCCGCGCCTGAACCCGGGCCTCGCTCTACGTCCGCCGCGCCCGCGCCTGAACCCGGGCCTCGCTCTACGTCCGCCGCGCCCGCGCCTGAACCCGGGCCTCGCCGACCGCCGCGTTTCCAGACCCCCTTCAGCCTTCAACGGGAGGGCTCCATGCCTTCATCTGTCATGCCCACGCCCAGGCGGGGCGGCGACACGCCCGCCGCCGTCTCCACCATCGGCCTGCGCAAGTCGTACGGCGACAAGACCGTCCTCGACGGCATCGACCTGCGCATCCCCGCCGGTTCCGTGTTCGCGCTGCTCGGCCCGAACGGCGCCGGCAAGACCACCACGGTGCAGATCCTGTCCACCCTCATCGCCGCCGACGGCGGCCAGGCCCAGGTGGCCGGGCACGACGTCGCCACGTCACCGGACGGGGTACGGGCCGCGATCGGCGTCACCGGGCAGTTCGCCGCGCTCGACGACCTGCTCACCGCCGAGGAGAACCTCCTCCTCATGGCCGACCTGCTGCGTCTGGGCCGGAGCGAAGGCAGGGCGCGCACCAGGGAGTTGCTGGAGCGGTTCGAGATCGCGGACGTCGCGCGGAAGCGGGCCGCGACCTTCTCCGGCGGTATGCGCCGCCGCCTCGACCTCGCCATGACCCTGGTCGGCGACCCGCAGGTGATCTTCCTGGACGAGCCGACGACCGGACTCGACCCGCGCAGCCGCCGCACCATGTGGGACACGGTGCGCTCGCTGGTCGCCGGCGGTGTCACCGTCTTCCTCACCACCCAGTACCTGGAGGAGGCCGACCAGTTGGCCGACCGGATCGCCGTCCTCGACGGCGGCCGGATCGTCGCCGAGGGCACCGCCGACGAACTCAAGGCGCGGATCCCCGGCAGCCACGTCCGCCTGCGGTTCACCGAGCCCGACGCGTACGAGCGTGCGGGCGCCGCCTTCCCCGGCGCCGCCCGCGACGACGAGAACCTCGCCCTGCGCGTGGCCGGCGACGGCGGCCTCGACGCGCTGCGCGTCCTCCTCGACCGGCTGGACGCCGCCGGCATCCGGGCCGCCGACTTCTCCGTGCACACCCCCGACCTGGACGACGTGTTCCTCGCCCTGACCGGCGACGGCACCTCCGGCACCCCGCTCCACATGAAGGAGACCCTGCGATGAGCACCCTCGCCCACGCCGTGCACGACTCCAGGACGATGCTGCGGCGCAACCTCAAGCACGCGCTGCGCTATCCCGCCGTGTCCCTGGGCCCGGTCATGATGCCCCTGCTGATGCTGCTGCTGTTCGTGTACGCCTTCGGGGACTCGATCGGCGCCGGCATGGGCGGCGGCCGGGACGCGTATCTGGAGTATCTGACGCCCGGCATCATCATCATGGGCGTCGCGGCCGGTGCCATGTCCACCTCGATCGCGGTCTGCCAGGACATGACCGAAGGCATCATCAACCGCTTCCGCACCATGAACATCACGCGCTCCTCGTTCATGACGGGGCATGTCGTCGGCAGCGTCCTGACGACGGTGGTCAGCCTGGTCCTGGTGGTGGTCGTGGCGCTCGCGCTCGGCTTCCGCCCGGACGCGAGCCCCGTCGAGTGGCTCGCGGCCGCGGGACTGGTCACCGCCATCGCGTTCGCGGTGGCCTGGCTGTCGGCGGCGCTCGGGCTGATCTCCAAGACGGTCGAGTCGGCGAGCAACAAGCCGCTGCTCATCCAGTTCCTGCCGTTCCTCGGCTCCGCCTTCGTACCGGCCGGCTCGATGGCCCCGGGCCTGCGCTGGTTCGCGGAGAACCAGCCGTTCACGCCGATGACCGAGACGCTGCGGGGTCTGCTCTCCGGCTCGGAGATCGGCGACAGCGGCTGGATCTCGCTCGCCTGGTGCGCCGGCATCGCCCTCGTCGGCTACCTCTGGTCGCGCTCGCTGTTCAGCAGCACCACCAAGCGCTGAACGGACATACCCACAACTCCGGCTCCGGGTGCGAACCCGGAGCCGTACCCGTGCCCGGAGGCGGCTAGTAGCGCACCGCCCGCTCCACCTCCGCCCGTACGTCCCCGCTCAGGTCGCGGGTGCTGCGGGCGGTCCCCCTGCCCGACTCGTTCGCCGCGACGTCCGACACCGTCACCACGGACGCGTCGAGCAGATTGCCGTTCTCGTCCTTGAAGTTGACCTGGACGGCGAAGGACTTCGTCGAGTCGGTCGTGTTCTGCGCGGTGACCTCCACCGTCGCCCGGCCGTCGGAGTCGGTCGAGGGGTCGCCCAGCCGCACCGAGCTCTTGGCGTCGATGCCGCCCTTGATGTCGTCGAGCCGGCGGCCCGCCTCCGCCGTCGCCGAGGCGTAGGCCGACGCCGCCTTGCTGGCCACCGAGGCGGGCGTGTCGTCGTCCGAGCAGGAGGTCAGCGCGGAGACCGCGAGGACGGCGGTCATCAGGAGGGGCGTGGTCGTTCTCCGGCGGGGGCGGTGAGCGGGCATGCGGGCTCCAAGGGTGCGTTCCGGTCCTTCCAGTGAAGATCCGCGCGGCCCCCTTCGCACTCCGGACCTCACCCGATCGGCGTCTCCCCCGTGGTGGGCGCGCCCCGGGCCGCCGATCGTCGTACCGATCGCAGAACCCGACCGCGGAACACGCGAGAAGTGGGGTACGGCAGCCATGAGCCAGCAGCAGTCGCAGTCGCATGCGAGCGATGCCGCCCATAGCCCTCCGGGAACCGGGACGGCGGGCGGACCCGGTGGATCGGACACGTCCCGGGCGACCTGGCCCTCCGCCGCAGCCGGCACCGCGCCGGGCACCGCGCCCGGGGGCGCCCCCAGCTCCGGCGGAATGACCGGCGCACTCGTCTTCGCCGGTGTGCTGCTGCTGGTGAACGGGCTCCTCGCCATCCTCCAGGGCATCTCCGCCATCGCCCAGGACGACGTGTACGCCCGGATCGGCGACTACGTCTTCAAGGCCAACCTCACGGCCTGGGGCTGGATCCTGCTCGGTCTCGGCGTCCTCGCCGTCGGTGTCGGCGCCGGCGTCCTTCAGGGCGCCTGGTGGGCGCGGATCACCGGTATCTTCCTGGCGTCCCTGAGCATGGTCGCCCACTTCCTGTTCCTGCCGTACACCCCGGTCTGGTCGGTGGTCATGGTGGGCATCGACTTCTTCGTGATCCTCGCCCTCGCCCTGGCCCCGGACGCCTCCGGTACGGCTAGCGCCTCAGGGCGCGGTAACGCTTCAGCAGCGCGCTGATCCTGGCCGGGTCCTTGCGGCCGTTCAGCTCGGTCAGCAGGTCGTCGGGGCAGAGTTCGTAGAGGTCGCCCCAGAACCGGCGGCCGTGGTTGTCCCAGATGCGATAGCCGCCGGGCACACCCCTGGCCACGAAGCGTCGCCTGCTCAATCAACCCCCAGCCACCCTGTCCGTGTGAGGACAGGGTGGCATCGGGACGTGGCTCCCGTCGCCCGAATTCCGGGCCCTCCGGCTCCTCGGGCGATCAGCGGTACGACGGCTCAGGCGTGTCCGATCCCGCCGCCGCCGAAGGACCCGCTCTTGCCGGGCAGCCAGCGTTTGCGGTGCTGGTCCTCGCTGCGTCTGCTCCCCGCATGGTGCAGGTCGTGCGGCAGCAGGCGTTCTCTGCCTTCCGCGTGCGGGACCTCGTCGGGCTCGCGCACCTCCCGGAGCTCACGGACCGGTCCGGTGTCGGGCAGATGTGACTGTTCCTCCGGAGTGGGCCGTGGCAGCTCCCGGTCACGGACCCGCATGCCGAACTGCACGGCCCAGACCAGTGCGCCGGCGATGACCATTCCACCAACGAAGGCGGCGATCACGTTGAGTACTTCGCTCGACGTGGCCGCTATTTCAAACGTCGTCGTACTCATGCCCCAATTATCACCGAAACGGACGTAAAGGCTCCCCGAGGAACGAACGGTTCCGTGTCCCGGCGGATCTACGCGCGTTCCTCCGGCTCCCCCAGCTCCGTGAACAACGTCAGCTGAAGGGCGCCGGGCGCTTCGAGGCGGGAGTTGAGGGAGTTCCACGGCGTGCGGGTGGGCTCCGCGAGGACCTCGGCCCCGGCCGCCGCCAGCCGTGCGGTGGTGGCCGGGGAGTCGTCCACCTGGAAGGCGACCCTGATGTGACCGGCCACCCGGCGGCCGACCTCCACCTCGTCGATGAAGTCGGCGTGGCCGGGGTCGGTCAGCTCCAGCGTGGCCCGGCCCGCCTCCAGGATCGTCACCCGGCCGTCGGGCGAGGAGAACGCGGCGCGCTCCGGGAGGCCCAGCTCGTCCCGGTAGAAGCGCAGCGCCTCGTCGTAGTCGGCGGCCGTGACGACCAGGCGGAGCTCGTGGACGCGGGCGGGACGTTCGGCCGGGCTTGCGGAATCGGACATGAGCGGCTCCTCTTCGACGCTGCGACTCCTCGACGGTCGCCCTTGGTCAACCCGGCCGTGCAGGAAGACGATTCCCGCGGGCCCCTCCTCGACCCCCGGCATCGGGCGGACATGAGGTCCCGGGCGGGCGGGGCGCCGGGGGTGGCGGGCGAAACCTCCGTAGGACGCGGCAGCGACCAAAGAGGCGGCATGAGCGACGATCGGCCGACGCGCGCCCGGACGCCCTCGCCCCACCATGGACCCGTCCGGCGAACGGGAGGAGCGGGAGCATGGGGGACCTGCGGGTCGGGGCGGTCGTGTCGGTGATGGTGGTGGTGCTGTCCGGGGGGACCTGGCCGGCCTCGTCCGCGGTGCCGGCGGAGCACGCGCGGACGGCACCGCGGCAGCTGTACGTGGCGCCGTGGGGGAGCGACGGATGGCCGGGGACGTACGAGCGGCCGTTCGCGACGCCGGCGCGGGCCCAGCAGGCCGTGCGGGCCCGCACGGCCACGATGACCTCGGACATCGTGGTGAACCTGCGGGGCGGGACGTACCGGCTGACGGCGCCGCTGCGGATGTCGGAGGCGGCCGGCGACTCCGGCGGGGGCGGTCACCGGGTGGTCTACCAGGCGTACGGCCAGGGCACGGCACGCCAGGAACCGGTGACCCTCAGCGGCGGCCGGGAGATCGGGGGCTGGCGGCCCGACCCGCGGCGCCGGGGCGTGTGGCGGGCGGACGTCGGCGCGCTGGAGACCCGGCAGCTCTACGTGGCGGGCAGGCGGGCCGACCGGGCGAGCCTCGGCGACGGGATCCCCGGCACCCTGAAGGTGACCGGCACCGGCCTCACCACCACCAGTGCCGTCCCGCGCACCTGGCGGACGCCCCGCGACATGGAACTGCGCTTCCGGTTCGACTACCTGGAGGGCCGCTGCGGCGTCGCGGACATCTCGCGCGGCCCCGGTGGCGGATCGACGATCACGATGGACCAGCCGTGCTGGAGGATGGCCCGCGACCTGTACGGGCCGGAGCTGCTCGCCCTGCCGTCCGACGTGGAGAACTCCCCCGGCTTCCTCGACCGGAACGGGAGTTGGTACCTCGACCGCTCCCGCCCGGGGCACCACCGGCTGCTGTACCGGCCGCGGCCCGGCGAGGACATGCGGCGCACGGACGTGACGGCGCCCGTGCTCCGGACGCTGGTCGGCGGGAGCGGCAGCGCGGACCGGCCGGTCCACGACATCGCCTTCAAGGGGCTGACGTTCGCGTACGCCGGCTGGACGGCGCCCAGCGAGCCCGCCGGATTCGCCGCCGCGTGGAGCATGTACCTGCGGCCGGGCAAGGGCGACGCGCTCCGGCTGCTCACCGTGCCCGGGAACGTCGCCTTCCACGGCGCCGAACGCATCACCTTCCAGGGCAACCGGTTCGTCCATCTCGGCGCCCAGGGGCTCCGGTTCTCCGGGTACAGCGCGCACAACGTGGTGGACGGCAACCTCTTCACCGACATCTCCGACGGCGGCATCGCGCTCGGCGTCCTGCCGCCGGACACCCGGGGCCCGAGCCGCGGCAACCGCGTCAGCAACAACCGGGTCCACCGCACCGGCGCGGACCACCACGCCTCCTCCGGCATCTGGGACGGCGGCAGTCGGCAGACGACCATCGCGCACAACCAGGTCGACCACCTGCCCTACACCGGCATCCTCTCCGGCCCCGCCGAGGACGTACGCGGCCTGATGAGCGGCAACCGCATCGTCGGCAACCGGGTCTTCGCGACCAACCGGCTGCTGGCCGACGGCGGCGGCATCTACCTGCGCGGCGAGCAGGGCACGTCGTACGCGGACGGCGCGCTCGTCAGCGGCAACGCGGTCTCGGACAGCGCCTACGGCACCTGGAACGTCGGCATCTACACCGACGACAGCAGCCGGTGGATCAGCGTGCGCGGCAACGCCGTCCACGGCTACCGGGCCTCGATCAGCGGATGCAGCGAGGACTGGGGCGACAGGCCCGTGCGCGACGTCCGCTTCCACGGCAACTTCTGGGACGACACCGTCCCCGACTGGCTGCCCCGTCGCGCCTACCCGGGCGGCTGGCCGCCCGCACCGGACTGCGGCGACCCGAAGAACCTGGAGTTCGGGGGCAACACCCTGCTGACGCCGGCCGACCCCGGCGCGGACTGCGCGGCCCGTCCGGCGTGCGCGGCGGTCGTGGACCGGGCGGGGCCGGGGGAGGCGTACCGGCGGTCGCCGGGGGTTCAGCCGCCGGTCCTGCCGAGCAGCTTGTTCATGTCCTCGATCTCGGCGCTCTGGGCGGTGACGACGGCGTCGGCGAGCTCGGTCGCCGGGCCGTAGCGGCCCTCGGCCTTCTCGGTCCTGGCCATCTCCACGGCGCCCTCGTGGTGTTCGACCATGAGGGTGAGGAACAGGGTGTCGAAGGCCCTGCCGGACGCCTTCATGAGCTCGTCCATGTCGTTCGCGTCCATCATCCCGGCCGTCCCGGAGCCACCGGAGTGACCGGAGTGGCCCATGCCGGGCGCGGCCGACGGCACGTCCTCGCCCCAGGACCTCAGCCAGCCGGACATGGTCCTGATCTCCGGGTCCTGGGCCTTGCGGATCTGTTCGGCGAGGTCCTTGACCTGGGCGGACGAGGCGCGCTCGGCGGCCATTACGGCCATCTGCAGCGCCTGCTGGTGGTGCGGGATCATGCCCTGCGCGAAGGTGACGTCCTGGGCGTTGTGCGCGCCGGCGCTCGCGGAGGACGCGGACGCCTCGGAGGCGTCGTCCGAGGTGCCGCCGTCTCCGCCGCACGCGGCGAGGACGAGGGCGGCGGCGACGGCCGTGACGGCCAGGGCCGTCCGGCGGACGAGGGTGGGCGTGCTGTTCATGCTGAGAACTCCTGCGGATACGTGAGCTGCCGCGCCCTCGGCGGGGCGTGGCACGGACATGGCTGAGCGCCGTACGCCGCGTCGGTGGCGGGGGACGGCTCGGCCTTGTCCTAGGTCCGCAGGATCTGCAGTTCGGCCAGTGAGGGAGGCGCGCGTTCGCCGTCCGGCACCGCGGCGGGGGAGCGGCGGTCGAGGGCGCCCGGGACGCAGGTCCCGGCCGGGTCGGGCAGCAGGGCCGGAAGCGAGGGACCGGTGCCGACGGCACCGGAGGCGCAGGCCGGGTCGGCGTGCCGGGCGTGTCCGCCGTTCGTGCCGTCGCCGTGGCAGACGGACTCCTCGGGCATGGCCGTCGTACTGCCGCTCATGGCGCGGGCGTGCCCGTGCCCCGGTGAGGAGTGCGGCGCGACGACGCCGCCGGGCGCGAGTCCGTGCATGCCGAACAGCCCCGCGAGTAGCCCGAGCAGCACAAGCGCGCGCCACGGTCCCGGGATCGGGAGCCGCGGCGCACGGAGATGCGGCGCACGGGCTGTCACGCCCTCATCGTACGGACGCCGCGTACGGAAGACTCATCAGGCCGCAGGGAGACGGCCGTTCCGCGACTTTGCCATTTCTTTACAACCTGCCTCACCGCTGCCTCGTCTCTCCGCTCGACCCGTCACCCAGCCCGCCGGACACGGCAGTACCGGCGGACCGACGAAAGAGAGCGAGTCCATGCGCCGCACCACGTTCAGCGCCCTGGCACTGACCTGCACGGCCCTTCTGGCGGCCGGCACGCCCGCGTTCGCCGACTCGGCCACCCCGAGCCCGGTCCCCAGCCCGACCAGGGCCCCCTCGGCCACGGCCTCGCCGACCCCCACGACCGAACCGACCCGGCACCCCTCCCCCGTCCCCTCGGCACCGTCGGCCGAGCCGACCCGGGCGCCGTCCGCCGAGCCGACCCGGGCGCCGGGCGACGGCCAGGTCTCCGTCAGGCCGTCCGGGGCGCCCGACACCGGCGTGACGCCGGCCTCGGACACCGGCAACGGGACCGGCGGTTTGATCGGCGGGGGCGCGGCCGCACTGCTCCTGGCCGGCGGCGCGACGACGTTCGTCGTACGGCGTCGGAGGGCGACCGGGGCATGACGGGGCTCTCCAGGCGGGCCTTCACCACGGCGGCTCTGGCGTCGCTGCTGGTGGGCTGCGCCGGACAGGCCACCGAGCAGGACGCGAACGCGAGCGCGAGAAGGACGCGGGGGCGCGAGAAGACCGGTGACGGCTCCTCGGCCTCCGCGAACTCCGGGCACGCGATGGGCCGTTCCACCCCGGTCCGGCTGCGGATCCCGGCGATCGGCGTCGACACCCCCGTCATGGGGCTCGGCCTGGCCCGGGACGGCACCGTGGAGGTGCCGCCGATCACCGCCGACGACCGGGCGGGCTGGTACCGGCACTCGCCGACGCCCGGCCAGGTCGGCCCGTCGGTGATCCTCGGCCATGTCACGGTCGGTGCCTTCGGCGACGGGGTCTTCCGCCGTCTCGGGGAGCTGCGGCGGGGCGACCGGATCGTGGCGCGCCGCCAGGACGGTTCCTCGGCGGAGTTCACCGTCGGCGCCGTACGGACGGTGGCCAAGGCCGACTTCCCGGCGGAGCAGGTCTACGGGGACGTGGACCGCCCGGAGCTGCGTCTGATCACCTGCGGGGGCCCGCGCGAGGGCCAGGAGTACCGCGACAACGTGATCGTGTTCGCGTCGCTGAGCTCGGCCGCCCCTTGACCGAGGAAGGGGGATCCGGATCCGGGCCGGGCGGCCGGGGGAACGCGAGCAGGCGGCCCGGCATCCTCCCTCATGAGCCCGCAGGAGCCGGCCCCGCGCATGGCGTCGCGCCGTCCCGATCATGGAGTGCGTTGAAACGGTCCCGAGACAGGGCAGCGTCCGAGCTGTTCGCTGCCCTGTACCCGCGCCTGGCCGGCTGGTGCCGCCGTCTCGTCGACGACGACGAGACGGCGCACGAGATCGCCTCCGAGGCCTTCACCAGGCTGTGGGCCCGCTGGGGCCGCGTGGAGGAACCGCGCGGCTTCCTCTACGTCACCGCCGCGAACCTCGTCCGGGACCACTGGCGCAAACTGGAGCGCGAGCGCAGGGCGATGCGCCGGGCCACGACGGAGGCGGCCGTCAACGCCCACACGGAACAGGCGGACCCGTCGGTGCGCCTGCTGGTCCAGTCCCTCCCCGAACGGCTCCGCACCCCGATCCTCCTCCACTACTACGCTGACATGCCGATCCGGGAGGTGTCCGTGCTGACCGGACGCAAGGAAGGGACCGTCAAGGCCGACCTGCACGCGGCCCGCGAACTGCTCCGCGTCCACCTGAGGAGAAGCCTTGACCACACGCTTTGACGAGGACGACGTGGACGGCCCGGAGTTCGCCCACGACGACCCGCTCGCGGTCATCCTCCGCCCGCCCGCGGAACACCTCGCCCCGCCTCCCGGCCACTACGAGACGCTCCGCCGCAAGGCGTCCCGCCGGCGCCTGGTGCGTACGGCGACCGGGGTGGGCGTGACCTGCGCCGTCGCGCTGCTGGTCGCGCTGCCGTTCACCTCGGGCCGCCCGGACGTGCCCACCTCCCCCGCGCCCCCGCTGGCACCTCCGCCCATGAGCGACCGCGGTACCCCGCCCACCCCCTCGCCCTCCACCCCGGCCCCCTCGGCGTCCCCGACCCGCACGCCGCCGCCGGGCCGGACGGCGTCCCCGACACCGACCGTGCGGCCCGGGACACCGACCTCGGTGCCCACCCGCGATCCACAGGCTGTGGGTTCCCGGACGCCGGACGCGACGTCGACCCCCACGGCCCGGCCGTCCACCGACCCGACGAGGGCCACCGCCACCGACCCGGCGACACCGTCCGCCGGGGAGTGACCGGACCGGCCCCCGCCTTTCCCGGGGTACCCGTTTCCCGGGGTACCCGGAAAATCCCTCGCGGCGTCCCCGCGCCGGGCGTTACGCTCGCCGCGATGACGACTCACTCTGCTGACAGATTGGGGGACCCGTCCGCGCAAGGTGAGTGCTGATGAGCACTCCGAACGCGAACGAGGAACCCCGGCTTTCCTTCTGGCCGCGCGTGCGCGAGTTCGCCGTGCCGGCCTCCATGATCGAGACCGCGACCGCCCGCCGGCACGCCGGCGACTGGGCGGGGGCCTGTGCCGCCGCGGGCATCGACGTCGATCTCAACCTGCGCTCCCTGGCGCGGGATCACGGGCGGGAGACAGCCGCCCTGGTCCGTGCCGACCTGCGCGCTCTGGCCCCCGATCTGCTGCGCTGGCACATGCCCCGGATCGCTCCCCACGGGCTGCTGCGCCCGGGACTGACCCTCGCGCTCGCCCGCTACGGCGGCCCGGGCGGCGGACGCAGGCAGCCGCTGCACCTCGTGGTGCGGACGCCGCCCGCGTGGGCCGACGCAGGCCAGCGGATCAGCCTGGCGTTGTGGGACGGGGGACGGGGGCAGGGCGGGGGCGGTGTCCCGCCGGACGTCCGTGCCGGCCCCCGCTCCCATCCGCATCCACGGCCCAGCCGACGGTTCCGGCTCGACCTGCACCGGCACCTCTGGGACGCCGGCCGAGCCGGTGAACTGCGTGATCGGGCCGGGCGTGGAGTCGGGCCGGATCGGGACGGCCGAGCCGGTGAACTGCGTGATCGGGCCGGGGGTGGAGTTGGGCCGGATCGGGACGGCCGAGCCGGTGAACTGCGTGATCGGGCCGGGGGTGGAGCGTGGCCGGATTGGGACGCCCGAGCCGGTGGACTGCGCGGTCGCGCCCCACGTGGAGCCGGGCCGGACGGGCGACCGCCGGGCCTCGGCGTGCCCCACGAGTCCCTCTGCGCCGTCGACCGCTGGGCCGACGAGGCGGCGCTGCTGCTGCGTGCCGAGGGGCGGTCGGGCGGTGCGGTGGCCGTGCGGTTGGGGGACCGGCAGCGGCTCCTGCTGGAGCTGACCGGTGACGGCCAGGATGGCCCGGACGGCTCGGACGGCTCGGACGGCTCGGACGGCTCGGACGGCTCGGACGGCCCGGGTGGCCCGGGTGGCCCGGGTGGCTCGGGCGGCGTGGGCGGAGTGCGGTTCCTGGCGTCCGCCGGGCGCCGTGCCCGCGCGTCGTCCGCCCTGCCCGTACTGCCCGACGCCGCGACCTGGGTCCTGCCCGACCTGGAGTTGCTGCGGGCCGGTGCGATCGACGCCGGCCGGCTGCATCCACTGGTCGCCGCCGCGCTCGTACCGGAGCGTGCCCGGGCGGGGCGTGCCCCGGAGCGGGCCGGGCCGGAGCGGATCGTGCTGTGCCGGGGCGACCGGCATCGGATCGGGCTGGTCGACGGGGTGCTGGCTCCGCTGGACCACGCCCCCGACGAGATCCGGCGCGAGGAGCTCCTCGCCGCGCTGACCGGCACTCCGCTGCCCTGTCTCCAGGCCGTCGACGACGCGCACCGTCGTCCCGAGTGCCTGCCCGACGTCCGTGAACGCCTCTGGCACGGCGACATCGCCGGCGCACTGGCCGTCGTCGAGGGGCTGTTGGGGCCGGACGCGGTGCTGCGTGACGGTGCGTTGCGGGACGAGCTGGAGGCGATCGCGCGGCGGCGGGTGACGTACGGACTCTTCCGGGCCGGGCTGGCCGGACCCCGGCCAGGACCTGTCCGCCACGACGAACGCCTCCCCCGACGCCCCGGTGCGCGGCGCTCGCGCCCCCGTCACGCGACCTTCGCCTGAGCCGCCCCGACCCGCTTTCCTCCCCAGCCCTCTCACGAGACCCACGGTGATGACACATGCCCACGCGCACCTCGCCCTCCGCTTCCTCCGTCTCCCAACTCGACGTCGCAGCCGACCTGTTGGCGCTGCTGCGTGACACCACCACCGAACCTGGGCCCGATCCCCGGCTGGAAGCGCTCACGCTGGCCGTGGCCGCCGATCTGCCCGTCCTGCTGTGGGGCGAGCCCGGTATCGGCAAGACCGCCGCGCTCACGCAGCTCGCCGCCGAACTCGACCTGCCGCTGACCACGGTGATCGCCAGCGTCCACGAACCGTCCGACTTCTCCGGGCTGCCCGTCGTCGGGGACGACCCCGCCGAGCAGGGTGTGCCGATGGCCCCGCCGGACTGGGCCGTACGGCTGGCGAAGGCCGGGCGGGGGCTGCTGTTCCTGGACGAGTTGTCGACCGCGCCGCCCGCGGTGCAGGCCGCGTTGCTGCGGCTGGTGCTGGAACGCAGGGTCGGGGCGTTGCGGCTGCCGCCCGGGGTGCGGATCGTGGCCGCCGCCAACCCGCGCTCCTCGGCCGCCGACGGCTGGGAGCTGAGCGCGCCGCTGGCGAACCGGTTCGTGCATCTGCAGTGGACCCACGACCACGAGGTCGTCGTCCGCGGCCTCGGCGGGACCTGGCCCCGGGCGACCCTGCCGCGGCTCGACCCGGAGAAACTGGCCGGGGCCGTTGACTTCGCGCGGCGCGCGGTCCGCGGGCTGCTCTCCGGGCGCCCGGCGCTCGTGCACCGGCTGCCGAGCGGGGAGGCCCGGCGGGGCGGGGCCTGGCCGTCGCCCCGCAGCTGGGAGATGACCCAGTCCCTGGTCGCCTTCGCCACCGCCGCCGGGTCCTCGCGGGAGGTGCTGTCGATGCTGGTGCGGGGCACCGTGGGCGACGGACCCGGCCTGGAACTGCTCGCGTGTCTGGACCGGATGGACCTGCCCGACCCTGAACTGCTGCTCGCCGACCCGTCGGGGGCGGAGCTGCCCGCACGGGGAGATCTGCGGCAGGCCGCGCTGGACGGTGTCGTGGAGGCGGTACGGGCCCGTCCGGACAAGGCCCGCTGGGACGCGGCCTGGGCCCTGCTGGTCCGCGCCCTGGAAACCGGCGCCCCTGACCTGGTCGTCGTCCCCGCGAGTACCCTCGCCTCCCTGCGCCAGGAGGACTGGGACGTCCCGCAGGCGATCGAGCGCCTCTCCGGAGTCGTCACCCTGTCCCGCCGAGCGGACCGAGCGGCTGCCAGAACCACGGAGATCGCCGCGAAGACGAAGGCGGGCCGCCGATGACCGAGGACCGCGACCACGCGCAAGCAGCCTCGCCCGGCCCCCACCCCTTCGCCCCCGCCGGGACCTCCGCCCGGGCCCCGCTCCCGCCCGCTGCCGACGACGAGCCTCCCGGCCGTCCCCGCCCTGGCGCGGGGCGCCGCGACCGTGGGGGTGGGGAAGCGGCCTCGCCCGGACCTCGTCCCCGCGATGCCGCCAGGATTTTCGCCCCCGACCCGCTCCCGCCCCCCGCCCCTGGCGACCCCCTCCCCCTCCCCCTCGACCGCGACAAACTCTTCTCCGCCCGGTTGCATGCCGCTCGAGTGCGGCCCTATCTGGCGACCGCCCTTTTCGCTCTGCATGTCGTCGAGTCGCGGACGGTGCCGACGATGGCGGTGGACCGGCAGTGGCGGTGCTACGTGTCGCCGGGGTTCGTGGAGCGGACGCCGGTGGAGGAGTTGGCCGGGGTGTGGGTGCACGAGGTGTCGCATCTGCTGCGGGACCATCACGGGCGCAGCGACCGGGTGGCCCGGCAGCGGGGGCTGTCCGGACCGGGGGAGCGGCTGCGGATGAACATCGCCGCGGACTGCGAGATCAACGACGACGTGTACGGCGACGGGCTGGCCCGGCCCGAGGGCGCCGTCGACCCGGCGAGCCTGATGCTGCGCGACGGGGAGCTGATGGAGGACTACCTGCGCCAGTTCCGGCTGGGCCCGCGGACGCAGGACCTGGCCTGGCTGGACTGCGGCAGCGGCGCCGACGGCCTGGAGCGGGCGTGGGACCTCGGGCCGGACGGCGCGCACGGCCTGAGCGCCCAGGAGCGGGACGCCGTCCGGTTCCGGGTCGCGCAGGGCATCACGGGCCGGCCGGGGAGCGCCCCCCACAGCTGGCAGCGGTGGGCGGAGGAAGCCTTCCATCCGCCGCAGCCCTGGCGGGAGCTGCTCGGCGCGGCCGTGCGGTCGGCCGCCTCCGGCCCCGGCGTGGGCGAGGACTACACCTACGGCCGTCCCTCCCGCCGCTCCGCCTCGGTGCCCGGCGTCGTGCTGCCGAGCCTGCGGCGCCGCCCGCCGCACGTCTGTGTCGTCATCGACACCTCCGGCTCGGTCAGCGACGCCGAACTGGGCAGCGCCCTGCTGGAGGTCGCCGCGATCTCCCGTGCCGTGGGCGGGCGCCCGGACCTGGTCAGCGTGGTGTCGTGCGACGCGGCGGCCGGCGGTGTGCACCGGATGTGCCGTGCCGAGGGGATTCCGCTGGTCGGGGGCGGCGGCACGGATCTGCGCGAGGGCTTCGCGACGGCGCTGCGGAGCCGACCCCGGCCGGATGTCGTCGTGGCTCTGACGGACGGTCAGACCCCGTGGCCGAGCACCCGGCCGCCCTGCCGGACGGTGGTGGGGCTGTTCCCCCGCTTCCCCCGCCACTCGCGCGGCTCGGCGGAGAACCGCTCCGACTACGAGCCGGACACCCCGCCGGCCTGGGCGCGCGTCGTCGAGATCGGGTCGGGTGCCACGGGGAGGTGAGACCAGGGGCCCATCGGACGGTCGTACTCCCGGCGGACCCGCCCCCCTCCCGTACTGCATTCTCAGTAGCGGCGATTGTCGGCAGCCGCACGACGACACGGCACCCCTCTCCCCGAGAGCCTGGGCACACGTTCGAGTCCCAGATGTGGAGACCCCTTGCCGTGGCTACTTTCCTGTATCGACTGGGCCGTCTGGCCTTCCGGCGGCGCTGGTACGTCGCCCTGGTCTGGGCGGCCGTCCTGGCCGCCGTCGGCCTGGGCGCGCTGAAGGCCCCGGGAGCCGCCGACGAGGGCTTCTCCATGCCGGGGATCGAGTCCCAGAAGGCGTTCGACCTGATGGAGGAGCGCTTCCCGGGGGCGACGGCCGACAGCGCGACCGCGCGGGTCGTCTTCGTCGCGCCGGGCGGCGAGAAGGTCACCGCCGCCGACCACAGGAAGGCCGTCGAGGACGCCGTGTCCGAGCTGGGCGACGGCTCGCAAGTGGCGTCCGCCGTCGACCCGTTCCAGGCGAAGGCGGTGAGCAAGGACGGCACGACCGCCTACGCGACCGTCACCTACAAGGTCGCCTCCGACGACCTCACCGACGCCAGCCGCACCCATCTGGAGAAGGCGCTCGACGACGCCCGCGACAGCGGCCTGACCGTGGAGGCCGGGGGGAGCGCCATGGACGACGGCGGCGGCGCGGGCGGCGCCGCCGAGGTGATCGGCATGGCGATCGCCGCCGTGGTCCTGCTGGTGACGTTCGGTTCGCTGGCCGCCGCCGGGCTGCCGCTGCTGACCGCGGTGGTCGGCGTCGGCGTCAGCATGGCCACCATCCTCGCCCTGTCCCAGGCGCTCGGCCTGTCCACCACGACCGGCACCCTCGCGATGATGCTGGGCCTCGCGGTCGGCATCGACTACGCCCTGTTCGTCGTCTCGCGCTACCGCGAGGAACGCGCCAAGGGCCGCGCCCCCCAGGAGGCGGCCGGACTCGCCGCCGGCACGGCCGGTTCCGCGGTCGTCTTCGCGGGGCTCACCGTCGTCATCGCGCTGGCCGGGCTCTCGGTCGTCGGCATCCCGATGCTCACCAAGATGGGCCTGGCCGCGGCCGGCGCCGTCGTGGTCGCCGTGTTCATCGCGCTCACGCTGGTCCCCGCGGTCCTCGGCTTCTGGCCCAACGCCGTGCTCCCGAGGCGGGCCCGCAAGAGCGGCCGTATCCAGGAGAGCGCCGACAGCAACGGCGGCACCCGCTGGGCGCGGTTCGTGCTGCGCCGCCCCATACCGGTGCTGCTCCTGGGCGTCGTGGGTCTCGGCGCGCTCGCCGTGCCGATGACACAGCTCCAGCTGGGCATGCCCGGCGACGAGGCGAAGGCGACGTCCACCACCGAGCGGCGGGCCTACGACGCGCTCGCCGAGGCGTTCGGACCGGGCTTCAACGGGCCGCTGACGGTCGTCGTGGACGCCAAGGGGGACAGCGATGCCGAGGGTGCCGTCACCACCGTCTCCCGGGAGATCGCCGGCACCGAGGGCGTCGTGTCCGTCTCTCCCGCCCGCTTCAACGAGGCCGGGGACACCGCCGTCTTCTCCGTGGTGCCCTCCACCGCGCCGACCGACGAGAAGACCAAGGACCTGGTGACCACCATCCGGGACGAGCGTCCGGCGACGGAGGCCGAGACGGGGGCGACCTTCGAGGTCACCGGCACGACCGCGATGAACATCGACATCGCCGACAAGGTGCAGGCCGCGCTGGTGCCGTATCTGATCGTCGTGGTGGGCCTCGCGGTGGTGCTGCTGCTGGTGGTCTTCCGTTCGCTGCTCGTCCCGCTGAAGGCGGCCGCCGGCTTCCTGCTGTCGGTGCTGGCCTCCCTCGGCGCGGTCGTCGTGGTCTTCCAGCAGGGGCACGGCGCCGAGCTGCTGGGCGTGGAGCAGACCGGGCCGATCATGAGCCTGATGCCGATCTTCCTGGTCGGCATCGTCTTCGGACTCGCCATGGACTACGAGGTCTTCCTCGTGTCGCGGATGCGGGAGGCGTACGTCCACGGCGAGTCGGCGCCGCAGGCCGTCACGTCCGGCTTCCGGCACAGCGCCCGCGTGGTCGTGGCCGCCGCCCTGATCATGATCGCGGTGTTCGCCGGGTTCATCGGGGAGAGCGACTCGATGATCAAGATGATCGGGTTCGGGCTCGCCTCCGCCGTGCTGCTGGACGCGTTCGTCGTCCGGATGGCGATCGTGCCGGCCGTGCTCGCCCTGCTCGGCGACAGGGCCTGGTGGCTGCCGAAGTGGCTGGACCGGATCCTGCCCCGCGTCGACGTGGAGGGCGAGGCGCTCAGCCGCCGGTCCGAGGCGCCGGAGCCCGCCCCGGCCGACCTGGAAGTGGCGCGCACCTGATCCTCGTCCACCCCCGCAGGGACCGTCCGTGACGAAGGACACGGGCGGTCCCGTCGGCCGTTCGTACCCGCGGGCGTCCACCATGGGACCCAGCCCACCGACCGGAGAGCACCATGAGCACCAGCCCGGAGCGGCGCTACGCACACCGTGTCGAGGACTTCGCGGACCGCCACTCCCTCGTCGTCGACGCGGTGCTGGTCATGGCCCTGATGGGCTGCGCGACCCTCGGCAGCATGCTCACCCTGCCCGGCGCCGACCCGCCGGACCAGGACCGGACCGCGACCGTCCTCCTGGGGGTGGCCTGTCTCGCGCTGCTGAAGCACCGCACGCACCCACGCTTCGCGGTCGTCGTCTCCGCGGCCTGCGCCGCGATCGTGGTGGGGTTCGGGTATCTGCTCACCCCCCTCCTGCTGGCCCCCGTCATGGCGGCGCTCTACTGGCTGGCCGTCCTCACCGACCGCAGGACCACCCGCGCCTACGGCATCACCACCCTGGTCGCGGTGATCGTCGCGGCGGCGATCTCCGACTCCATGGAGCATGTGTCGCTGCTGCTCAGGACGATCGGTCCGTTGTTCTGGCTGCTGCTGCCCCTGGCCGCCGGCAACATGACCCGGCTGCGGCGCGCCTACGTGGCGGCGGTGCAGGCCCGCGCCGAGCACGCCGAACGCACCCGCGAGGAGGAGGCCCGGCTGCGGGTCACCGAGGAGCGCATGCGCATCGCCCGTGAGCTGCACGACGTCGTCGCCCACCACATGGCCCTGGCCAACGCCCAGGCGGGCACGGCCGCGCATCTGGCGCTGACCAGCCCGGAGCAGACGCAGCAGATCCTCACCGACCTCACCGGCACCACCTCCTCCGCGCTGCGCGAGCTCAAGGCGACGCTCGGGCTGCTGCGGCACAGCGGCGACCCGGACTCCCCGCCGCTGGAGCCCTCGCCCGGACTGGCCCGGCTGCCCGAGCTGGTGTCGGCGTGCGCGTCCGCGGGTGTCACCGTCACCGTCGCCACGGAAGGGGAGCCGCGGCCGCTGTCCCCCGGCGTGGACCTGACCGCCTTCCGCATCGTGCAGGAGGCCCTGACCAACGTCACCAAGCACGCCACCACGGAAGCGGCCTGCGTCCGGCTCGCCTACTCCGGTTCCCGGCTGCGGATCACCGTCACCAACGACGGCCCCGCCACCACACGCGCCCTCCTGGCCGCGACGGCGGGGAACCACGGCTTCGGCGTCATGGGCATGCGGGAACGGGCCCAGTCCATCGGCGGCGAACTGCGGGCCGGGCCCCGCCCCGAGGGAGGTTTCGAGGTCACGACCGCCCTGCCGTTGCAGCCGCACGGCGCGGGGCAGGAGGACGCGACCGCGTGAGGGGCGCGGGGGCCGCGTGCGAGAATCCGGCTACGTCCGTCCGCAGCCGATCCATCGAGGTTCCCGTGACCAAGCCCGTCGCCCGCGAGCCGTTGCGGCGCAACGCGCGGGCCAACCGGGAGCGCATCCTGGCCACGGCCCGTCAGGAGCTCGGCCGGAACCCGGACACCACGCTGGAGGAGCTGGCCCGCGCCGCGGGTGTCGTACGGCGCACTCTGTTCGGTCACTTCCCCGGCCGTGAGGCGCTGCTCGAAGCCCTCGCGCAGGAGGCGTCCGAGGCGCTGCGCAGCGCGCTGACGGAGGTCGCGGCGTTCGCGGAGACCGAACCGGCCGAGCGGGCGTTCGCCGGCTTCGTGCTCTCGCTGTGGCCGGTCGGCGACCGCTACCGGCTGCTGCTGTCGCTGGCCAGGCGGGACCTGGGCGCGCAGCGGGTGGCCGAGGTACTGGCCCCGGCCCGCGCGACGGCCACCGCGATCCTGGACCGCGGCCAGCGCGCCGGCGTCTTCCACACGCATCTGCCGGCCGAGGCGATGAGCGCGGGCCTCGAAGCGATGACGGTCGCGCTGCTGGAGTCGGTCAACGACGGCCTGCTGGAGGACGACGGCACCCGGGTCGCCGTCGCCCTGCTGATCGCGGCCGGCGTGCCGGAGGACCGGGCGAGATCCCTGGTCGGGACGGCCACTGCGACCTCCGACGCCGGCCCGGGCACGACCGACGGCTGACCGGGCGGTGCCGGGCGGGGCCGGTGCCGGGCGGCGCGTCCCTTCCGGTGGGGCCCGTGCCGCAGTGGGGTGACCGGGCGAGGCCCGTGGTGGAGGCGTCGCTGCGGCTGCCGAGGTGACACCGGGCACGGCCGACGGCTGACCGAGGTGCGAGGACGAGCGGGACCGGACGTGGGAAGGACGGTGCCGGGCGTCCCCTCCCGGCACCGTCCGGGGGCCGTGCGCCGCTCAAGGCACGGCCCGTTCTCGGGCGGCCGCGCTCAGGCGATGCCCGAGCGTGCTTCCTGCGCATCGGTCGGCTCCCGCACTTCCTCCGACTCCCGCGGCTGCCCGGACTCATCGGTCGTGCCGGCCCCGGCCTCCCGCGTCTTCGCCGCCCGGCCCGTGCCCGCCGCCCGGCGGCCCGGCAGGACCGCGAGGACGATCAGCGTGCCGGCGGCCATGATGATCCCGCCGATCAGGCTGGTCTGGGCGACGCTGTGCGCGAAGGCCTCGTGGACGGCGTCGACCAGGGCCTGCGCCTGCTGACGGCCGCCCGCCGGGTTCTTCGCGACCTCCTCGGCGACCGCCAGCCCGGCGCCCACCGAGTCCTTGGCCGTGTCCAGCGCGGCCTGCGGGAGGTGGCCGCCGATCAGGTCGGAGAGCTTGTCGCGGTAGGCGGTGCCCAGCAGCGAGCCGAGGATCGCGATGCCCAGGGCACCGCCCAGTTCCAGCGAGGTGTCGTTGGCGCCGCCGCCGACGCCCAGTTCGGACTCCGGGAAGGAGCCCATGATCGTGTCGGTGGCCGGGGACACGCTCAGACCGATCGCGAAGCCCAGCATGATCAGTGACGCCAGGAAGTCGGTGTACGAGGAGCCCGCGTCGATCCGGGTGAGCAGGAACACGCCGGCGCTGCCGATCAGCATGCCGGTGACGACCATGGCCTTCACGCCGAGCTTCGGCGTCAGCCGCCCGGTCACCGCGGCGCCGGCGAAGACGGCACCGGCCAGCGGCAGCAGCCGTACGCCGGTCTCCAGCGCGTCGTAGCCGAGCACGAACTGGAGGTACTGGGTGGCGTAGTACAGCGCGCCGAAGGTGCCGAAGAAGAAGAACAGCACCGCGAGCATCGAGCCGCTGAACGGTCGCTGAGCGAACTTGCGCACGTCCAGCATGGGGTGCGGGTGGCGCAGCTCCCAGGCGACGAAGGCCAGCAGGCCGACCCCGGCGGCCACGGCCGCGGCGATCGGGCCGGTGCCCCAGCCGAAGTGCGGGCCCTCGATGGCCGCGTAGACCAGCGAGCCCACGGAGACGATGGACAGCAGACCGCCCACGTAGTCGATCCGGCCCATGCCCTGCGCCTTCGACGGCGGCACGAGCGCCAGCGCGCCGACGACTGCGACCAGCGCGATGGGGACGTTGATCAGGAAGGTCGAACCCCAGGCGTGGTCCTCCAGGAGCCAGCCGGCGACCAGCGGGCCCACGGCGATGGCGAGGCCGGAGGTGGCGGTCCAGCCGGTGATGGCCTTGGCGCGCTCCTCGCGGGGGAAGATCGCGACCAGCAGCGACAGGGTGGCCGGCATGACGACGGCGGCGCCCACGCCCATGACCGCGCGGGCGGTGATGACCAGGCCGGTCTCGTCGACGAGGCTGCCCATCACCGAACCGCCCGCGAAGATCAGCAGGCCGGTGACCAGCGCGCCGCGGCGGCTGTACTTGTCGCCGATCGCGCCCAGCACGAGCATCAGCGCCGCGTACGGGACGGTGTAGCCGTCGATGACCCACTGGAGGTCGCTGCTGCTCAGGTCCAGATCGCGGGTCATGTCGGGCGCGGCCACGATCAGCGACGTGTTCGCCATGACGACGATCAGCAGGCTCAGGCAGAGCACGAGCAGGGCCCACCAGCGCCGTGCGTACGGCCCGGTCATCTTCTCGACGGGTGTGTGGGCAAGGAAGGGCACGGGGACTCCCAGGGGGCTGCGAGTTAATTGCACATCAATGAGCAGACTAGTTTCTTACCCGTCAATGTGCAAATATCTCGGTCGCCCCCCTGACCCCTCCCTTCGCACCGAGGTGCCGCCGTGAGCAGCCCGACCGACCGGCCACCCGTACGACAGCGCCGCAGGACGCGTGCCACACGCGCCCGCATCCTCGACGCGGCCCTGCGGGAACTGGGCCGTAACCCCGACAGCAGCCTCGGCGCGATCGCCGAGGCCGCCGGAGTGGCGCGGCGCACCCTGTACACGCACTTCGCGGGACGGGCGGCACTGGTGAAGGGCCTCACCGAGGACGCGGTGCGGGCGATACGGCAGGCGATGGCCGACGCGAGCGCGACCGGTCCGGGCCCGGGCACCCGCGCCGGCCCCGCGAGTGCCCTGGCCCGCTTCGTCCTCACCCTCTGGCCGGTCGGCGACGCCTACCGCACGCTGATCGGCCTCGCCCGCCAGGACCTGGGGCCCGACCAGGTGAGCCGGCTCCTCGCCCCGGCCCGCGAGACGGTCGCCGGCATCCTCGCCGAGGGCCAGCGCCGGGGCGTCTTCCACACGGTCGTCCCGCCCGGCCCGCTCAGCGCCGCCATCGAGGCCCATCTGCTCGCGCTCCTCGGCACCGTCAACGCCGGGATCTGGGCGGACGACGGCTCGGGCGCCGCCACCTCCGCGCTGATCGCCGCCGGAGTCGACAGCGCCACCGCCACCGCCACCGTGCGCCGGCTGCACGACCCCGGCCGCCTCCCGGCCGCCCCACGCACCCGCCGGCACCCCTGACCCCTGCTCCCCCGAAACGCCGACCGACCCCACGACCGACCCACCGAGGAGGGCACTCCCATGCACCGCAGCCGGCACGGACACGACGACTACGCATACGACTACGACCACGGCAACGAGTACGGCCGATTCCAGGAAGGCGGACACGCGTACGGGGCCGCGCACGAGGTGCCCGAAGACCCCGGGGAGCCGTACTTCCCCGGTCCCCGGCCCGGCCGCCGCCGGTCGCTCGCCCTGGTGACCGCCGCCCTGGTGACCCTGGCCCTTCTCCCCGTCGCCGTGGACCGGGCCGTCGCCGCGCGCATCGAGTCCCGTACCGCGAAGGCGTTCCAGCAGGGCATGAACACGCCCGAGCCGCCGAAGGTCGAGGTGCGCGGCTTCCCGGTCATCACCCAGGCCGCCTCCGGCACGCTGCGCCACGTCGACATCACCGCCCACGACATACCGGCGCACGGCGGCACCCGCCCGCTGCCGGTGTCCGAACTCGCCCTGCGGCTCGACGGGTTGACGAAGGCGGACGACGACAGCGAGGCCCGGGCCCGCAGCGCGCGGGCCGGCGCCTTCCTGTCCTACCCGGACGTCTCCGACGCCCTCGGCCTGGAGATCTCGCAGGGCGACCGCCCGGGACGGGTGAACGCGGTCGTCCTGCTGCCGCTGGGGCAGGAGGTCACCGTGACCACGACCGTCTCGGCGGTCCCCGGGAACCGCATCGCCTTCAAGGACTTCGCCGTCACGGCCGGTTCGCTGCCCGCCGCCGGGAGCGTGATCCTCGACAAGGTCTTCGAGCGGCCGGTCCAGCTGCGGAACATCCCCGACGGCCTCCAACTGCGCTCGGTCACCACCACGTCCGAAGGTCTCGACGCCGAATTCACCGGACGCTCGGTCACCTTCCGGCCCGAGGAGGCGTGAGCGGCGCGCCGCCACCCTTGACCGGGCGGCGGCGCGGTCGGCAGTGTGGGAGCGCTCCCGCAAGTGATGCGTCGTCGCTCCCGCAGGTGGCGCGCCGGCGCCCCGCGATCGACTCGTTGTCGCTCCCGCCGTCCGAAAGCGTGCCGCCATGCAGAGCCTGACCAAGCGCCATCTGTCTCCCGGGGACCTCGACGCCCTGCTCCTGGGTTCCCTCGGCATCGGGTGCCGCCTGGAGGCGGAGCTGACCGACGGCTGGTTCAACACGGCGTACCGCGTGCTGCTCGACGACGGCCGGCCCGCCGTCGTGAAGGTCGCCCCGCTGCCCGACGCCGAGGTCCTGCGGTACGAGCGCGGCATCCTCGCGACCGAGGCCATGGTCTACCGCCGGATCGCGCGGCTCCCCGGCGGCGGTGTGCCGACGCCCGAACTGCTGCACGCCGGTGAGGAGTTCCTCGCGGTCTCCGTCCTGGACGGCACTCCCTGGGACAAAGCCGGCGACCGGCTGCCCGCGCCGATCCAGCGGGCGCTGCGCCGCGAACTCGGCGCCGTCGCCGCCCGGCTGCACACCCTGGCCTCCGAGGACGGCCGGTTCGGTTACCCGGCCGCCGAGTCCGCGCTGTCCGCCCCGGACTGGCGGACCGCGTTCACGGCCATGGTCGACGCGCTCCTGGACGACGCCGAGCGCTGGGGGGCACCGCTGGGTGTGCCGCCCGCCGACATCCGCACCCTGGTCGCCGAGGGCGCCGACGCGCTCGACGAGGTCACCGAACCCCGGCTGGTCCACTCCGACCTGTGGCCGGGCAACATCTTCATCGACGCCGGCGCCGGCGGCCGGCGGCCCCGCGTCACCGGACTCATCGACCACGAACGGGCGTTCTGGGGCGACCCGGCGGCCGAGCTGGTCTCCCTGGCCTACGGCGGCCCCACCGGCCCGGACAGCGACCTGGTCGCCGGCTACACCGAGGCAGGCGGCACCCTCGACTTCACCCCCGCCCTCCGCCACCGCCTGGCCCTGTACCACCTGTACCTCGGCCTGCTGCTCGTCGTGGAGTGCGGTCCGCGCGGCTTCGGCTCCGACCATCTCGCGTCCTGCCGCCGCACCCTCGACGACAACCTCGCCGGGGTACGCGCGCTGGGGTAGCCGCCGACACCTCGCCGGGGGTGGTGGGTTGGGGTGGCTGTGGGGGAGCGCGGCGGAGGTGGTGGGCTGGGGTAGCCGGCGACACCTCGCCGGGGGTGGTGGGTTGGGGTGGATGTGGGGGAGCGCGGCGGAAGTGCGTGCGCCCGGGCGGCCGGCGAAGGGCCGTCGGTGCAGGTGCCCCGGGGGAGCGCCGACCGGGGGGCAGGCGCCTTGGGGTGAGGGGATCGCTCACCTCGACGGAGTACCGTGCGGCGAGAGCCACCGGCGGGGCGTCCGTCGCCGCTCGCCGGTATCCGCAATGCCCGGAAGGACCCGACGCTGAACACCCCGCTCGCGGAGACCCTGTCCGTGGCCATGCTCGTGCTCGTGCTGGTCTGCGCCGTCGTCCGTCCCTTCAACTGGCCGGAGGCCGTGGTCGCCGTACCCGCCGCGGCGCTCGTGATGGCCACCGGCGCGATCTCCGTGGGCGACGCCCTGGACGAGGCCGAACGGCTCGGGCCGGTGATCGGCTTCCTCGCCGCCGTCCTCGTCCTCGCCCAGCTCTGCGACGACGAGGGCCTGTTCCAGTGGTGCGGCGCCTGGATGGCGCGTACGTCGGCCGGCCGGCCGCGCCGGCTGCTGGCACAGGTGTTCCTGGCCGCGTCGGCCATCACGGCCGTACTGAGCCTGGACGCCACGGTCGTGCTGCTCACCCCGGTCGTGTTCGCCACCGCGGCCCGGCTCGGCGCCCGCCCCAAGCCGCACGTCTACGCCTGCACCCATCTGTCGAACACGGCCTCGCTGCTGCTGCCGGTGTCCAATCTGACGAACCTGCTGGCGTTCGCGGCCAGCGGGCTGAGCTTCACCCGGTTCGCCGCGCTGATGGCGCTGCCGTGGCTGGCCGCGATCGCCGTCGAGTACGTCGTCTTCCGGCGCTTCTTCGCCACCGACCTGGACGCCGGCGCCCAGGCCCCGGCCACCGGCGACACCCCCGAACTGCCCCTGTTCGCGCTGCTCACGGTGGCGGGCACACTCGCCGGGTTCGTGCTGACCTCGGCCCTCGGCGTCGACCCGGCCTGGGCGGCGCTGGCCGGCGCGGCCGTGCTCGCGGTGCGGGCGCTGCTGCGGCGCCGTACGACACCGAAGGCGCTGCTGAGTTCCGCTTCGGTGCCGTTCCTGGCGTTCGTGCTGGCGCTCGGCATCGTCGTCCGCGCGGTCGTGGACAACGGGCTCGACACGGCCCTCGGGTGGCTGATCCCCGACGGCACCGGGCTCGCGGCCCTGTTCGGGATCGCCGCGCTCGCCGCCGTACTGGCCAACGTCATCAACAACCTGCCGGCGGTACTGGTGCTGCTGCCGCTGGCCGCCGGCTCCGGCCCGGGCGCCGTCCTCGCCGTGCTGCTCGGCGTGAACATCGGGCCCAACCTGACCTACGCCGGATCCCTGGCCACCCTGCTGTGGCGGCGTATCGTGCACGCCCATGACGCGGAGGTGGAGCTGCGGGAGTTCACGCGGCTCGGCCTGCTCGCGGTGCCCACGAGCCTGTGCGCCGCGGTCCTGGCACTGTGGGCCTCACTGGCCGTGATCGGAGGAGGCTGATCCCATGGCGGTGGTCGTCTGGGTCGTCGAGGGCACCTGGCCCGCCTGTGTGGACGCCGCGCGTGCGCACGCCCAGGGGGACGCCGAGGTCGTCCTGCTGCACGTCACCGGGCACGATGTCGCCGACGCCGCGCACGGCGCGTTCGCCGGGCTGATGGGCCGCGGCCACCCCATGGGGCACCGCCCGGCCGAAGGCTGGGGGAGCGACCCCGGCACCCGCGTCGAGCATCTCGCCGCGGCCTCCGCCGAGAGCCTCCTGCAGGCGGCGGCCGAGCGCCTGGGCCGGCCCTGCACCCGCGTCGAGCGCACCGGCCGCGTCGAGCGCGAGGTCGTCGCCGCGACGGACGGCGCCGATCTGCTGGTGCTGGCCCGCGACGGCGACCGTGCCCATCTCGGCCCGCACAGCCTCGGCCCGGCGAGCCGGTTCGTCGTCGACCACGCGGCCTGTCCGCTGCTGCTGGTGTGGCCCGAACCCGCCCCCGGCCTGACGACCATGCCGCCCCCGCCGCCGCACCACCGGTGAGGGAAGGGGCGGCAGGCGAAGGGGCGACAGGGGTACGGGCGTCGCGGGTCAGCCCGTCTGCGACGGGGTCTGCTTCATCTCGTCGACGACGGCCCGCTTCATGATCGCGCTGGTGTAGGTGACCGTGCCGGGCGTGATGAGGGCATCCGTGCCGGTGCCCTTGCGGACCTGGACGGTGCGCTCGCCGAGGAAGACATGGGTCTTCCGGTCGAAGATCCACTCCTCGCGCTCGCCGCTGGTCTCGTCGAGCCGGGCCACCGCGATGCCGTGCCGTCCGGCCGCGTCCACCGCGTCGTCGACCACGACGACACCGGGGATCTTCGCGGCGGCCTTGAACAGCGCCGGGTACAGGTCGGCCGGCGGGTAGCTCTCGCCGAGCAGGTCACCGATGGTGGTGAACGCCTGCTGGTCGGGGGTGTTGCCCATCCCCTCGGTCTCCTTGTAGATCTTCGCGAGGAGTTCGTCGGGGTCGGTGGTGAGCTTGGCGAGGTAGTCGAAGGAGGGGGCGTTCAGCGTCGCCTCGGGGGTGTTGCCCTGCTCGTCGGGCAGGCTCAGGGTCTCGCCCTCGGGGCTGTCGTTGACCGAGGGGTCGATGAGCCAGCCCTCGGTGCCGTCGGCGGACTCCCACACCTGACGGGTGTGCAGCGCGTGACTGGCCAGGCTGGACTTGTCGCCGACGGTCTTGATGAAGCTGTCGGCTGACTTGGACTCGATGTAGATGAACTGCCCCGGCGCGACGTCCGGGTGGGAGGTGTCGGCCGCCGCCAGCGAGATCCGGTCGAGCAGCTGGGGCATGCCCTTGGTGGTGGCCGTGCCGATCTTCGTGGTCAGCGCCGGTCCGGTGGCGACGCCGCTGTCGCGGACCCCGGCGCCACCGCCGTTCTGCCACACCCCGGCGACGACCGCCGCGGCCACGGCCACCGCCGTCAGGGGCAGTGTGACCGCCGGGCGGGGCAGACGCAGGCGGCGCTTGCGCCCGGGTGCGGGGGTCGCGGTGCGCTCGTCGCGCTGCAGGTCGTGGATCTGGGCCATCAGACGCTCCTTGTGGAACTCGTGGCGGCCCGACGGCAGGTCACGCGCCGTTGCCGAGAGCAGCTCGGAGGTGCTCCGGTCGGTGTCGGCCGGGTGCGGCCGGGGCGTGTTCGCGTTCATCGGTTTCCCTCCTGTGCGGGCCGGATCACGCTCGTGTGATCACCTCTTGTCTGTCGGGCGGGCCGGCCGCCTTCCCGATTTCCGCGAACTTTCTCGTACGGCGTCCCGGCCGCGGGGCGCGCCGCCGCGTCCCCGGCGTGCGCGCGCAGCTTCTTGCGGGCCCGGGACAGCCGGGAGGCCACCGTGCCGACCGGGATTCCCAGGGCCAGCGCGGCGGCCTCGTAGTCCAGGCCCTCGCCCAGACAGAGCGTGACGACCTCGCGTTCGGGTCTGCGCAGCTTCGCGAGCGCGGTCAGGGCCAGCGCGAGACGGTGGCCGTCGTCAACCCGGTCGGCCACCTCGTCGGCATGGTCGGGCACCGACAGCTCGGCCGCGGCGGCGGCGTTCGCGGCGGCCCGGTAACGCCGGTTGCTGCGGTACTGGTTGCGGGCCGTGTTGGTGGCGATGCCCAGCAGCCAGGGCCGCAGCGAGCCGCCTTCGGGGTCCACCCTGTCGCGCAGCCGCCATGCCTCCAGGAAGGTCGCGGCCATCACGTCCTCGGCCAGCGACCAGTCGGCGGTCAGCCGGAAGGCATGGTTGTAGACGGCGCGGGCGTAGCTGTCGAAGAGCTCCGCGAACGCGCTCGATTGCCCGGCCCGTACCCGGGTTCGCATAGGAGTGCTCACTTCAATGAGCTGTCCGGCACCCCGGACCGACTTCCCGTGACCTGTGTCACATGCCGGGGTCCGCTCCGGGTGCCCGTGAGGGCGGCCCGCCCGGCCGTGCGCGGGGGCCGCGGCGGCTCACCGCCGCCGCGGCCGGCGCGTCAGAGGCCGAACTCCTGGGCGGGCAGCCCGAGTACCTGGCACGCCTCACGCAGGACCTGCTCCTCGGCCGGCGCGATGTACCCGTCGGCGCCCGCCACCACGAAACCGGTCTGCACGACCGCCCGGGCCTCCGCGGGCTTCTTCGCGGCCTTGCCGATCTCCTGAAGGGCCTCGGCCTTGCCCTGCTGGAAGTTGAAGGACATCTGGTCGACGTGCTTGTTGAACCGCTGGCGCAGCTGCTCGGACGGGAAGTTCTGAAGGACGTCGTTGTTGAGGATCAGCGACTCCACGTGCTGCCGCTCGGCCGGGTCGACGTTCCCGTCGGCGGCGGCGACCAGGGCGCACATCGCCATGCTGGCGTCCCGGTAGGCACCGCTCTTCAGCTCCGTCTTGAGTGAGGAGAGCTGGGACTTCAGCGCGCTGACCAGCTGTGCCTTGGATCCCCCGCCCGGCCGTCCGTGTCCACCGGACCCCGCACCGGCGTGCCCGTGTCCGGCACCGCCCCGCGCGCCCTGGGCCTGCTGCTGCAGTCCCTTGGCCTGGTCCTTGATCCGATCCCACATCGCCATCCGTGCCACCTCGGCTTCAGCCCGGTCGTTCCGGTAGTCCTCGTGCGCTTCGCGTGTCATCCGGCCAACGTCCGCCCCGCCCCAGGAGTTCCACGGCGGGGCGGGTCGGCCGCGGAGGAGGCCGGTCGGCCGCGAGGTCTACGACCCGGGCGCGCGGAAGGCGACCTGGCGGCGGGACGCCTCGTCGATCTCGTCCACGGTCAGCAGCGGCGTGGCCCGGGTGTGCAGCGCCCCGCTGGCCTTGACGGTGAGGCTGACGGCGGCCATGGACACCGGGTCCGGGAAGTCGACGATCATGACGATGTCGTCCTGCCCGAACGCGAAGTACATGGCCTCGACCTTGCCGCCGAGGCCGCTGACGACCTGGTCCACGGCGGCGCGGCGGCCGCTCGCACCTTCCTTGAGCAGCCCCTTGGTGCCCTCGGAGGTGTAGGTCGCCTGGATGAGGAACTTCGGCATCGGGACGCTCCCTGCCCGTCGCTGGTCCGGTATGCGCAAGGGCCTTCCCGCTGCCGGACCGGCCGCCACCCGCCGGACGGCAGGTTCACCCGTTGGCAGCCGGACCGCTCTCCAGGACGCCCGTCGCCGGGTCGCGGGCGCTCTCCTGGCCGACGCCCACGTGTCGAATGTGCGTACCCGTGCTCCTCGGCGCGGGACTACGGCTCTTCGAGGGACTCGGCCCCGGGCGGCGGGACCTGGAGCCGCTCAGGGTCGTCGCGACGCCCCTCGCCACCCACCTCAAGTACCGCTTCGCGCGCGGGTGAAGTCGATCTCCTTCGCGTCGCGGATGTGCGCGCCCATGTTGCGCTCCATCATCTCCAGCGCCGCGGAGGCCAGATGGGGATGGATGGAGGCCACCGCGTCCTTGGGCACCGTCACCTGGAGGTGGCGGATGTGCGCGTCCAGGGCGGAGTACAGGACGCACTGCTCGGTGACCTGACCGGCCAGCACCACGTGTCCTACCTCCAGCCGCCACAGGAGGTAGGACAGCGGGGTCTCGTAGAAGGCGGAGTGGCGGGCCTTGACGACGAACAGCGAGCGCTCGTCGGGGCGGATCGGCGCGATCAGGTCGGCGTGCGGCCGGGCCAGCGCGGTGTCCAGGAGTTCGCCGTGGTGGGAGCGCCAGAGCCCGAAGTTGTCGTTCGCGTAGATCACCGGTACGTCCGCCTCACGGGCCCGGTCGATCAGCCCCGACAGGACGGGTACGACCTCGCGCGCGGACGGCACGAGCAGTTCGGCGTCCTCGTGGTCGTACGTGTTGATCATGTCGACCACGACGAGTGCGAGCCCGCCCGGCCCGCTCCGCCGGTCCTCTGTCCGTGCCGTCCGTGCCATGTCCGTTCTGTTCGATCCGGTCGTCGTGGTGGTGCCTCAGGTCATCGCCGGTGGCGTGGCCACGCGCAGGGGGCGTGCGTCGGCCGGCGCGCCGTCCCGGTGCGTTCTGGTGGCTTCGGGCCGCTCCAGGTCGGCCCACCAGTCGGCCCCGTCCTCCAGATAGCGCAGGAGGATGCCCTCGCGCAGGGCCCAGGGGCAGATCATCAGGCTCTTCACGGCGCTCAGTTTCATCGCGGCGTGCCCGATGATCGCGCCGGCCAGGCTCTGCCGGGACCGCGGGCCGGAGATGCCGGGCAGTCCGGCCCGCTCGATGGCGGACAGCCCGGCCAGCCGCACGATCGCCCGGCGCAGGTCCTGGCGGCGCAGCACCCGTTCGACGAACGGGCCGTGCCGTCCCGGGGCGGCGCCGCACAGCCGCGCCAGCTGCTGGAACGTCCGCGAGGTCGCGACGGCGGTGTGCGGATGCTCCCAGCGGATGCGGGCGGAGACGTCCCGCAGCTGATGGCGCACCTTGCGGCGCAGGGCGACCATGTTGGCCTGCGAGGGAGGGTCCTCGGAGCCGAAGAACTCGTTGGTGAGACGGTGGGCGCCCAGGGGCAGCGAGGCCGCGAAGTCCGGTGTCCGGCCCCGGCCGAAGGCCACTTCGAGGGAGCCGCCGCCGATGTCGAAGAGCGCGAGCGGCCCGGAGCGCCAGCCCATCCAGCGCCGGGCGCCCAGGAACGTCAGCCGGGCCTCCGCCTCACCCGGCAGTACGCGCAGACGCAGACCGGTCCGGCTGTGCACGGTTCCCAGGACGTCCGGCCGGTCGGGTGCGTCGCGCACCACGGCGGTCGCGAACGCCAGCGGTTCCGGCGCGTCCCACTGCCGGGACATCTCGCAGGCGGCGCGGAGCGCCTTGACCAGACGGTCCGTGGCCTCCTCACCGAGACAGCCGTCGGCACCGACCTGTTCGGACAGGCGGAGCTTCCACTTGGCGGTGTGCACCGGAAGCGGCACCCCGTCCCCGACGTCGCACACGGCCAGTCTGACCGTGTTGGAGCCGGCGTCCAGCACACTGATCCTCATGGGTGCGGCGTACCCCGGACGGCACGTCTGATGCGCCGGGAACGCCATCGCCGTGCCCTCAGTCCTCACCCCGGACGATGTTCCCCTCGCTGCCGGAACGGGCCGGGCGCGCGGAGCGCCGGTCCTCGAACGGGGCGACGCACGTGCGTATCGGCTTGCCGCGCAGATGACGGGCCTTGATCCAGCCGGTCTCCGGCACGTGCAGGACATCCTTCTTCGCGGTGCGCGCGGTCACGGCACGTCAACTTCTCTCTCCGCACGAAGGGGGCCGGACCCGGCCCCCGATGACGCGCGACCGGGTTCCCCGCGATCACGGTCGCAAAACACCGCAGGCCGCCCACCCGCCTGCCCCGCACCGGTCGCGGGCTTCGCTGTCCGGCCACTGTCAACCTGCGCGACACCGTTGACACCCGGCTGCCCCGACCTGAGACTCATGGTCCGTCGTCGACGAAAGAAACTTCACCTAGCGAACAAGGACGCCGATGTCCCGCTCCCTCACGCCCCCCGCGCCCCGTCCCCCGCACACCTTCCGCACCGTGTTCCCGGTCCTGGCCCTGTGCTGGCTGGCCGTGTTCTTCGACGGCATGGACGTCAACATCTACGGCGCCGTCATGCCGCACATGCTCGACGACGCCGGGCTCGGACTGACCCCGGACAGCGCCGGCACCATCGGCAGCTGGACCACGTTCGGCATGCTCATCGGCGCCCTCACCGCCGGAAACCTCACCGACTGGCTCGGCCGCCGGCTGATGCTCGTCGCCAGCGTGAGCCTGTTCTCCGCCGGGTCCGCGCTGTGCGCGGTGGCGGGCGACATCGCCCTGTTCGGTGCCGGACGCTTCGTCTCCGGTCTCGGCCTGGGCGGGCTCATGCCGCTGTGCCTGGCCATGGTCCTGGAGTTCGCGCCGCCGCGCCGGGCCGCTCTGACCACCGGTCTGCTCATGACGTCGTACCACTTCGGAGGCATGGCGGCGACCGGCCTCGGCCTGACACTCGCCCCCGCCGCCGGCTGGCGCTGGGTCTTCTGGGCGGGCGTGCTCCCGGCCCTCGTCGCCGTGCCGCTGCTGCTGCGTCTGCTGCCGGAGTCGCCCGGTGTGCTGCTGGCGCGCGGCGAGCGGGAGAAGGCCGACGCCGTCGCCGACCGCTTCGGGCTGCCCCGGCCCACCGAGGTCGCCGCCCCGGCCGCCGGCGCGGCGGGCAGGCTCGCCGCCGTACGGGAACTGTTCCGGCCCGAGTCGCGCTGGGCCACCCCGCTGCTGTGGCTGGCCTCCTTCTGCGGACTGCTGCTGGTGTACGGCATCAGCACCTGGCTGCCGCAGATGATGCGCGCCTCCGGCTACGGCCTGAACTCCTCCGTCAGCTTCCTGCTGGTCATCAACGCGGGCGGCATCGTCGGACTGCTCATCGCGGGCCGGGTCGCCGACCGCTTCGGCGCGGTCCGCGTGTCGGCGATCTGGTTCGTGCTGACCGCCGCAGGCGCCCTGCTGCTCAAGGCCCACCTGCCGCTCGGAGTGACCTACGTGGTCGTCGCCGTCACCGGTGTCTGGCTGTTCAGCGCGCAGGTGATGGTCTACGCCGCCACCAACACCGTCTACCGCGACAGCGAGCGGGCCGCGGGCCTCGGCTGGGTCACCGGCGTCGGCCGCACCGGAGCCGTCGTCGGGCCCTGGCTGATCGGCGAGCTCGCCGCGAGCGGCAACGAGAGCTGGGGCTTCACCACCTTCGCCCTGGCCGGACTCGGCGGAGCCCTCGCGATCTGCCTCGTCCCGGCGGCCCGCAGGCTCGGCCGCGACAACAAGGCCGCCCCCGCACCCGTGACGGCGAACGCCGGCTCGTGACGCGGGTCGCCGCGTGCCCGCCGTGCCGGCGGGCGCCGGCCGGCACGGCGGGCACGGCGAAGACCCGGGCCGCCGCCCTCCCGGCCGCCGCCGCGAGGCCGGCCGGGGACCGGCGTTCGCGGCGGCTCCCCGCAGGGGAAGCGTCCCGGGTCACCCGCCCTTCGAGGCGTTCCCGGACGTCTCCTTCGTCGCCGCTCCCCAGAGCCCCGTCGCCAGCCGCTGCGCGTACTCCGTCGGCGACGGGGCGTTCGGGAGGCGGGCCGGGACCGTCGTGCCCTTCCTGGTGCCCGGCCGGTCGGCGAAGAGGGTGACCGTCAGAGCGAGTCGGGGGTCGTAGCCGGTGGTCCACACGGTCCGCCGGGTGGACCCGCCGCCCGCCCCGCCGGTGGTGAAGCCCTTCGCCTCCACCGGGAAGGAGCCGGAGGGCGAGCCGACACCGGAACCCGGCTCCGCGCCCACGACGACCGGCGTGGGCACGGCTCCCGTCCCCGCGTCCGCCAGGAACGCCTCCCTGCGGTCCAACACACGCGACACCTCCGGACGCGCCCGGTAGACGGTGCGGCCCTCCCGCGTGATGCGGGTGACGGTGTACGGGGCGGCGTACCGGCCGCCCGCCGCCAGCGTCGCGTACGCCGAGGCCAGGTTCAGCGGCGTCGGCGCCGCCGTCCGCAGCAGCCCGCCCAGCGGGTCACCCCACTTCACCTTGCCGAACGGCTCCAGCGCCGTGCCCGCCTCCACCGCACCGCTCACCGCGTCGTTGAACGGCTGGCGCGCGTAGTCCGAGCCCCCGTACAGCAGCCGTACCGCCCCGTCGCCGGGTGCCAGCCCCACCACGGCCGTGTGCACCCGCACGCTCCGCCCGCCTTCGGGACGGCGGTCCTGCACCAGCTGCGTGGCCCGGTCCTGCAGGGCCAGGTCGAAGGTGGTCGTCACGTGGTAACCGCCGCTCGCGAGCTGGTCCTCGGTGATGCCGAGCCGGTCCGCGGCCTCCTTCGCGGCGACGTCGATCAGATACTGCCGCTGTCCCTCGGTCTCGCCCGGCGGATAGAACCGGAACGCGGGGAAACGCGCCTCGGCCCGCTGCTCGGCGGTGATGGCACCGCTGTCGACCATCGCGTCGAGCACCCACTCCCAGCGGTCCGCCAGCTTCGTGGTGACCTTCGTGTCGGAGCCCGCTTTCTCGTAGTACGAGGGGATGTTGACGATGGACGCCAGCGCCGCGCCCTGCGCGACCGTCAGGTCCTCGGCGTCCACGCCGAAGTAGTTGCGCGCGGCGGACTGGATGCCGGCCGCGCCGCGCCCGAAGTACACGGTGTTGAGATAGCCCTCGAGGATCTCGTCCTTGCCGCGCGTGCGGTCCAGCTTGATCGCGATGAGCGCCTCGCGGACCTTGCGGGACAGCGACCGCTCCGGGCTGAGCAGCGCGTTCTTCACGTACTGCTGGGTGATGGTGGAGCCGCCCTGCTGTTCGCCGCCGGTCAGCGCGGCCAGCGCGGCCCGTCCGATGGCCCGCGGCGAGATCCCCCGGTCGGTCCGGAAGGAGCGGTTCTCCGCGGCGATCACCGCCTCCTGCACATGCCGGGGCACCGCGGACAGCGGGACGTCCTGCCGGTCGACCGGCCCGCGCCGGCCCAGATAGGCGCCGCCGGAGTCGAGGAACACGGTGCTCTGCGTGACGGTCTCGGGGTGCGGCTTCGGAATGGCCGTCAGGTGGTACGCCACGACGACCGACGCGCACAGCAGGCCGAGCAGGGCGAGGAAGGCGTACAGCAGCCGGCGGAGCCGCCGGCCCCGGGTGCGCCGGAACCGGATCCGCAGCGGGGTGCGCTCACGGTGCCGTCCGCCGGACGGGGACTGCGGGGTCGTCGTCCTGTCGTTCATGTCCGTCACCACTCACGCTCGGAGCGGGCGGCGACCTTGCCGGAGGCGTCGTACACCGTGACGATCCGCTCGTCGTCCGCGCCCTCGCCGGTGGACAGGACCGCTTTCATCTCGTCGTCGGGCACGGGCGTGCTCGCGTACCACAGGCCCCAGCCCTCACTGCCCGCCAGGACGAGGACCTTCGCGGTGCTCCGCCGCTCGCCGGTCCTGACCTCGATACGGTCCGGTTCGCCGTCCAGTCCGTGGAAGACGCCCGACAGCAGGAAGCCGCCTCTGACGCTGTCCATCCGCAGCGAGACGCCCGGTTCGTCGAGCGGGACGCCGCTGTCGTCCCGCTCACCGGGGCCGGCGGTGGAGCCGGGCACCGCCCAGTGCCCGCCGTCGGCCGTCAGCCACACCCGCACCCCGGGCCCGGCGGTCACCCGCTCGCCCGGCGCCACGACCCGGACCGGACTCGTCGCACCGCCCTCGTCCCGCACTCCGTACGCCCCGTCCTGCTCCATGCCGTCCCCGATCCGGTCGGCGGCGAACAGGGCGCCCGGCACGACCAGCGCCGCACACGCGACAGCGGCCACGGCGGACCGGCGCCGCCGCAGCGCCCCGCCCCGCTCCTGGATCTCGGTCAGCGGCGCCTCGGACGGGACGACGTCCTCGACGACACGGGCGTACACCTCGCGCAGCCGTGCGGAGTCGGCGCCGGCCGCCCGCATCCCCTGCCGGACGAGGGATCGCACCGCGCCCGCCGAACAACCCAGCAGCTGGGCGATCTCCGCCTCCGCCAGCCCCTCCCGGAACCGCAGCACCAGCACGGTCCGCCGCCGCGCGGCCCGCCGGCCGCGCAGTCGGCGCAGATGGCCCCGCACCAGACAGCGCCGTACGTGGAAGTCGACGTCGTCGCGCGGCACACGGCGCCACGACGCGCACATCCGCGCCAGCGTTCTCCGCACCAGCTCCTCGGCCGTCTCGGCGTCGTCGGTGAGCAGCCGAGCGGTCACCACCAGCCGGGGCCAGTGGGCACGGGCGTACGCGGCGAAGTCATGGCGGGGGAGCACGTCGTGGGTCGGGGGCACCTGGGCGGTCCTTCGTTCCGGGAACACGGGCGTGGCCGCACGCGCGGGCGTCCGGCCTGGTCGGCACGGGCAACTGCCCTCCCGTACCGGTAGGTTGACCAGCCGTCGGGCCGCACGGCCGGGAAGCGGCCAACCCGCACGCGGAAAAGGGAGCCGGGAACCCGTGTGCGCCGTCTTCCTGATGGGGTTGCGTTTCTCGGAGTGCGACCTGAGTGGATGGAGCGACCTACGGGACCTGTACGCACGGCGGAGGTGGCCGGGTTGCACGGAAAGGCCAGGGAATCCGGTGGGGGCATGACCGACGAGGAGTTCGACGCGTTCTACGCCGCCGCGTTCCCCCGGCTGACCGGCCAGCTCTACGCCTTCACCGGAGACCACGGCGAGGCCCAGGACGTCGTGCAGGAGGCGTTCGTCCGGGCCTGGGACCGGCGTGGGCGGTTCCTGGCGGACAGCGCCCCCGAGGCATGGATCCGTACGGTGGCCATGCGGCTGGCGGTGAGCCGCTGGCGACGGGCGAAGCGCCGGCTGGAGCTGATGCGGCGCACCCCGCCGCCCGATCCCGCACCGGGCCCGGGTCCCGAGTACACCGCGCTCGTCGCCGCCCTGCGCGAACTGCCCGAGGCACAGCGGATGGCGATCGTCCTGCACCATTTGTGCGACCTGAGTGTCGAACAGGTAGCCTCCGAGACCGGTGCCCCCGTGGGGACGGTCAAGGCCAGGCTGTCGCGGGGGCGAGCGGAACTGGCGAAGCGTCTCGCGGGGGACGAGGCCGACGTGCCGGTCCGGAAGGAGAGCGGCCGTGTCCGATGAACTCTCCGCCGCGCTGCGCGAGTTGGCGGCGAGCAGGGCGACGGCTCCGGCCGTCGACGGCGCCGGGATCCGGGCCCGCGCGATACGCCGCAGACGCCGCCGCCGTACCGCCCTCGGACTCGGCGCGGGGAGCGCGGCCCTCGTCGTCCTGGGCTTCGCGGTGAACCTGGACCGCGGCGCGGAGCCGGACCGTCCGCCCGCCGACCGGATCCCGCCCGCGGCGGCGCACACCGGCTCCACCCCGTCGCCCACGCCCACGCCGACGCCCGGCGTCGGCACGCTCGATCTGCGCCGGCACACCCTGACGGTCGACGGCCGGGTCATGCCGGTGCTGTCGAAGTACGACGGCCGGGCCGGTTTCGCCGGCCCGCTGCGGGTCGCCGCCAAGCACGCCTCGCGCGACCTGCCCTTCGAGGTGCGCTCCAAGGGCCCCGTCGAGGTGAACGTGCCCTACGTGGTCGAGCTCCGCGACACCGACGAGCGGCCCTTCTACGTCGGCACGTTCACCAAGTCGCTGGCCCTGGGCGACTTCGAGACCGGCAGCGACTGGATCGGCCTGGGGACGCAGGACGCCGCGTGGTTCTACGCCCGGTCCCGGATCGGTGAGGCCCTCGCCGTGACGACCGTCGTCCCGCCGGCCGACACCCCCTCCGCGAGCGCCCCGGAGTCCCCCGGGGCGGGCGCGGTCCGGGCCCCGAGCGGCTAGAGGAAGGCGGTCAGGCCGTCGAGGAAGCGGTCCACTTCCTCCACGGTGTTGTAGGGGGCAAGGCCCACGCGCAGTGCGGGATTCTCCAGCTTCAGCGCGGTGAACGGCTCGTACGCGTAGAACGAACCCGCCGGAGCCACCACACCGCGCCCGGCGAGATGCGCCTGCGCCTCGCGCGCGTCCCGGCCCACCGGCGTCATCAGGAGCGTCGGGGTGCGGTCGGGTGCCTTCGAGTGCACGGTGACGGCGTCGCCCAGGGCCGACAGGCCCTCCTGGAGCCGCGTCCGCAGTGACCGTTCGTGCTCGTGCAGGGCGGCCAGCGAGTGCGTCAGCCGCTCCCGGCGCCCGCTCCCCGCACCCGGGTCCATCGCGGCGAGGAAGTCGACGGCGGCGGTGACGCCGGCGAGGACCTCGTAGGGCAGGGTGCCGAACTCGAACCGCTCCGGCACGGTGTCCGGCGAGGGCAGCAGCTTGTCCGGGCGCAGGGTGCCGAGCAGTTCGGGTGCCGCCGCGAGCACCCCGCAGTGCGGTCCGAGGAACTTGTACGGCGAGCAGACGAACAGGTCCGCGCCGAGCGCGGGTACGTCCACCAGGTGGTGTGCGGCGTAGTGGACGCCGTCCACGTACACGAGGGCGCCGGCCTCGTGGGCGCGGTCGGCGATCCGGCGCAGGGGCGGCTTGGTGCCCAGCACGTTGGAGGCCGCCGTGACCGCGACCAGCCGGGTCCGGGACGAGAGAACCCGCTCGTAGGAGTCGAGGTCGAGCTGCGTGGTCTCCGGGTCGATCTCGATCCAGCGGACCGTCACGCCCGCACGCTCCGCGGCCTGCGCCCAGGGGCGCACGTTCGCGTCGTGGTCCAGCCGGCTGAGCACGATCTCGTCGCCCGCGCTCCAGTCCTTGGCCAGGTGACGGGCGAAGTCGTACGTCAGCTGGGTGGCGCTGCGTCCGTGGACGACGCCGTTCGCGGGCACGTTCAGCAGGTCGGCGCAGGCGTCGCGGAACCCGGCGACGGCGCGCTCGGCGTTGAGCTCGGACGGGCTGACGGTGCCCCGGTTGGACAGCGGCCCGGTGAGCGTCGCGGCGACGGCGTCGGCGACCGGGCGGGGGGTCTGCGTGCCGCCCGGACCGTCGAAGAAGGCGAGGCCGCTGTCCAGGGCGGGGAAGTGGGCCCGCAGGGCGGTGACGTCGATGGCCATGGTCTCGGCTTTCTGTCGGGCGGGGTTCCTGGCGTCGGACTGCCCTTACTCTGTCGGCGACCTCGCGACACGTAAAGCGATGGATTCCGAAGAGAAGGTTCACGAGCGGTGAAGTCCCAGCCGGATCTGAAGCTCCTGGCCACCTTCCTGGCCGTGGTGCGCCGGGGCTCGATGGCGCAGGCCGCGGTGGAACTCGGCTTTGTGCCCTCGGCGGTGTCCCAGCACATCGCCGCCCTCGAACGCGATCTGGGCGTCGAGCTGATCGTCCGCCGCCCCGGCAGCCGGCTGATCCTCACCGCCGCCGGCCGCTCCCTGGCAGGGGCCGCCGGGACGCTGTTCGACGCGACGGCCCGGTTCCAGGACGCCGCCCACGCCATCGCGAGCCGGGAGATCGCCGAACTGCGCGTGGGGATCTACCCGAGCGCGATGACGTATCTGCTCCCGCCGATCCTGGCCACGCTCAGGGACCGCCGCCCGGGGCCGCGGATCCGGCTCGTCGTCGTGGAGACCGACGAAGGTGTACCGAGGGTGCGGTCGGGGGACCTCGATCTGCTCGTCGCCTACCGCTATCTGCCGGAGGACCCGCCGGCCCCGTCCGAGGCGCTGACCGTCACCGGCCTGGGACGCGAACCGCTGGTCCTGGTCGCCGGCGCCGATCCGGGCCGCCGCCGCCCGGTGGAGCTGGCCGACTGCCTCGAAGGGGAGTGGGTCTCGGGTCATGTCCACAACCCCGACCGCCGGCTGCTGCTGCGCTGGGCCGGAGAGCTCGGGATCGCGCCCCGGGTCACGCTGGAGACCGACGACCTGCACAGCATGCTCGCGATGATCCGGGCCGGTCTCGCGGTGGGCCTGATCCCTGCCACGCTGCTCGGCCGGGGACAGGACACCGGGGTCGAGCGGGTGGTCCTGCCGCCCGGTGTCGCGCGGCTGCACCGGGAGATCCTCGCGGTCGCCCGGCCGAGCGAGCCCCCGCCGGTCGTCGACGAGCTGGTCATGCTCCTGCGGGCGGCCCTGCGGGGCCTGCGATCACAGGGCTGAGGGTGTCGCCCCTCGCTTGTGCAAAGTGCGTGCGGCGGGGCGCGCCGCACATTTCGGGATCGATTGTCAGGCTTCCCCGAGAAAATCCACGCTCGCAGGGGTCCGGGCGAACCGGACGGTACTGCTGCACCCGCGAACACGCGCGTTGACTGAAGCGACGCGTATCACATGACGTTGCTCGCGTCGCCCCTCGAAGAAAACATTCCTGCCCGCTCTGTCATGCAGCACCGCAGGTGACAGCAAGCAGACCCTGCAGTAGCCTTCACGGCAGTCCGGCGGCATTCTTGTTGCTCTGCTTCACGGCAAAAGAGAAGTGGCACGGCGAGTGAGATCCGTATTCCAAGGAACAGCGCAGGTGGGAGCGTTGGAGATTTCTCGGGAGAGGATTCTGCAGTGGATTACACGGGGGAGGCTCTTACTGATGAAGAGGGTCAGTCCGAGGCGGATGAGATTCCTGGCCGGCAGCCCGGGGAGCAGCATGGTTTATCGGTCGAATTGAGTCCGGTCGAAGCCGTTCCGACGAAATTGATCCGGCCCGGTGACTCTCCCCGACTGGAGGGGGAGGACCCTTCGCATGCCCAGACTCTTGCAGATGTGGACCACGCGTTGCCGCCGATCATCGTGCACCGCCGTTCGATGCGTGTGATCGATGGTTCGCATCGTCTCCTGGCGGCGTTGATGAAAGGCCGGGAGACCATCGAGGTCCGCTTCTTCGAGGGCCCGGAGGAGCTGATGTTCCTCATCGCGGTGCAGGAGAACGTCACGCACGGACTGCCGCTCTCGCGGGCCGACCGTGAGGCGGCGGCGCGCCGGGTGCTCGCCGCGCAGCCCCACTGGTCCGACCGGGCCGTCGCGGCGGTCACCGGACTCGCCGCGAGAACCGTGGCCGCGCTGCGCAGGACGATCACTGAGCGTTCAACTGCGAACCAGCCGCAGTTGAACGTGCGTTTGGGTCGGGACGGCAGGTACCGGCCGGTCAACTACAGCCAGGGCCGGCTGCGCGCCAGTGAGGTCGTCGCGGCCTATCCGGAGATGCCGTTGCGGGAAGTGGCACGTCAGGCCGGGGTGTCGGTGGCCACCGCACGCGATGTCCGCCAGCGGATCCAGCGGGGGGCGGATCCGCTCCCTCCCAAGCTGCGGCCGGCCGGACAGGAGGCCCCTTGTGAGGACGACCGGGGCGCACTCGACCCACCGGCCGACCGAATGGTCGGTGAGCAGCCCGTTTCCGTTCGGGCGCGGCCGGCCGTCTTCGCCCCCGCCGACTGGTCGGTGCTGCGCGCCAAGCTCCTGCAGGACCCCCTGCTGCGGTACTCGGAATCGGGCAGGTCCCTGTTCCGCTGGTACGACACGCACACGATCGGCACGCGGGACGTGGTGGCGGGCGTCGAGGGCGTGCCTCCGCACTGGGTCAATGAGATCGCCGCCGTGGCGCGTTCCTGCGGGGAAATCTGGCTGAATATAGCGAGAGAGCTGGAAGGTCAACGGAGAGAGGCGTGATGCGCGCCCGGGCAATGCCGGTGGCCGGGAACCGAATAGGTTCCCGGCCATCGGCATTCTTATACTCTCCTTGACGCTCGAACCCGGTCGTACGACGATTCTTTGGCCTCTCGCGAAAGGAAGGTCGTATGCCAAGTCTGACCCGTGAGGAAGCCCGGGAACGTGGTTCTCTGCTCCAGGTCCGCTCCTATTGTGTCGACCTCGATCTGACCACCGGATCGGACACTTTTCGCTCGACGACGAAAATCCGCTTCGACGCCCGCGGTCCGGGGGCGGAAACGTTCTTGGACATCGATCCCAAGACGCTTCGATCCATCACGTTGAACGGCCGGGAACTGAATACCGCGGAATGGGCGGACGGTAGGTTTCCGCTGTCCGGACTCGACACGGAGAACGAACTCGTCGTGGTGGCCGACATGAGCTACTCGAATGAGTGCGAAGGGCTCCACCGCTATGTCGACCCGGCCGACGGCGAGACCTACGTCTATTCCTTCGTCTACGTCGACAACGCGCCCCGTGTCTTCGCCTGTTTCGACCAGCCCGACCTGAAGGCCCCCTACGAGTTCGAGCTGACGGTCCCCGAGACCTGGCAGGTGCTCGGCAACAGCGAGGCGGTCCGGACCGGCCCGGGCCGCTGGAGGCTCACCGAGTCGCCGGCGCTGGCCACCTATCTGACCGCTCTGGTCGCCGGGCCGTACGCCTCCTTCCGGACCGAGCACGACGGCATACCGCTCGGGCTGCACTGCCGGGCCTCGCTCGCGGACTCGCTGAAGACCGACGTCGACGAGATCTTCGAGATCACGGCCCAGTGTCTGGACGCGTACACCGGGCTGTTCGGCGTGGGGCACCCCTTCGCCAAGCTCGACCAGGTCTTCGTGCCCGAGTTCGGCGTCCTGTCGCTGGACCATCCAGGCTGTGTGCTGCTGCGCGAGCAGTACCTGTTCAGCTCGGCCGCCGCCGACAGCGAGCGCGAGACCCGGGCCGTCGTCCTCGCCCACGGCATCTCCCTGCTCTGGCTCGCCGGCCTGGTGACCAACGCCTGGTGGAACGACCTGTGGCTGGGCCAGTCCCTGGCCGACTACATGGCGCACCGGGTCACCAGCGAGGTGACCCGGTTCCCCGGCCCGCCCACCACGTTCGCCGCGCGCCGCAAGGGCCAGGCGTATCTGCCCGACCAGCGTCCCTCCACCCACCCGGTCAGCATCGAGGGGCCCGACGTGCGCACGGTGCAGCTGGAGCTGGACCGGATCTCGTACTTCAAGGGCCACTCGGCGCTGCGCCAGCTCGCCGCGCACATCGGCGACGACGCCCTGACCGCCGGACTGCGGACCTACTTCGACCGGCACGCCTACTCCACCGCGACCTTCGCGGACTTCCTCGCCGCGATGGGCGAGGCGGCCGGCACCGACCTGACCGACTGGGCCGAGAAGTGGCTGCACACGCCCAACGTGAACACGCTCACCCCCGAACTCACCGTCGCCGACGGGCACATCACCGCCGCCGCCGTCCTCCAGGGCGCCCCCGACAGCCATCCGGTCCTGCGCCCGCACACCATGGACGTGGGCCTCTACTACGCCGACGGCAGCACCACCGTCCGGGTCCGGATCGACGGCGGGCGCACCGAACTCCCCGAACTCGTGGGCCGCCCGGCACCCTTGTTCCTCCTGCTCAACGACGGCGACCTGACCTACGCCAAGATCGGCTTCGACCCCGTCTCGCGGGCCGCGCTCCCGGACACGCTGCCGGCGCTGTCCCCGCTGAACCGGGCGATGGTGTGGTGCGCCCTGCTGCTGGGCGTGCAGGACGGGACGTATCCCGCCTCCGCGCACCTGGAGCTGGTGAGCGGGATGGTCCTTCAGGAGAGCGAACTGTCGATCCTGGCCGAGGTCCTGGAGCAGGCCCGGCACGACGTCGCCGACCGGTTCCTCGCGCCGGGCCTGCGGCCCGCCGCGACCGCCCGGATCGCCGCCGCCCTGCGCGAACGGCTCGCCCGCACCGACGCCGACGACGAGCGGCTGATCACCCTCTTCCGGGGGCTGATCGACTTCACCGCCGACACCATGGAGCTGTCCGGCTGGCTGGCCGGCGACGGACTGCCCCCCGGACTGACCCTCGACACCGACGTGAGCTGGCGCATCCGCTACCGGCTCGCCGTGCTCGGCGGGCTGGACGAGACCGACATCGCCGCGGCGCTGAGCGCCGGCCCGGGGGCCGTCGCCGAGCAGTTCGCGGCGAAGTGCCGGGCCGCGCTGCCCCACGCGGCCGCCAAGGAGGCGGCCTGGAACGCGATCATGCGCGGCACGGACCTGTCCAACTACGAACTGTGGTCCCTGGCCGAAGGGTTCTGGCAGCCCGAGCAGACCCCGCTGACGGAGCCGTACGTCGAACGGTTCTTCCGGGACATGCCCGCCGCCGCACGGGGCCGGGGCGACCTGGTGCTGGATCTGCTGCTGCGGTTCCTCTACCCGCGCTACGCCGCCACCCCCGGCACGCTCGCATCGGCGCAGCGGATGCTCGGGCTCGAAGGGCTCCCGGTGACGCTGCGCCGCCGGGCGGCGGACCACACCCACGATCTGCGGCGGGTGGTCGCGGCGCGGGCGGCCCGGGCGGACGAGGGGTGACGCCGGCGTGAGGGTCGCGATCGTCGGCGGCGGGGTCGCGGGCACCCTGCTCGCCTGGCGGACCGTGCGGGCGCCGGGCGGCGCGTCGGTGGACCTGTTCACCGGCGGCGCCGGGTGCCGGGCGGACGCCTCCAGGGTCTCCGGCGGGCTGGTCCGGGGGTTCGAGCCCACCGTGGCGGCGACCGGCCCGGCCGCCGAGAGCCTCGCCGAGATCAGGGCCAGTGCCGTCCTGCGCGCCTGGTCCGGGTACCGGGAGACCGGAGCGGTGTACGTCCTGCCCGCCGGTGCCGACGCGCGGGAGCCGGCCGAGGTCCTGCACGCCTATCTCCCGGGCTCGGCCGAAGTCGTCGGCCGGGACGGGGTGGTCGGCGTCTTTCCCTTCCGCACCCTGCCCGCCGACGCGGTCGCCGTGGTCGAGCGGCACGCCGGGCACATCTCCCCGCACCGGCTGCGCACGGCGGCACTGCGGGCGGCGGCGGAGGCCGGCGTCACCGTCCACGAGGCACCGGTGGACGAGGTGACGCGGGACCCGGCGGTGCGCACGGCGGACGGCCGGACCCTGCGCTACGACCGGGTGGTTCTCGCCGCGGGCGCCTGGACGCCGAAGCTGCTGGCCCGCAGCCGGCTGCCGGTGGCGGGTCTGCGTACCAAGCACATCCAGTACAGCCTGTGCCGGGCGCCGCTGGACGGGCTCGGGCCCTTCGTCGAGGAGAACTCCGGCCTGTACGGCCGGCCCCACGAGGACGGCGGGTTCCTGCTCGGTCTGCCCTGCGACCGGTGGGGAGTCGATCCGGACGCGGTGACACCGGACGGGCCGCTGGCGGAGCGGGTCGCCGAGAGCGCACGGCGGGTGTTCGGTGTGTCCGTCGCCGTGGGGCGCACCGTCGCCTCCTGCGACTGCTATCACGACCCGGCGGGGCTGGAGCTGCGTTCCCTGGGGCCGGGAGTGCACACCTTCACCGGGGGCAGCGGCGGCGCGGCAAAGACCGTCGTCGCCGCGAGCAGGAAGGCCGCGGCGGCACTGCTGGCCTGAGTTCCGTACGCGATATCGAGGCAGTCCGCAATGAGTGCGGGCCGGGGAATTCCCCCGGCCCGCACTCTTTTTTCGCGTGTGTTCAACTTCCCTGATCTACGCGCGTTCAACTTAGGTTTTCCGTTCAACTCCGCCCGTCTCCACGGCTGTTGATTCGGCCATGCGAACCCGCGAAGATTTCACGCGGCCGCAGGAATCGCAGCGAGAGAGAGATATCAATGGCGCAGCTTCCGCATGGCTTCGGAATTACCGGTTTCGGTTACTCGTTCGGAGCGGACCAGAATGTCGAAGAAGTAGCGGGAACCTATGTCCCCGACCCGGAACGCATTGTCCGGTGGGGCTATCACACCTTTCACCGGGCATCCGACGACATCACCACGACCGATCTGGCGGCACGGGCCGCACGCGACGCCCTCTCCCGCACCTCGGTGCGCGCCGACGACGTGGACCTGCTCGTGCTGGCCACCTCGGAGCACCCCGAGTACCCCCACTGGGACGGCTCGGCGGCGCTGGGCCGAGCTCTGGAGATGGGGAGCCGGCAGACCCTGCTGCTGAACGAGGGCTGTGCCTCGGGCGTCACCGGACTGGGCATCGTGGCCGGGATCCTCGCCGTGCAGCCGGAGATCACCACCGTGCTGTTCGTCGCGGTGAACAGGGTCAGCGAGTTCCACCGCAACCGCATGACGGTCAACAACGCGGTGCACAGCGACGGCGCCGTCGCCGCGGTCCTGCGCCGCGGCCACGAGCGCAACGCGTGGCTGGCCACCGAGCAGTTCACGGTCCCGGACCTGTGCGACTGGTTCCGCACCGACTACGGCGGCGCCGTGGCGCCCCTGCCCCCCGAGGGCTGGTCGAGCAGGACGGCACCGGCCGGCCATGTGCGCGTGCAGGAGCACTTCCGCAAGGACCCCGCGAAGCTGCGGGAGTTCGGGCAGGCCGCGATCACCCGCACCCTCGACGTCGTCGACGGGGCGTGCAAGCGGGCCGGGGTCGGCCGCGACGAGGTGACGCACGTCATCTACATCAACGACCCCGACGGCATCGCCGACATCGCCGAGCCGCTCGGCATCCCGCTGGAGCGCACCAACACCGCACCGGCCCGGGCCCACGGCCACATGGGCTCCGCCGACCAGCTCACCGCGCTCGGCGAGCTGATCGAGCAGGGCGTGATCGCACCCGGCGACCTGGTCGCGCTGACCGGGATCTCCATCGGGATGCGCTGGTACTGCTCCCTCGTCCGGGCCTGACCCGCGTCCACAGGAAGGCACCGCACCGTGAGCGAGAGCGACAACCCGGCGGCCGCGCTGCGTACGGCCGTACGGGAACGACGCATGCCGGGCCCCCGCGTCCGCAGGGCCCTGCTGGAGAGCGACGATCCGGCCCTGGCCCGGCAGGCCGGCCGGATCCTGAAGGACCTGGCCGTGACCGGGGAAACGCCTCGTGAGGCCGCCGTGACCGTGCTGGCCACCTGCACCGTCGGCCCCTTCGAGCCGCTGCTGCGGGCCCAGTTGACCGGAGCCGGGCTGCTGCCCGTGCTGCGCACCGCGGACTACGGCACCTTCGACATGTCGCTGGCCACCGGGTCGTTCACCCGGGACGGCGACCCCGGCCTGGTCGCCGTGCTGATGGACGCCGGGTACTTTCTGCCGGGCGACTTCGGCGCGGCCGAGCCGGACGTGCTGGAGAAGTACCTCGACGCCCGGCTGGAGGAGCTGCGCGGCCTGCTGGCCGGCGCCCTGAAGCACACCGCCGCCACCTTCGTCGTCCACACGGTGCCGCTGCCCGCCCAGGTACGCGACGGGATCATCAGCGTGCGGGCCCGCGCCCGGGTGGCCGGCGCGTGGTACCGGCTGAACGCGGCCCTGCTCGCCCTCGCCGAGGAGCACGACCAGGTGGTCGCCGTCGATCTCGTGGGCGAGCTGGCCGAGGCCCCGGTCCAGGCGTGCGACGTACGGCTGCACCGGTACGGCGATCTGCCCTACAGCGACGACGCGTTGCTGCTGCTGGCCCGCCTCGTGCGCCGGGTCGCGCAGGCCCGCTCGGGACTGTCCCGCAAGGTCCTCGCCCTCGACCTGGACAACACCCTGTGGGGCGGGGTGCTCGGCGAGGTCGGTGCGCGGGGCGTCCAGCTGGGCGGCCTGTACCCGGGCAACTGCTACACGGAACTCCAGCGCACCGTGGCCCGGCTGCGCGACCAGGGCGTCGTGCTGGTCCTGGCCAGCAAGAACGACCGGGACCAGGTGGAGAAGGTCCTCACCGAGCACCCGGACGTGCTGCTGCGGCCCGAGGCGTTCTCCGCGCGGATGGTCGACTGGTCGGCCAAGGCGGGCAATCTGCGCCGGGCCGCCGAGGCGCTGTCCCTGTCGACCGAGTCGTTCGTCTTCATGGACGACTCCGACTTCGAGCGCGCCCAGGTCGGCGACGAACTGCCCGAGGTCGCCGTGGTCTCCGCGGCCGGCGATCCCGCCCATCTGGTCGACGCGCTGCTGCGGCACGGCTGGTTCGACGTCATGACGCTCACCGACACCGACCGCAAACGGCCCGAGCTGTACCGCAACCGGGCGCAGCGCGGCGACTTCTCGTCCGGGTTCGACTCCTCGGAGGACTTCCTGCGGGCGCTGGAGCTGAGGGTCGAGGTGGCGCCCGCGACCGAGTACACCATCGGCCGGATCTCCCAGCTCGCCGCCCGCACCAACCAGTTCAACCTCACCGGGATCCGTTACGACGAGGCGGCCACCCGGCGGATGAGCGAGGACGACGGCCATCTGGTGCTGTCCGTGTCGGTCGCCGACCGCTTCGGCGACGAGGGGATCGTCGGCGCCCTGTGGGTGGAGCGCACCAGCGAGGTGTGGCGGGTCCGCAACCTCGTCCTGAGCTGCCGGGTGCTCAGCCGCGGCGTGGAACGCGCCGCCCTCGGATGGCTGGCCGGCCGGGCCGCGCTGGCCGGCGCCCGCACCGTCGAGGGGCACTACCGGCGCTCCGACCGCAACGGCGTGGCCGCGGACTTCTGGACCGGCGCCGGCTTCGTCCCGGCCGGCTCCCCGAAGGAGCCGGACACCGAGGTCTTCACTCTCGACGCGGACACCGCGAAAAGGATCGCACCGGAATGGATCGCACTGAACGAAAGGAAGGGAAACCCGCATGAGTGAATCGGGTTCGATCGAGGAGTCGGTGAGGGAGATCATCGCCGACGTGCTGGGCGCCGACCCCGCGGACATCCCCGCTGACCAGGCACTCGCCGCGCTCGGGTGGGACAGCATGAATTCGATGGAGGCGCTGGTGCGCCTGGAGAAGCAGTTCGCCGTCGATCTGGACCTGCGGTCCTTTCACGCCGCCTACACCGTGACCGACATGGTTGCGCTGGTCGAGAAATTCCAATGAATTCAGGGAGGGACCAATTGCGGCACCAGGAAGTCGAAGTCCTCGCCATCGGCGCCGGCCCGGCCAACCTCGCGCTCGGCATAGCGCTGGAGGAGCTGGCCCCCAAGGAGCTCGCGGCGGGCACACTGATCATCGAGCAGCACGACGACACCGTGTGGCAGCGGGGCATGCTGCTGCCGTGGACCCAGAGCCAGGTCTCGTTCCTCAAGGACCTGGTGACGCTGCGCAATCCGCGCAGTGAGTTCTCCTTCGTGAACTACCTCCACTCGATCGGCAGGCTGGACGAGTTCATCAACCTCGGCACGTTCACGCCGTACCGCTCGGAGATCTCCGGATACCTCCAGTGGGTGGCCTCCTCGCTGCGCGAGGTGCAGGTCGAGTACGGGCGCCGCTGTGTGTCGATCGAACCGGGTCCGTCGCGGGGCGGTGAGGTCTCCCACTGGCTCGCGCGCACCGCCGACGGCGCCGTGATCTCCAGCCGCAACCTGGTGATCGGCGCGGGACGGGACGCGTTCGTACCGGCCGAGCTCGCCGCGCTGCCCGAGCGGCGTGTCATCCACAGCACGCGGTACTCGCACCGGATCGAGGCGCTCGACCCGTCCGACGTGCGGCGGATCGTGGTGATCGGGGGCGCGCAGAGCGCCGCCGAGCTGCTGTGGGCCGCCTACCAGCGGTTCCCCGCGGCGCAGTGCACGATGCTGATGCGCTCGATCGGCCTGAACGCCTACCAGACCAGCAAGTTCACCAACGAGCTGTTCTACCCGTCCTTCATCGACGACTTCTACGCCACCCGGTCCGAGACGCGCCGCCAGGTGCTGCGCGAGATGCACGTCACCAACTACGCCGGGCTCGCCCCCGCCATGCTGGAGACGCTCTACCGCGAGATGTACCAGGAGCGGCTGCAGGGCACCGAGCGGCTGCGGATGCGCACCCTGACCGATCTGGCCGGGGCCCGCATGGACGGCGACGAGGTCGTCCTCGACGTCCTCGACCGCAAGTCCGGCGAGCGCGCCGAGCTCCGCTGCGACCTCGTGCTGCTCGGCACCGGCTTCGTGCGGGACATGCCCGCCATGGTGCGCGAGCTCGCGGCCACGACCGGCGCCGGCGAGGCCACCGTCGACCGCAACTACCGGATGCGGCTGCCCGCTTCCTACACCGCCAACTGCTACCTCCAGGGCGTCAACGAAGCCACCCACGGCATCGCCGACTCCCTGCTCAGCGTGCTCGCCATGCGCTCCCAGGACATCGTCACCGACCTGCTGGCCCGCCGCGGTGCCGCGTCCGACGAGGCCCTGCTCGCCAAGGCCCTGTGACCGGGGCCGGCCGAATCCGTCAGCGCCGCGAGGCGCACCCAGCGGCAGAGGACACACACATGGAAATCCGAGAGCTCGACCGGGACAACCTCGCACCGGACAACGGACTGCGCGCCCAGCGCCTGTTCCCCTGGCCCGCCCTGAACGCGCCCTTCGAGGGCTCCTGGTGCGTCGTGCCCCCGGGCGCGGCGTCCGGCCCGCACAGCCACCACGAGTACGAGGTCTGGATCGCGATGACCGGGGAGGCGGCGATCCTCAGCGAAGGCAGGAAGGTGCCGTTCACCGCCGGTGACGTCGTCCACTTCCGCCCCGGCACCCGCCACCAGGTCGTCAACGACTCCGACGCCGACTTCCAGATGTACGCGGTCTGGTGGGACGCCGAGCTGGCGGAGAAGTTCTCCGTCCGGCACCGGGAGGAGACGGCATGAGCGGGCGCAGCCGGCGCCGTGCCGTCGTCGTCGCGGCGACCCCCACCCCCAACGGGGACCTGCACATCGGCCACATGGCCGGCCCCTACCTCGCGGGTGACGTCTACAGCCGCTACCTGGCGGCCGACGGCCGGGACGTGATCTACACGACCTGCACCGACGACAGCCAGACCTACGTCACCACCACGGCCCGCCGACTCGGTGTGTCCGCCGAGCAGTTGTGCGCCGAGTCCACCGCGAAGATCGAGCGGAGCATCTCCGCGATGGGCCTGTCGATGGAAGGGCTGCCGCCCATCGACGACCGCTACCGCGCCACGGTCCTTCAGTTCTTCACCCGCCTGCACGAGACGGGCCGGCTGCGCGAGCGGACCGTACGGCTGCCGTACGCGCAGGAGTCCGGCCGGTATCTGTACGACGGCCTGATGACCGGCAGCTGCCCGGTCTGCCTGACCGGCAGCGCGGGAGGCGTCTGCGAGGGCTGCGGGCACCCCAACAACGCCGACGAACTGCTCGGCGCGCGCTCGGTGCTGGAGCCGGACTCGCCGGTGACCACCCGCGAGGTCACCATCCTGGTGCTGCCCATGGAGGAGTACCGCGAGCGGCTGACCTCCTACTTCGCCGAGCGCCTCGGACGCTGGCGGCCGCACGCCGCCCAGCTGGTACGCGAGTTGCTGGCGCGTCCGCTGCCGGAGATACCGGTGACGGTGCCCGGCGACTGGGGCATCGCGGCGCCCTTCCCCGAGACGCCGGGGCAGATCCTCTACCCGTGGGTGGAGGCCATGCCGGCCGTCATGTACAGCACCTGGTGGTCCGCGGACCGGCGCGGCGAGCGCACCGAGGCCGTCGACGAGCTCTGGCGGGCCGGCAGCGGGACGGAGCTCGTGTACTTCCACGGCTTCGACAACGTCTACCACTGGGGTCTGCTGGACCTCGTGCTGCTGATGGCGCACGGCGACCGCTATGTGCTGCCCGAGGCCAACATCAGCAACGAGTTCTACGACCTGGAGGGCGAGAAGTTCTCCACCAGCCGCAACCACCTGATCTGGTCGGCGGACCTGCTGGCGGAGGTGCCGAGGGACCTCGTGCGCTTCTACCTGGCGCTGACCGCACCGGAGTTCCAGCGCACCGACTTCAGCACCGCCGCCCTCACCGAGGTGACCGAGCGACGGCTGATCGGGCCGTGGAACCGGCTGGCCGAGGCGCTGGACGCGCTCGCTCCGGCCGGTGCCGGGAGCCCGCTGCCGACCACCGCGACGGGCCGGGACCGGGCGGCCGGGATCATCGAGCGGTTCCGGCTCACCTATGAGCTGGACGGCTTCAACCTGGGCCGCAGCGCCGAGAACGTCGTCGCGGCCCTCGACCGGCTGGCGGCCGCGGCCCAGGAGCCGCGCGAGCGGGACGACTCGCTCGGCACCGGGGACCTGCTGCTCCAGGTGCGGGCGCTGCTGGCCTGCGCCGCCCCGCTGCTCATCGACGCCGCCGCCGAGGCGACGGCCGCGGGCGTGGACCTGGCGCTGGACGCCGAACAGCCCGAGAAGATCACCCCGTTCGCCCTGCCCCGGCTGCCGCGGGCGGCCCGGGCCGGCGCCGCACGCACGGAGGTGGCGGCATGAAGCTGCTCACGCTGGAGACGGTGCAGTACCTGAACTACTACCACGGCCGCTACCGGCAGGTGGAGGACCTGGGCGTCGACCTCTACGTCCTCAACGGCGAGGGCACGGACGACTTCTGGCGGGCGGACCGCTATCGCACGGCGGGCTCCCGGAAGATCGACGACATCGTCGAGCGGGCCCGCGCATGGCATGCGGAGGAACGCTTCGACGGGGTGATCACCTTCTCCGAGTCCTCCGTCATCACCGTCGCCGCGGTCGCCGACGCACTGGGCCTGCCGGGCATCGGGGTGCCGGCCGCCGTGTGCAGCAGGAACAAGTACCTGATGCGCCAGGCCTACGAGCGGGCGGGCGCCCCGATCCCCTCGTACCGGCTGGTGGAGAGCCTGGACGACGCGCTCGGCGCGGCAGCCGACTTCGGCTACCCGGTCATCCTCAAGCCGACCCTCGGCGCCGGCAGCCACTTCGTCTTCCGGGTCGACAACCCCGAGGAGATGGCGCTGCGGCACGCCCAGGCCGCCGAGGGCATCCGTGACCTGTTCTGGGTCAACTCCGAGGCCGAGGGCGTCGACCTCGGCCCGAACGGACTCCTCGTGGAGTCCTTCCTGGACGGCCGCGAGTTCCTGATGGAGGCCGTCGTCTGGGACGACGAGGTCTACCTCGGCTCGATCGTGGACCGCATCACCGCCGAGGGCGGCACCTTCGACGACGACGTCCACCACGCGCCGACCTCGCTCGGCCCCGAGGACATCGAGAAGGTGCACCGCGCCGTGCGCGCCGGCGCCCACGCCCAGGGACTGCGGCGCAGCGTCATGCACGCCGAGGTCAGGTTCCACGACGGCGAGCCGCACCTGCTGGAGATCGCCGCCCGGGTCGGCGGCGGCGGCCTCGACCTCATCGCCCGCAGGACCGCCGACCACGACCCGATCAAGGCGGTCGTGGACATCGGGCTCGGAGTGCGCCCCGACGTACGGCACTTCACGCCGACCGGTGTCCACATCACCGCGATGTGCCTGATCAGCGAAGCGGGCGTGGTCGACAGGGTCGACGTGCCGGCAGAGGTCGCCGAGTCCGACAAGGTCTTCCTGCTCAAGATCACCGCCCGGCCGGGCGACGTCATCCGCCGCCCCCCGGACGGCAACACGATCCTCGGCTTCCTGGGGACGACCGGGGCCTCGCAGGAGGAGGCGTTCCGCACGATGAACGACTTCGCCGCCCGGATCGAGGTGACGTTCCGGCAGCAGACGCCGGCGCTCACCGACGCCGCCACGGCCTCCTGAGCCCTCCCCGCCCGACGCCTCCGTCCCCTTCCGCGCAAGGAGAATCGACAGTGCAGCAAGACACCTCGTCCGTACGCCGGAACACCGCGGCCCAGGGCGGCCGCCCGGTGAGGACGGTGCGGCCCCGGCGCTATCTGATGTGCTCGCCGGTCCACTTCGACGTCGTCTACTCCATCAACCCCTGGATGGAGCCGGAGAAGCCCACCGACGCCGCGCTGGCCGTCGCCCAGTGGGAGCGGCTGCGCAGCCTCTACCTGGGCCTCGGCCACGAGGTCGAGCTGATCGAACCGGTCGCGGGACTGCCCGACATGGTCTTCGCGGCCAACGGCGCCACCGTCGTCGACGGCCGCGTCCTGGCCGCCCGGTTCCGCCACGAGCAGCGCGCCGCCGAGGGGCCGGCCTACGCCGACTGGTTCCGTGCGCGCGGCTACGACGTCCATGACGCCTTCCACGTCAACGAGGGCGAGGGCGACTACCTCGTCACCGGCGAGCGCATCCTCGCCGGCACCGGCTTCCGCACCGACCGGCGCTCGCACGCCGAGGCGGAGCACTTCCTCGGTCTGCCGGTGGTGACCCTGGACCTGGTCGACCCGCGTTTCTACCACCTCGACACCGCGCTGGCCGTCCTCGACCACGAGGAGATCATGTACTACCCGGCGGCCTTCACCGCCGAGGGCCGCGCGACCCTGCGCGAGCTGTACCCGGACGCGATCGAGGCGACCGAGGACGACGCGGCGGTGTTCGGCCTGAACGCCGTGTCGGACGGGCGGCACGTGCTGCTGCCCGAGCAGGCCACCCACCTCATCGACGCGCTGTGGGCGCGCGGCTTCGTGCCGATCGGCGTGGACCTGTCCGAGCTGCTCAAGTCCGGCGGCAGCTCCAAGTGCTGCACGCTCGAGATCCGCGACGCGGGGCCGGGGGCCGACGCATGATCAACTACGACGGACGCCGGTTCGCCCCCGCCGAGGCGGACGCCCAGGGCCGTACCGCGCTCTACCGGCAGGAGGGCGACCTGCTGTGGGGCACCTTCTCCGGCGGCCGGGCCCGGCGCGGCTCCCTGACCGGGGTGTGCGCCCCCGACGGCTCGCTGGACTTCGCCTACTCCATGGTCCTGGACGACGGCGAAATCGTGTCCGGCCACTGCCGCAGCACCCCGGAGCTCCGCGAGGACGGCGGCATCGACCTGCGCGAGGAGTGGGAGCGCTTCGGCGCCCACGCCGCGAAGGGCGTCTCGTATCTGAAGGAGGTCAAGTGATGTCGCCGTCGACGGCCCCGTCGCCCACCCCCAGGAAGGGCGGCACGGTGACCTGGGCGTGCGCCCCCGGGTTCCCGCCCGCGGTGATCTTCCCCTTCACGCCCGCCGAGCGGATGGGGACCCGGAACATCTACGAGTTCCAGATGCTGATGTACCGGCCGCTGTACTACTTCGGCAGCCGGGGCACCCCGGACGTGGACTACGACCAGAGCATCGGCGAGCCCCCGGAGTGGAGCGAGGACGGGCTGACCGTCACCGTGAAGGTCAAGCCGTGGAAGTGGTCCAACGGCGAGACGCTGTGCGCGGACAACGTCCTGTTCTGGGTCAACCTGATGAAGGTCAAGGGCGACCGGTACGGCGAGTACGTCCCCGGCTACTTCCCGGACAACCTGACCTCCTACGGCAAACTCGCCGAGGACACCGTCTACTTCACCTTCGACAAGGCCTACTCGAAGAAGTGGGTGCTGATGAACCAGCTCAGCACCATCACCCCGCTGCCCAGGGCGTGGGACCGCACCGCCGACGGGCCCGCGAACGCGTCCGGCGGCGTCGCCGACGTACCCGCCGTCTACGACTACCTGATGGCCGAGCAGGGCGACATCATCGACGAGGGGAACGCGCACCGCACCCGGTGGGCCGACAGCCCCGTGTGGAGCGTGGTCAGCGGACCGTGGCGGCTGAAGAGCTACACCCTTGAGGGCCTGGTCACCTTCGTCCCCAACGAGCACTACTCCGGGCCCAACAAGCCCTACCTGGACGAGTTCCGCCAGGTGCCGACGTTCTCGGACGACGAAGAGTACGAGATGCTCAAGGCCGGCCCGCACGCCGAGGGCGGCATCCAGGTCGGCTACCTGCCGCTGAGCTTCGCCTCGGAGCCGGCCACCGACCCCACCGTGGGCGGCCCCAACCCGCTGGCCGACACCTACACGCTGGTCCCGCAGGTCGCCTTCTGCATCCGCTACTTCTGCCTCAACTACAACAACCCCACGGTGGCCGCGAAGATCTTCCGGCAGACCTACTTCCGGCAGGCGCTGCAGAGCACCCTCGACCAGGACTCCGCCGTACGCGACATCTACCAGGGCTACGCCTACCGGCAGAACGGCCCCGTGCCGATGGTCCCGGCGACCGACCTCGTCTCCCCGCGCCAGCGCGACGGGGCCTGGCCGCTGCCCTTCGACGTCGACCGGGCCCGTGAGCTGCTCGCGGCCAACGGCTGGGACACCAGCACCACTCCGGCCGTCTGCGTGAACCCCGGCACCGGGCCCGGCCAGGCCGGCGAGGGCATACCCGCCGGCACCGAGCTGAGCTTCTCGCTGCGCTACGTGGAGGGGCGCCCGGCGCTGACCCGGCTGATGGAGAAGTACCGCAAGGACGCCGCGGCCGCCGGGATCGAGCTGCGCATGGAGGAGGTGTACGGCTCGGTGCTCGTCGCCGAGGACGCGCCCTGTTCCGCGGGGCCGGACTGCCTGTGGGAGATGACCTGCTGGAACGGGGGCTGGGCCTACCACTACCCGAGCGGCGAGATCCTGTTCCAGACCGGCGCCGGCGGCAACTTCGGGCACTACAGCGACCCCAGGGCCGACCGGCTCATCGAGGCGTCCGTCACCTCCGACGACCTTCAGGCGCTCTACACCTACCAGGACTTCGTCGCCGAGCAGGTGCCGGTCATCTTCACACCCAACTTCCCCATCCGGCTCTTCGAAGTGGCCAACAACCTCGGCGGGTTCGGGCCCGTGAACCCGTTCGGGATGATCAACCCCGAGAACTGGTACTACCGCGAGGACGCGTGACGTGACGCTGTCCGCGACTCCCGTGGCGCCCCTGGGCTCCCACGCGCTGCTGATGTTCCTGCTGCAGGTGGGGGTCCTGCTCGGCACCGCCGTACTCCTGGGCCGGCTCGCTCAGCGGCTCGGGCTGCCCTCCATCGTGGGCGAGCTCTGCGCGGGCGTGGTGCTGGGGCCGTCCCTGCTCACCCCGCTGGCCCCCGCCTTCTCGGCCTGGCTGCTGCCCCAGCGGCCGGAGTCCCTGCACCTGCTGGACGCGGCGGGCCAGCTCGGGGTGCTGCTGCTGGTGGGCATCACCGGCATGAACATCGACCTCGGCCTGGTCCGCCGCAAGGGCAGGGCCGCCGTCCTGGTGAGCACCGGCGGCCTCGTGGTGCCGTTCGCCGGCGGGGTCGCCGTCGCCCTGGCGATCCCGGCCGCCCTGCTCGTCGACGGCGTGGACCGCACGGTCTTCGCCCTGTTCGCCGGCGTCGCGCTCTGCGTCAGCGCGCTGCCGGTCATCGCCAAGACCCTGCTCGACATGGGCCTGCTGCACCGCGACATCGGCCAGCTGATCGTCGGTGCGTCCGTGGTGGACGACATCGCGGGCTGGCTGCTGCTGTCGGTCGTCTCGGCGATGGCCACCACCGGTGTGCACGGCCCGGACGTCGCCCTGTCCGTGGTGAACCTGATCGTGATGCTCGCCTGCGCCTGGTTCGTGGGCCGGCCGCTGGTGGGCCGTCTGCTGCGATGGTCCGCCCGGGCCGGCAACGGCGAGTCGGTCCCGGCCGTGTGCACCGTGCTGATCGTCCTGGGGGCCGTGGCCAGCCACGCCCTGCACCTGGAGGCGATCATCGGCGCCTTCCTCGTCGGTGTCCTGATCGGCGCGTCCGGGGAGCCGGCCCGCGAGCGGCTCGCCCCGCTGCGGATCATGGCCGTCACCGTCCTCGCCCCGCTGTTCTTCGCGACCGCCGGGCTGCGGATCGACCTGACCGCCCTGGCCCGCCCCGAGGTCGCCCTGTCCGCCCTGCTGGTGCTGACCGTCGCCGTCGTCGGCAAGTTCGCCGGGGCGTACGCGGGAGCCAGGGCCGGCCGGCTCGGCCACTGGGAGGCGCTCGCGCTCGGCGCCGGGATGAACTCCCGCGGGGTGATCGAGGTGATCATCGCGATGGTCGGGCTGCGGCTCGGGATCCTGACGACCGAGATGTACACGATCGTCGTCCTCGTCGCGATCGTGACGTCCGTGATGGCCGCGCCCCTGCTGCGCGTCGCCGTACGCCGCATGCCCGTCACCCGCGAGGAGCGGGTCCGGGAGCGGGTGATGGCGGGCGGTCCGGCGCTGGAGTCGAATTCCTGACGCAGACGCACTGAATTTCCGACGCTCCGGATTTCCGCCGGTGATCCGGCACTACCGTGAGGCCGACCCGTCCACCCTGTGCGCGCTCGGCCACCCCCAACTCCGTGAAAGGAAAGGTGACATGAGAGAAGTGCAGAAGGCGACGGGAGAGCGGCCGCTGCTGCTCGTGGTGGCGACGGGCATGCGGACGTATCGCGAGTATCTGCTGCGCTCCATTCGCAGCGAGTTCGACATCCATCTCTTCCATGGGGACGAACCCACCTGGGAGAAGGAGTACATCTCGGGCTGGACCGTCCTGCCCAGCACCCTGGACGGGCAGGCCATGGCCGGCGCGGCCCGTGAACTGCACGCGGCCACGCCCGTCGCCGGCGTCCTGTGCTGGGACGAGGGCCGCATCCACGCCGCCTCCTACGTCGCCGAGGCCCTCGGTCTGCGCAACGGCGAGCCGGACGTGATCTGGCGGCTGCGCGACAAGGGCCAGACCAGGGCCGCCCTGGACGAGGCCGGCGTCGCCCAGCCCCGCTCCGTCGCCGTCAAGACGCTCCACGAGGCCCTCGCCGCCGCCGACCGCGTCGGCTACCCCGCGATCCTCAAGCCGCGCGGACTCGGCGCCAGCCTCGGCGTCGTCCGCGTCGAGAACGCCACCGAGCTCGCGGAGCGGTTCCCCTTCACCGCCGGGATGAAGGGCCCCGACCCCGAGCCGCTGCTCTACAGCACCGATCAGCCGGTCCTCGTCGAGGAGTTGGTGACCGGCGAGGAGATCAGCGTCGACGCGGTCGTCCAGGACGGCAAGGCGATACCGCTGTTCGTCGGCCGCAAGGTCGTGGGCTACCCGCCGTACGCGGAGGAGATCGGCCACTTCGTCGACGCCCACGACCCGCTGCTCACCGACCCGCAGCTGCTGGACGCGCTCCAGGACACCCACACCGCGCTGGGCTTCCGGGACGGCTGGACGCATAGCGAGTTCATGCTGACCGCCGCCGGGCCGCGGCTGATCGAGGTCAACGGCAGGCTCGGCGGCGACATGATCCCCTACCTGGGGATGCTGGCCACGGGCATCGACCCGGGGCTCGCCGCGGCGCGCGTCGCCTGCGGCATCACCCCCGACACCACGCCGTCCCGCGAGCGGGTCGCGGGCATCCGCTTCTTCTACGTCGAGCACGACGACACCCGCATCGAGTCCGTCTCGTTCGACGAGGCGGGTCTGCCCGCCGCCGTCGAGCAGTTGGTGCCCGTGGCCCGGGCCGGCGCCGTCGTGTCCCCGCCGCCCAAGGGCACGGTCTGGGGACGGATCGCCTTCGCCATCGCCACCGGCGGCGCCATCGAGGAGTGCGGCACGGCACTGGACGCCGCCGAGTCGGCACTGCACGTGCGCAGCGGTCAGGACGCCACCCATGCGAGAGAAGAGTGAACGTGCATGGCAACTGAGGAGAAGAAGGACAGCAACGTGGCGATCTGGGCCACGTTCCGGGATTCGTCGGCGGCGGTGAAGACCATCCTCGCGGGCGTGCTGCTGAGCAAGCTCGGCGGATTCCTCAACGTCTTCATCGTGCTCTATCTGACCTACCGCGGTTACTCCGAGAGCGAGGCGTCCTACGCACTGGGCGCCTACGGAGCGGGCGGCGTGGCGGGTGTGCTGCTCGGCGGCACCCTCGCGGACCGGCTCGGGGCGCGCAACGCCACGATCCTGGGCATGGCCGGCACCGCCGTGCTCACCGCGGCGCTGCTCTACCTGCCGAACTATCCGACGCTCGTCGTGGCGGTGGTCCTCGCCAGCCTCATGGCCCAGCTCTACCGGCCGGCCGCCGCGGCCCTGCTGTCCGAACTCACCTCGGGCAGCAGCCAGGTCGTCGTCTTCGGCATGTACCGCTGGTGCCTGAACGTGGGCGCGATGGCCGCGCCCATGGTCGGCCTCGGGCTCTACCACCTCGACGGGGAGAGCTACACCCTGCTGTTCTGGGGCGAGGCGGTGATCGCGCTGGCCTACGCCGTCGTCGCGGCCGCCGTGCTGCCCCGGCGGGCCACGCAGGGCACGGCTCCGGAGGGCCCGACCGAGGAGGAGGGCGGCACGGCCGGGGGGTACCGGGCGATGCTCCGCGACCGCCGGTACGTCCTCTATCTGACGGCCACCCTGTTCAACGCGATCATCTACGTGCAGTACCTGTCGACGCTGCCGCTGGACGTCGAGGCCCATGACCTCGACCTGTTCTGGTACACGGCCGCGGTCTCCCTCAACGGCTTCATGGTGATCGCCTTCGAACTGCCGCTGACCAAGGTGACCGGGCAGTGGAGCACCAGGATCGTCGTGGGCCTGTCCTTCGGCCTGGTCGGCCTGGGCGTGGCGCTGTACGGCATGCCGATGGGCGCCGCCGTCATCATCGGCGCCACGCTGGTGTGGACGCTCGGCGAGATCATCGGCGGTCCGGCGGTGTTCGCCCACCCGGCGACCGCGGGCCCGGCGCACCTGCGCAGCCGCTACATCGGCGCCTTCCAGTTCATGCACGCGCTCGGCACGGCCATCGGCCCGGTCCTGGGCGGGCTGCTGTTCGTGCGGCTCGGCCATGACGTGTGGCCGCTGCTCGGAGTGATCGGGCTGGCCGCGGCGGGCCTGGGCATCGCCGCGATCCGTACCCCGGCGCCGGAGCAGAGCGAGCCGACCGACGAACCGGCCGCGCAGCCGGCCGAGGCCTGAGCGCTCCGCTGGAAACGCGCGCGCGACGGGCCGTCGGTCGACTGCGGTTCCGTCGTGACCGGCCGCGCAGTTCCCCGCGCCCCTCCGGGGCGCTGCCGCACCGCAGCGGATTCCCCCCACACGAAACGGCCGCCGCCCCGAAAGGGGCGGCGGCCGTCGTGCTGCCGTCGGCGCCGGTCAGCCGAGGGCGAGGCTCCGGGCGAACTCCCGCAGCGCCGGGCCCGGTACGGGGACCACGGAGGTCTGGTAGCCGGCCATCATCGGCGGTATCACGTCCTCGTACTTCCGCAGCCAGACGTCGGTGGCGTAGACGGACTGCGACAGCTCGACGCGCTCGTCCTCGGAACGGAAGGCGCGCAGCAGGTAGTAGCCGTCCTCGTCGTTCAGGGACGGGCCGTGGGCGAGCACGGTGATCCCGCACTCGCGCATCAGCGGGACCGTCCCTTCCTCGCTGATCCGGTGGAACTCCGGCCGAAGGCCCGGCTTCACGGTGAACAGCCGGATCTCCAGCAGCCAGGGGGCGTCGGCGCTGCTCATGTCGTCTCCTCCGCTTCTCACTTGACCCGGACTCCGGCCTTCCAGACCCCGGTGATGTGCTCGGGCTGTGCGATGACCTCGATGTCCACGAGCGGGTCCTCGTCGAGGATCAGGACGTCGGAGTCGTAGCCCTCGCGCAGCCGGCCGGAGAGCGGGGCCTGCGGTCCGAGGGTGGAGGGGCCGATCGCGGTGCCGGACTCGATGGCGTCCAGCGGGGTCAGGCCGCACTTCACCAGCAGGGGCAGCTCCCGGCCGTTGCGGCCCCAGGAGTCGGGCATCTCGGTGCCGGTGAGCGCCACGTCGGTGCCGGCGGCGATCGTCACCCCCTGCTCGCGGGCGATGGCGACGGCCTCCGCGTGCCGTCCCGCGGTGGCCTGGAGCTTCTTCAGCGCGTACGCCGGGAGCATGTGGCCGTTGTCGAGGAGCTCCTGGAAGATCGTGCGGGTGGTGACGAGGATGGCGCCGCACTCGCGCATGGCCACGGCGGCCTCTTCGTCGATGTAGGTGCCGTGCTCGATGGTCTTGACCCCGGCCTCCAGCGAGGCCATGATGCCGGGCTTGCCGTGGCAGTGCGCGGCGACGATCCGGTCCGCCATCCCGGCGACCTCGACGATCGCGCGCAGCTCCGCGTGCGTGAACTGCTGGTGGATGGGGTGGTCGACCTCGGACAGCACGCCGCCGGAGGCGCAGACCTTGATGAGCTTGGCGTTGCGGCGCAGCTGTTCGCGGGCGGCGCGGGCGCACTCCGCGGGCCCGTCGGCCAGCCGCAGCTCACCGCCGAGGTGCCCGAAGTCCTCCACCCACGAAGTCGGATAGCTGTGCAGGTCGGCGTGGCCGCCGGTGGTGGACAGCGTGGTGCCGGCCGGGTAGATCGACGGGCCCTGCACGGTGCCCTCTTCGATGGCGCGGACCAGGTGGATACCGAGGCCGCCCGTCTCGCGCACGGAGGTCACTCCGGCGTTCAGCGCGTTGCGCAGATCGGTGGTGATCCGGGCCGCCCGCAGGGCGATCGGCTCCTGGGGCAGCAGGGAGAGGTCGGCCGACCGCAGCCCCATGAAGTGGCCGTGGCAGTCCCACAGCCCGGGCATCACGGTGCGGGCGCGGACGGTCTCCGCCTCCGGTGTGTCGGGGGCCTCGGCGAGAGGGCCGGCGTAACTGATGGCCTCCTCGTCGAATATGACGCAGCCGTTCTGAATCGGCTGGCCACGGCCGGGAATTAATTGTTCCGCTTCGATTCGCTGCAACATGCAGCGAGCAAATCAAAGTGGTGTTCCGACGACAACAGGTGTTCGGGGCAGCCAAGTTGTTGCTTACGGCCGCGCCGTATTCAGGGTGTCAATACGGTCTGCGCGGACTGCGGATTTCCGGCGTGCTGAGCGGCCCGGTGCCGGAACACATGGCGATAGGTCTGCGGCGACACGGTGGTGACCCGGCCGAAGTGATAGCGGAGGTTGGCGGCGGTGCCGAACCCGGTGCTCCGGGCGATCTGTTCCACCGGCTCGTCCGTGGTCTCCAGCAGTTCCTGCGCGAGGCGGACCCGCTGCTGGAGCAGCCACTGCAGCGGGGTGATGCCGAGCCGGTCCCGGAACCGCCGGGCGAAGGTGCGCTCGCCCAGGTGCGCCACGCGCGCGAGCTGGGGCACGGTCAGCGGCTCGTGCAGCCGGTCCTGCGCCCACTGCAGGACCGGCGAGAGATCGTCGCTGGTCTCCGCCCGCACCACCGGCTTGGTGTACTGCGACTGGCCGCCCTCGCGGTGCGGCGGTACGACCATCCGGCGGGCCACCTCGTTGGCGACGGCCGCGCCGTGGTCCTGGCGCACCAGGTGCAGGCACAGGTCGATGGCCGAGCCGGTGCCGGCCGACGTGAGGATGTCACCCTCGTCGGTGTAGAGCGCGGAGGGCACGAAGTCGACCTCGGGGAAGCGGTGGGCGAAGTCCCCGGCGTTCATCCAGTGCGTGGTCGCCGTACGGCCCGTCAGCAGTCCCGCCGCGGCCAGTACGTAGGCGCCGGTGCAGATCGAGACGATCCGCCTGCCCTGGGCGTGCGCCTCGCGCAGCACCTCGACGAGCCGCGCCGGCGGGTCGAGCTGGACGGGCCGGGCGCACGCCGTGACGAGGATGGTGTCGGCGTCGAGCAGGTCGTCGAAGCCGTAGGGGGTGTGCACGTCCAGGCCGGTCGCGGTGCGCAGCGGTCCGGAGGAGTCCCCGCACATGCGCAACTCGTACCAGGGGTCGATGAGATCGGAGCGGTCGGTCCCGAACACCTCGCAGGGAACGGCCAGTTCGAACGTCGGTGTGGCATCCGTAATGGCGAGCGCGATCACGTGGGGACGCATGTCGGTAATTTAGCGCACGATGTCAAAACTGCCGATGGTGTCGGTGAGAGCCCGCGGGCGATGCTGGCCGGCATGAGCGAAGCCAAGACAGAACCCTCCGGGGGAACCCTCAGCGCGGTCCAGGGCACCGCGATGTATGTGGGCGCCGTGCTCGGCACCGGTGTCATCGCCCTGCCCGCCCTCGCCGCCGAGGAGGCCGGCCCCGCGTCCCTGCTCGCCTGGCTGGCCCTGGTCGTCCTGTCGGCCCCCCTGGCCGCTGCCTTCGCCGCTCTGGGGGCCCGCTACCCGGACGCCGGCGGCGTCTCCACCTACGCCATGAAGGCGTTCGGCGAGCGTGCCTCCGCCGTGGTCGGCTGGTGCTTCTACCTCGCCGTACCGCCCGGCGCGGCCGCGGCGGCGCTCTTCGGCGGCGCCTACGTCTCCTCCGCGGTGGGCGGCGGCACCACCACCACGACCGTGACCGCCGTCGGCCTGATGGTGGTGGTCACCGCCGCCAACACGCTGGGCCTGCGGGTGACCGGGCGGTTCCAGTTCATGCTGGCCGGCCTGCTCGTCACGCTGCTGCTGATCGCGGTCGCGCTGTCGCTGCCGAAGGCGGACACGGCCAACCTCGAACCGTTCGCCCCGCACGGCTGGTCCGCGGTCCTGCCGGCGGCCGCCCTGCTGGTGTGGAGCTTCGCGGGCTGGGAGGCGATCACACACCTGGCGGGCGAGTTCAAGCGCCCGGCGCGGGACCTGCCCCGGGCCACCTACTCGGCCGTCGTGATCGTCGGCGGGCTGTATCTGCTGGTGGCCTTCGCGGTGATCGTCGTCCTGGGCGCGAAGGCATCGGAGTCCGACGCGCCGCTCGGTGACCTGATGGCCGCCGGCCTGGGCGGCGACGCCCGCTACCTCGCCGCGGGCGCGGCGCTGCTGCTCACCACCGGCGCCATGAACGCCTACTACGCCGGTGCCGCCAACCTCGGCGCCGCCCTCGCCCGGGACGGCGCGCTGCCCTCGTGGATGTCCCGGGGCAGCGTGGCCGGCGAGGTGCCGCGGCGCAGCCTCGCGGTCGTGTCCGGCCTGTCCTTCCTGGCCCTGTTCGCCGTCGTGACCTCCGGCCTCGGCACCGCACCGCTCGTCCTGCTCACCACCGGCTCGTTCGTCGCCGTCTACGCGATCGGCGTCGCCGCCGCCGTGAAGCTGCTGCCCAAGGGCACCAAGGGCCGGGCCTCGGCGCTGGGCGCGTGCGTGGCCGTCACGGCGCTGCTGATCATGGCCGGTGTCTATCTGCTCTGGCCGCTGGCCGTCGCCGGGGCGGCCCTGCTCTACCTGCGGATCAACCGCCGCCGCCGGTCCGCCGCGCCGGTGGAGAACGCCGTACCCGCGACGCCGCCGCTGGAGACGGCCTCCGACGCCCGGGAATCCGCCTCGTGACACCTCAGCCGCAGTCCGCGGGCACGGACGGGGAGTCCGTGACCGCGGACGCCGTACCGACCGCGCGGAGCCTGCGGGCAGCGGTGGCCACGTTCCTCGGACTGGACGCCGGCGGGGCCGCCCCGCCCGCGCCCGCCTCGTACGCCCCGCTGCCGCACGACGACCCTCCGGCCGCCCTGAAGTGGCTGAACTCCTGGGGATGCAGGATCCGTTACCCCCGCCCCGGGGAGCCGGACGTCTTCGGTCCCGCCCTGCGCGAGTGGACCGCTCGCTGGTACAAGCTCCTCCCGGCACCGGACACCCGGCTCAGCGACCTCACCGACGACGACATCGAGCCCCTCGGCGAGTGCTACGCCGGCCTGTGCGCGCTCGGCGCCGGGACACCGGAGCGCCCCCGGACCCTGGGCGCGACCGCCGCCTCGAAACTCCTGCACGGCCTGCGCCCCTACGCCCTCGTCCCCTGGGACGAGGCCATCGCCCGCAAGCTGCACGGCGCCCGCGACGCGGCGGCCTACACCGCCCACCAGCGCCTCAACCGGGACTGGGCGCGGCGCGTGCTCGCCGAGAGCGGCGGCGACGAAGAGGCGCTCGCCAACTTGTACGGGTGTCCCGGCAGACCGCTTTCCAAGATGCTGGACGACTACGCGTACCTCACATTGACCCGATCGGACACACGGTGATCCTTCGCATAGACCACATCGGGCTGGCCACCGAGGACCCCGAGGGTGTGGCCGCCTTCATGACCACGCTGGGCATGCGCAAGTACGACGAGGGCCATGCCGACGACTACGGAGTGGCCTGCGCGTTCTGGCAGTTCGGGGGCGGCCTCGGCAACCCGGCCGTGGAGATCGTCTCCCCGACGCAGGAGCGCTCCGCCATCGAGGGCCGCCTGGAGCGTCAGGGCCCGGGGCTGTACCACCTCGCCTTCGAGGTCGACGACCTGGAGAGCGAGACGGCCCGGCTGCGCCGCCAGGGCTTCACCGCCGTCGACGCGGAGCCCTGCAAGGGCGCGCGCGAGGGCATGACGGTGGCGTTCCTGTACGCCCCGGCACCGGCCAACCTGCTGATCGAGCTGGTGCACTACGCACCGGACCTGGGGAGGGCCGTGTGATCACCCTCGACGACGTCCGGGCGGCGGCGCTGCACCTGCCCCGCACCGAGGAGCACCTGATCCGGGAGTACGTGAAGTTCAAGGTCGGCCGCATCGTGTACGCCTCGGTCTCCCCGGACGAGACGACCATGGGCTTCGCCTTCCCCAGGGAGGAACGCGAGTCGCTGATCGCCGCCGAGCCCGAGAAGTTCCAGCTCCCACGGGCCTCGGACCTGCGCTACAACTGGGTCCACCTGCGGATGCCGGTCCTCACCCGGCAGGAGCTGGTCCCGCTCGTCCTGGACGCCTGGCTGATGGCGGTGCCCCGGTCGGTGGGCGACGCCTACCTCGAGTCGCTGCCCGCTCAGCCCTGACGGCGCACCATCTCGTTGATCCAGTCGGGAGCGAACGGGGACGTGCAGCCCGGGGAGGTCGGGTAGTCCTTGAGCACCTCCAGGCGCTCACCGATGTCCAGCGCGCGGGCCCGGTACTCGGAGTGCTCGATCCCGATCTGCGCCAGGCAGTGGTTCATCGCCCACTGCAGGCGGTCCGGGGCGTCCTTCATCCGCGCCTCGATCAGGTCGAGCAGCCCCGCGAGATCGAGGCCCGCGGGCTTCTTCGCCACACGCTCGGTGGTCAGCGCCCAGCCGGCGCTCGCGACCACCGGGTCCGGATCGGCGAACCAGGCCAGACGCAGCTCCTCGGCGTGCGGGCTCTTCTTCACGACGTAGTTCACGAGCCAGTCGTGCACCTTGGGCGTCCGCGCCTCGCGCAGCATGGCGTCCAGCTCGTCCCGCTCGAACGCCCGGGGCCGGCAGATCAGCAGCGCCAGCAGCCGCGCGGCGCTGTCGTCCGTGGCCCAGAGCCGGCGCGCGAGGTCCTGCTGCGTCCTCAGCCGCTTCGCGACCGCCCGCAGCTTGCTGAGGTTCACCCCGTGATCGTCACCGTGCCGCTCGTTCACGGCGCGCGTCTTCGCGTCCTCGAGCCCCGCCAGCTCCGCCATCACCTCGGCCACGGTCGCCTCGGTCACCGTCGTATCGGCCACGTCGGCCTCCTGTCCCTCGCACGTGCTCCGCCCGGCCCGGGCGGAGCACGACCCTCTGCGGATGTGGCCCGCACGGCCCGAGCGTAGTGTGGGCCGGGTACATCCGGACCGCGCCCGAGGGGCGTGCATTCGTAGGTCCCGGGTGCCTCCCCCCACCTCTCCGTGGCAGGGGTGCGCCCGGACGAGCGGAGGATCAGCGATGGGTACAGTCACCACCGGCGACGGCACCACGATCTTCTACAAGGACTGGGGTCCCCGCGACGGGGAGCCGATCGTCTTCCACCACGGATGGCCGCTGAGCGCGGACGACTGGGACAACCAGATGTTGTTCTTCCTCGCGCGGGGCTACCGGGTCATCGCCCACGACCGCCGTGGCCACGGACGCTCCACGCAGACCGCCACCGGCCACGACATGGACACCTACGCCGCGGACGTGACCGCCCTCACCGACGCACTCGACCTGCGCGGCGCCGTCCACATCGGGCACTCCACCGGAGGCGGCGAGGTCACCCGCTACGTCGCCCGCGCCAAGGCCGGCCGCGTCTCCAAGGCGGTGCTGGTGGGTGCCGTACCGCCCCTGATGCTGAAGACGGAGGCCAACCCGGGCGGTCTGCCGATCGAGGTCTTCGACGGCTTCCGCGAGGGCGTCGCCGGCAACCGGGCCCAGTCCTTCATCGACATCCCCACCGGACCGTTCTACGGCTTCAACCGGCCGGGCGCGCAGGTGTCACAGGGCATGATCGACAACTGGTGGCGCCAGGGCATGATGGGCGCGGCCAACGCCCACTACGAGTGCATCAAGGCGTTCTCCGAGACCGACTTCACCGAGGACCTCCGGCAGATCGAGGTGCCCGTCCTCGTCGCGCACGGCACCGACGACCAGGTCGTCCCGTACGACGACTCGGCGCCCCTGACCGTCAAGCTCCTGAAGAACGGCACGCTCAAGAGCTACGAGGGCTATCCGCACGGGATGCTGACGACCCACCCGGAAGTCCTCAACCCGGACATCCTCGCGTTCATCCGTTCCTGACCCCGGCGGGCCGGGCCTCGTCGTCCGGCCCGCTGCGTGACCGTGCGCGCGAGCTCAGCCCCGCGCGGCGGGCAAGGGTGTTTCAGTGGTGGTGGCCTCGGCGGCCCAGGGTCTCCACGGGGCCCGCGCCGGGGCGTGTCCACTGCGCTGTGGGGCGGCTGGTCGGCCCCCAGGTGGGGTTCCCGTCCGCGTCCGAGCGCCAGGACCAGCACGCGTCGCGCCCCTCGGGCCATCCGTCGGGGTCGTCCTCCCACGCCTCGCCGCGGCCGTAGGGCGTCATGTCGAGCAGGCCCATGGCCGGGTTGACCCGCTCGTTGCCGCGGCCCGTCGTGGAGTAGGTGAGGAACACCCGGTCGCCGTCGCGCAGGTAGGAGGTGAGGTAGCCCATGGGGCCGCCGGCCGGCCCCTCCACGCCCCGCACCGAGTACCAGGGTTCCGTGTAGCCCATGAACGTCACGTAGGACGCCACCTCCTCCCAGGGGCCCGTGGTCAGGACGGCGAACGAGACGCCGCGGGCGTTGAGGTACACGGAGTCCCTCAGATGCCAGGCCGTGGTGGTGCAGCCCTCGCACTGCCCCTGGTGCGGCGCGCCGTCGTACCACATGTGCTTGTAGACCACGAGCTCGTCACGCCCCTGGAACAGCTCCAGGAACGGGACCGGACCGTCGGGCCCGACGACCTCGACGGTTCCGTCGAACTCCACCATCGGCAGCCGCCGCCGGGCCGCGGCCAGGGCGTCGCCGGCACGGGTGTGTGCCTTCTCGCGGACCAGGAGCTCGTCGCGGGCGGCCTGCCAGGTGGCCAGGTCGACGACGGGCGGCCGCCCGGACGGCGCGGTGCTCGGATCACTGGGCGTGTTCGTCATGGTTCCTCCGGGGTGTCTGCGTGCGGGTCAGTGGAGGGTGGGCCGGTAGACGAGCTCCTGGATGTGACCGTCGAGCGTGTGGTGCTCGACCAGCTCCAGGTCGAAGTCGGCCGCGCCCCGGAAGATCGGGTCCAGGCCGGTCCGGCCGGTGATCACGGGGAACAGCGTCACCTGCACGAAGTCGACCAGACCGGCGGCCATCAGCGCCCGGTTCATCGACAGGCTGCCGTGCGAGCGCAACGGCACCTCGGACTCCTCCTTGAGCCGGGCGACGACGTCGACGGCGTCACCGCTGACGACGGTGGCGTCCGGCCAGTCGAGGGGGCCCTGCAGCGTCTTCGACACCACCGTCGCCGGCATGTGCCGCATCCGCGTGACCCACGGGTCACGCACCGACTCCTCGGTGTTCGACGCAAGAATCTGCACGAAGGCCCGGTAGGTGTTGGCCCCGAAGACCATCCGCTGATCGGTCTCGTACAACGCGAGGCGGTGGTCGAGCAGTTCAGGGCCCTGCTTGCCCCAGTAGCCGGACCAGTCGGCGCCGGCCGCGCCGTAGCCGTCGAGGCTGGAAAAGACGTCGAAGGTGTAGGTGGCCGTCATGGCGTTCTCCTCGGTGCGGGCTCGATGAGGCTGCGGACCGGCGGTCCTCGGGGTGGGTCTCGATGACCGTCACACCCGTAGACCCGGTCCGCATCCGAAACTCATCGTTGTGCCCGCCGCACCCGAGGAGCGGAGCGACGCGCCCCGGTACGCCGGTCGGCCGGGGGCCGGGCTCAGCGCACCGGGAAGCCGAAGGAGTAGCCCTGGTCCTTGAGCCAGGGGATGAGCCGGCGCAGCGCCTCCACGGTCTGGGAGCGGTCGCCGCCCGCGTCGTGGAAGAGGAGCGTCGGCCCGTTGGGCAGCTCCCGCTGGACGGTGGCGACGATGGCGTCCGTGCCCGGCCGCTCGAAGTCCTTGGTGTCCACGTTCCAGCCCAGCGGACGCATGCCCCGGGCGGCGGCGACCTTACGGCTGTAGGGGGTGAAGGCACCGCCCGGCGCCCGGTAGTACATCGGCCGTACGCCCCCGGACGCCTTGGTGATCATGCGCTCGGCGTCGAGGATCTGCTGCGACTGGTAGCTCTGGGTGTTCCTGTCCATGGTGGTGTCGTGCGAGACGGAGTGGTCGCACAGCCGGTGCCCCTCCGCGACCACCCTCCGGACCAGGTCGGGATGGGCCTGCGCCTGCGTCCCCACCATGCAGAACGTGGCCTTCACGCCGTACTCCCGCAGCAGGTCCAGCATGGGCGGGGTCCAGACGGGGTCGGGGCCGTCGTCGATGGTGATGTTGACGCCGCGGGCTCCCTTGTCGGAGGCGTGCACGATGCTCACGTCGACCGGCTTGACGGCGGGCGCGGCCGGCGCGGTCGCCTTCGGCGACGAGCCGTCCACGGCACCGGCCTGCGCGGTCCACACCGAGGCGCCGGTGGCGAGCACCGTCACACCGAGCGCCGCCCCGATCAGCTTGCCGTACCAGCCCCGCCCACCACCGTGCCGCGCCATGTCCGCCCCACCTTCGCGTAGTTCCTCGCCGATCCCCCGGCCGCATCGCGGCCACCTGGCAGGACGACGGACGACGGCCCCGGGATCCGTCCGTTACCGATCAAGGACAATCCCGGGGGATTTCGCGGACAACTCGACGGCCGGTGCCCGCAACCGGCCCTGTCGTGGCGCCGGTTCGTTCAGCTGAAGGGCACGGCGTCGGCGGGGGCGGTGTGCCAGTTGGTGACGATCGGCTTGTCGACGGTGATGGTGCCGACGGGCAGGGACTCGGGGTTGGGGTCGTTGTCGCCGACGGCGACGATGATGCTGTCGAGTTCCTTGCCGCCGTCCGTGTTGGTGGTCTTGGGGTTGACGCCGGCGTAGGCGGCGGTGCTGCCGCTGAGCTTGATCTGCTCGCCGACGGACTGCTCCGCGGGACCGGCCTGCGTGCCGTCGGAGCCGAAGGCCACGGTCGGGAGCTCGGCGGGCAGGTAGCAGGTGATGCCCGGCTTGGCCTTGGCGATGACGAGGATGTAGCCGCCGGCCTGGGTCTCGGACCTGGTGCTCCAGGAGATGTCGTTGGCACCGCAGCCCTGCTCGACCTGCTCGCGGCCGCCGTTGCCGGTGTCGGCGCCGGATCCGGCGCCGTCGTCGCTCCCCTTGCCCGAGCTGCCGGTGTCCTTGCCGGTGCCGCTGCCGCTGCCGCTGCCGCCGTTGTTCGACGAGCCGGCCGGGGTGGCGTCGTCGCCGGACCGGCCGGGGGAGGAGGACGAGCCCTTGGCGGCGCCGGTGTCGGTGGCCGCGTCCTTGTCCTGGCATGCCGTCATCAGCATGGCGCCGCCCACGAGGGCCGCGGAGACGAGGAGGGCCTTGCGACGGTTGCCGAACATGAAATCCCCTTGGTGATCGGTCGGTTGAGGCCGAAGCGCCTTCGGCTGCTCGATGCTGCTCGATCACTAGGAGGGGACTGCGGTCCGCGGGGATCCCGGCGCCTTCGTTCCAGGACAGCGCTGTCACAGAGCGGTGACATGATCACGAGGCCCCGCCGCGGTACGGCGCGCGCTCCCGCGCGGTCAGTCGGCCCGCATGCCGACCAGGACGTCGAGTTCGGCGGCGAAGAGCTGCGCGGGGTCGAACCCCATACCCGAGAACTGTCCGGCCAGTTCGAGGGACAGGACGCCGTGCAGCCGGGTCCAGAAGGTCAGGGCGCGGTGCAGGACCGCGGGCGGAGCGGGATGGCCGCCCGCCCAGTCCCGGTGGCTCTCCAGGTGCGCGTCGAACGGTGTCGCCGGGCCGTGCGGGGGCAGTGCGGTACAGGCGTCCAGGAGAGTGGCCATGATCTCGGAGGAGATCGCGGTGGTGTCGTCGGGCGCGTGGTAGCCGGGGACGGGTGTGCCGTAGATGAGGAAGTAGCGCTGGGGGTCCTCCAGCGCCCAGGCCCGTAGGGCGTGCGCCAGGCCGGTCAGGTCGGCGCCGGCCTCCGAGGCCGCGCGGAAGGTGTCGGCGAGGCTTCGGTACGCCTCCCTCACCAGCTCGGTGATCAGCTCGTCGCGGCCGCCGAAGTACCGGTACAGGGCGGGGCCGCTCATGCCCATCTGCTTGGCGATCGCGTTCAGCGAGAGCGCCGAGGCGCCCGCCGTCGCGATCTGCTCCCACGCCCGTTCCTTGATCTCCGCGCGGACCTGGGCCCGGTAGCGCTCGCGCGGGGTCTTCGCTTCCGAGTTCACCATAGTTAGAGGTTATCACTGAAGTTATTGACACTCTCGAATCGGTTGCGTTATAACTTCTAACGAACGCGAAGCCAAGTAACCCAAGGGCCTGTGGAGGTCGTCGCCATGAACACCGAAGGACTCGTCGAGGTCGTGCTGCCGGGCAAGGTCGAGCCCGAAGGGCTTCAGCTGCGGCACGGGGCCGTCCCCGTCGCGGGCCCCGGTCAGGTCGTCGTCCGGATGGAGGCGACCGGCGTCTCCTTCGCCGAGCAGCAGATGCGGCGCGGCCGCTACTACGACCAGCCGCCCTTCCCGTTCGTCCCCGGCTACGACCTCGTGGGCACCGTGCTGGCGACGGGCGGGGGCGTCGACCCGGGCCTCACCGGCACCAGGGTCGCCGCGCTGCTCAAGGTCGGCGGCTGGTCCAGCCATGTGCGCGTCGACGCGGCGGACGTGGTGCCGGTGCCCGACGGGATCGGCGCGGCGGAGGCGGAGACCCTCGTCGTCAACGGCATCACCGCCTGGCAGATGCTGCACCGCAGGGCCAGGGTCCGCGCCGGGGACACCGTGGTGGTGCACGGCGCGAACGGCGGTGTCGGATCGGTCCTGGTCCAGCTCGCCCAGGCCGCGGGCGCACGGGTGATCGGTACGGCGTCCGAGCGCCACCACGACGCCCTGCGGGAGCGGGGAGTCGCCCCCGTCGACTACCGCGCCGGCGACGTCGCCGCCCGGATCCGCGCACTCGCCCCGCGCGGGGTGGCCGCCGTCTTCGACCACGTCGGCGGCCGCGGCATCGTCGACTCCTGGCGCCTCCTCGCCCCCGGCGGCACGCTCGTCTCGTACGGCAGCGCCTCCACCCGTGACGACGAGGGCTCCAAGCAGTGGCCCGTCCTCAAGCTCCTCTTCCGGGTGTGGCTGTGGAACGCCCTGCCCAACCGCCGCCGCGCCTACTTCTTCAACGTCTGGGCCGGCCGGGCCCTGGCCAAGAACCGCTTCCGCGCCCGTCTGCGCAGCGACCTCACCCAGGTCTTCGCCGCCTTCCAGCGCGGTGAGGTCAGCGCCCAGATCGCCGCACAACTGCCCCTCACCCGCGCCGCCGACGCCCTGCGGCTGGCCGAGTCGGGCACGGTCGCCGGAAAGATCGTCCTGAACCCGTAGCGAGCACCGGCCCTGCCGATGAGCGCCGCAGTGCGGCCGGCCCGGCCGACGAGCACCGCAGTGGCCGACCCTGCCGACGAGAGCCGCAGTGCGGCCACCCAGCCGGCGAGCGCCGCAGTGCGGCCGACCCCGCCGACGAGCACCGGAGCATCGCCGACCCACCCCCTTCGCACCAACCACCGAGAGGAACCCGCCATGTTCAGCAACCGTCCCTCGAAGTCCCCTGTCCAGCCGTCGCGTCGGTCGCGTCGGTCGCGTCGGTCGCGAAGCGCCGCAGCCGCAGCCGCAGCCGCAGCCGCGGTCACGGTCGCGCTCGCCGTGACCGGCGTCCTCGCCGGCACCGTCCCGGCCGCCCAGGCGACCCCGCACGGCGGCACGTCCCAGTGCCAGGGCCGCGGCGTCGACGCCGGTGCCGTCATCCGCTACGAGTCCGACGTCGTGATCGAGGCGCCCCTGAGCACCATCTGGAAGCTCCAGACCGACGTCGAACGCTGGCCGTCCTGGCAGCCCCCGGTCACCAGCGCCGAACGTCTGGACTCCGGCCGCCTCAAGCCGGGTTCCCGGTTCCACTGGACGACCCCGGCCCCCGCCACCCCGACGACCCCGGCCACCACCCTCTCCATCACCTCCACCGTCCAGGAACTCCGGCGCAACCACTGCGTCCTGTGGAGCGGACCGGCGATAGGCGAGGGCCTGCGCATCGACGAGGGCGTCCACCTGTGGACCTTCCGCAAGGTCAAGGGCGGCGTCCACGTCCACACCGAGGAGACCTGGACCGGCGACCAGGTCGAAGCGGACGTCCCCACCGCGACGGCCGCCCTCGGCGCCGGCCTCGAAGCCTGGCTCCACGACCTCAAAACCACGGCCGAGGCCCACTCCGGGGGCCGCGACAACTGAGCACGCCGCAAAGAAGAAGGCCCAGGCTTCCGGCCTGGGCCTTACGCTCGGAGCGGCCGACGGGTGGTGTCGGGGTCAGCGGTGGTGGCCGCCGTTGTGGTGGTGACGGTCGTGGCCTCGGGACTCGCTGTGGTGACGGTCGTGGCCCCGGGACTCGCCGTGGTGACGGTCGTAGCCCCAGGACTCGCTGTCGACGAGGCGGCCGCGGTCGTTGCGGAGGGTGGCGGTGTCGGAGCGGTTGTCCCAGACGTACTGGCGGCGGTCCTGGTAGAGGTCGCTGTCGGTGTCGCGGCCGACGCCGGTGTGGACGCGGACCGTGGCGCGGCCTTCCAGGCGGTAGTGGTCGAAGGTGTAGGTGCGACCGTCCTCGTCCTCGAGGGTCCAGCCGTCGAGGTCGACGGTGTGGCGGGTGGTGTTGGTGATGTCCACCCACTCCCGGTTCAGGGAGCGGTTGGAGCGGTCGTCGCGGCCCGGGGAGTCGTACTGGACGTCCGAGATCTGCACTTTCGACCGCTCGGGACGGGCGTGGTGGGAGTGGTCGGTGGCGGAGGCCGGCAGCGTGACGACCGAGACCAGGGCGCCGGCGGCGAGCGCGGCGGCGGCGAGACGGCGGGCGCTGACAGAAGCGGAAGCGGACAAGGGGTCTCCCTGTGGTGCGGACACCTTCCCCGAGGGTCGGTGCGGTGTGCGTGCGACCGGCTGGCCGCACGCACACCTTGTCCACGTTGTGGAGAACTTCAGGAGAAGGCGTCGCCTCTGTTACCTATTGCCCATATTTCTATGACCCTCGGATGCAATGTCCACCTATGCGCTCCCTGGCTCAGGGCGTACGCGACGACAGGTCGGAAAGCCTTGTGGGCGTTGGGGCTTGACGTCGCTCCGCCGCAGTGAGGCACCCCCCGAGGGGTCGGGCCATCACCCGAAAGTGAGTAACAGCGGGTGCGGGTTCTCGCACCTCAGCGCAGCGCGCTCTTCCCCCGCCACTCCTCCCACGACACGTTCCACGCCCCGAAGCCGTTGCCCGGCTCGACCACGCCCTTCGTGTCCTTGCCCGTGATCTCGAAGGGGTCGCCGGGGCGTACCTGGGCGTAGAACCAGGCGGCGTTCGCGTCGCTCATGCCTATGCAGCCGGAACTGTGGTTGGAGTTGCCGAAGTAGCGGGCGTTCCACGGGGCGGCGTGGGCGTACATGCCGGACCAGGTCAGGCGCATCGAGTAGTCGACCATCTTGTCGTAGGCGTCGGCGAGGCCCACCGTCTCGGAGTTCATGTTGATCGTGCCCTCCTTGGCCATGAGCACGGCCGTCCCGCGCCAGGAGCGCTTGTCACCGCCGGGCGTGCCGCCGGAGACCGGTATGCGCCGCACCGTCTCCCCGTCGCGGACGAGGGTGAGCCGATGGCTGTCGAGGTCGACCTCGACGATCTGCCGGGCGCCGATGGTGAAGGTGGTCGTGTAGTCGCGTACGAACCAGCCGCCGTCCGCGCCCGAGTCGGTGCCGTTCAGCTCGGCGTTCAGCCTGACCTCGGTGCCGGGCTTCCAGTACGCCCTGGGCCGCCAGTCCACCCGGTCCCGGCCCGAGAAGTCGCGTATCCAGCCCCAGGAGCCCTCGGTGTCGTTCGAGGTGGTGATCCTGAGCTGCTTCTCGACCTCGGCCTTGTTCCGGACCGGGTGGTCGAAGACCAGGGAGATCGGCTGCGCGACGCCGACGGTGGTGCCGGTGCCCGGCCGCCAGTCGACCTTGTTGACCTTGTCCGCGGAAGCCGTGGTGAAGGCGGTCCTGGTGGTCTTCGCGGTTCCGGCCTCGGTCCGGGTCGCCGCCGTCACCGCATACGCCGCGCCGGGCACGGCCTTGCGGGCGGAGACCCACGACCGGCCGTCGGCGGCGACCTCGCCCGCGAGCCGGTGACCCTCGCCGTCGGTGACGGTCACCGAGGTGAGCCTGCCGCCCGTCACCGTGACCTTCACGGGTTCGCCCGCCGGGACCTTCTCCCCCTCGGGCGTGACGGTCACCGTGACGGGGCGGTCGGCGGCGGCCGGCTTCTCCCCGGCGTCCGAGGAACCCGAGGAGCCGGCGGAGCCGCTCGACGAGCAGGCGGCGAGCGGCGTCAGCAGGGCGGCCATGGCGGTGGCCACCACGACGGCCCGGACACGGGCTCGGTCAAGTGCACGGGTGCGCGACAACGGGACCTCCGGAGGGAAGCGAACGAGTGGGAAGAGTCGGCGATGTCGTGACTGTAGAGCCGGAAAACCCGAGGTCAGCGGCTACGGAGCGATGTGACGGCGACTGGTGAGGAACGGTCATGGTCCCGTCACATTCGCCGGACGGAGCGGTCATGGGCCGCTGTGAGCCTCCTGTACGTCCCCGCGACAGGCCCGGGGAGAAGGAGAGGCTCAGACCGTGTCAGCGCTGCTCGTTCCGCCCGGCCGCCCGCACCGGGCACACGACCGTGGCTCCGCTCTGCGCACCATCTCCGCGCAGACCTACCGTGCCTTCCTCGCCTCCCCCGAGGGCGCCGCGCTCGGCGCCGGATTCCTCCAGTGCCCGTCCTGGGCCGACGTGAAGGAGGGCTGGCGTGCCCAGCTCCTCGGCTGGGGGCCCGATCCGCAGGCCGGCGAACTGACCGGCGTGGCCCTCGTGTTGCTTCGGCAGTTCCCCGGCACCCGCAAGTACTTCGCCTACCTGCCCGAAGGCCCCGTCGCCGACTGGAGCGACCCCGACATCGACGGCTGGCTCGGCCCGCTCCTCGAACATCTGCGCCGCGCGGGCGCCTTCGCCGTCCGCATCGGCCCGTCGCCCGCCTACCGGCGCTGGGACGCCGCCCGGCTCAAGCCGCTCACCGGACCGGGCCGGCGCCTCGGCGACGTCCTCGCCAGCGAGGTCGATCCGCTCGGCACCGCCGTCGCCGAACGGCTGCGGGCCCGGGACTGGCGCCGCTGCGGCGGTGACGGCACCGGGGAGGACGGGGACGCCCAGCCCCGGCATGTCTTCCAGGTACCGCTCGCGGGCCGCACCACCGAGGAGCTGTGGACCGGGCTCAACCAGGAATGGCGCCGCAATGTCCGCCGGGCCCAGAAGGAGGGCGTGGAGGTGGTCGTGGGCAGCGCGGCCGAACTCCCCGATTTCTACCGGCTGCTGGGCATCACCGAGCGACGCGACGGCTTCCGGCTCGGCCGCTCGCTCGCCTACTACGAGCGACAGTACGCGGCCCTCAACGCCGAGGAACCGGGCCGGATGAAGCTGTACCTCGCCCGTCACCGCGGGGAGATCCTCGCCGCCCACACACTGATCACGGTGGGCCGCCGTGCCTGGTACCAGACCGGCGCCTCGGCCGACCACCGCCGCGAGGTCCGGCCCTCCAACGCCCTGCAGTGGCGGATGCTGCTGGACGCCCACGCGCTCGGCGCCGACGTCTACGACATGCGCGGGGTACCCTCCACTCTCGATCCAGGCGAACGTGCGTACGGACTGCTGCGCTGGAAGCTCGGCACCGGAGGACAGGTCGTCGAGACGCTGGGGGAATGGGAGAGACCCTTGGGCGGCAGCGCCAACCACACGCTCCACCGCGCCTTCCTGGCGTATCTGAACCGCCGATGAGCCGGACGGCGACCAAGTCGGCGAAGACCACCCCGGCCCGCGGCAGCGCCGTCATGGCCGCCGGGTCCCTGGTCTCCCGCGCCACCGGTTTCGCCCGCTCCGCGGTCGTCGCGGCAGCGATCGGCACCATCGGGCCGATCCCCGACGGCTACGCGGTCGGCAACGCCCTGCCCACCATCGTCTACATGCTGCTCCTCGGCGGCGCGATGAACGCCGTCTTCGTGCCCGAACTGGTCAAGGCCGCCAAGGAGCACGCCGACGGGGGCGCCGCGTACACCGACCGGCTCGTCACCGTCTGCGTCATCGCCCTGCTCGCGATCACGGCGACCGCGGTGTGGGCCGCCCCGGCGATCATCGACGCGTACACCGACTACACCGGCGGCCAGGCGGCCATGACCACCGCCCTGGCCCGCTCCTGCCTGCCGCAGATCTTCTTCCTCGGACTGTTCACGCTGCTCGGGCAGATACTCAACGCCCGCGGCCGGTTCGGCGCGATGATGTGGGCGCCGGTGCTCAACAACCTCGTCGTCATGACCGTGTTCGGCCTGTACCTGGCGATGGCCCTGGGCGGCGGCGACACCCTCACCGCCACCGAGACCGCCGTGCTCGGCTGGGGCACGACCGCCGGCATCGCCGCCCAGGCCCTCGCTCTCGTGCCCGCCCTGCGCGCGGCCCGCTTCCGCTGGCGGCCCCGCTTCGACTGGCGCGGCAGCGGACTGACCCGCCCGCTGCGCTCGGCCGGCTGGCTGGTGCTGCTGGTCCTGGCCAACCAGGCGGCGTACTGGGTCACCACCCGCCTCGCCACGACCGCGGGCCTCGACGGTGGTCCCGGATACGGCGCGTACAACAACGCCTATGCGCTGTGGGTCGTACCGCACGGCATCATCACCGTCTCCGTGGTGACCGCGCTGATGCCCCGGATGAGCGCGGCCGCCGCCGACGGGGACACCGCCGCCGTACGCCGCGACGTCTCGCACGCCCTGCGCGTCTGCGCCTCGGCCGTCGTACCCGCCGCCTGCGCGCTGTTCGCGCTCGCCCGGCCGGTGATGGACCTCGTCTTCGGACATGGCCGGACCAGCGCCGCCGACACGGCCGCGATGGCCGCGATCCTGATGGCCTTCGCACCGGGACTGATCGCCCTGTCGGGCCAGTACGTCCTGTCCCGTGCCTTCTACGCGCTCTCCGACACCCGTACGCCGTTCCTGCTGAACCTCGTGATCGTCGCCCTCAACGCGGGACTGTCCGTGGCCGCCGCACAGGTGCTGCCGGCCCGCTGGGCGGTGACCGGCATGGCGGCGGCGTACTCACTGGCGCTGTGCGCGGGCTGGGCGCTGACCGGGCGGGTGCTGAGCCGCCGGCTCGCCGTCGTCCGGCCCCTGCGCTCGTCCGCCGCGGGCGCCCATGTACGGCTGCTGCTGGCCGCCGTCCCCGCCACCGCGCTGGGCCACTTCGCGGTCCTGGGAACCGCGCGGGTGGGGGCGGTGGTCTCCACGGTTGCCGGTGCGAGCGCCGTCGTCCTCACCTACGCCCTGCTGGCCCGTCCGCTGCGGCTCACCGAACTGGACGCGCTGCTCGCCGGCGTACGCCGCAGATCGAACCGGCCCCGGACCCGGGCCTGACCACCACCGAGGGAGAACCGCCGATGTCCCGCGTGCTCCTCATCGAGGACGACCCCTCCGTACGCGAGGGGGTCGAACTCGGTCTGCGCCGCCGCGGCCACGAGGTACGGGCGGCCGCGACCGGCGAGGCCGGCCTCGCCGCGCTGGCCGAGTTCCGCCCCGATCTGCTGCTGCTGGACCTGATGCTGCCCGGCATGAACGGCGTACAGGTCTGCCGGCAGGTCCGTGACCGCAGCCAGCTGCCGATCATCATGCTCACCGCGCGCGGCGACGACTTCGACGTGGTCATCGGTCTGGAGGCGGGCGCCGACGACTACATCGTCAAGCCCGCCCGTACCGAGGTGATCGAGGCCCGGATCAGGGCCGTACTGCGCCGCCTGGACGACGGCGGCCAGGGCCGCCCCGCCATCGAGTTCTACGGCGAACTCACCATCGACCGGGTCGGACTGACCGTGGCCAAGGCGGGCCGGCCGCTCGCGCTCGCGCCCTCGGAGCTCAAGCTCCTGCTGCATCTGTCCGCCGCCCCCGAGCAGGTGTTCAGCCGACAGCAACTGCTGGAGCACGTCTGGGACCACAGCTACCACGCCGACGCCCGGCTGGTCGACGCCTGTGTCGCCCGGCTGCGCGGCAAGATCGAGGACGAGGCCGGCAGCCCCCGCTACGTCCAGACCCTGCGGGGCTTCGGCTACCGCTTCGGACCACTGTGAGGTCCGGTCTCCGGCCCGGCCGCGGGCGGGCCGGTACGGAGGGCGGCGAGCGGTCGGGGTTCCGGGCGTTCGGGCTGCGCACCCGGCTCCTGCTGGCGTTCCTGCTGGTCGCCGCCGTCAGCGCCGGGACGACGGCCGCGCTGACCTACCGCGAGGCCCGCACCGCGGTGCTGCAGACGGCCCAGGACACGGCGGTCACGTCGTTCCGCGACCAGGTCCAGCTGACCGGCTTCGGGCTGCCCGTACGGGAGGAGGGCGGCGGCCTGCAGGAAGTCCTGCGTGACATCGCCCGCAAGGGCAAGCCGCACCCCTGGGTGGTGTTCGCCGAGTACGGCTCGGTCCGCGCCTCGTCGGGCGAGAACCCCGTCTCCACCGTCATCACACCCGAACTGCGCCGGGCCGCGCGCGCCAACCCGCACGGCGCCTTCGAGCGGGTCGTCAAGGACGGCGTGCCCTACCTGACCATCGCCATGCCCATGGTCTTCAGGACGAGCCCGGACAGCGTGCTGCCCAGCGGACTCGTCCTGTACGCCGTCATGCGGATGACCGACGAACAGGTCAACGTCGACGCCCTCCTCATGGCCGCACGGGACGGCGCCCTGCCCGGCCTCGCCGTCGCGCTGATCCCCGGCCTGTTCGCCGCGCGCAGTGTGCTGCGCCCGGTGCGCGAACTGCGCCAGGCGGCCCGGAGCATGGGCAGCGGCAGACTCGACACCCGCATCGCGGTACGCGGCAGCGACGAACTGGCCGACCTGGCCCGCACCTTCAACGAATCGGCCGCCCAACTGGAGCGCACCGTACGGGAACTGCGTCAGGCCGAGGCCCGCGCGCGACGGTTCGCCTCCGACGTCTCGCACGAACTGCGCACGCCCCTCGCCGGCATGCTCGCCGTCACCGAGGTCCTCGACGAGGACGCGGACGCTCTGGACGCGGACACCGCCCGGGCGGTCCGGCTGGTCAGCGCGGAGACCGGCAAGCTCGCCGTACTCGTCGAGGACCTCATGGAGATCTCCCGCTTCGACGCCCGCGCGGCCGAACTCAACGCCGACGAGGTCGACGTCGCCGAGGCCATCCGCAAGACCCTCCACAGCCGCCACTGGACGGACGACCGGATCCGCACGGACCTCCCCGAGGGCATCCGCGCCCGCCTCGACCTGCGCCGCTTCGACGTCGTGATGGCCAACCTGGTGGGGAACGCGCTGCGGCACGGGGGTGCGCCGGTGTCGGTGCGGCTGGGCACCGAGGCGCGGTCCGCGGGCACGCCCGTGCTGATCGCGCAGGTCATGGACCGTGGCCCCGGCATCCGTCCCGAGGTGCTTCCGCACATCTTCGACCGCTTCTACAAGGCCGACGCCGCCCGTACCCGTTCGGCGGGCAGCGGTCTGGGCCTGGCGATCACGCTGGAGAACGTCAGGCTGCACGGCGGCACGATCCACGCGGGGAACCGGCCGGAGGGCGGTGCCGTCTTCACGCTCGAGATTCCGCTTCATGCGGAGGGGGACGGCGGGGGATGAGGCGGGCGCGGGCGGGACGCCGCCTCGCGTGGAGGGGGACGGGGGATGCGGGGGATGCGGCGTGCCGGAAGGCATCGGGGGGCGCTGGTCGTCGCCGTCGCGGCGGCCGTGCCGTTGCTCGGCGGCTGCGGTATCCAGGGGACCGACGTCATCGAGGCGGGCGGCCCCGCGAGCTTCCAGGCGTTCCTCAACCGCGACTTCGACATGCTGCTCTTCTTCCGCGCCCCCGACGGCAGGTTGACGCCCGTGATCCGGACGACCGAGTCGGCGACCGAGTTCGGAGCCGGATACGCCGAGTCGGGCTCCGGAGCGGGGAACGCCGACGACGCGGAAGGGCCGGTACCGACGCGGAAGGTGGTCCAGGCCCTCCTCGGTGGCCCCGGGCCCGAGGACCGCGCGGCCGGCCTGACCACCGCCCTGCCCAGCACCCCTCCCGGCACCACCGTCAAGGTCGACCTCTCCCGGGACGTCAAGGTCACAGCCCATCTCCCGTTCCCCCTGGCGGGCCTGGACAGCACGGCGCTCCGCCAGCTGACCTGCACGATCGCGTACAGCCAGGATGCCGACGGCCAGGTCGAGGTGGAGCTCAGGGGGCAGGACGGGGCAGCGAGGTCGGGCACGTGCGGACTCGCCCCCGGCCGCGCCGGGGACGAACCCGCGGCGACGCGGACCGGGGCACGGACGAAGGCCCCCGAGTAACCCGTACTGCGCGTGCTCAACCGCTCGTTCCGGGCGGGGACGTACCGGACGGTGATGCCCGGGGGCGGGTCCGTGAGCGGGGTCAGCTGCCCCCGTCCGGGCCGCGTGAGAACGCCGTGTCGCCGGCCGTGGCCACCAGCGCGTCCTTGACGAGCAGGACTCGTGGCGGAGTGCCCTGCGCCTTGTCCCCGGGGTCGTCCAGCGCGGAGGTGCGCCAGATCTCCGCTCCGGTGCGGGCGTCCAGGGCGAGCAGGCGGCCGAAGCGGTTGGAGAAGTAGACGCGCTTGTACGGCGTCGACACCGCGGGCTCGGACAGGCTCTCCATGTCCGTCGACTTCTGCCAGAGCCGCTTGCCGCTGTCCGCCGCCACCGCGGTGACCGAGCCGTTGGCCCGCACGAAGTAGACGACGCCCCTCGCGAGGGTGGCCGTGCCGGTCAGCGGGCGGGCCAGGGGCGTGCGTCGGATCTGCCCGGACTTCGGGTCCACCCGCAGCAGCGCGTTGTACGGCCGCTCGTACCCGGATTCGTAGACGTCCTTCGCGGTCTGCGGGGCGAGGAACAGGGGCTGGCCGTCGACGGCGCCGAGCGCCTGCGCCTTCTTGGGGAGCGTGGCGATCTCGGTCAGGCTGCCGGGGCCGAGCCTCATCAGGTCGACCGGGGCCTGACCGGGCTCGTCGGCGGCCGTGCACAGGGCGTACGGAGTGCCTCCGAGAACCGACGTGGTGCAGTACTCGTCCAGCGAGGGCGCCTGCCACAGCTCCTTGCCGGAGCGGTCGTACGCGAGGAACGTCGAGTGGTCGGGGGACAGGGTCAGCAGTCCGCCGTCGTACAGGATCGCGTCCTCGGACTTGCTGATGTCGCGCTGCCACCGGCGCTGCCCGGTGCCGGCGTCGAGGGCCACCACGCGTCTGATCGAGTCGTCCGGATCCTCGTACACGTAGACCAGCCCGTCGCGTACGCCGATCGGCCGCACCCCCTGGGGGCGGGTGCCGGTCCGCCACAGGGTGCGGCCGGAGGCCGCGTCGATCCCGGCGACCGTGAAACCGGTTCCGCCGCAGAACAGGGCGGTCGCGTCCGTCACGCAGCCGAGGCTCTGGTAGTCGAGGGGGACGCCCTTCGCGTCGCGGCGCAGGGCCGTGCGCCACGGCTGCCATCCGTCGGGCAGGGACGCGGTGCGCTCGGGGGTCGCGGCGGTGGTCGTCGTGTCCTCGCCGGACACGAACGCAGCCGCACCGGCGCTCAGCCCCGCGACGGCCAGCGCGGCAACGAGACCGGCGATCAGCATCCGAGGGCGGCGCGCCTTACCGGTGCGGGTCGCGGCGCCGGGGCTGGCGGTGGACGTGCCCCAAGGGGCCGGGCGGGGCCGGGGCTTCGCGGAGTCCAGGGTCTTCGGGGGCGCGACGCTGTCGGACTCCGGCAGCGCGCGGAGCATCCGGTGCAGGTCCGCCAGCTCCGGCCGTGCGGCCGGGTCCTTGTCCAGGCAGTGCCCGACGATGCCCAGGAGCGCTTCGGGTACGCCGTCGAGGTCCGGGGGCTCGTGCAGCACCTGATAGCCGGTCATGTAGGGGCTGTCGGCGTCGAACGGGCTCGTGCCGACCGCCGCGAACACCAGCAGGGACCCGAGGGAGAACACGTCCGAGGTGGAGGTGACCTCGCGGGGCGAGGCCAGCTGTTCCGGCGACATGAAGGGCGGAGTGCCGATGATGCGCCCGGTCACGGTCAGGCTCTGGTTGTCGGAGGCGCGCGATATGCCGAAGTCGATGACGCGCGGCCCGTCCCCGGTCATCAGGACGTTGCCCGGTTTGAGGTCCCGGTGCACCAGGCCCGCCCGGTGGATGTCGCGCAGCGCCTCGGTGAGTCCCAGTCCCAGCGTGCGCAGGTCCCGCAGGGACAACGGGCCGTTCTTCTCGACGACTTCGGCCAGAGTGGGCCCCGGCACGTAGAGCGTCGCCATCCAGGGCCGCTCGGCGTCCGGGTCGGCGTCCACGACGGGCGCGGTGAAGGCGCCGCTCACTCTGCGCGCCGCCGCGATCTCCTGCCGGAAGCGTGTACGGAACTCCTCTTCCTGGGCGTACGACCCGCGGACGAGCTTGACCGCGACCTGCCGTCCCGAGGCGGAGACCCCCAGGTAGACGACTCCCATGCCACCGGCCCCGAGCCGGCCGAGCAGGGTGTACCCGCCTATGGACTCCGGGTCCCCGCTGCTCAGGGGCGTCATCGCCGATCATCCTCCCCAGCGCCTGCCTGCCTCACGGGGATCAGCGTAGGGCCTGCCGTCCCGGAAGCGGAGCCGCCCACGGGGCGGGTCGGTGTCCCGCCGGGACCGCGGCGGTCGTACGGCCGCCGGCCCGCTACCCGGGATTCCCGGGCCGGCCGCCGCACGGACCGGCCGGCCCCGACCGCGCCTTCCTCACATGCAACACGTTGCCGTCCAGGGGCAGTCCGGCCCGATCCACCAGGGCGAGACCGGCGTCGGCGAACAGCGCGGCGTAGTGGTCGGCGTGCCGTTCGCGCCCGCCGACGTTGCACATCATGTGCAGATCCCAGGCGGTGGCCAGCGAGACCGAGCCGTCGGAGGGCAGGACCCGTTCCACGACGAGCAGATCGGCGTGGTCGGGCATCGCGCGGGCACAGTGGCGCAGGATCTCGCGGCAGCGCTCGTCGTCCCAGTCGTGCAGGACGCGGGACAGGACGTAGACGTCACCGCCTTCGGGCACGTCCGCGAAGTCGCCGGCCAGGAAGGCGCACCGCGTGCCGTGGCCGGCCTCCTCCAGCCGGAGGCGGGCGGCTTCGACCGCGTGCGGACGCTCCAGCAGGATCCCGTGCAGGCGTGGGTGCGCGGCGAGGATGCGGCCGAGCAGTTCCCCGTTGCCACCCGCGACGTCGACCACCGTGGCCCCGGCGGGCGTCTCGGCCGCGGCGGTGAGCACCGGATGCGTGGGCACCGGGTCGAACATGGCGGATCCGGCGGCCATGGACCGGTCGAAGAGCTCCGCGAGTTCGGGGTCGCGGGCGAAGTGGTCGAAGTGGTTCTCGCCGAAGAGGTGCTCGAAGGCGACCTCTCCGGTGCGCACGGTGTGCGCGAGCCCGGCGAACGACTCGTAGAACGGGCCGCCGTACATCAGCGCCAGCGCCCGCATCGACCCCGGGGCGTCCGTGCGCAGCAGGGCGCCCAGCGCGGTGAGCCGGAACCCGTCGCGGCCCTCCGTGACCCCGCCGAGCATCGCGACGTAGCGCAGCAGTGTCGCCAGGTTCCGCGGTCGTGCGCCGACTTCCCGCGCCAGTTCCTCGACGCCGACCCCGCGCTCGCCGTCCAGGGCGTCGGGGATCCGGAGCTGGGTGAACGCGGCCAGTGCCTGCGTCGTCCACGCCCCGGTCAGCAGGCGCAGGAGCGTTTCGGCGGGTTGCCGGGCGCGATGCTCGTCGAGGTGGGCGGCGAGCATGTCGCGGTGGTCGCCGGGGACGTACAGCTCCACGCGCCGGTAGCCGACCTTGGCTTCGGCGGGGGCGGTGAAGTAGAACACCGTGCCGTTCTCGTGCGGGTTGTATCCGCCGCCGTCCGGTGTGGCGCCGTGGCGTGCGAAGGTCGCGCACAGACCGCGCAGCACCAGCGGGTCCGGCGCCGCGACCTCGAAGGCGACATGTGTCTCGTGCTGCTGTTCCCGCTCGTGGGCGGCGATCGGGTCCAGGCCCGATCCGGGCGGCACGGTCAGCGCGAACACCTCGACCATCCGCCGTTCCCCGTCGGCGCCGACCACCGCGGGGCGCAGGATGCCGACGTCCAGCACGGCCGCCGGGCGCCGGTGCCGCACGGCCAGTCGCTCACGTACGACGACACTCGGCCGCGGCGGCAGGGCCGCGACGAGGCCGCAGTCGTCGAGCATGGTGCGCAACTCCGCCTCGTCGGACGGGAAGACGAGCAGCGCGGCATGGGCGAAGCGGCAGTGCTCCGCGAGAGTGCGCAGCTCCGGGCCGTCGAGCCCTGGAAGCAGGAGGGGAAGCAGGGTGGCGGTGTCCTGCTCCTTGACGAAGTCGACCGTCGCGAGCAGGCGGGACGTGTCGCCCGACAACGTCGTGATCATTGCGGGGATCCTCATTCGGGGGGTGCGGAACTCGGGGTGTGCGGAAACTCGGGGTGTGCGGAATTCGGGGGGTGTGCGGAACTCGGGTGTGCGGAACTCGGGGGGTGCGAAACCCGAGGGGCCTCACACGCCGACGTAGTGCTCGGCGAACCAGTCCTGCCGGCTGCGCGACGTACGCAGTGAGGCGATGCGGGAGCGCCGCAGGGAGTGGTGGAACAGCGCCGTGGCGTCGGAGCCGGACGGGCCGTGCAGCAGCCCGATCATCCAGTGCGAGAACTCCTGCGCACGCCAGATGTACGTGAGGCACCGCTCGGAGTAGGTCTCCAGCCCTTCGGGGTCGCCGTGGACGAGGTCGTCGATCAGGGCCCGGGCGAGGAGCGACGCCTCCAGCACCGCGAGATTGGCGCCCTTCGCCGCGGACGGGCTGATGAGGCCGGCGGCGTCGCCCACCAGGAACAGCGAACCGTGACGCAGCGGTTCGAGCACATCGGACTCCAGGTCGACGACGGCCCGCTGGACGACGCGGCCGCGGTGCAGCGGGCCGTACCGCGTTCCCCGCATCCGCAGGTCCAGCTCGTCCCAGATCCGCTCCTCGGACCAGGCGTCGGCCGGGGTGCCGCGCTCGCACTGCAGGTAGTAGCGGGTGATCTCACTGGTCCGCGCCATGTGCCCGGCGAAACCCCGCTCGTGCACCGCGTACCCGACGGCGTCCAGGCTGGGCGGTGCCTCGGCGAGCAGTCCGAGCCAGGTCACGCCGTGATCGCAGTGCTGCCGGCGCACCGAGCCGGCGGGCAGCGAGCGCCGGGCCACGCCGTGCCGTCCGTCGCACCCGGCGACGTACCGCGCCCGCCACCGGCCGGGCCGGCCGTCCGCCTCGCGCACCGTCACCGAGGGCCGGACGGTGTCGGTGTCGACGACGGCCACGGCCTCGGTGGCGAAGTCGACCCGCCCGCCGGCGGCCAGGAACCGGGTCAGCAGGTCGGTGACCAGCTGCTGTTGGGGATAGACGGTGTGCCGCTCACCGCGCCCGAGCCCGCTGTAGTCCAGCCGGAACCGGCCGTCGTCGGTGCGGAACTCGCACGTGCTGTGCGGCTTTCCGTGCCGGTGCAGTCCCTCGGCCAGCCCGTGCCGCTCCAGGGTCCGTACGGTCTCGGCGGCCAGGAACCCGGCGCGCGCCCGCGTCTGGAGGTGCGCGCGCTCGGCACGCTCGAGGACGACGCAGTCGATCCCGCTGTCCTGAAGGAGATTGCCCAGCACGAGCCCGGCCGGTCCGGCACCGAGGATGACCACGTCGGATGCGCTCCGGGTCTGCCTGTCTGTCACGAGACGGGATGTTAGGTCCCGTGAAGTGGCTTACTTGACAGAAATCACCTGAACGTGAAGAGCCGTAGCAGTGCGGTGGGGCGCGAGGCCGACGGAGCGCGCCGACCTGGCGCAGGCGCGCGACCAAGGGCAGGTGGCGCCGGCGTGAACTCCGGGTGCGGTCGGCGTCGTCGGGGCCCCGGGTGACGCTTCGTGCCGGCCGTGCGCTCTGTGAGTACCGAGTCCGCCGTCACGGCGTGTCTCTTCCGGACTGCACTGACCTCTCTCCGTGCCGCCCCTGACTCCCCCCGGGAGCGGGATGGAGAGGGCCGGGGGCGGCCGGGGCTCCGCCACGCACGGGGACCCGGCCGCCCCCACACCCTTCGGACCGGCAGCGTCCGGCCCGTCCCACCGCCCCATGCCCACCGGCCGGTCGGCCTTTCTGCCCGATCTCCGGCGGACGATCGGCCCGTCTGCCCGATGTCCCCGGCCGGTCGGCCCTTCTGCCCGATGTCTCCGGCCGGTCAGCCCTTCTGCCCGATGTGTACCGGCCGGTCAGCCTCTCTGCCCGATGTGTACCGGCCGGTCGTTGCGCAGCGCGGTGAAGAGCCGTTGCGCCTTCGCCGTGTCCCACTTGACGGCGCTGCCCTTGGACGTGCTGACGCCGGGTCCGGCCACGGGGACGTTGAGCTGTTCGCCGGTCCCGGACGAGACGCTCCGCATCGCCCGGAACAGCGACACGAGGGTGCGCAGTTCCATGTCCTGGTCCACCACGAGGGTGTCCAGCACCGCGCCCAGCGTGGGATACGCACGGAACGGATTGAGCGCGGTGCCCGGTGTGGCCGCCTTGTGGGCGAGCGCGGCGAGGAACCTCTGCTGGTTCCTGCTGCGCCCCAGGTCGCCTTGGGCCTCCTGGTGCCGCTGGCGGACGAACGCGAGTGCCTGGGCGCCGTCCAGGGTGTGGCAGCCCCGGGTCAGGTCGAGTCCCGACCTGCTGTCCCTGATGTCCCGGTCCACGCACATGTCCACGCCGCCGACGGCGTCCACGACACCGACGAAGCCGCCGAAGCCGATCTCCGCGTAGTGGTCGACGCGCAGGCCCGTGTTGCGCTCGACGGTCCGAACGAGCAGCGGGGCGCCGCCCAGGGAGTAGGCCGCGTTCAGCTTGTTCTTCGCCGGCCGGTACCGCTTTCCGGTGCCGGGGTCGAGATACGACGGGAGGGTCACCCACGAGTCGCGGGGCAGGCTCACCAGCGTGGTGCCGTGGGCGCCGGTGTGCAGCAGCATCACCGAGTCGGTACGGCTGCCGCCGCCACCGCCGGCGTGCAGATCCTCCCGGTCCCGCTCGGACAGACCGTCCCGGCTGTCGGAGCCCACGATCAGGTACGTCGTTCCCTTGCCCCGCGGCGGACGGTCACCGGCAGCGCCGAGGTCGACCGCCCGGTCGAGCGCGAAGTGGGCCCAGGCGTACGTGCCGGAGCCGGTGAGCAGCAGCGCGCCGAGCAGCAGCGCCAGCAGACGGGCGGTACGGCGGCGCCGGCTCGGGCGCTTCCACGGAGGGCGCGTACTGCGGGCGTGACCACCACCGGGCCGTACGGCGCCCGGGCTCGGGGCCGGTTCCGCGTACTCCTCGTACGGCCGTGTCGGTTCCGTGTGTGCGATGACCTGTCCCGGGATCACGCGGGGCGCCTGTGTCTCCTCGTTCCAGTCGTTCATCGCGACGACAACTCCCGGGCGGCGACCGGCTGTCGCAACTGCTCCGTGGCGGCCGTGCCCGCCCGCTGCATGCGGTGCCACTTGAGCCGGGTGCCGCCCAGGAGGGCGAACACGGACTGGATGACGACCAGGTACATCAGCTGCCGGTAGACGAACAGCTGGAACGGCATCGACCACAGGGCCCACAGTTTCTCCCGGTCGAGCCGCAACGCGTATCCGGCGCACAGCAGTTGGACGACGAGGAAGGCGAGCCACACCCCCAGCGCCCGCACGGGATCGGTGAAGAGCAGCCCGTACAGCGCGAACAGGTCCACGACCGGGGCCATCAGGGGCAGGACCACCTGGAAGAGCGTCAGGTACGTCAGTCCGCGGCGCGCGAAGCGTCCGGCGGCGCCCACTTCGAGGACGGCTCCGCGGTGCTTCCACATCGCCTGCAGGGTGCCGTAGCACCAGCGGTAGCGCTGCCGCCACAACTGCCGCAGGGACGTGGGCACCTCGGTCCAGGCGATGGCCGACTCCTCGTAGACCACGCGCCAGCCGGCCCGCCACAGGGCCATCGTGAGGTCGGTGTCCTCGGCGAGGGTGTCCTCGCTGACCCCACCGACGCCCATCAGCGCGTCGCGCCGGAAGGCGCCGATGGCGCCCGGAACCGTCGGCATGCACTCCAGCACCTCGAACATCCGCCGGTCGAGGTTGAAGCCGAAGACGTACTCCAGGTGCTGCCATCTGCCCAGCAGCCCGCGCCGGTTGCCGACCTTGGTGTTGCCGCTGACCGCGCCGACAGCCGGGTGCGCGAGCGGCTGGATCAGCCGGTACAGGGCGTCGGGCTCGAAGACGGTGTCGGCGTCGACCATCACGACGATGTCGTACGAGGCGTGCACCAGACCGGTGTTGAGGGCCGCGGCCTTGCCCGAGTTGGGCTGCCGGATCACCCGCACCCGGGGGTCGTCGATCCAGGTCGCGAGGTCCGCCGTCCGGTCCGTCGACCCGTCGTCGATCACGATCACCTCGAGGTGCTGATGCGAGGACGCGAGCAGCGAGCGGACGGTGGACTCGATGCCGGCCTCCTCGTTGTACGCCGGTACGAGCACCGTCACGGGTGCGCCGACCTCCCGCAGCCGGGGCGCTCCGGGGCGGTAGCGGGTCAGGCGCCGGACGTGGGCGCGGGCGAACACGGTCAGCATCACGAGCCGCAGCACGCCCAGCACACCCAGCGCGAGCAGCACCCAGGTCATGACGTTCGTGAAGGCGTGTCCGGCGGTCGTGGTCCAGATCAGCGCCTTGCCCTGCCAGCGTTCGGACGTCGGCACCCGCGTGCCGGCCGCGGGCATGCCGAGCCCGTCCGTGACGGTGGTGAACCGGGCGGCGCGCGGATCGCCGAGGAGGTCCTTCGTCTCCTCGTACGCCAGATCGGTCTGGCTGAACTGGCGGACCAGGCCGCGCTGCGGATCGCGGTCGGGCCGGTCCGCGGCGACCAGTACGTAGCCGTCCGCTGCGGCGCGCCGGGCCGCCGTCCACTCGGCGCCGCACAGCGTGTCGACCTGCGTGGTCAGCGGCATGCGCAGCAGGCCGGTGCGGATGCCCGCCGAACCGGCGAGGGTCTTCTGGGTGAGCGTCAGCTCCATCGCGGTGCGGACGCGCGAGGAGGAGCCGAGGTCGGCGCCGGTGTAGGTGTTGGAGCCGATCTCGTGGCCCTCGTCGAGGATCCGCCGCACCAGCTCCGGATGGCGTGCCGCCTGCGCGCCGGACAGGAAGAAGGTCGCGTGGGCACGGTGCTCGCGCAGCAGGTCGAGCAGGCGCGGGGTCCAGTGGGGATCGGGGCCGCCGTCGTAGGTGAGGGCGACGGTCCCCGCGGGCATGGCCGAGGACGTGACGTCGCCGTTCGCGCCGATACGGCGCAGGACCGGTCCGCTCCGGCCCACGGCCCCGGGCGCGGGCCGGGTGCAGGGGAGCCGCGACTTGGCGGCGTCGACCTCGTGGATGGTCCAGCCCTCGAAGAGCAGGGCGGTGAGGACGACGGCCAGGGAAGCCGCCAGCAGGCGCCAGTGCCGGCGGGGCTCGCGGGAACGGGCGTGGCGGCGGCGTACCGAGCGGCTCACACCACCCTCCCCGTGGTGACGTTAATCACAGCTGAACGGGTGTTTGTTCGGCGGGAGTTCGGGGCGGGCGCAAGCGCGCCGGGGGTGGTGCGGACAGGCGGGGGGAGCTCGTGCCGGAGAGCGCGGGAACGTGCGGGCGGGGTCGATCTGACGGCGTGGACGGCGGCGGGGGAGGGGGCGCGCCACGTGCTCTTCACAGGGGTGTCGACGGTGTTCGCACCCGATGAAGGTGCATGCGTTATCTGCTGATTTGTCTTCCGGCCGAGCTGTTGCATGGGCGGCGAGTGTAGCCACGGGAGAGGCCGTGGGTGTGTCCGAAAGGGACGGTCGGCCGTCCCGCCGCACCGGGTGTGACACTCGGCCCCGCCGGTGCGCTGAACCAGGTGGATATGGGGAAGTGGGCCCTCGCGCACCTTGCCTGGAAGTGGATCTGCCGAGGGCGGCAACCCCCGTCCGCACCAGCTGTTTTCGGCCACCGTGCCGGGGTGCGGGGCCGGGAACCGAATTGCGTGGAGGGAAGCACGGCCTTGTGACGACGATCCAGCACGGCCGGGCGGGAAGACGGCAGGCCATGCGTCGGATCCGGCCCCGGCGTTCCCCCGCGGCACCGCCGCTGGTGCTCTCCTGGACAGGCGCGGCTGGGGTGTTGTGGCTGTGGTGGCTCAACACCCCTGCCGTAGCCGTAGCCGTAGCCGTAGCCGCCGTCGCCGTAGTCGCGTCGCTGTCGCCGTCGCCGGGCCGGGCCGGGCCGCGCGAGGCAGGGGCCCCGCACCGCCGTGTCCACCACGAGTCGTTCGAGTTCTGACGCGGAGCGGTGACACCTCGCGGCGCTGATGCGCTGGGAGTCCCATGAGGAAGAAGCACCCGTTCCGCCACGCGCTGCTGGCCACGGTCGGCACCGTCTCCGGCATCGTGCTGCTGCTCGCGCTCAAGCCGACCACGGACCCGTCGTCGGCGCGGGCCGAGCCCGCGATCACGGCGAGCGCCACCGTGTCCGCTTCCCCCTCGGCGTCCGCGCCCGCCACCTCGGCGTCACCGCCGCCTTCGAAGACGTCCGAGAAGAAGCGCACCCCGTCCGCGTCCTCGACGAGCACGCAGCCGGCGCGCACGGCGTCGGCCGCCCCCACGAGCGCCGGCAGCGCCCCCTCCGCACCGAGGACCACCTCGGCCGCCCCCACCACCCGCACCGTCACCGGATCCACGGCCGAGACGAAGTACGGCCCGGTCCAGGTACGGATCACCCTCACCGGCAGCCGGATCACCGCGGCGAGCGCCGTCCGGTACCCCGATGAGGCGGCGCGGAGCCGGGACATCAACGCGACGGCCGTCCCCGAGCTCAACCAGGAGACGCTGCGGGCACAGAGCGCGGACATCGACACGGTGTCGGGCGCCACATACACCAGCGCGGGCTACAGACAGTCCTTGCAGAGCGCGCTGGACCGGGCCGGCGTCTGAACCTGACCCTTGGACACGAGTAGGTCATGACGCTGCTTCCCCGTACTTCCAGCCGGCTTCCTTGGTGGGCAGGGTAGCCGTCCCTCGGCCGATCTCCCGGCCGGGCCGCGAGTGGGGAGCGGAGCGAGCTGCCTTGAACCGTAGAGAAGGGTGTGACCCACGGCCTGGTTGCGAGGCGCAGGGTGGGTCGGCGAGGCGCGTCCGGGGCTGGGGGACCCCGCGAGGCGGCGACGGGCCGTATCACGCCACTGGTGGGCGCTGTCTTGTTCCGGGTTCTGCGGGTCGCCTCGCGAGGGGCTCGGCCGGAACGCAGAATGCCGCGTATCCGGCGATCCACGCGACTGAAGGCGGGACAGGCCGCCGGACAGCGGGTTGGGGTCGAGCTTCTCGTACACCTTCGTCGCGACGACGACGTCCTCACGGCGGGTCAGCTTGCGCAGTGCGCGGCCGAGGAACTCCTCGCTGGTGCCGAGGGAGTAGACGTTCGCGGTGTCGAAGAAGTTGACGCCGAGGTCGAGGGCCTGTGCGAGGAAGGGCAGGCTCTCCTCCTCGGGCAGCGGCCAGGGGTGGGTGCCGAGGCCGGGCTCGCCGTAGCTCAAGCAGTCCAGCGCGAGGCGGAACACCTTCAGGCCGGACGAGCCCGGTCGTACATGCTGCACGTCGACTGCACCAGGGCGGGTGCCAGATCCCAGAAGGCGTCGTCATGCAACAGGGCGTAGAACTCGTCCAGTTCGTACGGCGTCACATGGCCGCCCGCGATGAGCTGCTCACGCGACATGTCCACGGTCAGCCGCCAGAAGTCGGCGAGCCGTGTGCCGCCGCAGATGCTGAGTGACCGTATGGGCGCCGACCTCGCGGTAGCCGTAGTCGATGAACGACCCGGGCTGACTGTGAGCCCACCAGCTAACGGTGCCGAGAGTCCCGCAGATAAGGCTGCTCCAGCGCTGACGTCGAAAGAGCCGTCCGGGAAGGGGTCGGTGGTGACGTCGTGCACCAGTCGGCGCAGCCGGGGCTCCGGCACGCGCTCCAGCAGTCGCAGATCCAGGTCCGCGGCGATCACCTCACCGTCCCGAGCCTGGCCGCACAGCCACTGCGCGACAGACCCGGAACCCGCACCCACCTCCAGGCAACGGGCAGCTCGGTCCACGTCGAGTGCGTCAAGCGTGCGTGTGCACAGTGGGTCGAAGACCTCGGCGAGCAGACGGAGGCGTGCCTCTTCGTCCTGGTCGAGAGCGACGAGTGTCTCGCCGTATTTCTCCATCTCGGGCCCTCCGGCGAAACGTCGGATTCCTCGTCACGCAGGGCAGCCAAGCATGTGACCGGCAGTCGCACCTGGTGCTCACGACGTACTGACAGGTTGTTGCGAAGTCCCCGACACGGGCGCCCCCCGGGTGGCAATAAGACAACCCCTCAGGTCTCTGACCTGGGGGTTTCGTATGGGGCGGGTCACGAGAATCGAACTCGCGCTCTCAGCTTGGGAAGCGACGGCGCTCGCGTAGCCATATGGCTGCTGACCTGGGTAGATGCGTTACGCAGCGGCAGGGGTGCGGGTCTGTTGGCACCGCTGTTGACTGCGGTCGTCCGCTCTGAAGGGCACGACATGGGCGCGCTATGGGCACGACGGCCGAGAGGTGGACGACCGTGGAGGCGCGACCTCGCCGTCCCCCTCCGCAGGATGTGGGCTCACGGCGCACGACCTGCTTTCCGTGCGGGCCTCGTGGTCGATCGGGCGTAGTACGCGTTCGAGCCGACCGGCACGTTTCCACGTGATCAGCCGGCACCGGGAACGGAATTGTCGGGCGCTTCATGCCCGGCCCGGCGGCGGTACTCGGCGTTGATGCGCTGAGCTTCCTCGAGCTGGTCCTCAAGGATGACGATGCGGCAAGCGGCCTCGATCGGAGTGCCCCTGTCGACGAGCTCGCGGGCGCGCGCCGCGATCCGGAGTTGGTAGCGGGAGTACCGGCGGTGTCCGCCCTCCGAGCGCAGTGGCGTGATCAGACGAGCCTCGCCGATGGCTCGGAGGAAGGCCGGGGTGGTGCCGAGCATCTCGGCGGCCCGCCCCATCGTGTATGCGGGGTAGTCGTCGTCGTCCAGACGATCACTGAGGGGGATATCTGCTGTCATGTCACCTCGTAGTACAACGCGTCGAGGGGCCCTGGTGCCGTACGGCACCAGGGCCCCGAAGGAAATTCAACACCATCTGTCGGCCCTCATGCTGTGCCGACCTTCTGTTTCCGCTACCAGCCCTGCAGAAGAGGGGGGTGCGTGGATCGCGGCTGCGTGACCGGGGACCACCTTCCAATCCGGGGTCTTGCGGTACCCGGGGCGAGTGCTTCTCGGACCGGGCGATCCTGATGGCGTCTGCTCCTCCGTCCTTTCTCCGAACTTGGTGAACTGGTACTGGCGGTACTGCTAGGTGGTGCTGTCGGCGGCCCCTCGACCTGCGAGCCGCCCAGTGCGGTCCTCAGCCGCGTCACCGTCCTGCGAACACCTTGGCTTCGGGACTCCAGAACCGCACTGACCTGCGAACTTCATGTACTGCAACCCGCCAGTTCGTGTCTGCCGGGTTTCGCTTGACCGGTGTCAACGAGAAAAAGGCTAACCGTGTCAGAGCCCAATGTCTACTCTGGCAAGAACAGATTTAAGCCCTGTGGGGGAACAGATAGCCTGTGAACTGCAGCAACGGATGGCGCAGCCGTCGTGAGTCGCCCGACGCCGTGCAATCCCGGTCAGGCCGTCAGGTGTCGCTGAGTGTCGCGGCCCGCGGCCCAGCCGCGGAGAACGGACGGCGAGACAGCCGTGAGGGCCCTGCCGACACATGTCGGCAGGGCCCTCACCGGGATCCTGATGGCGGTTTGCCGCCCGTCCTCATCCGTCCAGGAAGGCGGCGCCGAGCACTGCCGACGCGGACTGGAGGGGAGAGGGGACACGCACGGGCGTGGCGTCGGGGCAGGCATGGCAGGTGAAGCCGAGGCGGGTCATGGCCCGGATGACTTCGCCGCCGGTGAAGTCGCGGCGGTCCTGTCGGGTGATGACCTGGCCCACCTGCTTGACGGGGTAGCGGCGGCGGCCGATGGTCACGGACTCACCCGTGACGAGTTCGGGCGTGACGCCCTTCATCAAGGCCAGCACGCCGTTCTTGGTCAGGTCGAACGGGTACCGGGCGATGACACAGCGCATGATGCCCTCACAGGGAAGGAGAACGGGCGGGGAGAGGGAGAACCGGCTGAGCGGGGGAGGCGATCAGCCAGGACGTCCCGTAGTCGGATCCGGTCCGTGTACGTGGAACTGCCGCGGTGGACGGCCAGTTCGGCCAGGGTGATCGAGCCCGTGCACTGGTCGTCTCCGTCGCACAGGAGGAGGTACTCGACACGGGCACTGGCCATGACGGACAGGGCGACCTCGACGGTCATGTCGTCACTGACCCGGGGGCCGGCCGCCTCCATGTCGTCGACCGCGCTCCTGGGGGAGAGAACCGCCTGTTGTCGCTGCGTCTGAACCGGTGTCAAAGCTGCCTCCTCGGAGTTGGGTGAGCTTCTGATCGACGCCCCCGGGCCTAGCCCGCCGGGTCGAAGGCGGGCCGCTGCGCCCTGCGCCGCTTCGCCTGTCCGGTGGGGCGCCCTTGGGCGGAGCGGTCGCGGCGGCCTCGGGACGAGGCAGTCGCGGAGGACACGGCGCGGCGGGGACGTGGCACGGCCGGTGCGGTGATGACGACGGGGACACCGGAAGGGGCCTGGGCGCCCGTGATGCGGGTCAGCTCCACCTCACCGGACCGTACGGCGACGATCTGCGGGGTGATGCCGGCCGAAGCCATCAGCCGGTTCATGCCGCGGCGCTGGCCGGGGGTCACCAGGGTGACGACGCTGCCGGACTCTCCGGCGCGGGCGGTACGGCCGCCGCGGTGCAGGTAGTCCTTGTGGTCGGTGGGCGGATCGACATTGACGACGAGGTCGAGACCCTCGACGTGGATGCCGCGGGCCGCGACGTTGGTCGCCACCAGTACCGTCACATGTCCGGTCTTGAACTGGGCGAGAGTCCGCGTGCGCTGCGGTTGGGACTTGCCACCGTGCAGGGCCGCGGCGCGGACGCCGCTGTTCAGCAGGTGCTTGGTCAGCCGGTCCACGGCGTGCTTGGTGTCCAGGAACATGATCACGCGGCCGTCTCGTGCCGCGATCTCGGTGGTCGCCCGGTGCTTGTCCGCTTCGTGCACGTGGAGCACGTGGTGCTCCATCGTGGTGACCGCTCCCGCGGACGGGTCGACGGAGTGGACCACCGGGTCGGTCAGGTAGCGGCGGACGAGCAGGTCGACGTTGCGGTCCAGCGTGGCGGAGAAGAGCATCCGCTGCCCTCCGGGGCGCACCTGGTCGAGCAGCGCGGTGACCTGGGGCATGAACCCCATGTCGGCCATCTGGTCCGCCTCGTCGAGGACGGTGATGGCGACGTCGTCCAGCCGGCAGTCGCCCCGGACGATGAGGTCCTTGAGCCGCCCCGGGGTCGCGACGACGACCTCCGCGCCGGCGCGGAGGGCACCGGCCTGTCTGCCGATCGACATCCCACCGACCACGGTGGCCAGCCGCAGACTCACGGAGCGGGCGTACGGGGTGAGCGCGTCGGTGACCTGCTGGGCGAGTTCGCGGGTGGGTACGAGGACCAGGGCCAGCGGCTGTCGTGGCTCGGCGCGCCGCCCCGCGGTACGGGCCAGCACCGCCAGGCCGAAGGCGAGGGTCTTGCCCGAACCGGTGCGGCCGCGGCCCAGCACGTCACGTCCGGCGAGGGAGTTGGGCAGGGTGGCCGCCTGGATCGGGAACGGTACGGTCAGGCCCTCGTGACCGAGCGCGGCCAGCAGCGGCGCCGGCACGGCGAGGTCGGCGAACGACTCGACGGCGGGCAGCGCGGGCGTGACCGTCACCGGCAGCGCGAACTCGCCCTGGGGTGCGGTCTGCCGGCGATCGTTGCCCCTGGAACGCCGGGGAGCCCCCGAGCGCTGGGTGGCGGAACCCCGGGAGCGGTCGTTGGTACGGGCCGTGCGGGCGGTGCGTGCGCGGTTCAAGCGGAACCTTTCCTCGATGTGAGCACGTGGGCACGTAGCAAGGAATTTCCGCAGCAAAATGAACGGCGCAGAGAATCGCGAGAACGAGCCGGAGGTGATGGGCGGCGAGTCGTATGGACGGGGGAATACGTCACCCTTTGGTGATGGAGTGGGCCTTCCCGTCACGCGCCCTGAAATGCAGCGAGCTGGGGCCCGCACCCCAAGGTGCGGGCCCCAGCTGCGAAGTATGCGTTGCTGCCGGTGTCAGGCGGGAACGATGTTCTCGGCCGTCGGGCCCTTCTGGCCCTGCGCGATGTCGAAGGACACCTTCTGACCTTCCAGCAGCTCACGGAAGCCCTGGGCGGCGATGTTCGAGTAGTGGGCGAAGACGTCGGCGCCGCCGCCGTCCTGCTCGATGAAGCCGAAGCCCTTTTCCGCGTTGAACCACTTCACGGTGCCAGTAGCCATGTCATTTCTCCTTCGGAGACGATGTTCGGAATTCGCCCTGTGCGAATTCCGCGTCGCCGTGTTGATTACCCCGTCGGAAAATGAACCTTCCGGCAACCACACCTGCAACTGAGGGCGACGTTAGCATGACGCGGCCGGCTCTGCCTGGTCAATAATTCCGCTCGGGTTGACGGTCCAGGAATACTCGCCGTGTGCCGTACCTATTTCTCACTTCACGGATACAGATATTTGATCTGCACGGCGCCTGCTTCAGGACTCCTGCACCCTGAGGGGCCAGGGGCGGCCTGCAACGCCTCCTAGTCGGCGTGTTCGGCGGTCCAGGTGATGTGCGGGGGCTCGACTCGTCCGCACAGGGGCCCGCCCTGCGCGTCGGTCAGACCGAGGCGTCCGACCAGTAGCCCGTCCCGTGCGGCGGCGGCGAGTACGTCGGCGGGTATGACGTCGAGCAGGAGCTTGGCGCGGCGGAACATCGTGAAGGTGCCCGACTCGTCGACCGTGCCCCACGACAGGTAGATGAACCGTCGGCCCAGACGGTCCTGCACGTAGGGGCCTTTGACCTCGGTGCCGGTCGGCGAAGCGCTCGTGGTGCACTCCAGGGTCCATGTCGCGGACGGTGCGTCGCCGGGCTGTGGCGCGAGGAGTTCGGCCGGACGGTCGCGGCGTTGCACGGCGACGTGGATGTTGCCGTACGCCGGGACCGTGCCGTCGACGGAGGCCAGGCCGGGCAGGTCGACGGCGTCGATGCGGATGAGCATGGCGGCCATCATCCCGCCATCGTCCGTGTAGAGGTCGGCCGACCTCGAACTTGGCCGGTCACGGCAGCGGTGACCTCATCTCTTCACGTGGTCCTGCACGACACCCCCCCCCGCGCCCTCGACGGCCATTGGGCCCAAGAGCGCCAAGTGCGCCTGCGGGAACGGACACCGCGGTGCCGATACCGAAGCGGTCGCACGGACGGGCGGCCACCGCGAAGGCCAGGGACTGCACGAGCGAGGTGCCGATGCGCGGGGCGCCGCTGATCTGGGAGCCGACGACGAGGAGGATCCGCGCCGACGGTCCCTACTCAGGGCACACGAAGGGCACGCCCCCCCACCTTGGCCTGGACAACAAACAACCCCAGGTCACTGACCTGGGGCTTCATCATGGAGCGGGTGACGAGAATCGAACTCGCGCTCTCAGCTTGGGAAGCGATGGCGCTTGGGCAGCCGGATGGCATCTGACCTGGGTGAATGTGCTTCGGAGCGCGGCCTGGAGGGATAGGAGCGCACCGCTATTGACCGTGGTTCACCGATCCTACGGGCACGCTTTGGGCACGCCGTGGGCCGGGGGCGCTTGGAGGTCTCTCTTGGCGGGTGACAACTACTCAGGCGCCGGGAAGTAAGCCCTGGCCGGGAGACCGCCGTTGCAGGAGCATGTGGAGGAGGGCTCAGCGGCGACCGGGCGACACTGCCGAGACGACGGAACTTCGTCAGGCTGGTATGGCAGGGCGTGGGGTGCCGTGGAAGACCTGACTGGTATGCCAGGTGCGGTGGTGGGCGGCGACAGGGAGTGCACCTGGCTGCGGGCCGAGGAGCGGACGGCCCGCGAGGGCTGTGACGTGTTCACGGGCGGCAGGGCTGTGGCCCACGAAGCGCTGTGAGACCAGAATGCGGTGACCGTCGCCAATGCTGAGGACGCCTTTGTCGAAGAGTTTGTGGTGGAGGGCGCACAGGCACAGGCCGTTGTCGATGTCGTCCGGGCCGTCGAACGCCCACCAGCGCACATGCGCGGCCTCCAGCCCTACGGGTACGGCGCCGATCCGGCCGTCGTAGCCGCAGAAGGCGCACTGGTACTCGTAGGCGGTCAGCACCAGCTCGCGCATTCTTCGGTCCCGCTGCTGCCTCCGGGCGGCGGAGAACCGGCCGGTCTCCGTCGGTTCCAGGTCCAGGCCTACGGCTTCGCACAGCTCGGTGTGGAGCGAGGGAGGGAAGTGCAGGTCGAGAAGCGATCGTGCTATTCGGTGCAGCAGTTCGGGTTCGCGCCGGAGAGCATTTCCGAATTCTGGCGCGAGTCGTCCGGTGGCACCCGATTCCCTGAGAACGCGCAGGCCACTGCCTGGACTGCCGGGACCACGGTCGGTACGCACTTCCCATACGCCGTCGCTGACCAGGTGATGGAAGGGGTAGGCGGGCGTCGTCTTGTTGGGCGGGCCGTATTCGGTCAGGAGCCGTTGCAAGTCTTCCTCGACCGTGCTGTAGCGCAGCTCGCTGTCGGCGTCCTCCTGGAACCGGCCAAGGGCGTACAGGAGCAGGAGGGGCTTGTGCGGCGCGCGCGTCCCGCTTCTGGTCCACTGCCTCAGGTTCGTGGTGCGCTCGAGCCAGTCCATGGCCAGTGATCGTAGCGACGGACTGACGGTCATGAAGGTCTCCAGTTCGCAGGACCTGGCCCGTCACCTGGGCTGACCTGTGGGGCGCACGCTTGAAGTCCCTGCTTCAGCACCGTGATGCAGAGGAGTGAGCCCATCGCGGACCATGGACTCGCCACGATTGCCTTGAAGCCGTCGCGTGGGCCCATTCCTCACCATGAATGCGCTGTGCGCAGGTAGTCCAGGCCAGCGCTGTCCGTCACGTCGTGCGAGTTGCTCAGACGATGGACCACCGTCCAACGGCCGTCGGGCAGGGCGCCGGCGAACACGGATGCCGTACGCGTCCCTCCGTTGTGCCATATCAAGGGCAGCGGTCCCGTACGTTGCCACCCCAGGGCGGGTTCCCCCAGAACGCGGTCGACCACGAGACCTGTCAGCACCGTGGCCATCGTGCGAGGACTTGCCCAGAGGCCGCCCGCGGGCAGGACGGCTCCCTTCATGGTCCACGGTTTCGCGCTGCGGCCGTGCCATCGAGTGGGCAGCGACCGACTGTGCCGCGGTGGTTCGACGACCATCGCGTCATGTGGCAGGCCGAGGGGAGACAGCACATGCTCTGCAACAAGGTCGCAGTATGCCGGTCCTGCCGCCTGGGTCAGTGCCGCCCCGAGCACCGCGTATCCGAGGTTGGAGTACTCCTCCTCTCCCACAGGGCCTGTCACAAGACGGTCGAGGCTGCAGAGCAGCTCACGCAGTCGATCACCGGTGAACTTCCGGTAGGGGTCGAACCGGGCGGTGCCGGGAGGCAGCCGTGGCAGCCCTGAAGTGTGCCGGGCGAGATGGCGCAGGGTGATGCCTGTCCCCGCCGGAACGCCGAGCCATCGTTCGAGGGGGTCGTCGAGAGTGAGCACACCTTGTTCGGCCAACTGCTTCAGGATGGTTGCCGTGACGACCTTGGTGAACGAGCCCATCTCGGCGTACTTGTCCGGGTCGTGCCCGCCGGTGACGATCGGTTCTTTGTGGGAGCTTCCGATGATGCAGGTGGGAACGCGGCGCAGGGTCATCCTGCGGCCTGGGGAATGGGGGCGTCGACGGTGGTGTCGCCTTCCGTCGTGTGCTTTTCGGCCGTCGCTGCGCCGAGGCTCCCGGGACGCTTCCGCGCCCAGCGTGCGCCGATGGTGCGTGCTGCCTGACGTATGCGGGACAGGGCGGAGGAAAGGAAGATGAGGTCGCAGGCGATCATCGTCAGAGCGAACGCGGTCAGTCCCATGAGTACGCCGATGGATACGTGGAACGCGATGGAGGCGGCGGCCGTCCACGGGCGCAGCCTGGGCACCAGGATCCCCATCGGGAAATACACGAGGAACAGGGTCGTGGCGTAGGTGCCGAGGAAGACCAGTACGTCGTTGCCGTAGACCAGACTGGAGACGCCCGGCAGCTCGAACTCGGGGACGCGCATGATGTAGAAGAGCGCGGTGCCGTCCTGCCAGACCTCACCCTGCACCTTGTACAGACCGCTCACGACGTACACGAGGCAGATCTGTATCGCGATCGCGGCCACGCCGAGGTTGTGCAGGGGAACGCCGAGACAGCGCACGCTCGCCGGGATGCGTCCGATGACGCGGTCGGCGAATCCGCTGGGGAAGGAGAAGTACTGGTAGCAGTTGGTCAGGAGCAGCATGGGGATGACCAGTTGGGCGAGGTTGTCCCCGCCGTCCAGAAATGCCGACTGCCGCTCGTAGAGCGACCACAGCAGGACGCCGTGCGCGGCAAGGACCGCCCTGCCTCCCACGCCCAGGGTCACCGCCAGGGCGGCGAGCAGGCCGAGGTGGAAGACCCCTTCGAACCAGGCTTCCGAAGTGCTCCAGGCGTAGAGGCTGAAACTGTCCTTCTCCTGGACCTGTTCGACGAAGAGGCGGTGCGGCAGAGCCGAATCCGCTCCCGGGCCGAAGAGATAGTGCCGGTCGCTGTAGTGACTCAGGTAGTACATGAGGCCGACCAAGCCCAGGAGCGCGCGGGTTCCGGACACTCCCAAGGCCGCGATGGGGCGACTGGCGGCTGAGTCGATCGATTCCTTGATGCTCACTGCAGTTCAACCGCCTTTTTCCACGGCAAGTCGTAGAGGTCCAGCTTGCTCTTTGCCGCGGAGTTGTTCCGCTGTGACCACGGAGGCAGTTTCTCGACGTACATACGTGCCTGGACGGCGGTCGGCCTCGCACCACCGGCACAGACATTGTTCACCTGTGTCAATGCGAAGCGGGACAAGGACCATTCGGCTTCCTCGTGCTGGCGCTTCTCATACGGCGTCAGAGGGATGGGGCGATCGCGCTTTCCGTCTTTTGTCTCCGAGTCATTCTGGCGGAGGCGGAGAAGGAGGTCATCCGAATCATTGAGCTGCTGAATTCCGTTGCTCACCAGCCGCACCGTACGGGAGGGAAAGAATCGGTCGCTCTGAGTCTCCTTGATCAAGGGAGCGGTCACGTCGTAGAAGTCCGTGACGGAACCGTCGGCGCACTTCGCGCGCGCCACTATGCCTTGGTTGTCTTTGACCGGCTCCGGAGCGAAGAGACTCCAGTTCTGGGTGAAGTAGGGCTCCAGATAGCCGCTGATGACGGCGTGCAGTTGAATCTTGGCTGGACTGAGTGGCGCCTGCGAGAACGCTGCGATGGAGAAATGGGCGCCCAGAAGGGCGGCACCAGCCAACAGTGCCGCCCTCTGGATGCGCCGATGGCGCACTGTCACTTGTCGAAGACCGTCGCAGCGGCAGAGGCACCGTCGCTCGACACCTTGGCAGGCGCGTGGAAGAGAGCGAAGTTGTTGGCGACCTCAGAAGCCTGGCTGGCGAGAGAGCCCGCCGCGGCCCGTGCGTGCACGGCAGCCCGTCCGGCAGCTCGGCCGGCGGCCCGGGCGGCCCGGGCGCCGGCCGCGGCCTTCGGCGCCGCTGCGGAGTCCTTGGCAGTGGCCTTGGTGCTCAGGCTCGCGGTCGCCTGAGGCGGCGTGGAAGCCTGGGCGGAACCCTGCATCGACACCGTCAGGAGCGTACCCGCAAGGGCCGCACCGAAGACGACAGCGGCATTCTTCTTCTTCATTTGTTGCCCCTCGTTTATGTGCTACCTGGTCGTCTGAGGAGAGAGCGGCGGCGCGCCAGAAGATGTTGGTCAGACAGCTTCAACCGCTCGCCCCTCAGGGGTGATCCAGGTTCTCTGCGGGGACGCGAGAATTGTCGCGAGATACGCCCCCGTCATGCCGACCTGCCATTGCAGGGCGGCGATGCTCATCGCGATTGATGATCATCTTAAGGCGGTTAGTGTGGGCGTCTCAACGGGTGGCCATGTGATGATCATCACCGAGCCTTCGTTGCCTTTTGAATCATTTATCGAGCGTCGTGCTCTGAGCCTCTATGGAGGATGCGTGCAACCCGATGCAGTTGTGGTCGGAACCGGCCCGAACGGTCTTGCAGCGGCAGTTACTCTCAGTCGGGCGGGCCTCAAAGTCGCACTGTATGAGGCGCGAAAAACCATCGGCGGCGGGTTGCGTACGGAGCCTCTTTTCGACGTCGACATAGAACACGACATCTGCTCCGCCGTTCACCCCATGGCCGTTGTGTCTCCCTTTTTTCGGCAGTTCGATCTGGCATCGCGTGGGGTGAACATGATGCATCCCTCCGTCAGCTACGCCCACCCCCTGCACAACGGGCAGGCCGGCCTTGCCTATCGGGATCTGGAGGCGACCTGCGCCCACCTCGGGCCCGACGGCGATCGCTGGCGTCGCCTCATGAAGCCGTTGCTCGACCACTCCCGAGAACTGGTCGACTTCATCATGTCGGGGCAGAGAAGCCTCCCGCGAAACCCCTCCGCCCCAGCGCTGCTGCTCTCCCGCATGCTTGCTCACGGCACCGCGCTGGCCCCCGGTCGCTTCCGCACCGAAGTGGCCCGTTCCCTTCTCACCGGGGTGGCCGCCCACGCGGTCGGAAAGCTTCCGTCTCTTGCCTCCGGTGCGGTCGCGATGCTCCTCGGCCACCTCGCGCACGGTACGGGCTGGCCGATCCCCGAAGGAGGGAGCGCCCGTATCGCCGACGCACTCGCCCGCGACATCACGGCGGCCGGCGGAATTTTCCACACGGACCACCACGTGACAAGCCTCGATGAACTGCCGCGCGCGAAGGTGGTGCTGCTCGACACGAGCCCGAGGACGCTCGCGCGGATCGCCGGGGATCGACTCCCGGTCGGCTACCGGCGAGGTCTGGCCCGCTTCCGGTACGGGCCCGCCGCGGCGAAGGTCGACTTTCTCGTCTCCGAGCCGATTCCCTGGGCGAACCCGGCCGTGGGCCAGGCAGCCACCGTCCACCTGGGCGGAACCCAGGCGGAGATGTTCCGGGCCGAGACAGCTGCAGCCGCCGGCATCCGCACACAAGAGCCGTTCGTGCTCCTGGTCGACCCCGCACAGGCCGACCCGAGCCGCGCCAGACCGGGGCGACGTCCCGTGTGGGCCTACGCCCACGTCCCCAACGGCGACACCACGGACCCGACCGCGATGGTCACGGCGTGCATCGAACGCTACGCACCCGGATTCACCGACACGGTGATCCATCGACGCGGCGTCAGCGGCGCCGGACTCCATGCGTACAACCCGAACTACGTCGGCGGAGACATCGGAGCGGGCGCTATGACCCTGTGGCAGTCCCTGATGCGTCCCGTCCCCCGATTCGACCCGTACCGCACTCCGCTGACCCGTGTGTACTTGTGCTCCGCGTCAACGCCACCCGGACCGAGCGTCCACGGCATGTCGGGTTACCTCGCCGCACTGTCCGCCCTGCGCCACGAGTTCGGTATCCGAACCCCTCCGGATCTCGGACCGCTGCCGATCAATCGGTGACCTGGGCCTGCTGGTCCTCCGCCTTGCCGGGGAAGACCAGACGCGAACCGCCGCCGATCGCCCCGAAACAGCTCAGTAGGAGGGCAAAGCGGGCGACCCTCGCGGCGCCGTCCCACTCGGTCGAAGGCCCGAGAACCAACCAGAAAGCGAGACCCATCGCCGCGATTGCCAACACAACGCCAGTCAGTCGACGCACCTTACGCTCCATTCCCTGTGATATCCGAACAAACCAGCCGATAACTTTACCTGCCGGTAACCGCGGTTGAAGCCAGGCCCGTTGGCGGGCGCCAGACAGCCCCGTCCTGATCACCGGCGTCCCGGGTTCAGAAGCGGCTGACCATGCCCGGGATACCCGGCGGAGTCGGGAGGGGCAGTGGGTCGGGGGTGGCGCGCTCGCGGGCCGTGGGTGCGGCCTGGCAGGTCGCGTCCTTGGCCGGCAGTCTTCCGGTGGTCAGGTAGGTCGTGGCCGTCTTGTCCGCGCAGGATTTGGAGCCGTAGATGCCGTGTCCGACGCCGCCGAGGACGGTGACCATCTTCGAGCCCTTCATCACCCGGCGCAGGCCCTGCCCGCTGGCCAGCGGGGTCTGGGAGTCCCACTCGTTCTGCAGGATCAGCGCGCCGACCTTGTTGTCGACCTTGGTGGCGGGCTCGCTGCCGGTCTTCTTCCAGAACGCGCACGGCATGATGTTGGAGACGAAGTCGCCGTACAGCGGCCACCTGGCCTTGTCCCGGATCGCGTCGCTGCGGTACTGCTCCGGATCGCGCGGCCAGTTGCGGGTGTCGGCGCAGACGACGGACCAGAAGCCGGCGGTGCCGTTGTCCGCAGGCACGACACGGCCGAACGAGGGCGGCAGGGGCGCGGGCGTCTCGATCTCCCGGTCACCGGACCGGGCCCTTCCCTCGGCGGCCTTCTTCAGTTCGACGACTGCCTCGGCGGCGTCGCGTACGCTGAAGAAAGTGGCACGCAGGCCGGCGCGGAGGTCGTCGCCGCTCAGCTTGGTTCCGTCGAAGTCGATCGGCTTGCGGTCGGCCTGGGCGACCAGGTCGTAGAAGGTCTTGCGGACGGCCTCGGGAGTCTTGCCGAGCTTGTACGTGGAGTGCCGCTCGGCGGTCCACTCGGTCCACCGGGTAAAGGCGGGCTCGCTGCCCTCCGCCCAGACCTGGATCATGCCGCGCCAGATCCGGGCCGGGTCGACGGCGCTGTCCAGCACGAAGCGGTCGGAGCGCCCCGGGAACATCTGCGTGTAGACCGCGCCGAGGTAGGTGCCGTACGAGTACCCCAGGTAGGAGATCTTCTTCTCGCCGAGCACGGCACGGATCACGTCCATGTCCCGCGCGGTGTTGCGGGTGGTGATGTGCCGCAGCTTGTCGCCCTGCCTGGCGTCGCACTTCTCGGCGACGCTCCGGGCCCACTTCACGTCCTTGGCGAACATCGCGGCCTTGTACGGCCGTTCCCAGTTCTGCTCGGCGTCCGACATGCCGCAGCCGACGCCCGAGCTCTGCCCGATGCCTCGCGGGTCGAAGCCGATGAGGTCGTACTTGTTCTTCACGCTCTTGGGCAGCTCGCCCGCCATCATCTGCGGCATGTCCAGGCCCGGACCGCCGGGTCCGCCCGGATTGAGCAGCAGCACACCGCGACGCTCGGCCCTGGTGCTCGTCTTCAGCCTCGATATCGCGAGGTCGAGCTTCTTGCCGTCGGGACGGCTGTAGTCGAGCGGCACCTTGACGGTGGCGCACTGGAAGTTCGCCGGCATCGCTCTGTCACAGCGGTGCCAGGCCGGCGTCTGCCGCAGGTACTGATCCAGGGGATTCGCCGCGGCGGATGCTGTGGCCGGTGCGAGCGCGGGAACGAGGGTGGCGACGGCACTGACCGCCAGGAGAGTAGCTATTCGACTGCTTCGCACGTGGGGGGCCTCGGGGTTGTTGCGTATGAAACGCAGCAACCCTTTCGCGCGGCGGAGCTGGGCGAATCCATCCAGGAGACAAGGTTTCTCCGACCGTGGACGGACGGGCGGCGTGCCGGATGGTCCCCGAGTCGCACAACCAAGATCGGCTCCGTGTCGTCTTCCCCAAATGACCCTTTGGCAAGGCTTGGTGACGGAGTCCCCGCGGATCTGACCGACCTGCTGAGGCAAGGGTCGGAGCAGGTCGGCGCCGTACCGATCTCTCCATGGTTCCCGCCCCGGCCCACCTCGACCCGAAACGCCTTGCCCGCGAGCGGCAGCGGCGGATAGCGGCGTCGAGTACCCGCTGATCGTGATCGGCCCCACCGCCGGGCCAGCAACGCTCCTGTGTCCTCTACGGAGACCTCGGGCGTGCGCTTTGCCCGGGCGGTGCCATCGACACCGACCCGGTGACAGCCTGCCCCTCGGCTCGTGGGTCCAGGGACAACCCCTGGAAAATACACGAACCCCAGGCCGCTGACCTGGGGTTTTCAATCTGGAGCGGGTGACGAGAATCGAACTCGCGCTCTCAGCTTGGGAAGCGACGGCGCTTGCGGGCTTCTAAGGGCGCTGAGCTGCGACGATTCGTTATCTCTGGAGCGTTGCGCGAGTCTGATCGCACCGCTGTCGACCGTGGTTGTCCGCTCTTGTGGGCACGTTGAGGGCACGCCGGTCATGGTGCCGGTCGAAATGCGGTCCGCAGCGGCCTGTTGTGTCTTCGGGCTCGGACCGGGGTGCTGCCGAGTACCGGGCCATGGCAGGGGCACACGAAGTTGGTGCGCATGTGAGGGGCACGGGACAGCGTGTCGTCGGTGCTGCCCCGCGCGGTCGACAGGCACAGGACGGCCGTGCCCCTTACCCTGCCGTGGTGATCCGGGCCGGCCTCGTACCGCGAGCCAGGTCAGCGGCCTGCCGACCGGTCCCGGGGCGGCGAGTCTCGCGTGCGTCTGTTCGCGGGTCGGCGCCGGTACGCCGGGCAGGTCCCCGGCACTCGACGCGGTGGCGACGTCGGGTAACGACGCCCCATACACGGCCGACGCCGAAGGTGACACTGCCAGTGACAGTCTCCGCAGGACTGCCCTCAGGGAGGGGCTGGCTGGCCCGATCCCGGCAGCCGAGCATGGGGGCATGACCACAGCCGATACCAGTACGAGCGCCGCAGCCGCGCACTCAACCCCCGTCCGGATGACCGGACGCCAGGTCGCAGCCCTGGTGGTGCTCCTGGCTTCGCAGTTCATGATGGCCGCCGACTTCTCCGTGCTGAACGTCGCGCTGCCCGAGGTCGGCACCGCCCTCGGGTTCTCCACCGGCAGCCTGCAGTGGATCTCCACCACGTTCGCCCTGTGCGCCGCCGGATGCACCCTGGTCTTCGGACGCGTCGGCGACTACGTGGGACGCCGGCGCATCTTCACCGCCGGCATGGTCGTCCTCGCCCTCTCGTCCCTCGTCGGCGGCATCGCGGAGTCGCCTGCGATGCTGCTGACCGCCCGTACCCTTCAGGGCCTGGCCACAGCGGCCGTCACACCCGCCGCACTCGCGCTGCTCACCACTGCCTTCACCGAGCCCACCCTGCGCACCCGCGCGCTCGGCCTGAACAGCGTGATGATGAGCTCCGGCTTCAGTGCCGGCGCCATCCTCGGCGGATTCCTCACGGACGTCTTCTCCTGGCGCTGGGCGTTCTTCATCAACATCCCCGTGGCCATCGCGGCCATCCTGATCGTGCCGTTGGTCGTCGACGAGAGTCGGGCCGAGACGCGCAGCCGGATCGATCTGCCCGGTGCTGTGCTCATCACCCTCGGCCTGTTCTCCGCGATCTACGGCGTCACCCGGGTCGGCGAGGCAGGCTTCGACCTCGTCGCCGGCGTCTCCCTGATCGCCTCCGCCGTGCTGCTCGGCGTCTTCTGGGCCGTGCAGAGCCGTACCGCAGACGCTCTGGTGCCGGTGCGGGTTCTGAAGAAGCCCGACATCGCGTTCGGTAACCTGGCCGCCCTGTTCATCTTCGGCGGCGAGACCGCGCTGATCTTCTTCACCGGCCTGTACGTCCAGGACGTGCTTGGTCTGTCCTCCCTAACTGCCGGTCTGGTGCTGCTCGGTATCGGCGTGGGCCAGATCATCGCCGGTACGGTCGGGCCGCGCATCCTCCAGCGCGTCCAGCCGCGCACCCTGCTCGGTGTCTCCCTGTTCCTCCAGGGCGCGTTCATGCTGCCTGCGATGTGGGCGACGTCGGACTCGCGCTGGCTGATCCCGCTGATCGCCACCCAGTTCGTGAACGCCTTCTTCTCCATGACGGCGGCGCTGTCCTTCATGGTCATCGCCACTTCCTCCGTCGAGTCCGACATGCAGGGCATGGCGACCGGCATGGCCACCCAGAGCCAGCAGGTCGGCATCGCCATCGGCATCCCGCTGATCAGCGCGGTGTTCGCGGCCGTCATCGGGCAGGGCACGGTGACGGCAGCCGAGGAACTGAGCGGCATCCACACGGCGATCGGCGTTGCGGGCGGCTGCCAGGTCGTGGTCGGCCTGCTGCTGTGGGCGGTGCTGCGCCGCAAGACGGCCCTGCCGGGCTGAGACCCGGGCAGCGGCCCCACGCGGCCGGGAAGGCGGATCCCCCGTACCGCCTTCCCGGCCGTCGTGGCATCGGTCACCCCTCTTCGGGGCGGCATTGCCGATCCCGTACGGCACTTCATAATCGAAAGGGTGGAGCACATCGTGAACACGGACCTCGGCAGCTACCTGCGGCAGATGCGCGAGCGCGTCCGGCCCGAGCAGATGGGATTGCGGTCCAGCGGCTCCCGGCGGGTTCCGGGTCTGCGGCGCGAGGAGGTGGCCGCGCTCGCGGGGGTGAGCCAGACGTACTACACGCGGCTGGAGCAGTCGCAGACCGCGCATGCCTCGCCGCAGGTCCTGCTCTCCATCGCCCGTGCCCTGCAACTGAGCGCCGACGAACGGGACTACCTGCTCAAGATCGGCACGCCGGTGCAGAACCCGCATGAGCCGGCGCCGAGCGGCGACCAGGTGAGCCCGTACACGAGGATGCTGGTGGAATCGCTCGGGAACGTGGCGGCGGCCGTGCTGAACTACCGCTGCGACATCCTCAGCTGGAACTCCCTCTACCACCGGCTGTTCGCGCCGCACATCGACTTCGAAGCCCCCGAACGCACCGAACAGCGGCCGAACATCATCAAGATGAACTTCCTCGACGACAACGTCCGGTCGCTGTACGCGGACTGGGCCGCGGAGTCGGAGTCGAACGTGACGTATCTGCGGTTCATCTCCGGGGACCACCGGCACGATCCGCAGCTGGCCGAGCTGATCGGCGAACTCACCATCCAGAGCGAGGAGTTCGCCGCGCTGTGGTGCCGTCAGCGGGTGTCCAACTGCATCGAGGGCACCAAGCTCTTCGACCATCCGGTCGTGGGCGAGCTGGAGTTGATGTACCAGTCCGCGGATCTTCAGGACGGCAACATCCTGAAGTTCTACCACGCGGAACCGGACTCCCCGCACGAGGCGGCACTCCAGCTGCTGATGGTGGACCTGGACTCGGTGCACCACCGCTGAGCTGCGGAAACGACCGTACGACTACTGCACCCCGGCCCGCATGGACCGGGGTGCAGTCGGCTGACGGGGGTGTCACGTCCGCCGCAGCGCCGTGACCCCCCAGGTGAAGCCCGACCCGGCCGTCGCCACGATCACCAGGTCGCCGGAGCCGATCCGGTCCTCCCGCTCCAGCTCCTCAAGGGCCTGAAGCGGGTCGGCGCCGCCCAGGTGGCCGTCGCGTTCGTACTGGAACACGCTGCGGGAGGCGTCCACCCCCAGCGCGGCCAGGTACTTGCGGTGGGTGTCCTGGTTGCCGTGCGTGACGAGGAAGTGGGCCACGTCGGCCACACCGGCGCCGATGCCGGCGAGGACCTTGTGCGTCAGGGTGGTGAAGTTGTCCAGGAAGGCCTCGCCGAGGCCGTCCAGCTTCTCGCCCCGCTCGACCTTGATCTCGCCGTTCTTGATCTCGCCGTAGTAGGAGTCCACCCACTGCGGGTCGGTGTGGTGGGCCCCGCCCAGCACCTCGTACCGGGTGGCCGCGGCGTCGGCGGTGAGCAGCACCGCGGCCGCGCCGTCCGCGAAGTTGAACAGCTCGATGTAACCGGTGCCGTACTCGACGAGTTCGCTGAGTCGGTCCGCGATGATCACCAGCGCGTGCGGGTGCGTGCCCGCCCGCACCTGGTCGTCGGCCAGCTTCACCGCCACCATGCCGGCGTTGCAGAAGTTGGAGACCTCGTAGCAGTGCGCCTGCGTGATCCCCAGCTCCGCCGCGATCTTGGCCGCGGGCGACCAGAACGGCGTACCCCATTCGCTGGAGCCCGCGTAGAGGACGAGGCCGATCTCGTCCAGCGGTACGGGGCTGCGGTCCAGCAGCCGGGCCGCGGCGTCCCGGCCCAGGCCCCAGGCGGTCTCCCCCTCGGCCAGCACCGAGAACTTCCCCGACGGCAGGACCTGCCCGAGCTTGTCCAGGCCGTAGCCGGACTCCCGGCTGACCTCGTCGACGCTGCGCTTGCCACTGGGCATCGCCAGGGCGTAGTCGGCTATTCCCACGGTTTCTCCACCTGTCTGTCAGACGTATTCCACGACGGCGTGCGGCACATAGGGCGCCTCGAGCCGGGCCGCTTCGGTGTCGTCGAGTTCCAGTTCCAGGGCGGCCACCGCGTCCTGGAGGTGATGCGGCTTCGTCGCGCCGACGACGGGTGCGGTGACCGCCGGCTGCCGCAGCAGCCACGCCAGGGCCACCTGTGCCATGGGCACGCCCCGCTCGGCGGCGATCTGCGCGACCACCCGGGCGACCGCGCGGTCGGCCTCCTCGGTGGGGCCGTAGAACCGGTCCTGGATCGGATCGCCGGCCGTGCGCACCGACTCCGTCTCCCAGTCCCGGGCGAGTCGGCCGCGGGCCAGTGGGCTCCACGGGGTGACACCGACGCCCTCGGCCAGGCAGTACGGCAGCATCTCCCGCTCTTCCTCGCGGTTGATGAGGTTGTAGTGGTTCTGCATGCTCACGAACCGCGTCCACCCGTGCAGGTCGGCGACGTACTGCGCCTTCACGAACTGCCAGGTGTGCATCGACGACGCGCCGATATAGCGGACCTTTCCGGCGCGCACCACGTCGTGCAGCGCCTCCATCGTCTCCTCGATCGGTGTGCCGTAGTCCCAGCGGTGGACGATGTAGAGGTCGATGTAGTCGGTGTCCAACCGGCGCAGGCTGGCGTCGAGTTCGCGCATGATCGCCGAGCGGGACAGGCCGCCGGACAGCGGGTTGGGGTCGAGCTTCTCGTACACCTTCGTCGCGACGACGACGTCCTCACGGCGGGTCAGCTTCCGCAGCGCGCGGCCGAGGAACTCCTCGCTGGTGCCGAGGGAGTAGATGTTCGCGGTGTCGAAGAAGTTGACGCCGAGGTCGAGGGCCTGCGCGAGGAAGGGCAGGCTCTCCTCCTCGGGCAGCGACCAAGGGTGCGTGCCGAGGCCGGGCTCGCCGTAGCTCATGCAGCCCAGCGCGAGGCGGGACACCTTCAGGCCGGACGAGCCCAGTCGTACGTACTGCACGTCGGTTACCTCAGCCCTTGACCTCGTCCTGGACCTCGGTCAGCCGGCCCCAGGAGGCGATGCCCTCGTCGAGGGGGATGTCCAGGCTGGCGAGGTACATGGCGGTCATGGCGCTGTGGCCGGCGAGGTGGGTGACCTCGGCGATCTCGTTCTGGGAGTAGTACTTGCGCAACCCCCAGTACGCCTCCTCGCTCGCCTTGTGGTCGACCATGCAGTCGGTGACGTAGCGGACCAGCGCGGCGCGCTCGGCCGGCAGCTCGTCGTACAGGGCGTCCTCGATCGCCTTGATCTCGGTGTCCTCCAGGCCGGCCTTCTTCGCCAGCGGGTAGTGCAGGAGGCGCTCGAACTCGCTGTCACGCAGCTTGGCCACGCGCAGCACGATCACCTCGCGGTCCAGCAGGCTCAGCAGCCCGACCGTGAAGGTGCCGCCGAGTGCGAGGTGGGCGGCGGCCGAGTTCTTGGTCAGCAGCAGCGCACGGGTCAGGTTCGACTCGAACTTCTCGTACACCGCGCGCTGTTCGGGCGTCATGTCGGCGACTTCGGTGAGGGTGACGCGGGGGGCCATCGGGAGCTCCTTGGGTTTCGGTACGGGGATGAGGTGAGGGGTCATGCGGGTACGGCGGTGAGGGGCGCCGGTGCCGTGTCGCGCACATGGCGGGCAAGGGCCCGGGCGACCGTGTGCACGCAGGTCTCGGGGGAGTGCGTGTCCAGCGGGACGAGGGTGTCCAGGTGGCCGTCCGGCCGGACGAGCAACGCGTGGGCCTCGCGCGGGAGTTTGCCGAGGAGCGGACCGGGCGGCCGGCCGCCGAGGTCGGCGAGCGCGGCGCCGGACGTCTTGGCGCGCACCGCGTCGACGACCCGTGTCCAGTGCTCGTGGCGGTACCGAAGCCCCGGCCACAGCAGGACCGTGAAGCGGTCCACGGCGAGCACGGGCTGGGTGCTGGACCCGCGCCAGCCCAGCGGCAGCCGCTCGCCCGGCACCAGCGTGCGCCGCCTCGGCCGAACACCGTAGTGGGTGTCGATCTGGGCGAGCCGGGGCGCGAGCGCCTTCTCCAGAGTCTGGGTCGCGCTGCCCAGCCGGTAGATGGCGTCGCGGGCGATGGTCTGGTGCCGGGTGGAATACAGGCCGATCCGGGCGAGCCGGGTGGACAGGGCGGCCACATGGTCGACGGCTGGCCTGCGCTCGGTGTCGTAGCTGTCCAGCAGTTCGGGGCGGTAGTCGCCGCGCACCACACCGGCCAGCTTCCAGCCCAGGTTGACCGCGTCCTGGATGCCGGTGTTCAGGCCCTGCGCGCCGGACGGGCTCATGGCGTGTGCCGAGTCGCCGACGAGGAAGACGCGGTCGCTGCCGTAGGTGCCCGCCGAGCGCACGTGCGCGGTGAAGATGCCGCTGAACCGCATCTCGCCGAGCCGCCGCGCCCCGGGGACGCGTTCGGCGAGCAGTGTCTCGAAGAAGGCGCGGTCGGGGGAGTCGCCGGTGTAGTCGTCGGGCACGCTCGCGCCGACCCGGAAGACGCCGTCACCGAGCGGCGCCAGCACCATGTTGCCGGTGCGGGTCAGGTAGTACGCAGCCTCGCTGCTGGTCGTCTCGCCCAGGATCTCGGCGTCGGTGATGGCCAGTCGGGTCCTGAGGGTGCGGCCGGCGAACCGGAAGCCGAACGCCTCGCGGACGACGCTGCCGTAGCCGTCGGCGCCCACCACGTAGTCGTAGGTACGCGTCTGCTCCGAACCGTCGGGCAGGCGGAGTCGGCAGTCCACGCCGTGCGGGTGCCGGGTGCCGTCGAGGAACGTGTGGTCGTAGTCGATGCCGCCGCCGAGCCCGGAGAGGTGCTCCTCGAGGATCGCCTCGGTGCGCCACTGCGGGATGGTGATGGCGAAGGGATAGCCGACGCCCCGCAGCCGGTCGAAGCGGACCAGACCGATCATTTTCTTGTTCGAGTAGTAGTTCATCTGGTCGAAGTAGTGACCGCCTTCGACCAGTTTCCGGCCCACGCCCACCCGGTCCAGCAGTTCCAGGATGCGCGGCCACAGGATGGTGGCCCGGGAGTGCGGGCTCTGCCTGCGGAGCTTGGAGATGACGTCGGCCCGGACACCGTGCGCGAGGAGTTCGGCGGCGAGCACCATCCCCACGGGACCGGCCCCGACGACGAGGACGCGCGGTCGCTGCATGTCGCTCACCACGGCTCAGGCGTCGAGCGCGCGCAGGCGGTGGACGTACGGCGGGCGGAGGAACGAGCCCTCGGTGCGGGCCAGGAAATCGGCGACGTACGGCTCCTTCATGTGCAGGTCGATGGCCGCCTGGTCGGCCCAGTCCTCCACCAGCACGACGACGTGCGGGTGTTCCTCGGACCGGAGGGCGTCGAAGCGCAGTGCGCCCTCCTCCTCGCGGGTCGCCTCGCACAGCCCTTGGAACGCGGCCACGACCGAGTCCATGCGGTCCGGCACGACGTCGAAGAGAACGGTGATCTCGATGCTCATGTGTGGGTCACTTCCTTGGCGGTGAGGTCGTCGAGGTCGACGAAGGTCACAGGTGTGGAGGGGCGGTCCGTTCCGGCGCACTCCCGCGGGTCGGCGTTCCAGCGGCGCAGGGCGATCCGGGCACGGCCCTGCGCGGTCCACTCGGTGTCCAGGCGGAGCGCGCGGCAGGTGCCGACCATGCCGCGGGGCGGCTCGTCACCGGCCGCGAGGAGGGCCCTGGCCAGCAGGTTCAGCACCCCGCCGTGCGCGACCACCAGGACCTGCTCGGCGGTCCGCTCGGCGGCGAGCACCTCGTGCAGCGCCGCGCAGAACCGGGCGCGCGCATCATGGCCGCTCTCGCCGCCCGGCGGCGCGTAGTCGGGGTCGCCCACCAGCTGCCGCATGGTCGCGGGCCGGGTCCGGCCGAACTCGGCGCGGGGCAGCCCGTCGAAGCTGCCGAGATGGCGCTCGCGCAGGTCGTCGATCCGGTGATGGGGTACGTCGAGCCGGCCCGCGGCGTACGCGGCGGTCTGGGCCGCCCGGGCCATCGGCGAGGAGTAGACCGCCGCCCAGTCGCCGGGCGGCAGCGAGCGTGCGGCCCGCTGGGCCTGCCGCACCCCCTCGTCGTTGAGCGGGATGTCGGCCTGGCCCTGAAAACGGTCGGCGGCGTTACGGTCGGTCTCCGCGTGCCGGAGCAGGACGACGCGCACGGCTCAGACGGTGCTGCCGGCGGCGGCCGGGGCACCGAGGGCCTCGACGGCGCGGGCGGCTTCGTCGATGCTCTGCTGGGAGGTCAGCACACCTTCGGCGATGGAGACGCCGAGCCGCTTCTCCAGCAGCAGCGACATCTCCAGCAGGGCCAGGGAATCCACCGCGAGGTCCTCGAAGACGGTGCTCTGGGCGACCTCCTCCTGCGGTATCTCGAACTTTCCGGTGAGGATCTCGATGATCATCGTGGACACGGAACCGGTCATGGGGCACCTCGAAACGTGAGGGGTGTACGGGAGTTGAGCAGGCCACGACGATGGGGCCCGCCGGGTTCAGCCGATCGGCAGGTCGGGCCAGACGAGGGTGGCCGAGCCCCAGGTGGCGCCGCCGCCGAACGCGGTCAGCAGCACCCGGTCGCCCGCCGTGAGGGTGCCGTCGGCCAGGCCGTCGGCGAGGGCGAGTGGGATGGAGGCGGCGGAGGTGTTGCCGACGCGCTCGATGTTGAGCACGGCGCGCTCCGGCGGCAGTCCGAGCTGTTCGGCCACGGCGTGGATGATGCGGGTGTTGGCCTGGTGCCCCACGAGCCGGTCGACGTCGGCGACCTCCCAGCCGGTGCGGGCCAGGACCGTGCGCGAGGACTCCGCCATCCGGCGCACCGCGGCGAAGAACACGGACTTGCCGTCCATCCGGAAGTACCGGTCCTCCGGACGGGGTGCCTCGCCCCGGGACCGCTCCTCGGCTCCGCCGCCCCGCACCGTGATCAGGTCCGCCATCGAGCCGTCGCTGCCCAGGTGGACGTCGAGTACCGCGCCCGGCTCGGTGCGCTCCCCGGCCCGCAGCAGGACCGCGCCCGCCCCGTCGCCGAAGATCACGGACGTGGTGCGGTCCGCCGGGTCCAGGATGGTGCTGAACGACTCGGCGCCGATGACCAGCGCCCGCTCGGCGAATCCCGCGGTCACGGCGGCGGCACCGGCCTGGAGGCCATAGACGAAGCCGGAGCACACGGCCGCGACGTCGTACGCCGGTACGTCGGTCAGGCCCAGTCGGGCGGCCACGGCCGGCGCGGTCGCCGGGCACGGGCGGTCCGGCGTGGTGGTGGCGACGATCACCAGGTCGGCGCCGTCCGCACCGGCGCTCTTCAGCGCCCGCCCGCCGGCCTCGACGGCCAGGTCGCCGGTGCTGGTGCCCGGGTCGACGACATGGCGCTCGGCGATGCCGGTCCGGGTCCGGATCCAGGCGTCGGACGTGTCCAGCTGCCGGGACAGCTCGTCATTGGTCACCACGCGCGGGGGTACGAAGCCGCCCACGCCGGCGAGTACGGCGGCCCGGGTCATGCCGGCACGTTCCCTTCCGGGAGCTGGTGGGCGACCGCGGAGCGCACCCGGAGGCCGGCGAGTTCGGCCACGACGTCCAGCGTGCGCCAGGTGCCGCCGCCCATGCGCAGCAGTCCGGGCTCGTCCAGCCTGGTCGTCACCGCCGCCGCCGTGGGGCGGTCGGGGCGGGCGGCGGTCAGCGTGGTCTGCCGCATCCACAGGGTGTTGCTGTCCTGGCGGCGCATGCCGTCGAGGTCGTAGAGCATGATCTGGGCGAGCTGAAGGGCCGTGACAAAGGCGTCGATCATCGATATGGACGGCTGGTGCGCCCCCTCCAGACCCGCGGTGGGCACCACCGCGCCGTCCTCATGGACGACGGTCAGCGCGGCGTCGGCGCTCAGCGCCCGGTGGTCCACCGCCACTTCGCGGATGAACTGCCGCCGGGTGGTGAACCCGGTACCGAAGTACCGGTCCGCCGCCGGGCCGAGGAGGGCGTCCAGGCCGGCGTACGTGCCGGCGTCCCGCACCGTCCCCGTGGGCAGGGCGTGGACGACCTCGCACCGCATCCGCATGGTGCCGACCGTGCAGTCGACCAGGGAGACCGCGCGCCCGGGTTCCCCGGTGAGCGAGTCGGTGCGGCGCAGCGTCGCCTCGGCCGGCAGCCGCGCGAGGTCCTCCTGCGGGCTGGTGCCGGCTGTGATGCGTACCTTGCGCAGCCAGCCGTCGCGCAGATCCGGGACGAGACCGGCGAGGCACGCCTCGGCAAGCTGGGCGGCGACGACGAGGCCGTCGACGGTGCTGAAGTGGGGGAGCAGATCGGTGCCGGCCGCCTTCTTCGACCAATCGGCGGGGTAGCTGACGCCCACCGAGGAAGCGGCCCGCACGGTCCCGTCCGCCCCGCGGGTGAGGCGCAGTTCGCCGATGTCGTAGCCGACCCGGCGGAAGCCGCGGCCGAAGAAGCGCTGCTCGGCCGGGCCGAGGTGATCGTCGACGGACGCCACCACGGTCCGTGCTGAAGTCGGGGTCATCGGTGCTCCGTTCGTCGGGGTTGGTCCCGCGGGGTCCGTCGGCCGGACGCCGTGCGCCCGCCCGGTCCGCGGCGATCGCCGCGCCGGATGGCGCAGGTGAGCCGCGCCGTGCAGGTCCGGTTGCCGGAGTCATCGGTGATGACGATCTCGTACGAGGCCATGGCCTGCCGCTCGCCCAGGGGCCGGCACACCCCGGTGACGGTCCCCGAGGAGACCCAGCGATGGTGGGTGCACGACAGGTCAACCCCCACGGCGTTGCCGCCGGGGCCCGCGTGAAGGAACGCAGCGAGGGAACCCAGGGTCTCCGCGAGAACGGCATTTGCGCCGCCGTGCAGAATCCCCACCGGCTGGCGATTGCCGGAGATGGGCATGGTGCCCACCACAAGTCCCGGTTCGCAGGTGATGATTTCAATACCCATGCGTCGGGTCAGTTGTTCGCCTTCGTATGCGCCGTCGACCCGCATCGGGCCGAGCATGATGTTCGGCATCACGGTCTCCGTCTGTTTCCGGGCCCGCACCGGCGGGCCGATTCGAGTCAAACACCGCGGTGCGAACAGCGACAGCCTCATGGCCTGTTGCTGCCAAGTCGCTGCCACTTTTGCCAAATCCAGGAAGACTTGTTCTCGCCAGGTAACCCGAAGGAAAACTGGGAATGCTTCGGTGCGCACGCCCAATTGCGCTTGGATGGGTACGGAGTTGAGAAAAGGAAGGGGCGCGGTCTCAGTGCAGCGCGTTTCGCTCGGCGGTCTCGATGTATCAGGCATCGGCCTGGGCGCCATGTCGATGTCCGACTACTACACGGGAGCGGGCAGCGACGAGGAGGAGGCCGTCCGCACGATCCGGCGGGCGCTGGACCTCGGCGTCGATCTCATCGACACCGCCGAGATCTATGGCCCGTTCGTCAACGAGGAGTTGGTCGGGCGGGCCGTCGCAGGACGGCGTGACGAGGTGGTGATCGCCACCAAGTTCGGGCTGGTCTCGCACGACGGCGCCGGTCCCGATGTGCTCGACAGCTCACCGGCCAATGTGCGCAAGGCGGTGGAGGGTTCGCTCAGGCGCCTGGGCACCGACCGCATCGACCTGTACTACCAGCACCGCGTCGACCCGGACACGCCGATCGAGGACACCATGGGCGCACTCGCCGAGCTGGTGCGCGAGGGCAAGGTCCGGCACGTCGGACTCTCCGAGGCCGGCCCGGACACCATCCGGCGCGCCCACTCCGTGCACCCGGTGACGGCGGTGCAGACCGAGTACTCGCTGTGGTCCCGCGAGCCCGCCGAGACGCTGCTGCCGCTCTTGCGTGAGCTGGGTGCCGGGCTCGTCGCCTACTCGCCGCTCGGCCGGGGCTTCCTGACCGGCACGATCCGCTCCACCCAGGAGTTCGCCCCGGACGACTTCCGGCTGTCCACGCCCCGGTTCGCCGAGGGCAACTTCGAGCGGAACCTGCGGATCGTCGACGAGGTGGAGAGCGTGGCCCGGAGCGTCGGGGCCACCCCCGCGCAGATCGCGCTCGCCTGGCTGCTCGCCCAGGGCGACGACATCGTCCCCATCCCCGGCACCCGGCGGGTGACCCGCGTCGAGGAGAACGCCGCCGCGGCCGGGGTCGTCCTCACGGCCGGGCAACTGGCCCGGCTCGACGCCCTCACCCCGCCCGTCGGCGACCGTTACGCCGAGCAGGACCTGGCCCGTACGGGACTGTAGGACCTCGCCGGGGCCCGCACGAGGGGCCCCGGTCATGGGTCATGGCCGTATCAGATCCACTGCCGCCGGGCCGCTTCCACTCCCGCCTGGAAGCGGCTCTGGACGCCCATCCTGGACATCACGCCCGCTATGGTCCGGCGGACCGTGCGGACCGACAGGCCGGTGCGGCGGGAGATGCCCTCGTCGGTCAGCCCCTCGGCGAGAAGCACGAGTGCCTCCCGCTCCCGCTCGTCCAGCCCGCCGCGCCCGGGCCCGCCGACGCGCCTGTCCATCGGCGCGCCGCTCGCCCACACCTGGTCGAACAGGGCCTGATGGCCTGCCACCAGGGGCCGCCCGCGCAGCAGTGTGGCCGAGGATTCCCCCAGAGCGGGGTCCGACGGCACGATCGCCAGATCGCGGTCGACCACGGCCATCCAGACCGGCAGACGCGGCAGGGCCCGCAGCTGCGCGCCGGACGCCGCGATCCGCCGCAAGTCCTCGGCCTGGGCAGGATCGCGGGCGACGTCTGCCAGATGCAGGACGCGCACCCGCGCGCCACGGCGCACCAGCTCCGCGCTGAGCAGTGCCGCCCGCTCCCGCACTCGGCGGTCGTAGGGGCGCCGGGGCAGCGCGAGCCGTAACTCGCGCACCGCGCGGCCGTGCAGGGCGTCCAGTTGGTTCGCCACGGAGTCGGAGTCGATGAGCGGCTGAAGTGCCGTCCGTGTGGTGTCGGATCTGACGAGCGTCTGACTTTCCATGTCACCATTCCGCAGCAAAAAGAGATACCCGGACCTGGCACGGACCCCCCGTGCAGCGCAGTCACCCATCCCCAAGAAGAGGTAAAGACCCGGAACGGAAGGTAAAGAACTGCCGATGAAGTTGGCAGAAGCCAAACGGGTCTCAGGTTGCGCACTATTGAGGTTGCAAGGGTCGTTCAATGTTTGTCAAGCGGCAAAAACTTGCCGCTTGGCAGCCGTCTCTCTCTGTGTAGAGTTGGCCGCGGGGCGGGCGCCGCTACGCCGGCATCAGTGCCACGAAGCGGGCGCCTGGACGGTAAGCGGGGAGGAGGACCTGGGCGGTGACAACCAACTCGGTCTGGGAAACATGGGGGAGTGCCAGGCGGAATCTTCCGCCCTGCCGGAACGCGATGATGCGTGGCCCGGCGTTCCAGAGTTCACGGCACACCGGCTCGTGCTGGACACTCGTCAGTAAATCATTGAGGGTCGGATCGTCCGGACTGCGAAAAAGCGCGAATCTCAACTGTGCGAGATACAGCGCGGCCTGTTTCTTCCAGTCCACTATCTGTTCACGCGATTCCGGACTCTGTAGAACCCAGCGCATCAGATTGGCTTCCGGCTCACGGACCCAGGGAAACCATCGGGCCATGAGCGCGTTGTAGGCGATGATGTTCCATGCGTGGTCGATGAGATAGGCGGGAAACGTTGTCTGCGCGTCGACCAAATCCTTGAGCCGGCCCAGTCTGCCGCTGTCGTCCGCCGTCTGCCTCTCGTCCGACACCTCGGTCAGCCGGTACCAGTACAACGCCGTACGTTCGTCCGGCCCGAGGGCCAGCGCCTCCGCGAGCTGGGTCAATGTGTCCAGGGTGAGCGGAACCTGAGCCCCGCTCTCCAGCGCGCGGTACCAGCGCTCGCTGACGCCCATCCGCTGGGCGACCTCCCTCTGCGGCAGTGCCTTGCCGCGCCCGAGCTTGGTGCCCGCCTCGGCGCGCCAGGCCCGCAACAGGTGTGGAAGGTCGGCGAATTCGAGCTGGAATTCCGCTGGTTCGGATATATCCGAATTACGCGCCTTCGTCATGTCTCCCCCGTTCGCGTCATGCCTTAACGATCAAACACTAGTCGGAGGCGCCGTCGACCCCTTTGGCGGTGACCATGCCCGAAGCCATGCTCGCTGCGCAGTCGATCAACGAGTCTGCAGGAAGAACTTGCGGAAGTCGCAGGAAAAAGAAGGGAAGGCGTTTACCCATGCGCGATGTCAGGTACATGCCGAAGCGAGTCGTCGTCACCGGACTCGGCGCCATCACCCCGCTCGGCGTCGGCACCGACTCCCTCTGGGAGGGGCTGCTCTCCGGCCGCTCCGGCGTCCGGCCGCTGACGGGCGCCGAGTTCGCGGAGCACGCGGTCCGGATCGCCGGGACCGTCCCCTTCGACCCCGCTGGGCTGTTGCCCCGACAGCAGGCACGGCGGATGAACCGGGGCGCGCAGTTAGCGGTGACGGCGGCCCGGGAGGCATGGCAGGACGCCGGGTTCTGTGCGAGCGGCACCCGGGACAGCGGACTCGACCCGGACCGGGTCGGGGTGAGCGTCGGCACCATCATCGGCGGCGCCGGCGTACTCGTGGAGGGTGCCCGTCGGCTGAGGAACCGAGGTGCCCGGGCGGTGCCGCCGCTCACCGCGCCCATGACCGTGCCCTCCCAGGCGGCGTCCCAGATCTCGCTCGATCTGTGCATCACCGGGGAGGCCCGCACCGTGGTCAGCGCATGCGCCTCCGGTACGGAGGCCATCGGGCAGGCCATCGACCGCATCCGGTACGGCCATGTCGACATCGCGCTCGCCGGCGGGGCGGAGGCCGCCGTGACGCCCGAGGTCATGGCCGCGTTCAGTGCGATGCGCGCGCTGTCCGCCCGTAACGACACCCCCGAAACCGCCTCCCGGCCCTTCGCCAAAGACAGGGAGGGCTTTGTGAACAGCGAAGGGGCGGGGCTGCTGGTGCTGGAGTCGGAGGAACACGCGCTGGCCCGCGGCGCCCGGATCTACTGCGAGGCCGCGGGCTGGGGCCTGTCGGCCGACGCGTACCACATGGCCGCGCCGGACCCGACGGGCGGCGGAGTGGCGACCGCCCTGCGGCGCGCGGTCACGGACGCGGGGTCCCGTACCGCCGACGTGATGCACATCAACGCGCACGCCACGGCGACCGTCGAGGGCGACCTCGCGGAGGCGGCTGCTCTGAGAACCGTCTTAGGCGACGCGGACGGCGCCGTCCCCGTGCCGGTCACCGCCCTCAAGGGGAGCCTGGGGCACCTACAGGGCGCCGCGGGCGGTGTGGAGGCGGTGGCAACGGCACTCACTCTGCACCACGGGATCATCCCGCCGACCATGGGCTGCGACGATCTCGACGACGCGATCCCGCTCGACGTGGTCACCAACCTCGCCCGCCCGCTACCCGCCCGCGGCGACCTGGCCCTCAGCAACTCGTTCGGCTTCGGCGGCCACAACGCGGTCCTGGCCCTGCGGCGCCGGTGAGGTCCACAGTGGCCGGCGATTCCCTCGTACGCCGGGACGCCACGGTCCGCCGGGGCCTCGCCGGCCGTGTCGCACACGTCCTGCTGTCGGTCCCTGCCTCTGCGCGGCCCGCAGGTCCGTGCTCCAACGGAGCTGCGTGCTCTGTTGGTTCGGCCGCTCACAGCGAGACGGCTCACCAGGGTGTGGTGCGGTCGAGGATCGCCCTGGTGTGCAGAGGGAGGGATGCCGGGCCCCGGAGGACGACATGCGGGCGGTAGCGCGGCGGTCCCTCGGCGAGTTCCGGCCCGACGACCCGCTGGGCGAAGCGGATGAAGGCCAGTTCGGCCTCCAGCCGGCCCAGCGGCGCGCCGAGGCAGTAGTGCGTGCCCAGGCCGAAGGACAGGTGCCGGGACGCGTCGGTGCGTGCGGCGTCGAAGCGATGGGGGCAGCCGAACGCGGCGGAGTCGCGGTTCGCGCCGGCCAGCAGCAACACCATGGTGGTGCCGTGCGGTACACGGGTGCCGCGTACGTCCATGTCCTCGCGGGCGTGCCGGTGGACGAGCTGGAGCGGCGGCTGGAGCCGCAGCAGTTCCTCGACCACGGCCGGCGCCGTGGCCACCGGATCGTCGCGCAGTGCGGCCAGGGTGCCGGGGTGGTCGAGCAGGGTCAGCAGCCCGTTGGCGATCAGGCTGACCGTCGTCTCGTGCCCGGCGTTCAGCAGCAGCCGGCAGGTGGTGACGATCTCCTCGTCCGTGAGCGGTTCGCCGTCGACCTCCGCTGCCAGCAGGTCCGAGACGATGTCGTCGCGCGGCTCGGCCCGCCGATCGGCCGCCAACCGGCCGAAGAACTCCGTGAGTTCGGCCTCCGCCCGCCGGCGCCGGCCCAATCCCGGCGCGGGTACCCCGAGGAACGCCAGGTAGGGGTCGACCGCCCGACCGAGCAGGGAGGAGCGCGTGCGGTACCAGTCCCGCTCGCCGGTGTCGACACCCAGCACCCGGCAGATGACGGTCACGGGCAGCGGGGACGCGAGGTCCGCGACGCCGTCCAGGTGTCGTCGGGCCGCTGCCTCGTCCAGCAGGTCGTCGATCAGCTCCCTGATCATCGGCGTCAGCCGCCGCACGGCCCGGGGGGTGAAGCCGGTGGCCGCGAGCCGGCGCAGCGCGCCGTGCCGAGGTGGGTCCATGAACAGAAAGGACGGCAGTTCCGCCGGGGGCGGAGCCAAGCCGTCGGCCGTGTCGGGCGCCCGGTGCAGCAGGGCGTGGCGGCCGTCGTTGCTGGCCCGCGGGTCGCGCAACACGGCCTCGCACGCCTCGTGGGACGCGAAGATCACCACGGGGCGGCCCGGCACCCACACGGGCTCCGCGGCCCGGATCTCCTCGTAGAGGGGATACGGGTCGGGCCGCGACCGGGGGTCGAGGATCCGCGGCAACACTGCCACCGCTTGCTGCCCGGCGCCGTCCACCGATCCCGTCTGGCCACGGCCCGCCGGGCAGGCCGAGGAGCGTCCTGTGCCCACCCCACCGGAGACTCCCGGACGGGCGGATCTGGGAGCTGCCGCGCGCGTCGTGGCCGACCCGGGCTCCCCTGCCGTTGCCGCGGGCTCGTCGCTCACCGCGCCCCCTCGAACCGGCGCACGGCCCAGTCTCCGGGGACCAGTCCGTAATCGACGGCAAGGCCGGCGAAGTGGCGGATGGCGTGCTCGCCCTCCGCCGTGAGCTCGTAGTGCAGGGTCTCGTAGTACGACAGCAACTGCGCCGCAGTGAAGCCCGACCCGTGGGACGCCTCGGCGGCGACCCGCGGCAGCTGCTCCAGCCCGTGGTCGCGGGCTGCCAGCAGCGCCCGGTGCACGGCGTCGACCGTCTGCGGGTGCCGCTCCGCATACTCCCGTCGGACCGCCCACACGGCGAACACCATGGGCAGCCCGGTCCACTCGGTCCACAGCTGCGCGGTGTCGTGGACGATCGCGGTGCCGTACTGCGGCACGCCGTGGAAGTGGACTCGCAGTGCCGGGTCGCCGATGACGACTGCCGCGTCGCCCCGGCGCAGCAGGCTCGCTGGATCAGGCGGTCCGGTGAAGTATCGCGGCGTCAGCCCCAGCCGATCCTCCAGCAGGAATCGGGCCAGCAGGACCGTCGTGCGGCTGGTGGACGTCAGGCCCACGCGCAGGGTGGGGAAGTCGCCGAGCGGGGCCCGGCTGACGATGTGGCACGACATGACGGGCCCTTCGGCCGCGATGGCGAGTCCCGGAAGCAGCAGCAGGTCGTCGGTGTGCCGCAGATACTCGGCGAGGCTGATCGGCCCCAGGTCGAGTCCGCCCGCGATCAGCCGCTCACCGGCCGCCTCGGCGGAGAGCGACAGCAGATCGAGGCCGGGCTGGAGACCGCGGTGCCGCAATCCCCACAGGATCGGACGGCAGTTGAGAAAGGTGAGGAGACCGACGCGGGGCGGCCGTTCGGTGCCGGCGCCCGGACGTAGGGCGGTGACCCTGGTGGACGGCATGGACGCGGCCCCTACTTGTGGCCCCAGGACTGCACCAGGGCGGGTGCCAGATCCCAGAAGGCGTCGTCGCGCAACAGGCCGTAGAACTCGTCCAGTTCGTACGGCGTCACATAGCCGCCCGCGATCAGCTGCTCACGCGACATGTCCACGGTCAGCCGCCAGAAGTCAGCGAGCCGCGTGCCGCCACGCAGATGCTGAGTGACCGTGTTCGCACCGACGTCGCGGTAGCCGTAGTCGAGGAACGACCCGGGCTGACTGCGAGCCCACCAGCTGTCCGTGCCGAGCGTCCCGCAAATGAGGCTGCTCCAGCGCTGCATCACCTTGCGGTACGTCGGGTGCGGCGCACTGTCGATGGGAAACCAGCAGAACGACTCGATCAGCACGAAACCACCGGGACGCAGCCAGCGCAGCATCCGCCGCATGACGTCGTCGCGTTGCGGGAGATGGCTGAGCACCAGCCGGGCGTGGATGACGTCGAAAGAGCCGTCCGGGAAGGGGTCGGTGGTGACGTCGTGCACCAGTCGGCGCAGCCGGGGCTCCGGCACGCGCTCCAACAGCCGCAGATCCAGGTCCGTGGCGATCACCTCGCCGTCCCGAGCCTGGCCGCACAGCCACTGCGCGACAGACCCGGAACCCGCACCCACCTCCAGGCAACGGGCATCACGGTCCACGCCGAGTGCGTCAAGGGTGCGAGTGCACAGCGGGTCGAAGACCTCGGCGAGCAGACGGAGGCGTGTCTCTTCGTCCTGGTCGAGAGCGAAGAGTGTCTCGCCGTATTTCTCCATCTCGGGCCCTCCGGAAAAACGTCGGATTCCTCGTAACTCAGGGCAGCCAAGCATGTGACCGGCAGTCGCACCCGGTGCTCACGACGTACTGACAGGTTGCTGCCAAGTCCTCCGACACGGGCGCCCGGGGGCAACAGGACAACCCCCAGGTACCTGACCTGGGGGTTTCGCATAGAGCGGGTGACGAGAATCGAACTCGCGCTCTCAGCTTGGGAAGCTTGGATCTTCTAGGGTCGACTACCGCACCGACCTGCGGCGGAACGGTATTCAAGCATCGGCGGATCCGTAGCCTAGCCCCCGCTGTTCCCCGTCAGTCCCCGTGGGATCTGGCACGGGAATGGCACGACTCTCGTCCTTCGTCGAAGCACATTGGAGCTTTGTGCTTGTCGGGCCTCCTCCTTGCGCGGCGGCCGAACCTGCCGAGTCAACAGGCGGCGCCTCCGCGGGTGGTGGCCGCTCCCGGCTGTTCTCTAGGGCCTGGCCGAAGCTCTTGCAGAACTCAGTGAAGGTCCACTGGGCGCCGGGAGCTGGCGCGAACGAGGCGAACGATCCAAGATGCTCGCCGTTCACTGCTACGTCCAAGGTGCCTTGCTCGCCGATGCGTGCACTCGGACACTCCTGAAGGTCCTGGGCGAACATGGGACGGGTCCCCCTCCCGTGTCCCAGCCACGCACCCCAGTAGACGGTTCGGTCCGTGAGGAAGAGGACGCCATCCTGCGGGCCGTCCCACAGGTTCCGTGCGGGCGCACTGGCGATCTTCTCTTCTCCGGGATCAAGCATGGGCTCAAGGCTCTGCCAGTACTCCGCCTGTGCTTTGTCGTAACGCCGCTGTGCCCACCGTCTCAGCATGGTCAAAGCCCCCTACTTCAGTTTCGCCCAGTTTGGCGCGCTTTGAAGCGTCCAACCCTGGGTGCGAGTGATACCGAGCCCGCAGTCAGCCACTCACCTCGGTTCGCAAGCGGGATCGCCTCTGTGTCCGTAAGCCATGGCCGCGCGACAGGTGTCGAGATGCTCAGGGCAACCGAAGTACTGCTTGGGCCGCTTGAACAGCCCTACGCTCTTGGACACCCGGTAGTCAGGTAGTCCAGTACGGCCCTTCACGTCGCAAGAGGGCGCATGGTCCGCGTCCGGGATGCGAAACCAGTCAATAGAGGTCACGTCGCGCGTCCTGATGCCGGCCGCAGCTAGGTCGGCATCAGTGCCGTAGAGGATCCGTTGGGTACGGATCCACCGGCCATTGATGAGTTCGCGGTGCTGCTCCATGCGGGGACCCTACTGAAGGTGGTTGCCCTCGTGGACCTTCTCGACAATAAGCACCCTGATCCACCCCGACGGAGAGAAACACCCCACCTTGCCGGATCGCTACCCTTCGGGGGAAACCCGTATTGCCGACCGGCCCTGACCTGGCACTTCGCTGTTTTGCGCCTCTGGCTCGGTTGTCAACGTCGGTCGGCCTCGGGCGCCCTCGCACGGCCCAGAGACGGCCCAGGATCGGGGCTGCTCACGCAAGAGGCTGGGGCCGCCAACCGCAACTGCTCGCTGTGGGCCTCGGTGGTGAGCTCGTCGTCCAGGGAGAAACGGGCGCGGTCGTTGATGACGGCGTACTCGTACCCGCGCACGTCCCGCACAGCTTCGTCCAGCTCACTAGCCGTATCCGCTAGGTTCTCGCTCACTGCCTCGGAACCAGGGTGACGCCGTACAGGCTGCACTTCTTCAACCTTGCGGTGAGGTGAACCGCATGAGCCCGCGCGTGGGCCCCAACAAGCTGCTCCGGAATCGCTTCGACGAGCCTGCCGGCACCCCGCCCGGACCACCTCACGACCCCGATTCTGATCATTCTTCAACTTTCACCCCACACCCGGGATGTACGTGTTGTAACCTCTCGTCCCACCTTGGCATTCCTCGAACCCCCTGCGGAGCAATCCGACCTGTGATCAGCGGAGGAAGTATTGAGACAATTCGATGCAGGTGCAGGTACGCCTCGAATGGTAGCCCGCGTTAGCCATATCAGCGAGGACGGACAGACGACATTCCTTGAGTTCAGAGACGGGCGTACCGCTACGGCAGATTATGGAGAGCCCTTTGCTGAAGTTGGGGACATTCTGCTTGTCGATCCTGAGGATGGATCAGCAGCGGTCGCGCCACGAGAACTCTGGAGAGAAGAGACCTGGGTCGGCGTAACCAAGCTCGTCGTTGATAACAGGGTTGTAGTTGAGATTGGAGGCCGACTACGCCTATTTCCTGCTCCACCGAATAAGCCCATACGTGCAGGTCTGACCGTAGAGGGAACGGACTCGGAAGGCGTGCTAGAGGTTCTTTCCGAGAAAGCGATCAAGTTCTTGGACGACGGGACGGAGGACGCTCTCCCGGAAAGCTTCATCGTACCATCCACCGAGAGCCTCTCATTTGAAGATTTTGGCGGATATGAGGAAATCGTCGAGAGAGCTCGCGAACTGATTGAACTTCCGTTAAAGCATCATGACGCCTTGAACGAGATCGGCGCTAAGCCCGTAAAGGGAATTCTTTTCTCGGGGCCGTCCGGAACCGGCAAGACCCTACTCGCTAGAATCATTGCAAACCACGCCAATGCAACATTCTATGTAATTAGCGGGCCGCAGGTTTTGAGTAAATGGTACGGCCAAAGCGAGGAAATTATCCGTCGCATTTTCGAGGATGCCAAGCGGCGCGAGCGTGCGATCATCTTCTTCGATGAGATTGACAGCTTGGCGTCTCAGCGAAGTGATGAATCACATGAAGCTTCTCGGCGGGTCGTTGGCCAACTTTTGGCACTTATGGACGGCTTTTCGCCTGACAATAATGTGATGGTTCTGGGCACCACTAACCGACCACAGGACATCGATTCCGCGCTGCGCCGGCCCGGTCGCTTCGATTGGCACGTAGATTTCCCAATGCCCAATAGAGAGGACCGCGAAGCAATCCTCGAAACCTCCGCACGAAGGCTGCGGCTCCAAGGAGCTATGTCACATCGCTGGGTCGCAGAAAAGACCGAATCATGGACACCTGCTGAACTCGCAGCGATCTGGACTGAAGCGGCCTTGCTAGCGGTTTCTGACGGACGGCGATCGTTGCAAGATGAGGATTACGTGGGCGGCTTTGAGCGAGTTTCGAAACAGCGAAAGAACTCGAAGGACTGATTGCATTGTTCCGAGGTTTTAGGGCGTGGTTCAGGGCAAAAGTTCTTCGGCGTCCTTCGCGTGAAATTAAACGCCTTCGCGAATTCATTTACCTTGACGAGGTGAGTGTTACTAGTTTGCTTGCCTCGATCCTGGGAGCGATTCCAAGCGAAATTACTGAATCGCTCACGAAGTCGACGCGCTCCGAGTTTAGTGGAGGTGGAGAATACAAAGTATCGGCCACCGTGAAGGCGAACGCTGGAGTTAAGCGAGAGATCACTCGCACAAGCGACTACCAAGTCCTTCGAAAAGCTTCAATTCAGGCTACTTTCAAGGACCTTTATGCGAGCGTAGAGTCGTCGCTAGTATTGAGATCCGGTCGACTTCCGGAACTTAAATCGGCAGTCACGCGAAGAATTAGAAACGTCAAGCCGGGTGGCTCAGACGTTATTCCTTGGATCATCGACGGTGCCAACATGAAGCGGGGGCAACTTGTCGAACTTCAGGTCGAACTCCGCGCTGACGCCATTTTTCGTACGAGCACCATCATCAGCAGCATGACTAACATCATCGGCCAGTCCCCCGCCCTTGCAGCCGAAGTCGATACGCACGAGATGAGAACGGCGATTGAGGTCAATGGATTTATTCAAGAGCTGATGGCTGGTCTGATCCCGATCAAATGTAAAGTTCTCGACTATGAAATCTCAAGGGTAGAGGGGCATGATTTCATCGTCCATAGTCAACTGTTCCCTGAACTCCCTGCGGCCTACCGACAACGCAGGAAGCCCCTGTATCTGACGGGCGTCGTAGAGGAAGCGCTTTTCTGGAAAGATATCAGGCGAGTTCTCTTTTCGGAATCAGTAGTGAAGGTTCTTTGTCGAGTAGGCCGAGACCAAGTGCAAGACTCCTGGAGCCCCGTCAAGCTTGTTGATGTGCTCAAGGAAGTGATTCCAGACATGGAGAGCGCTATGGATGATTTTGGTCCGTCGGCGCTTATGGCTCTGTCAGGCGGCGTAGATGAGAGTAGTGAAGCATCGCAGCTTCGTCATGCGGCGTTGATCCGCTACGGCGAGCTTCTCGTCATTTCGCAGGGAGTTGTCATGCCTGATCAGCTGAGGCAACGGATCGAACAAATCGCCTTTGCTGGCGCTTCCCGCATGGGCTCAGTCACCGCGAACCGCGAGGTATTTGGTGAAGTAGCCCACTGCGTGTCTAGCCAACTCTCATGTCAGTTTACGCCTGATGATCTAGCAAGAATGCGGAGTGAAGCGCTCGCTCAGCACGGCCTAATGGTGGATGGCAGCTTTTCCGTGCGCCCGAATAATTCAAGCGTGCGTCTTGGCGATCCAGTTAACGGGAGTTTCATTGACGCCGAAATCGTAGCCATCTATTGGTGATTTCTACGAATGGTCAATGAATCACCACTTGCTGCTCGAATGATCGATCGTTGTACGCCTATGGTGTTAGATGGTCGATCGCCTCATCCCTTGGCCGGCGCCGGTTGCCGACGGAGCCGGACTGCGAGTACGGAATCAATCCTCTGCATCTCGGCGCAACATTGAGAGGCGGGCCGCGTGGAGAGGTTCCAGGTCAGTTTGCTTTCCCCTGGTGAATTCCACATCAACCACAGCGCCAAAGCATTTTATCGGGCCCCGTGACTGACACTTTACGGACGTTGCGCTGTTTGAACGCGAGCTCCGCGCGCACCTGTGCGGTAAGTTCTAGACATACAGAATGCGTGGCCTTATAGCTGCACTGAAGTTCACCATCGGCTTCACTGTACTTAAGCGGATCCCTTCCGTAATGGACTACGCATTTCATGATCAACCAAGACCATCCGGAAAGAGTAGCGAGCCACAAGTAAAAAAGATACCTAACCTCGTCGGATGCAAACGAATCCACGCGTGCAGTGAACTCCTTCCATTCTTCTGATTCTAGGTCGCGCGCCAGTAGCTGCATATCCCCAGACGAGGCATCATCGGATTGCGCGACGAAACCTTCAGGAGTTGGCCGACGGGTAGGGTCTAGATCCTGTGTCGAGCGCAAGATCTCAGTGTAGGTATCGGTTCGCTTCTCCCACATCTTCGTTGTGTTTTCGCGTTGCCCTACGTCCTTGCTGGCCCTATGAGAGAAAATCACTGCGGCCGCTGCAATGACGAGTGTTGCGGCTTGAGATATGTATGGAAGCGCATCAGATAAGAAGTCGACCATGGTCCCCCGATTCTTCATGGCTGTGTTGAGCTGCCAAGACGTTACCCGGGCCCGTCTGCCGTTGAAACGCACGTGTGTTTACGTACACACAAGGTCGGTGGAGTCTTAATGGCTGAGTCAAGGGCCGCTGATGCTGTCAGGCGTCGCTGTCGGAGGCCTCTTCGAGCAGGTCCATGGCCCGGTTATGGAAGCGGCGTTCGGCGTCGCGGCACGGGGCGCTGAAGAAGGCTCTTTGGGCTTCGGCAAGATCGCAGTTCAGCAGGCCCATGGTCACGAACACGGCTTCCACTCCGTGACACCCGTTGTCCTTGAGGAACTGTTGGAGTGCGTCCGTGTCGCCGGTTGCCTCCCAGATGGGTCGGGCAGTTTCCTGCATGGCAGCGATGCGCGCTGATCGTTCGGCGTCGAAGCCCACTGGACCCACCCTTCTGGTTTGGCCCGCAGGCTATCGCCAGGTGGGCGGGGTGTGCTGGCCCGTCAAGCGGCTTGGACGACGGGTGGGTGGAAGGTGAAGAGTCTGTCGTCGCGCAGGAGAGCCCATAGGACATCGACACGTCGCCGGGCGAGGGCGATGACGGCCTGGACGTGTTTGCATCCCTCGGTCCGCTTCCTCAAGTAGTAGTCGCGGTTGGGGCCTTCGCGGATGATGCTGGTCTGGGCGGACAGGTAGAAGACGCGGCGGAGGCGTCGGTCGTAGCGCTTGGGGCGGTGGAGGTTTCCGGTGCGGCGTCCGGAGTCGCGTGGAACGGGCACGAGGCCGGCGGCGGAGGCGAGGTGGCCTGCGTCGGCGTAGGTGCTCAGGTCACCGGCTGCGACGATGAACTCGGCTCCCAGGATGGGGCCCATGCCCGGCAGGGACTCGATGATGTGGGCCTGGGGGTGGCTGCGAAAGGTTCGCCGGATCTGCTTGAGCCGGTCGTCCAAGGCGAGGATCTGTGTCGCGATGTCCGCGACGATGCCGGCGGCGACGTCTTGGCCCGGCAGCGTGACGTGCTGAGTCCTGGCGGCTTGGAGGGCGCTGGCGGCGACCGCGTCGGGGTTGCGGACGTTTTGTGCCTTGAGCCATGCGGTGAGGCGGACTTGGCCGTGGCGGCGTATGGCTGCCGGGGTCTGGTGGCGGGTGAGCAGGATGAGCGCGCCTTTGTGGTCGGCGTAGTCGAAGGCCCGTTCCAGGGCGGGGAAGATCCCGGTAAGCATGTCGCGGAGCCGGTTGAGCAGGCGGACGCGGTCGGCGATCAGGTCGGTGCGGTGGGCGGTCAGCAGACACAGATCGGCTGCCAGCTGGGCGGGGACGTCGATGGCGGTGAAGTCTCGCCGCAGCCGGGCGGTGTCTGCGATCACGTAGGCGTCACGGGCGTCGGTCTTGGCTTCACCGCGGTAGGACCCGGACATCCGGTTGACCGTTCGGCCGGGAACGTAGACGGCCTGTTGGCCGCGGGCGCCGAGTAAGGCCAGCAACAGCGCGGACGCGGTACCAGCGATGTCAACAGCCCAGTGCACGTTGTCGGAGAGGGCGAGGATTTCGCCGAGGGCGGTCAGAATCGCGCTCTCGTCGTTGGGGACCTTCTTGCTCCAGATCGGTGCCCCGGTTTCGTCGACCGCGGCGAGCCGGTGATGGGCTTTACCGGCGTCGATTCCGACCCAGAGGTGGGTCAGCTGCTTGGCCATGTGGGTCTCCTCGGTTCAGGCAGCATGCCGTTCGGCCCGAGGAACACCCGCCGTCAGCTCCGTAAACAGCGATCCATGCGCAGATCTCAATCAGCGGCCAGGCGTCCCGAAGAACGGGGTGGCCACTCCACCGGAGCCACCGGGGGCAAGCGACTTTAGAGCCACACCCCACTCTTCCGGACCGCCAAACAACTTACGGAGCGGCTTTGGGCTGGAGCTGCTTTGGCGCGAGTGATCATGGCCCCGTAAGCTTCCGGCGCGTCGGGCAGTCTGTGGACCTGCCCGGTAAAGCACGACGTTGGGGCCATGATCTTCGAGGCTCGCGCCAAAGTGGCTCCGTAAAGCCGTGGAGTCGACCGCCCCAGCCACGACGTACCCCTTCTCTGGCATCAGGTGGCTGCATGCTTTGAGCGCGGCACGGGCGCCGGCCGGGCTGGAGCGGGGCGGAGACAGGAGCGCAGGCCCGGCCGGGGGCCGGGCCGCGCGCGGTGAGCGGAGCGAGCCGCCTTGAACCAGTAGAGAAAGTTGTAACTCACTACCCGACAGCAGTGCCATCCGGACCAGGGGATCGACTCTCGGCGATTTGGCGGCCCAACATGGCTGCACGGGACAGGGCTTGAGCCACCCGTTCGGCATCGGCTGGTTGCAAGTAGATCTCATCGGTCCAGAGCACCGACAGCCGTACGGTGCCGTCAAGCAAGTTGGTGGCCACGTCGACCTCGACGCCGTTCCCGGTTGTGTCTGTAACGTTCAGGTCCTGGTCGCTGCTGTAGGCGCTCACACGTCTGAGCATGCCTGGGTGCTGGCTTACAGGAGAACCAATTACGGCTGTATCGACGTCGGAGGCCCAGCGGCAGCCGTCCTCGGCCCTATGTGTCTTCCGCCAGGGGCTTGAAGTCGTATGCGCAGGCAGGAAGTTCGATGTTCAGCCGGTGTGCGAGCGGTAGGAAGATGACCGGCCGCACTGTCCAGGTGATGCGTGTGCCAGCCTGGTTCACCGCGACGGAGCAGGGTTCCGCGCGGAGCAGGGCACGCCTGGTTTCGATGCGGCCCTCGTACAGCCACTGCCACGCTTGTTCTGACGCTGCGGCGTCGAGTGCTGGGCTGATGGTGCGCAGTGCGACGGCTATCCACTGGTCTGCCTGCGCTGCTGAGTACGCGTCGCAGGAAGCGTGGAGTGCCGGCCGTTGGTCCCTATCGAGGTTCTGAGTCCAGCACTCGCACCAGTAGCCGCGGGGAGGGCGTTCACGTGGTGCCTCCCGGGGGGTAGGTGATGAGCACGTAGCGGGTGTTCTCGTCGTACAGCGTGAGTTGGTAGGCCGTACCCGTGGCGAGGTAGGTCAGGGCGCGCTCGTGCTCTGCCTCGTCGGTTAGCCAGTAGCGCCCTGGCTGGGCGTACGCGGCGTCGAGCTGATCTGCGACGTGGCTCATGCGTTCGCGTAGCCAGCGCAGTGCAAGGCGGGGGCTGGCTGCACCGTGGAATCCCAGCAGGATGGCGCTCGTCTGGTGCAAGGGGTAGGCGATCACGGGCGCCAAGACGATCACGGCCAAGGCGTACCGGCTGCTGAAAGCCATCAATGGAAACTGCCGTGGATGACGAGTTGATCACGCGCAATCCGTGCCGGATCAAGGGGGCCGGTAAGGAGAAGGCGGCTGAGCGGCGCATCGCCACCGTCGCCCAGGTCGACGCGCTCGCCAACGCCGTGGGGATGCGGTGGCGTCTGATGGTCTACCTCGGCGCCTACGGTCCGATGCGGCCGGAAGAGCTGGCCGGCCTCCGTCGCCGGGACGTCGACCTCGACACCCTTCGTATCCGTGTCCGCCTCGCCGAGCCGGAGCGGATGAACGGACGGCGGGTCCAGGGCGAAACCAAGTCCGAGGCCAGTACCCGGACTGTGATCCTTCCCGCGTTCCTCCGTCGGGAGCTCCGCTGGCACCTGGAGAGCTACGCCCAGGCGGGCCCCGACGGATTGCTCTTCGTCGGAGAGAAGGGTGCTCCCTTCCGGCGAAGCACTTTCGGGCGGAAGTGGCGTAAGGCGCGTGAGATCGTCGGCATGCCGGAGGGTTTCCGGTTCTACGACCTACGGCACACGGGGCACACCCTCTCCACCCGCTCCGGCGCCACCCTCAAAGACACGATGGTCCGGGCCGGTCAGTCCTCGGAGAAGGCGGCGCTGATCTATCAGCACTCCGACGACGATCGACAGCAGGAAGTTGCTGCCGGACTCGACGCGACCGTACGCAAGGCACGCCAGGAAGCTGCGGTTGTGCCAGAAGAAGACGCCGTTGATCCAGACGATCAGCGTTCTGGCACGAATCTGGCACGCGACCGCTGATCACGATGGACAACAAAAAGGCCCGGGTCTCTGACCTGGGCCTTAATCATGGAGCGGGTGACGAGAATCGAACTCGCGCTCTCAGCTTGGGAAGCTGATGTTCTACCATTAAACTACACCCGCGTAAGACGGCCGCTCCGTGTCGATCCGGAGTGGTGTCCGATTGCCTGGTCACTGTACCTCATCGCTGCCCTCCGGCGCTGAAGCCGCGAGGGCTGAGTGCGTTTCAGGGGAGAGATCCGGGTGCGGGGCACCGGAGTTGGGGCGTACGGTGGGGGTGCGTGAGAGGGTCCCGGCGGGGTCGGAGTGCCGCCTGGAGCGCCGTCCCTTTGATCCCGTAATGTGGCCTCTCGTCGTCAGGCAGGCAGCAGCCAGACGCGGCTCTTGGGGAAGGGACTCTAGGACTTGATGGAGCGCACCGTCGTCCGTTGTGCCGATGGGCACGTGTTCAGCACCGCTTCGTTCCCGATGCAGCAGGCCGAGCGCCTCGGGCCCGGCCGGCTCGTTCGATGTCCCCGCTGTGCCCGGCTCCGCAGTGTGGTGCCGGTGCAGCTGGAGAAGCATTAGCGGAGCGGAAGCACACGCGTTACCAGCAGTGACAGCCTGGCGCGCGGGCGGCGCGATTGTCGTCGTTCCGCGCGCCTTGCGTATCCTCGGGGCGTGCTTCTCTCAGACAAGGACATCCGGGCCGAGATCGACGCCGGGCGGGTACGGATCGATCCCTACGACCAGACCATGGTGCAGCCGTCCAGCATCGACGTACGGCTGGACCGGTACTTCCGGGTGTTCGAGAACCACCGGTACCCCCACATCGACCCCTCGATCGAGCAGGCGGACCTCACGCGGCTCGTCGAGCCCGAGGGGGACGAGCCGTTCATCCTGCACCCCGGGGAGTTCGTCCTCGCCTCGACGTACGAGGTCATCACGCTCCCCGACGACCTCGCCTCCCGGCTGGAGGGGAAGTCCTCGCTCGGGCGGCTCGGGCTCGTCACCCACTCGACCGCCGGGTTCATCGACCCCGGGTTCAGCGGGCACGTGACCCTGGAGCTGTCCAACCTCGCGACGCTCCCGATCAAGCTCTGGCCCGGTATGAAGATCGGCCAGCTGTGCATGTTCCGGCTCACCTCGCCGGCCGAGTTCCCCTACGGCAGCGAGCGCTACGGCTCCCGCTACCAGGGGCAGCGCGGGCCCACCGCCTCCCGGTCCTTCCAGAACTTCCACCGGACCCCGGTATGAGCGACAGCCCGGCACGCGAGAACCTGACCTACGAGCGGTTCGGCACGGCCGTCCGCGAGCTCGCGCAGACCATCGCCGACGACGGGTACGAGCCGGACATCGTGCTCAGCATCGCCCGGGGCGGCGTCTTCGTCGCCGGCGGGCTCGCCTACGCGCTTGACTGTAAGAACCTCCATCTGGTGAACGTCGAGTTCTACACGGGCGTGGGGACGACGCTGGAGATGCCGGTCATGCTGGCGCCCGTGCCCAACGCGATCGACTTCACCGACAAGAAGGTGCTGATCGCCGACGACGTCGCCGACACCGGCAAGACGCTCAAGCTCGTCCACGACTTCTGCGTCGAGCACGTCGCCGAGGTGCGGTCCGCCGTGATCTACGAGAAGTCCCACTCCCTCGTGAAGTGCGAGTACGTGTGGAAGCGCACCGATGAGTGGATCAACTTCCCGTGGAGTGTTTTGCCTGTAGTACGTAGGTCCGGTGAGCCGATCACTCCGTCGAAGGAAGCCCTCTGACCTGCACTCATTGCTTGCCCACGCTCTGAAGACGAGAACGGGGGATCAGACGCGGTGGGCACGGCCACTTGTCTCTGAGCAGATCGAGTTAGGCGCGGTCCAGGTGGTGCCTAGCTGCCAAGAGAAAGGTGCCCACGAGTTCTCCTGCTTCTTGACCCACTGAGCGCGTTAGAGCCCTCTTGCTATCTAGATCGCTTTCGCCGTTTGTGACTGCCTTGGCCAGATCCTCCAGCGCGGCTCCCCACGCTCTGAGGCCGTGGCCGACTTGGATGGCTAGCTCAGCGATTGGCGTTGGGCCTTCCAACATGACGACGATGGTCGCGGCGTCGAACTCGGCGAACAGCGTCTCCTTGGCTGTCTCAAGTTGATCGAGGTCGGTGCCAGTGGATGCTGAGGCTTGGGCCCTGCGCTCGATGGGCTCGAACGCTTTCCTCAGGGCGTCGATTCGTTCAATCAATACGCCGTACGAGTCTCGCTGGATTTGCCGACGCCACATGGCATTGTTCGCCTTGGCTTGCGTGCGGAGCTGTAACCACGTGAAGCACGAGCCGAGGAGGGTTCCCACCACTCCTACCAAGGCTCCATAGACGGCGGCTCTCCCCTGATCCATAGACGCATTCTTCTACTTAGGTGGGGGTGCGCTGGGGGGTTCCACCTAGGTTGACGGGCGATCGGCTCCGCACAGGCGACACCACGCGGGGGTGCGCACCCTGATGCCTGGCCTCATCCCTATCAGGTCGATCACGGAGAGACTTGTTGGTGTCAGCTGCTGATGTCAGAATCCGGGGCGCTCGACAAGTTGGGGGTACGTGTACGCCGAATCATCTCCACAACGTGCTCCACGTGCTCCACGCGGACCCATAGCCGTACGGGCCCGGCAGACGATTCACACTCGATCACCAGCAGACCGGGCGAGAGCCACAGCCTTTCGCGGGAGGTCGTTCTGCGTGCGCGGACATAGCGCAGATCTGTCGGGAGTTCACGCAGCCGCGTCCACGACCAGCGGGGCTTCCATCGGAACTCGCCTCCGGCCTGTACCAGGCCAAGGCTGTATCGGCGCCCCTTGTCCGGCAGGTTGGCCCCGACCTGGAAGAAGACTGCTTCCCCTGCCTCCGCCCGAGCAGCTGTCCGCCGTGCTTGCCGTCTCAAGAAGAGCGAGCCCAGAAACAAGCCGACCAACGCGCAGAGCCCCGTGACCATGCGCAAAGTAAAACAGCCGGCCAACTTGTCGCCAAGGGGTAGGGGACCTGACATCACCCACCACTCACCCTGGCTCCCATCCCGCGCACGCCACACTCGGCCGTCACTCGCGAAAGGCGCCCCCGGCATCTCGGAGCCTGAGCGCCCCCGCCGGAGGCACGTTCTGACCGGCGGACTCCGTGTCCGGGTCCCCACTCATGGGCCGTAGCTCGCTGCGGCCCAGGGGTTGATTGGTCCTCGAAGCCATCAGCGTCGGCGTCCCCACCCGCCGCGCTGCTGAACTAACCGGGATCTCCCGTGCGACCGTGGCCCGTTGGGGCAAGAGCGCGGAGCAGTGAAGGTTGGGCCCCACCCGTCGACACCGGGCGCGGCCACGTCTGATTCGAAGGAGTCCAAGCCATGTCGAATCGATCTGTCCTCATCATCGCAGATGAGCCCTGCCCAACCTGTTCCGGTAGCTGCGTCACCACCGATGATGGTTTCCGTTCCCGGGAAGCCTGGAAAGTCCCTCCCCTGCTTCTGTTCCCTCGGATCCCATCGCCCCAGTGAGGCACCTGAAGGAGCCCACTACACCGTGAGCCTTCGGCTGTCGCTGGATCCTGCCGACTGCGCCTGCGGAGGTACGGGTTGGCTGGACGGCGGCTTCTACGGTCTGGGAGGGCGACATTCACCTGGCGGCCGATGAGCGGTGTCTGCTCCACGCCACCTAAGTGCTTGCCTGGGACGGAGGCTTTCCCGCAACCACCCTCAAAGGGTCAAGGCAGCCTGGAGCGTGCTGCCTCCGGTGCACAAGGCCGGGGAAGCCGCCAAGTCGAACAAGGAAGCCGTCTGATCCGCGCGTACTGCGGGAGGGCGGACGGGCTATCGGCCGTTGTCGGCTGTCGTGGGCGACGGTGGTTCCTCCGGTTCCGGGCCGAAGGCGTGGCGGCGCAGGCCCTCGATGTCGGTCACGACGATCCGGGATCTTGTCGGGGCGTCGCCGAGGAGTCCCAGGCCCTGTAGTTCCCGCACCCGCCGGCCGGCCGCCTCCCGGCCCATGCCCAGCCAGTCGCCCAGGTCCTCCTGCGTCACCTGTCTGATCTCGATGCCGAGAGAGGTGGACTCGCCCTCCGCCTCCGCCAGCTGCAACAGCAGTCGGCCGAGTCTGAGCCGGGCGGGGGCGCCCGCGACGACGACGCGGTGGTGGTCCGACTCCTTCAACCGTGTGCACACGGTCATGAACACCTTCCGCAGGATCCCCGGATGCTCGGCGAGCAGTCCCTCGAACGCCTCCCGCCCGTACCAGCGGATGTACGTCCGTTTCAGTGCCGTCACGGTCGCGTTCCGGGGCCCGTCGTCCAGCAGGCCCATCTCCCCGATGAGCTCGCCGCGCCGCCGGGAGGCCAGATAGGTCGTGCGTTCGTTCTCGCCGTGCCAGAGCACACGGCATGCGCCGCTGATGATCACGGCGGCCCGGTCGGCGATGTCGCTCTGCCGGAAGATCGTCTCGCCGGGTTCGACGGGCGCCCGCGGAGTCCGCCCGGCCTGCTCCATCGCCCTGCGTTCGTCGCCGTCGAGGGTGTCCCAGAACGTCTTGTGCCTCACGCCGGGAGCGTCCCAAACTCGACCTGCCTTACGAGGCAGTTGCATCGTTTTGGCTGTCTTGGTGCTGCTCTTATGTGCCTTGCGGACACATGAGTAGACAGGTGTGACAAATGCTCGAAGAGAGGGAGTCGCCGCGTCGTCCCGATCCGGACCAGGGGCAGCACGCACACGGCTCGCGGAACCGGCAGAGCCGGCGGAGCCGGTACGACCAGGTGAGCCGGCAGAACCAGGTGGACATTCGGTCCGGGGGCGACACCACCATCAGCGGAGGCGCGGTCGTGGCCGGCGGCGACGCCCACGTCGTGCACGGCGACCACATCACCATCGTCCAGAAGGCCAGGCAATGGGCCATCGCCAACCCCCTGTTGGCCGGCGGCCTCGCCGTTGTCGCCCTGTCGAGTTCGATCTGGACCGGGGTCTCCCTGGGGTCCGACCCGGCGGTCGACGTGTCCGTGGTGGACGAGCCCGGGCTCGCCGGCGCGCTGCACACGGTCGAGCAGACCCGGCTGGCCGAGCGGCTCGGGGACGCGGCCTCCTGGTGCCATCTCGTACAGCCCGGCGACGGCACCTGTGAGACCACCATGAACCCGGCGTTCGCCGCGAAGTCGCCGTCGTACCGGGACCGGGTCGAGGAAGTCGGCCTCGGAGAGCCCGAGGAGATCGACTCCGGTGCCCAGGTCGAGCTCAGCTGGCAGGGCCGGAGCCAGGGCACCGCACGGCTCGTCCGCAGCGGCGGGCGCTGGCAGTTGAACACCTCCGACTACGGGCTGCTGAAGCTCTGCGGCGCCGGGCTCTTCCTCTCGCTGGTCGACGCGAAGAGCCAGGAACTGAAGTGCGCCGGGTTCCAGCTCCCGACGTCGTGACCGGCCGACCCGACCCGTCGGCCGCCGTACTCCAGGACGGAAGCCGGCCGACCCGTCCCAGGACAGAAAGGGACCTCCGTCGTGCTCACCCATGCCCAGCATGCCCCGTTGGTCTTCGCCGACATCAAGGGATTCAGCGCGCGCAGCGACCGTGACCAACTGCGCAGTCGGGAGGACCTCTACGCCGAGTTGCAGGCCGCGTTCACCGACGAGTGGTGGCGGCGGTGCCCCCAGGAGGACCGGGGGGACGGCGTGCTGGTGGTCATACCGCCGGCCCTGCCGGTGCAGGCCCTGTTCACCGAGGTGCTGCCCCGGCTGGAACACGGGCTGGGCGCGAGACGGCGCAGCGATCCGCTGCTGCGGCTCAGGATCGCCGTGCACGCCGGGGCCGTGCATCGCGACGGTCACGGCTTCGCGGGGAACGCGGTCAACCACGTCTTCCGGCTCTGCGACGGTGAGCCGCTGCGGCAGGCACTCGACGAGGCCGCGAGCGACACGGCTCTGGTGGTGTCCGAGGTGGTCCACGACTCGGTGGTACGGGCCGGGCTTCCGGGAGTGGAACCCACGACGTTCCACGCGGTCACGTTCCAGGTCAAGGAGACCCGCGCCAGAGCGTGGCTGCATGTGCCCGGGGACAACGCCTGCGCGCTGCGGATCGCCCGCGAGGCGGCCGCCTCGGAGGACGACGGGCGGGACCGGGACGGGCGCGGCGGGGTGTCCATCAGCGCCGGTCACAGCGTGCACATGAACGGCGCGGTCGTGGCGGGCGGCGACGCCCGGGTGAGCGAGCCGCCCGCCCCCCGTTCCCGCCGGTGGCGGGGCGGTCGGTGACGGGCCGGGGCGCAGCAGCAGGAAGCAGCGGAGAGAGGGGGAGGGCGATGACGCGTCGAGCCGGGGGGCCACGGAGGATCGCCGCAGCCGTGGCGGCCGTCGGGCTGCTCGCACTGGCCACCGCCGGGTGCGCCACGGGACCGACGTCGAGGGAGGAGGTGTGTGAGCGGTACGGCTCCCTGAACGACCGGATCGGCATCGGCACGGTGGTCGGCGACCCGGTGTTCTGGGCGGCCGGCGAGCTCGCGGACGTGGCCGACCGCTACGAGGGGCCGGAGGACCTCTCCGCGGACGCGGAGCGGCTGGAGGCCATCTCGGACGCCGACGAGACGTCCCTGCTGGAACTGAGCGAAGCCACCGGGAGCGTGGCCACGCTCTGCGGCCATCCGCTCGGAATGGGCTCGACCCCGTCCTTCGGGTGAGCCAGGACACATCGATCAGCCAGGTGAGGAAAGGGGCAGCCGGGTGAGCGTGGAAAAGGTGTTGATGGGGGCGGGCACGGCCCTGTTCGTGGTCATGGCCGTGCTGTTGAAGGTGGGCACGACGAGCATGGGACTGTTCGTCACCTACGGAGTGCTCGCGATGATCGGCGCCGGCGCCGCACTCGCGGGCAAGAAGCTGCGCGACCAGAGCCGCAGCCGGTGAACGGGACGTCGCCCGGCGGGGCGGACGGGATCCCCGCAACGCTGCTGGGCGTACTGGCGCTGGTGGCCCTCGTGGTCGTCGCCGTGCTGTGGGGGAAGCTCAAGGACTACGGCCGTGCGAAGGCCAAGCAGCATCTGTTCGCCCGGCGCGACCACCGGGAGGGACAGCGGCTGGTGGCCGAGCAGCTGCACTTCACCCTGACGGCCGAGCCGGGGCGGATCCGGGAGGCGGTGCTGTCGTCCGTGCGGCTCGCCCCGCAGTGCCCGGCGCTCCTGGCCGACGCCTACGTCCTGGAGGCGTCGGACTCCGAGGTGGTCGTCGCGTACGGCAGCGCCCTCTCGCGACGGAACTTCACCGCGTCGCTCCGGCTGAGTGCGGCCGCGGAGGGCGGCCGGCGGGTGGACGCGGAGTGGGGCATCCGTACGTGGACGCTGTCGGACGGGGTGACGGACGGTGTGAGCGTCATGCGCCGCCTGCGGGAGGACGTCGAGGCCGCCCTGCGGGGCCTCGACCCGGGCCTGCACCGCACGGTTCGACGCGCACAGGCGTCCCCGGCGGGCAGCCGGAACGGCCGCGGAGCGCCGTAGCGCCGACGTGGGCGGACCACGCGAAGAGGCCCCTGCCGGTGTCGGCAGGGGCCCCTTCCTCCGTGGACGGCCGTCCGCTAGAACGTGCCGAGCTTCACGATCGACAGCAGCGCGATCAGCTGGATCGCGCTCGCGCCCAGGGCCTTCGGCCACGGCAGGTCGTGGGACTTGGAGACCATCAGGGTGAGCAGGGCGCCGCCCGCCAGCCAGGTCGCCCAGCCGAGGGCCTGGACCAGGGGCGCGTCGCCGCCCGCGAACATGGCGAAGATCAGGCGCGGCGCGTCCGTGAGGGACATGATCAGCATCGACAGGCCGACGGTGGGCTGCCAGGCGCCGTCTCCGCCGAGCTGGCGGGCCAGGGTGTGGGTGACCACGCCCAGGACGAAGGAGGACACCACCATCGCGACGGCCGTCGTCAGGACGATCGGGATCGCGTTGGAGAGGGTCGCGTTGATCGCGTCCTCACGTGCGGTGTCGAAGCCGAAGACGGCGAGCAGGCCGTAGAGGAACGTCACGATCAGGGCGGGGCCCCACATCGTGTAGTCCCGCATCTGGAGGAAGGTCTGCGCGGGGGAGAGGACGACGCCGCGCAGGAGGGCCTTCCAGTGCAGCCGGGGGCCGATCGGGCCGGCCGGGGCCGAGCCCGCCTGGTAGGTGCCGCCCTGGGTGTAGGGGTCCTCGCCCACCGAGAACGCCTGGGTGTGGCCCGGGTTGTTCGCCGCGTACGGGTCGGGGGCGCCGCCGGCGCCGTGCGGGTAGCCGCCGTCGCCGAAGTACTCCGGCTCGCCGTGGTTCCCTTGCCCGCCATGACCTTGCCCGCCATGACCGTGCCCGCCATGACCGTGCCCGCCATGACCGTAACCGCCCTGGCCGCCGCCCCTGTTCGCCTGCGGCCAGCCGCCACCGCCGCCGCCCGGGCCGCCGTGCGGCTGCTGCGGCGGCGGGGGATAGCCGTACGACGGTCCCTGGGGCGCCTGCTGCCCGTACGGAGGTTGTTGGGGGCGCGTTTGCGGGGTGCCGTTGTTCCGGCTGCCCCGTCCGATCCTGAATCCAGCCACGTCTTCGAACGTACCTGGTCCCGGAGATCGGTGTGCCGGGCCCTGCGGTCAGGGCCCGGCTTTGCGGCCGACCTGTGACATCCCCTAGGGGGTGCGGCGGCCCTCCCGCGGGTGTCCCGTCGGGGTTGCGCCGTACGGGGAGGACCGGCCGGGTGGTCGGGATCAGCGCAGCATGACCTGGCCCAGTCGCAGATAGCCCGAGGGCAGACCCAGCGAGCCGGGGCCGAAGCTGATCGCGTTGCTGGTGGTGATGCCGGAGGCGGCGCCGCGCAGGTGGTAGATCGAGCCCGCCGGGTGGTTCTCGCCGTCCACGCCGACGGACAGGTCGGCCCGGCCGTCGCCGTTCAGGTCGGACAGGCGTACCGACGCGCCGAAGCGGTCGGCGGACTCGGCGGTGCCGGGGACACCGGCCGTGTTCTGGGTGAAGGACTGGGCGCCGGTCGTGGTGAGGCCGGCGGCCGAGCCGCGCAGCACCGTGACGCTGCCGGCGATCTCGGCGGTGCCGACGTCCTCGTGGATCGTGCCCACGGCCAGGTCGGCGTAGCCGTCGCGGTTGACGTCGGCGAGGGACAGGGCGTTGCCGAACCAGTCGCCCACCTCGTCCGAGCCCGGGACGCCGGCGGTGTCCTGGGTGATCGTGGCCTGCGGCTGGGTGCGCACGCCGCTCGCGCTGCCGAGGTAGGCCCTGACGACGCCGCCGAGGCTGGTCGCGCCGTCGTCGCCGAACGTGGAGGCGACGACGTCGGCGTAGCCGTCGCCGTTGAGGTCGCCGACCGTCGCCAGCTCGTAGGCGCCGTTCTTGAGGAACGCCTGGCGGGTGAGGCCGGAGGCGGAGCCGAGGTAGACGAAGGTGCCGTCGTCGTACGTCTCCGCCTGGGTGCCGCTGACGACCAGGTCGGCGGTGCCGTCGCCGTTCACGTCGCCGGCGGCCAGGCTCTGGGAGCCGTAGATCGCGCCGGTGTAGAGGTCGGTGGTGAGCTGGTAGCGGGACGCGGCGCCGGAGGCCTTGAGGAAGCCGCCCTGGTGGATCCAGATGTCGCTGCCGGTGCTGCCGACGGCGAGGTCGGCCTTGCCGTCCCCGCTGAAGTCGCCGACGGTCAGGGACATGCCGTACTCGTCGTGGGCCGAGGGTGCCGGGTCGGGGACGACCTGGCCGCCGGACAGGCCGCTGCTGCTGCCCCAGACGATCACGACGGCGCCGGCGTCGGTGTTCTCGCCGGTGGAGGCGACCACGAGGTCGGCGTAGCCGTCGCGGTTCAGGTCGCCGGAGGCGAGGGCCTGGCCGAACTCGTCGTCCTGCTCGGCGGTGCCGGGGACACCGGCCGTGTTCTGGGTGATGACGGTGCGGCGGGTGGCGCTGATGCCGTTCGCGGAGCCGTAGTTGACGACGACCGCGCCCGCGTCGGTCTTGCCGCCGACCGGGGTGTACGGGGCAGCGGTGGCGAGGTCGCGGTAGCCGTCGCCGTTGAAGTCGTCGGCGTACTTGGCCGGGGCCGCCGCGGCCGGCGCCGCCGTGAGCAGCGGGGCGGCCGTCAGGGTGGCGGCGACGGTCGCCGTGGCCAGGGCCAGGGAGTGGAGGCGGTTGCGGTTGCTGTTGCGGTGGTGCCGCAGCATGTGGGGTTCCTCCCGCGGTGGTGTGGGTGGGGTGGGGGTGCCCGGCACCCGCGCGTCCGTGGGGCCGCGCGGGTGTGCGGGCCGGCGGGTCAGCCCGCCAGTACGTCGCCGAAGTAGGTCAGGCCGGACGGCCCGCCCAGCGTCGCGCTGCCGAAGGACTTCGCGCCGGTGGCCGTGATGCCGGTGGAGCTGCCGCGCAGGGCCCAGGCGGAGCTCGCGCCGTCGTTCTCGCCGCGGGCGCCGCTGATCAGCTCCGCGCGGCCGTCCTTGCTGACGTCGGTGAGCAGGACGGAGTGACCGAAGTAGTCGTAGGACTCGGCGGTGCCCGGCACGCCGCTGGTGTCCTGCGAGAACGCCTTGGAACCGGTGCCGGTCAGGCCGGAGGAGGAGCCGCGCAGGATCACGACCGAGCCCGCGTCCGTCCTCCCGCTCAGGTCCTCGTTGGCCACGCCGACCGCGATGTCGGCGTAGCCGTCGCCGTTGGTGTCACCGGCGTCCAGGCTCCAGCCGAAGGCGTCGTTGCGCTCGGACGCGCCCGGCACGCCGGTGGTGTCCTGGGTGAAGCGGACGGGCGTGCGGGTGCTCAGACCGCTCGCGGCGCCGTACGTCACGGTCACCGCGCCGCCGGAGCCGCCGTTGGGCTCGTCCGTGGACTTCTCCATGAAGTTGCCGGTGACGATGTCGCCGTAGCCGTCCTTGTTCACGTCCGCGATGACCGCCGCGTAGCCGCCCGCGACCTTGCTCGACGGCGTGAGGTCGGTCGCCGTTCCCTTGTACAGGACGCTACGGGTGCGGACGCCGCCGCTGATCTCCTCCTGGCCCATGACCAGCAGGTCCGACGTGCCGTCGCCGGTGACGTCGCCCGCGACGATCTGGTCGGTGTTGATGCCGGTCTCCTCGGAGGTGTCGATGCCGCCGAGTTCCTCCGCCCTGCCGGTGCGGGTGATGGGGCCCTCGAACACGTTCAGCCCGGGGGAGGCGTTGTTCGCCGCCGCGAGGTCGGTGTCGCCGTCGCCGTCGAAGTCGCCGGTCGCCACGGACCAGCCCAGCTCGTTGCGGTACTCGGGGAGCGTGGTGATGTCGGTGCCGGACTTGATGCCGGTCGCGCCGCCCCACAGCACCGTCAGGGCGCCGAAGTCGTCGGTCGAGCCGATCCGCTCGGCGTGCACGCCGACCACGATGTCGGTGTAGCCGTCGTCGTCCAGGTCGCCGGTGGTGGCACGGTCACCGAAGTGGTCGCCGCTCTCCGGGACGCCGGGGATACCGGTGGTGTCCTGGCTGATGATCTGCCGCGTGGCGGTGTTCAGGCCACTCGCGCTGCCGTAGACGACGGCGACGTAGCCGGCGTTGCTCTTGCCGGCGACCTTGGCGAGGGGCGCGGTGATGACGGCGTCGCGGTAGCCGTCGCCGTTGATGTCGCCGGCCAGGCCGGAGGGCGCGGCGGCGGCGGTGGTGGCCGGGAGGGCGGTCAGCAGGCCCGTGGTGAGCGTGGCCGCGAGCAGCAGGGTGCGCTTGCGCATGGTGAGTAGGTCCTTGTCGGAGCTCAGGAGTCGAGGGCCGGCCCGCAGGGCGCGAGCGGGGCCGGGGCCGCCGTGCGGAGCACGGCGGGCGGCCGTCGGTGCGTCACTGGGCGATCACCGAGCCGAAGTAGTAGGTGGACTGCAGGGAGACCGCGGCGGCGGTCAGGCCCTGGGCGCCGGTCGTGGTCAGGCCGGTGGAGGAGCCGCGCAGGGTCCACAGGCCGCCTGAGCCGTTCTCGCCGGCGACACCGACGGACAGGTCGGCCCTGCCGTCCTTGGTGATGTCGGTGAGGTCGACCGCGGAGCCGAAGCGGTCCCCGGACTCGGCGGTGCCGGGGACACCGGCGGTGTCCTGCGTGTACGACTTCGAGCCCGAGGTCTTCAGGCCGGTCGCCGAGCCGAACAGCACGGTCACCGAGCCGGCGTCGTGCGCCGCGCCGAGGTCCTCGCCGGGGGCGGCGGCGACGACGTCGGCGAACTTGTCGCCGTTGATGTCGCCGGTGCTCAGGTACATGCCGAAACCGTCGTCGGTCTCGCCCGAGCCGGGCACGTTGGCGCTGTCCTGGTGGATGACGGTCGGCGTCTGCGCGGGGTCGGGGCCGTTCGGGCCGCCGTACCAGACGGTGATCTGGCCGCCCTTGTGGCCGCCGGGCTTGACGCTGTTGGGGTCGGAGGAGTCGCCGAGGACCAGGTCGCCGTAGCCGTCGCCGTTGATGTCGGCGATGGAACCCGACAGGCCGTCCGCCTTCGGCAGCTCGGTGAACTTGTAGCCGCCGGTGGTCCAGCGGTAGTAGTCGACCGCGCCGCCCGCGTCGCCGTCCACGCTGAACGGGTAGACCCGCTCGGCCGCGCGGTCGCCGCTCAGGTCGCCCGCGATCACGTCGTGGGTGGTGCCGAGTTCGCCGACGCGGTAGTTGCCGACCGGGCCACTTGCCCGGGTGAACGGGCCCAGGTACAGCCGCGTGTGGTTCTGCCCGGTGAGGGTGACGTCCATGTCGCCGTCGCCGTCGAAGTCACCGGTCGCGGCGCCGCGCGAGAAGCCGCCGTACTCGGCGAGCCCGGACGGCTGCGGCAGGCCCTTGCCGCCGGACAGACCGGACTTGGAGCCCCACAGCACGGTGCCGGAGCCGACGCCTTCGCCGTCGCCGACGGTCTCGCCGGAGGAGCCGACGACGAGGTCGGAGTAGCCGTCGCGATCCAGGTCGGCCGCGGCCAGGGAGGACCCGAACAGGTCGCCCGACTCCGCGGTGCCGGGCACCCCGGTGGAGTTCTGCGTGATCACGGCCTTGCGGCTTGCGGACACACCGGACGAGGAGCCGTACAGCACGACGACCGCGCCGGCGCAGGACGCGGAGCCGACGGTGGTGCACATCGCGCTGACGGCGACGTCGCGGTAGCCGTCGCCGTTGAAGTCACCGGCCAGGCCCGAGGGCGCGGCGGAGGCGGTGGTGGCGGGGAGCGCGGTGAGCAGGCCGGTGGTGAGGGTGACGGCGAGGAGAAGGGGGCGCTTGCGCAAGGTGGGTGCTCCTGGAGGAGGGGGCGCGCCCGGTGCCCGGTGGGGGCGGGACCGGGGTGCTCCGAAGGTCGGGGACCGGGCCCGTGGAGGGACGGGCCCGGCCGGTCCGGTCGTGCGATGGCTCAGTCGGCGAAGTTGGCGCCGAAGTACGGCGTGCCCGTCGTCGAGACGCCCGAGGTGCTCGGGGCGATGGAACGGGAGCCGGTCGTGGTGATCTTCGAGCCGCTGGAGGGCAGGTAGGTGACCCCGCCGTTGCCGTCGTTCTCGGCGGAGCCGGCGATCAGGTCGGCCCTGCCGTCGCCGGTGACGTCGTCGAGCCGGAGGTCGATGCCGAACATGTCGTCGTCCTCGTCGTCGCCGGGGACACCCGCCGTCGACTGCGCGAAGGACTGGGCGCCCGACGTGGTGTTCAGACCGCTCGCGGTCCCGTAGAGGATCGTTACGGCACCGGTGTTCGCGGTGCTGCCGATGTTCTCGCCGGCCACGCCGATGGCGAGGTCGAGGAAGCCGTCGCCGTTGATGTCGCCGAGGTCGAGGTCCCAGCCGAAGTTGTCGTTGGTCTCCGAGGCGCCGGGGACGTTGCCGGTGTCCTGGGTGATGCCGGTGGCCGTGCCGGGACCGCTGACCGTGCCGTACGTCACCCAGACCTTGCCGCCCTTGGCGGAGTTGGGGATGGTCGTGCCGTCCGTGGTGGTGGCGTTCCACGCCGCGCCGCTGACGATGTCGCCGTAGCCGTCGTGGTTGATGTCGCCGATCGCGGTGATCACGCCGGGCTTGAGGGTCCGGATGTTCGCCATGGCGAGGCCGCTGGAGGCGCCGGGGATGTAGGAGTTCTCGTTCCAGCCGTAGTCGGTCTGGTACTCGTAGCCGTCGACGACGAGGTCGGTGCGGCTGTCGCCGTTGACGTCACCGGCGCTCAGGTTCAGCGGGCCGTCGGCGTCCGTGCCCATGATCGGGGGCTTGATGGTGTAGCGGCCGCCCGGGGTGCCGGAGGAGTTGAAGCCGCCCTTGAAGACGTACAGGGTGGCGTTGTTGCTGCCGACGGCCAGGTCGGCCTTGCCGTCGCCGTCGAAGTCGCCGGCGGCGAGGTTCTTGCCCCAGTGGTCGTGCGCGGACGGGGCGGGGTCGGCGACGGTGACGCCCTTGCCGGTGATGCCGGAGGCGGAGCCCCACAGGATGGCGAGGCCGCCGCCGTCGACGTCGCTGCCGACGTCCTCGCCGGAGGCGCCCACGGCGATGTCGTCGTAGCCGTCGCCGTTGAAGTCGGCGAAGGCGGTGTCGTAGCCGAAGCTGTCCCCGGCCTCGGCGGTGCCGGGAGCGCCCGTGGTGTTCTGGCTGATCGTGTGGCGCTTGGCGGACGAGACGCCGGTGGCGGTGCCGTACAGGACCACGAGCTGGCCGGCGGCCTTCTTGCCGCTCACGTAGGCGCCGTCGGCGGAGAAGGCCACGTCTCCGATGCCGTCGCCGTTGAAGTCGGCGTGCGGGACGGTGGTCGAGTCGGCGGCGGTCGCCGGCGAGGCGGCGAACGTGAGCAGACCGCCCGTCAGCGCGGCCGCGGTGGCCGTCGCGAGGGCGAGTCGCAGCTGGTGCTTGTGCATGCGGGTTCTCCTGCTGCATGCGGGGGATGCCTGGCGGGCATCCGCAGTCGGTGGGGTGCGACCGGCGGTGTTCTCCGGGAGTTACCCTCGGCTTCACCGAGCGGTCGGCGATCAGGAGACTCGCGGTGGGGCGGAAGGGTTGTACGAGAGATCGTTAAATCTTTGAGCTTGCTGAGACCTGCTTCCGACGCGGCGGGAGCCCGGCGCGCGATGATCACCACCACGCCACCGGACCCGCCGCCCCCATACGTCACCTCAGTCGCTGAACCTCAGTCGCTGAAGGCCCCGCCCATCTCCGGCAGTTCCGTCAGACCCGTGGCCGTCGGACCGCCGGTCGAGCCGCGCAGCAGCACGCTGACGTCCGTCGCGCCGACGGCCAGGTCCGCCTTGCCGTCGCCGGTCACGTCGCGCACACGCAGCGCGAAGCCGAAGGACTCGTAGGAGTCGGCCGGACGTCCCTGAACCGTCTGCGGGATCCACGACGACCGCGAACCGGTCAGGCCGCCGGACCCGCCCCGGAACATGTGCACGCCGCCCTGGTCCGCCAGCCCGTTCACGTCCTCGTGCGGCACGCCGACCGCCAGGTCCGCGTAGCCGTCGCCGTTGGTGTCGCCCGCCGAGACGGCGTAGCCGAAGTTGTCGTTCGCCTCCGGGGTGCCGGAGACGCCGGAGGCGGCCTGGTTGTACGTCATCGAGCCGCTCGGCCCGGCGGACGTGCCGCGCCAGACGCTGACGATGCCCTTGCCGTCGTTGTTGTCGGGCAGGCCGACGGCGATGTCGCCGTAGCCGTCCTTGTCGAAGTCGCCGATCGCCGCGGTCCAGGGAGCGCTGGTGTACGTCTTGGAGGCGCCCGACGTCAGGCCGCCCGAGGAGCCCTTGAGGAACCAGATGCGGGGGACCGGCTTGTTGTCGACGAACTGCTCGCCGAGCACCACCAGGTCGGTCCTGCCGTCACCGTTGACCTTGCCGGCGGCGAGGCCGGACGAGTACCAGCCCCGGCCCGCCTTGTCGATCCTGCTGACGCTGCCCGTCGTACCGGACTTGGTGAAGCCGCCGCGGTACAGCCAGGTTTCCTCGCCGCCGATGACCGCGAGGTCCGGCGAGCCGTCGCCGTTGAAGTCGCCGGTGGCGAGGTCGCGGCCGAAGTAGCTGCCGGCGCCGGACGCCGGGGTCAGGTTGGTGCCCCCGGACAGGCCGGACCTGGAGCCCCAGACGATGGTGACGGTGCCGCGGTACCGCGCGCTGCCGACCGCTTCCATCGGGTTGCCGACGATCAGATCCGCGTAGCCGTCCTTGTTGAGGTCGGCGCTGGTGATCGACTCGCCGAACGAGTCGTCCTCCTCACCGGTGCCGGGGATGCCCGGGCTGTCCTGGTGGACGACCTGGGTGTGCGCGGTGTCGAGACCGCCCGCTCTGCCGTAGACGACGTTGACGGCGCCGCCCTCCCAGCCGTCGGCCCCGGAGATGCCTCGGTAGGAGTGGCTGTACGCCAGGTCCCGGTAGCCGTCGCCGTTGAAGTCGTCGTAGTGCCTGGCGACCGCGGCGGACGCCGGGGCGCTCAGGGCGAGCGGGGTCAGGCCCGCGCCGAGGAGGGCGGCGGCCAGGGCCGCCGAGGTGTGTCTGCGCATGGAGAGAGGAGGCTCCTTGGGTCTGGCCGGCCGTGATCATGCCGAGCCGGGGGGCGCCGGTCCGCCCGCGTTCGCCGGGAGTTGTCCTCGGCTTCACCGGGTGATCGGCGCTCAGGAGACCCTTGGAGGGGCGTAAGGGTTGTACGGGTGGTCGGGGTGGAGGGGCGTAAGGGTTGTACGGGTGGTCGGGGTGGAGAGACATAGGGGTTGTACGGGTGATCCGGGTGGAGGGGCGTAAGGGTTGTACGGGTGATCCGGGTGGAGAGACATAGGGGTTGTACGGGTGATCCGAATGGACGGGCGTAAGGGTTGTACGGGTGATCCGGGCGAGACGGCCTAGTCGCCGCCCCCGCCCCCGCCTCCACCACCGTCTCCGCCCCCACCCCCGCCGTCGCCCCCACCGCTGTCGCCGCCGCCTCCGCCGTCCCCGCCCCAGCCGTCGCCGCCGCCCGGTTCGTTGTCGGCGCCGCTGTTGCCGAGGTTGCTGAACCAGGCGCGGTCCCACCAGTCGTCGGTGGCGATCGGCTCACCCCCGTTCAGCGGGCGCCGCTCCGACCGGAACCGCGCCCAGCCCGTGGTGTCGCCGAGCCCGAAGGCGACGGCGAAGGTCTGCGCCATGACGGCGTCGAGCGGGTCGGGGCTCTCGTACCGCACGGGGGACAGCGGCCGCAGCAACACGCCCGGCTCCAGGCCCGGTCGGCGCGGGGGCCGCCCCAGCAGGGCGACGGGCCGTTCGTCGCGCAGCAGCCACGAGCTCGACGCGTTCTCCCGCCGCAGCACCCAGTGCTGTCCCGGGAGCCGTACCTCCACGGAACTCTTGGACTTGCGCATCTTCCTTCGCAGTTCGAGCTGCGCCGTGACCTCGCCGACCGTCAGACGCAGGCCCTGGGCAGGGTCGAGGCCGTCACGTCGGAAGCCGTACGGCGCCCGGATCCGTACGACGGGAGCGTGCGGCCCCCAGACGTCCACGCGCACCAGGCGCCGGTCCACCGCCACGGCGATCGGCCCGGCGGGCCCCGGCGCGACCCGCCGGGCGATCCACAGCGGTACGCCCTCGGCCCGGGCGCGGGCCGCCAGGGCCGCCACCTGGTCCGGCCCACCGCACCGCCAGACCGCCAGCTCCCCCAGCCGGTGCGCGAACTCGGCCGCCCGCCGCACCCGCACCGGAGTGGTGGTGCCGGTGACACGGGTCACGGGAACGACCCCGGTGCCCTGCGCCAGCCGCTGCAACGGGCGTTCCGCTCCGCCGCCGCCGAGCCAGCACCCGCGCTGGAACGCCTCAGCCATGGCGACCAGGTTCAGCTCACTCAATGGCGTGATCCTGCCGCCGCCGCGCAGCCGCTCATCGGTCAACTCCACGGTCCGCGCCAGCGGATTCCACGACTCTTCGCTGTAGAGCACCCGGCTCACGACACCCCCCGCATTTGTCCGCCTACAAGACAGAGCACCCCCGCCCCGCCCGCGGTTCCACCTGTCACACCTGAACAGATCCCGACCGCGAGGCCCACCCGAACGACCTTCGCAACCTCGGCACAGGACGTTCACTCCTGCATGGCATGATCGGCCCTTCGGCCGCCGGTGCCGTTTGCTGATGCGTTCGCGAAGGGGGAAGGCCTGCATGGGGGGCCAGTTCAGGACCGATATTGATCAGCTCGCGACTTTCACCAAGGACCTCGACGGTGCCAACGACTCCCTTGAGCAGGTGCGAACCGCTCTCCAGCACGTGAGGTCCGACCAGATCGGCACGCCGGAGCTCGACGAGGCGTGTGACGCGTTCCAGGAGCGCTGGCGGTACGGCAACGAGCAGATCAAGGAACGCATCGGGAAGCTCACCGAGGGTCTGCGGAAGAACACGGACAACTACCGCGAAGTGGAGACCTCCCTGGAGGAGAGCTTCAAGCGGGCCGCGGCCGCGGGGAAGTGATTGCGATGGCACAGAACCCCTACGTCCACCTCGGCTGGAACCCCGTGCCGGGCGAGCCGGGCGAGGTCGAGAAGCTCCGCACCCAGCTCGTCAATTCGGCGAGCGCGCTGCAGACCGCGTACCAGAAGATCGACAAACTGCTCGGTGAGTCCAGCTTCTGGGAGGGTGACGCGGCCGTCGGCTTCCGCGAGGCCCTCGACGGCGATCTGCCGAAGTACATGAAGGACGCCCACACGTCTCTGACCAAGGCGGCAGGCCACCTCGGCGCCTGGCACGGCGGGTTGACCGGCCGCAGGGAGCTGGCGCACAAGTACGACATCGAGGCGGGCGACCACAAGGGCGATCTGAACACCGCCAACTCCCGGCACGAGACGGCCAAGCAGGACCCCGACCTGAAGCTGGCGGGACAGACCTTCCAGGAGGGTCCGGAGCTGCAGAACGCGCAGGCCCGGCTGAACGCGGCCAACGACCGGCTGAACGACGCCGTCGCCGCCGTCAACAACGCGCAGAGCGCGCTGGACGGAGTGATGCGCAAGGCGCGGGAGCTGGAGGGGACGCACGAGGACGAGGCGCGGGACCTCGCGAAGAAGCTGAAGGACGCCACGAAGGATCTGGCGCCGGAGGAGCCGGGGTGGCTGAGCAAGGCGCTCGGCTGGATCGGGGACAACCTCACCAACATTCTGAGCGTGCTGGCGGCGGTGGCCGGACTGCTGGCGCTGCTGTGCACGGGGCCGTTCGGGATCGCGATGCTGCTCGCCGCCGGTGCGCTGAGCCTGGCGACGATGGGCTCACGGCTCGCCGACCCCAAGGTGCGGGCCTCGCTCGCGGACGGGTTCACCAAGGGCGAGTTCGACGCGGACTTCTGGGAGAACTCCGTGGGGCTCGCCGGTGACGCACTCGGCGCGGTGCCGGGTGTGGGTGCCGTGAGCCGTGGCCTCAACGGTGCGGTCCAGTCGACGAGGTTCGCGTCCGAAGCGGTGAGCGCCGGGCAGTTCCTCGGCCGGTTCGCCGACGACACCGTCACGGCCGCCGGCCGGATCGCGACCGCGGGTTCCTACAACCCCGTCGGAGACCTGGTGGCGCACGCGGCGGGTGGCAGCCAGGCCATCAGAGCGGGCATGGACTACGTCTCCCCGATCACTGGTGTGGTGACCGCGGGCTACGGGCTGGCCGCCGAGAACATCGACGCCCTGAAGAGCGACGCCGGCAAGGACACCGCCACCGGGGTCGACGCGGCCCGCGCGGGGCTGTTCGACGGACCCGGCGCCGTCGCGGTCATCGGCAACGTCGCGAGGGTGCTGCGATGACCCGGGAAGCGGCCGGGCAGCCGCCGCTGCGTCTGGTCATCGACGACTCGGCCAGGGACCCGAGCTCGAAGATCTGGTACGCGCTGCCTGCCGGGTACTTCAATGTCCCCATCGACGCCCTCGATCCCGAACCGGGCTCGGCGCAGGAGACCCACCTCCAGCAGGCGATGGAGGTGGTACTCGGCCTGGCCCCCGTCGATCAGCGCGACCGGTACACGGGAGCCCTGCGCGACGTGCGGTTCATGGCCGCCCGGATGCGGAGCGAGGGCGTCATCGCCTGCTCGCTAGGCATGCACATCGCGGACAACGGTTCCTCCGCCATGTCCGTGTTCACGGTGGCGCTGAGGGACATCGACTGGGCCCCGGCCAAGATCACGGCGGTGCGCGCGGTCACGCTGCGCGAGAGCGCCCAGAACGTCGAGCTGTTGACGCTGCCAGGTGGCCGTCCGGCCTCGATCTCCGACACCCTGGTCACCACGCCCGACCTGGACGGCGTACCGGGTCAGGACCTGTACCAGTGCACCCTCTACGTCCCGGCCCCCTCGGGCACACAGCTGGGCGTCCTGACGCTGAGCAGCACGGCCGTGGGGTCCCGGGAGCACTACCGCGACATGATGGCGGGCATCGCGCACACGGTGTCCTTCCACGATCCGATGCCGGAGATCGAGCGCGCCGCACGAGGTGACGGGCCCGACGGCCCGGGTGGCACCGCGGGCGACATCGCCTCGGACTTCGGATGACCCGGGACGGGCACATGACCATGAACCTCGACAAGCAGGGCTTCGACGGCCCGGTGGCCTGGGACACACCGGGTACGCGAAGCGCCGTCCGCCGCTGGAGGGCGTGGAACGTCGCCAAGTTCCTGGGCTGGCTGGCCCTTTGGTGGGCCGCGTTGTACGTCACCGTCGCGCTGTTGCCGGTGGCGGCCGTGGTGCCCATGGTGCTCGTCCTGTTCGCGATCACCTTCGTGGCGAGCCGGGCTCTCGGCCGCGTCGCGAGGGGGATACGGATCCGGCGCATCCTCGCCGTCTACCCGTGGCGCCGCCTGCGGGGGGCCGTCCGGATCGACAGGGGCAGGGCGGTCGTCGTGCTGCCCGACCCCGACCACCCGGAGAAGACGGCGTCGCTGAAGCCGACGGCTGTGATGTTCGGGTTCCGGACGCAAGCGGCGCTGAAGGACTACGACGAGGAGCTCTGGTACGCGGGCGACCCGCGCTTCGCCTGCGTGGTGGCCAAGCCCGGCCCGCGCGGACTGGAGTGCCTCAGCCAGCCCACCGCGTTCGACCCGCGCACCGACGCCCGACGTAAGGGCCTCAGCCCGGAGGCCCGCCGCCGCGCCCGGGCGATCGGCGCGCGCGTCGCGGACTGAGCGGAGGCTGAGCGGGCCGGCCGGAGACTGAGCGGCCTGAGCGGACTCACCTGACTCGGCGCAGTGTGTCCCGAGTTCTCGCCGGGCGGTGGTTACTTCGCCAGGAACTCCGAGCTGGAGAAGGTCACCGAAGGCTTCGGTGCCACCAGGCCCTGTTTCGTGCCCGGGTACACCGCCACCGTGTCCTTGGTCTCGCCGACGTACGTCCGGACCACCAGGTCCGCCCGTCCGTCCCCGTCGAAGTCGCCGGTCGTGACGACGCGGGTGGTGCCGCGGGCCGGGGGCTCGACGGTCACCATGCCCGCCGTCGTGAGTCCTGCCGTGCGGCCGGGGAAGATGCGCAACCGCGAGCCGCTGGAGAGGAGTTCGGTCAGGCCGTCGCCGTCGAAGTCGGCCGCGTCGAGCTTGGAACCGGCGGACGCGAGGGTGCCGCGCGCGGCCGTCGCCGTGACGTCGTAGCGCAGGGACGTTTCGCCCATCGTGCCGATCGCCGCGTCGAGGGCCGCCCTGCCCTTGCCGAAGGTGCCGAGGGCCACGTCGATGCCGGCGGGCAGGGTGGCTCCCGTCCGGGTGGGGCCGGCCGGGCCGCCGAGGACGACGGCCGAGGTGCCCCGGCCCTCCGCGGTGCGGACCACCAGGTCGTCGTATCCGTCGTCGTTGACGTCGGCCGCGGGGCCGGTGGGGACGTTGCCGGGCGACTGGACGGGGGCGCCGGCCTTGCGCGGGCTGCCCTTGCGGCTGAAGGGGCCGTGCAGGAAGCTCAGCCGGCCGCCGGACGCGTGCACGACCAGGTCCTGCGCGCCGTCGCCGTCGAAGTCGCCGCACACCGGCTGGTCGGGCCAGTCGTTGCCGTAGCGGGCGCCGCCCGGGACCACGAGTTTGACCGCGGTGCCCGTCAGGCCCTTCGGGGAGCCGAACAGGAGCTGGAGCGGCACCGGGGGCTGCCCCTGCCCGTCGTAGGGCGGGTCGGTGGAGACGACCAGGTCCGTGAAGCCGTCGCCGTCGAGGTCGCAGGTCGTCTCCGCGTCGAAGACGGCCGGGTGCTGTCCCTTGGTCGGGGCGCCCTGCCGCTCGGGGCTGAGCAACTGCCGTGCGCCCGGGGCGAGTCCGCGCGTGCCGCCGTAGACGATGCCGATGCCCGCGTCGTCCGCGTGGGCCTGCGCCTTGACCAGGTCGTTGAGGACCAGGTCGCGATGGCCGTCGCCGTTGAAGTCGTCGGGGGTCTTGCTGCCCTTGCCCTGCGGGACGGGGAGCAGCGCGGGGGCGTCGGCCACCTGGAAGGGGGTGTGCCGGGCCGGTTCCGCGTCGTCGTGAGCGCTGGTGGGGCCGCAGGCGGCGACCGTGAGGGCGAGGACGCCGAGGGTGCCGGTCAGGGCCGCCGTACACTTCCCGCTTCTTCGCGTGCGCACCGCTCACCTCGTCGACATCAGGGGAAACAACTGGGTAATGATGCACGCGTTCGAGGGGCGGCGACAGCCCTGTGCGGGAGCGTGCGGACCATCGGCCGAGGCGTAACCGCCCATTTGGTTTCAATCGATACCGTATCGAGTGAATGTACAGCGGTAATCTGGCCACATGACCGCCGACGTTCCGCCCGGAACCACCGCCTCGCGTGCGACCGACCGCCCCGGTGACCCCTCGCCCTTCGCGCTCGGCCTGCTGCTGCGCCGGGCGCACTGGCGCGCGCACACGGCGATGACGGAGGCGCTGCGGCCCCTCGGCATCGAACTGCGCCACTTCGCCGTACTGATCGTGCTCGTGAACCGCGGGCCCACGGTGCAGCGTGATCTGGCCGCGGCGACGGGGACGGACAAGGCGGGGATCATGCGGGTCGTGGACGACCTGGAGCGCAAAGGGCTGGCCGTGCGCAAGGCCGTGCCGGGCGACCGGCGGGTGCGGCAGGTGGAGATCACGCCCGCGGGGGTCGAGCTCTTCGACGCGGCCCACGCGGCGGCGGAGCGGCCGGCCGAGGGGCTGACCGCGGTGCTGGGGCCGGGCGAGGACGAGCAACTCGCCGAACTGCTCACCCGGTTCGCCCACCCCGAGGGGGCCGGCGGCTGACGGCCGGGCCCGTCCCGCGAGAACACATGCGCCGTGTGCGACCTGAAGGCCGGGTCCCACACGGCGTACGCGTTGCGGGGGTTATGCGGCCAGGCGCTTCGCGAGCTCCTTCGCCTTGGCGGTCGCGTCCTCGAAGGCTTCCTGGCGGGAGGCCTCGTAGAGCGGGATCAGCTCGGACATGGCCGGGTTGCGCGGCGCCATCGTGAGCTCCGGGACGATGAAGTCGAGGTCCATGCCGAGGGTGCGCGCGAGGACGGCTTCCAGATAGTTCCGGACGAACTCGAAGCCCTCGCGGGGGGTGCCCGGCGCGTAGGAGCCGCCGCGGCTGGCGATGACCGTGACCGGGAGGCCCCGGGTCGAGGGGCTCTCGCCGCTGGTGCGGCCGGGCAGGAGGACGTTGTCCAGCCATGCCTTCAGGGTCGAGGGGACCGAGAAGTTGTGCATGGGGGCGCCGATCAGGACCGCGTCCGCCGTCTCCAGTTCCTCGATGAGCCGCACGCGCACGGCGAACGCGGCGGCCTGTTCCGGGGTGCGCTCGGCCGGGGCGGTCTGACCGGCGGACCAGCCGGCGGCGGTGATGTGCGGGACCGGGTCGGTGGCGAGGTCGCGGTGGATCACCGTGCCCTGCGGGTGCTGTTCCCGCCAGGCCTGGAGGAAGGCGGCGGCGACCGAACGGGACGAGGACGCTTTGCCGGGGAGTACGGACGAGTCGATGTGCAGCAGCGTGGCCATGGACTTTCTCCGGGGGACCGTGGCCCAACGGCTGAGCCGAGGGCGTGACTTGTAATCGACCATAGTTTAACTCGCGATGGTATCGATTGATACCATCGCGGATGCAACGATGATCGGCGCCCAGAGCAAACGGGAGGCAGGAGATCTTGGACGTCTACGAAGCGGTCACGAGCCGACGGGCCGTACGCGGATTCACCGACCGGCAGGTTCCGAGGGAGGTGCTGGAGCGCGTCCTGGCCACCGCGGCCTGGGCCCCGTCCGCATCCAACCTCCAGCCGTGGCACGCCTACGTGCTGACCGGTGAGCCGCTGGCCGAACTGAAGAAGCGCGCCTGTTCCCGGCTGGCCGCGGGCGACCCCTGGGACGAGCCGGAGTACGAGCAGTACCCGGCCGATCTGAAGGCCCCCTACCGCGAGCGCCGGGCCGCCTTCGGCGAGCAGCGCTACGGCTCGCTCGGCATCCCGCGTGAGGACATCGAGGCGCGCCAGCGGGCCGCCTCCGCGAACTGGGACTGCTTCGGCGCGTCCGCGGCCCTGTTCTGCTACATCGACCGCGACCTGGGCCCGGCCCAGTGGTCCGACGTCGGCATGTACCTCCAGACCGTGATGCTGCTGCTCCGCGCGGAGGGGCTGCACAGCTGCGCGCAGATGGCGTGGGCGAAGTACCACAGGAGCGTGGCGGAGGTCCTGGCGCCGCCGGACGGCCTCGTGCTGTTCTGCGGCATGTCGATCGGCTTCGAGGACGACACGGTGCACCACGCCCGCACGGGCCGGGCGCCCCTCGACGAGACGGTCACGTTCGTGGCCGCCCACTGAGGCCCGCCGTTCGATGAATTCCTTGCGAAGCCCGCCGGGCCGGTAGATGGCGCTCCGCCCTACGGCGGCTGGACCGTCCCTGGTCGGCGGGTTCCGCGGTCCTGCCGCCGGGACGGCGACGGCCGCCGCCGCACCTGTGGGGGCGCAACCCCGCACATACCCCGCGAGTCACCTGTGGTGGTTCACACCACATGCCCCACAGGAAGGTTGTGCCATGTTCTCTCACCCCGTCGGCCGCAAGGCAGTGCGCGCCGCATCGGTCCTGACCCTCGCCCTCGGTACGGGTCTGACCGCGACGATCGCCCTGCCGGCGATGGCCGGCGCCGCGGTGCCGTCGGCCACCGTCACGGGAGGCAGCGGGCGGTCGATCGTCTACACGGCGGCGGCCGGCCAGACCAACCAGGTCACCGTCCGGGCGACGGCCGCCGACGGCCTGGCGCGGATCACCTACGTCATCGACGACGTGGTCCCGATCGCCATCGCCCCGGGCGACGAGGACTGCGCCCATCCCGACAGCGCGGACCGCACCAAGGTCACCTGCACCGAGACCACCCTGGAGAGCCAGGACCCGTACGCCACGCTGTCCGTGAACCTCGGCGACGGCAACGACACCCTCACCTACGACAACGTCACCGACCAGGCCTACTACTTCGCCGGCATAGACCTGGGCCCCGGCAAGGACGGCTACACCCACGCCGGTGGCGTCGACGGCAACGAGATCCGCGGCGGCTCCGGCAACGACACCGTCCGGCTCGGCACCGCGGGGAACGCGATCGCCGGGGACGGCAACGACACGGTCTACGGCGGCGAATCGTCCATCGTGCTGGGCCAGGGCGGCGTCGACACGATCCACCTGCTCGGCGACGAGAGCGACGCCGACGGGGGCGCGGGCAACGACCTGCTGTACGGCGCCGCGGGCCGGCAGCGCCTGAACGGCGGAGACGGCAACGACACCGTGCGCGCCGGCGCCGGAAGCGACTTCCTGTACGGCGGCCCCGGCGCCGACATCCTGTACGGCAACAGCGGCGACGACACGATCTACGGCAACAGCGGCAACGACAAGCTGTACGGCGGCCCGGGCCGCGACACCCTCTCCGGCGGGCCCGGCACCGACGTCGAGCGCCAGGACTGACACTCCTGCGGCACCCGAGTCCCCTCTTCACTCGCCGGTCGGCATGATGTAACAGCTGCTACATTCCGAAGTGTGACTGCGATGGAGTACGGCGGCGGGGACGACGAGGCGCGGGACGGAACGCGCTGGATCGTCCTCGTCGTCAGGGTTCCGGCCGAGCCCTCCCGGCACCGGGTGGCCGTCTGGCGGGAACTGCGGAAGATCGGCGCGCTGTCCCTCGGGCAGGGAGTGTGGGCCGTACCGGACGTGCCGCTCTTCGCCGACGGGATCCTCCGCGTGCTGGAGCTGACCGAGCGCGCCGACGGCGAGGCCGTGTCGCTGGCGGCCACCGGACGGGGCGCGCAGGACGGGCTGCGGCTGCGCGCCATGTTCACGGCCGCCCGCTCCGCCGACTGGGCCGAATTCATGGCCGACTGCGGCAAGTTCGAGGAAGAGCTGACCAAGGCCCTCGGCGGCGCCGCCGACGGAAGCGGCCGGCCCCCCAAGCTCACGCTCGCCGCACTGGAGGACGAGGAGCAGTCGCTGGAGCGGCTGCGCCGCTGGCACCGGGACCTGACCGCGCGGGACGTGTTCGGCGCCCCCGAGGCCGCCGAGGCCGGCGAACGGCTCAAGGTCTGCGTGGCCGCCTGCGAGGACTACGCCGAGCGCGTCCTCGCCGCGCTGCACCAGGTGCCGGAGCAGCGGGTCCCCGAAGAGGGCAAGCGGGAGCCCGGCGACGAGTCCGGCCGATGACCACGACCCGGCCCCGCCGGGCCGCTCGTTCCGCCGCCCCCGCCCTCCGCGAAAGCGCCCCGAACGCCGTCCATAACACCAAGTAAAAGATCTTCTGCATTTCTTCGACCGCCCCGGTGATTGGATCTTCCAGATAATCACCGTTGACGCGTATTCCCCCGAATGCCAGATGTCCGGTCCGCCGCGGTGCTCGTTAGGTGAATGTGACGTGGCGGGAAAAACATGCAGCTGAGGACAGTTCGATGAGCCCGTTCCGGGCAGCTGATCAGACCACTGCGGGGAGCATCACCGGCTGCTCTGATCTGCTCGAGGACTTCCTCAGGGCAATCAGCCGTATGGAGAGTGAATATCTCCGTGCGGCTCTGGAGGGGGAGAAGATCTAGAAATGAGGTCCGACTATGACGCGGTAGAACAGCAGCCTCATTACGCTCAGCGGCTCGACATGCAGAACCTCTGGCAGGCCCCTGAGCAGGGGATCTCCTCCTCGGGCGGCTGGGATCTGGACGCGGAGCTGGCTCACATGCTGAGCACGACGCAGGGCCTGGATCTCGCCGATCTCGCGCCGCCTCCGCCGCCGCCCCCGCGCAGCGACGACAGACCCCCGCCCCGTCCGGTTCATCGGAAAAGACCGCAGACGGGCGCCCGGATCCTCGGTGGAAATCCGAAGATCGTGAGCGTCTCCGTTCTGGTCACGTTAATCACCTTGTGTGCGGTGACGATGCTCACATGGTCCATCTCGTATTCGTACGATCAGCTCCGCGACATCGCACTGCTCGTCGTATCGGAGAACCTGGCCCAATGGTGGCCGCTGACGGTGTACGGACCGTGGCTGCTGGCCGGCCTGTCCATCCTGCGGGCCTCCGTCCAGCGCCGGACCGCCCGGCGGTCCTGGGCCGTCATGCTGATCTCCTCCGGCACGGCCGTCGCCCTGTGCATCGGTCAGTCGGCGGACTCCCTGCTCGCGATGGTGATCGTCGGAATTCCCCCGATCACCGCCCTGGTCTGCTTTCGCGAGCTTGTCGGCCAGTTCTCGTCGCGCCCCGGCCCGAAGCACGCCGCCGACGCGATGAACAACCCCAAGCAGCCCAAGTCGTAGACCGCCGCCCGGGGTTCCGGGAACCGGGGTCCGGTCAGGACCGGTACGGCTGCTGAGGCTGTCCGTACGGCTGCTGACCCCCGGGGCCCCCGGCGGCGGCCTGTGCCTGGAGCTGCTCGGCCTGCTCCTGGGGCACCTTGTGCTCCGCGCCGCAGAACGTGCACTGCGTCGCGTACTTGGTCGAGACCGGGAACAGCGGCACGAAGAACAGCGTGAACTTCGTGACGCGCTTGCGGAGCGTGTGCGCCGCGGGGTTGCCGCACTGACCGCACACCAGCGTCAGTATCGCGAGCTGGTAGAGGTAGCCCTTGGTGCCGAAGATGATCACGCGTGATCCTTTCCGATCAGTTCCTGTGTCCAGCCTGCCTCACGACGACGCCCCCTGTCCCGTGTGGGGGACAGGGGGCGTCGGACGTACGGCCGTGACGGCTACTTCACCGGCTCGGGCTCCGGTTCGTTCTCCGTCTGGGCGGTGTCCTCGGGGTCCACGGGCGTCTTGACAGACTCCAGCAGCAGCTGGGCGACGTCGACGACCTGGATGGACTCCTTGGCCTTGCCATCGTTCTTCTTGCCGTTCACGGAGTCCGTGAGCATGACGAGGCAGAACGGGCAGGCGGTGGAGACGATGTCCGGGTTGGTCGAGAGGGCCTCGTCGACACGCTCGTTGTTGATGCGCTTGCCGATCCGCTCCTCCATCCACATCCGCGCGCCACCGGCGCCACAGCAGAAGCCGCGCTCCTTGTGGCGGTGCATCTCCTCGTTGCGCAGACCCGGGACGCTGGCGATGATCTCGCGCGGCGGCGTGTAGATCTTGTTGTGCCGGCCCAGGTAGCAGGGGTCGTGGTAGGTGATGATGCCCTCGACCGGGGTCACCGGGACCAGCTTGCCCTCGTCCACCAGGTGCTGGAGCAGCTGGGTGTGGTGGATGACCTCGTAGTCGCCGCCGATCTGCGGGTACTCGTTGCCGATCGTGTTGAGGCAGTGCGGGCAGGTCGCGACGATCTTCTTGGCCGACTTCGGCTTCGCCGACTCGGGGACGACCTTGCCCTCGTCGTCCAGCTCCTCGCCGAACGCCATGTTCAGCGCCATGACGTTCTCCATGCCGAGCTCCTGGAACAGGGGCTCGTTGCCGAGGCGGCGGGCGGAGTCACCGGTGCACTTCTCGTCGCCGCCCATGATCGCGAACTTCACGCCCGCGATGTGCAGCAGCTCGGCGAAGGCCTTGGTGGTCTTCTTCGCGCGGTCCTCCAGGGCGCCGGCGCAGCCCACCCAGTACAGGTACTCGACCTCGGTGAGGTCCTCGATGTCCTGGCCGACGACCGGGACCTCGAACTCGACCTCCTTGAGCCACTCCAGGCGCTGCTTCTTCGCCAGGCCCCAGGGGTTGCCCTTCTTCTCCAGGTTCTTGAGCATCGTGCCCGCCTCGGACGGGAACGCGCTCTCGATCATCACCTGGTAGCGGCGCATGTCGACGATGTGGTCGATGTGCTCGATGTCCACCGGGCACTGCTCGACACAGGCGCCGCAGGTGGTGCAGGACCACAGGACGTCCGGGTCGATGACGCCGTTCTCCTCGACGGTGCCGATCAGCGGACGCTCGGCCTCGGCGAGAGCGGCGGCGGGAACGTCCTTCAGCTGCTCCTCGGACGCCTTCTCCTCGCCCTCCATGGTCTTGCCGCCGCCGGCCAGCAGGTACGGCGCCTTGGCGTGCGCGTGGTCGCGCAGCGACATGATCAGGAGCTTGGGGGAAAGGGGCTTGCCGGTGTTCCAGGCGGGGCACTGCGACTGGCAGCGACCGCACTCGGTGCAGGTGGAGAAGTCCAGCAGGCCCTTCCAGGAGAACTGCTCGACCTGGGAGACACCGAAGACGTCGTCCTCGCCGGGGTCGGTGAAGTCGATCGGCTTGCCGCCCGACGTCATCGGCAGCAGGGCGCCGAGGGCCGTCTCGCCGGTGGCGTTGCGCTTGAACCAGATGTTCGGGAAGCCCAGGAAGCGGTGCCAGGCGACACCCATGTCGGTCCGGAGCGAGACCACGATCATCCAGATGAAGGAGGCCGCGATCTTCAGGGCCGCGAAGAAGTAGGTGAGGTTCTGGAGCGTGGAGACGTCCATGCCCTCGAGCCAGTGCACCACCGGGTACGAGATGAAGAACGAGGCCTCGTAGCCGTCCACGTGGTGCTGTGCGCCCTCCAGCGCGTGCAGCATGAAGATGCAGACACCGACGATGAGGATGATCGTCTCGACGAAGTAGGCCTGGCCGGTGTTCGAGCCCGCGAAGCGGGACTTGCGGCCCGCCCGGCCCGGCCGGGACAGCTGCCGGATGACGACCAGCGTCGCGATGCCGACCACCGTCATGGTGCCGATGAACTCGACGTAGATGTTGTACGGCGCCCAGTCACCGATGACCGGCAGGATCCAGTCGGCCTCGAAGAGCTGGCCGAAGGCGTTGACGATCGTCAGCAGCAGTGTGTAGAAGCCGATCGCGACGAACCAGTGCGCGATGCCGACGATGCCCCAGCGGTTCATCCGGGTGTGCCCCAGGAACTCCTTCACCAGGGTGACGGTGCGCTGGTACGGGTCGTTGGTCCGCAATCCCGCGGGCACGGACTGACCGAGCCGCATGAAGTTGAAGATCTGGAGGAGGGCGCGGCCGAACAGTGCCACGCCGACCACGATCAGGACCAGCGACACGATGATCGCGGCGAGTTGCATTTTCGGGCTCCTCGGGCCTGCGAGGCGACATTACTAAGCGGTAACTTATGCAGTCCTCTGAGACTACCCGCATCCTCCGTCGCACTGTAGCCAGGCGCGAGGTGATCTGAGTCGCTGAGGCTTGCCTTAAGAATGATTCGTGTTATTCATCCCGAAATGGTATATACGCCACTAATCTAGGCCCGTGCTTTACGGGATCGCAGCCGCCACCACCGCCCTCGTCGTGACCGCCCTCCTCGCGATGCTGCTCCGCCTGCCCGCCCTGCGCTTCGGCATCGTCGACCGCCGGCGGCAGCGGCCGCTGCCGCTGCTCGGCGGGGTGGCCGTCGCGCTCGTGACCTGCCTGGTGGCCGCCGCCGGGGAGTGGACGCGGTTCGCCCCGCTCGGCTCCGAGATCGGGCGGCTGCTGATCGCCGCGGGTGCCGTGGCCTGCCTCGGACTGGTCGCCGACCTGCAGCGGGTGAAGGCGCGCTTCCTCGTCGGCGGTACGGCCGTGGCGGCGGCGTGCGTGGTGCCGTACGGCGACACGGGCATCCTGCTCGGGCTGGTGGCCGTCGGCTGGATCGTCCTGGTCGCCGTCGGCTTCAAGGCGCTGGACCACGCGGACGCCCTGGTCGGCACCGTCGGGGTGCTCACCGCCTTCGGTGTCGGCATCTGTGCGGCGGCCGAGGTGATGGACGAACTCGCCGTGCTGCTCAGCGTGCTGGCCGCCGCCCTGACCGGGTTCCTGATGCACAACTGGCCCCCCGCGCGGATCGGCCTCGGGGCCTGCGGGTCCCTGTTCGTCGGGTTCGTGCTGGCCTCGTCCGCCGTGATGACGCGTGCCGGGCTCGATCCCGTGTCGAGCGTGAGCGTGCTGTACTCGCTGACCGCCCTGGCCACCGCCGATGTCGTACTGGTGGCGCTCTCGCGCCGGCTCGCCGGACGGCCGCTGCTGCGGCGCGGGCCCGATCATCTGGCCCACCGGCTGCGCCGGATCGGGCTCACTCCGCAGGGCGTGACGATCCTGCTGGGTGTCGGCGCCTTCGCCGGGGTACTCGTCGGCGTCCTCGTGCACATGGGATGGATGGCGCGCTCCGGGGCGTTCTGGGTGGGGCTGGGTGCGCTCGTCGCCGTGTTCGCGCTGCTGCACATCAAGCCCTACGGGCCGCGGCGTCAACCCAGAGTTCCGGTGCAGGACTCCGCCAGGGCCTCCGACCGTGTTGCGTCGTCGCAGGTCGGAGCCCCGTTGCGTGTAAGGAACGGATAAGAGTTGAGTGGGGTCGACTCAGCTCTGTTGACCCATCGGGAGCCGTCGTGCACACTTGAGTCCGTTCCACTCAAGTCAGCTGGAGGAATTCACCATGGCACGTGCGGTCGGCATCGACCTGGGCACGACTAACTCCGTCGTCAGCGTTCTGGAGGGCGGCGAGCCCACCGTCATCACCAACGCCGAGGGTGCCAGGACCACGCCGTCCGTCGTCGCCTTCGCGAAGAACGGTGAGGTGCTTGTCGGCGAGGTCGCCAAGCGCCAGGCGGTGACCAACGTGGACCGGACCATCCGTTCGGTGAAGCGTCACATGGGCACCGACTGGAAGATCGAGCTGGACGGCAAGCCGTTCAACCCGCAGCAGATCTCGGCGTTCATCCTCCAGAAGCTGAAGCGTGACGCCGAGGCCTACCTGGGCGAGAAGGTCACGGACGCGGTCATCACCGTCCCGGCCTACTTCAACGACTCCGAGCGCCAGGCGACGAAGGAGGCCGGCGAGATCGCGGGCCTGAACGTCCTGCGCATCGTCAACGAGCCGACGGCCGCCGCCCTGGCGTACGGCCTCGACAAGGACGACCAGACGATCCTCGTCTTCGACCTCGGTGGCGGCACCTTCGACGTGTCCCTCCTGGAGATCGGCGACGGCGTCGTCGAGGTGAAGGCCACCAACGGTGACAACCACCTCGGCGGTGACGACTGGGACCAGCGCATCGTCGACTACCTGGTCAAGCAGTTCCAGGCCGGTCACGGCGTGGACCTCAGCAAGGACAAGATGGCCCTCCAGCGCCTCCGCGAGGCCGCCGAGAAGGCCAAGATCGAGCTGTCCTCGTCCACCGAGACCTCGATCAACCTGCCCTACATCACCGCCTCCGCCGAGGGCCCCCTGCACCTCGACGAGAAGCTCACCCGCGCGCAGTTCCAGCAGCTGACCGCGGACCTCCTGGAGCGCTGCAAGACCCCGTTCTTCAACGTCATGAAGGACGCCGGCGTCTCCATCAACGAGATCGACCACGTCGTCCTCGTCGGTGGCTCCACCCGTATGCCCGCCGTCGCCGAGCTCGTGCGCGAGCTGACCGGCGGCAAGGACGCCAACAAGGGCGTCAACCCGGACGAGGTCGTCGCCATCGGCGCCGCCCTGCAGGCCGGTGTCCTCAAGGGTGAGGTCAAGGACGTCCTGCTCCTCGACGTGACCCCGCTGTCCCTCGGCATCGAGACCAAGGGCGGCATCATGACCAAGCTCATCGAGCGGAACACGACGATCCCGACCAAGCGGTCCGAGATCTTCACCACCGCCGAGGACAACCAGCCCTCCGTGCAGATCCAGGTCTACCAGGGCGAGCGCGAGATCGCGGCGTACAACAAGAAGCTCGGAATGTTCGAGCTCACGGGCCTTCCCCCGGCCCCGCGCGGTGTCCCGCAGATCGAGGTCGCCTTCGACATCGACGCCAACGGCATCATGCACGTGACCGCGAAGGACCTCGGCACGGGCAAGGAGCAGAAGATGACCGTCACCGGTGGCTCCTCGCTGCCGAAGGACGAGGTCAACCGGATGCGCGAAGAGGCCGAGAAGTACGCGGAGGAGGACCACGCCCGCCGCGAGGCCGCCGAGTCCCGCAACCAGGGCGAGCAGCTCGTCTACCAGACGGAGAAGTTCCTCAAGGACAACGAGGACAAGGTTCCCGGTGAGGTCAAGACCGAGGTCGAGGCCGCCGTCGAGGAGCTGAAGACCGCGCTCAAGGGCGAGGACACCGCCGAGATCCGCACCGCCACCGAGAAGGTCGCCGCGGTCTCCCAGAAGGTCGGTCAGGCCATGTACGCCGACGCCCAGGCCGCTCAGGCCGCGGGTGGCGCCGAGGGTGCCGCCCCGGGTGGCGCCAAGGCCGACGACGACGTCGTGGACGCCGAGATCGTCGACGACGAGCGCAAGGACGGTGCCGCGTAATGACGGAGGAGACCCCGGGCTTCGAGGAGAAGCCCGACGTCCCCTCCGGCGCGACCCCTGACGACGCCGAGCCGAAGGCCGCTCCTCAGGAAGGGGCGGCCCCGGCCGGGGACGGAGCACCAGACGCCGGCTTGGTGGCGCAGCTGGACCAGGTACGTACGGCGCTCGGCGAGCGCACGATGGACCTCCAGCGGCTCCAGGCCGAGTACCAGAACTACCGCCGCCGTGTGGAGCGCGACCGGATCACGGTCAAGGAGATCGCCATCGCGAACCTCCTGACCGAGCTCCTGCCCGTGCTCGACGACATCGGCCGCGCGCGGGAACACGGCGAACTCGTGGGTGGGTTCAAGTCGGTGGCGGAGTCCCTGGAGACCGTCGCCGCCAAGATGGGCCTGCAGCAGTTCGGCAAGGAGGGCGAGCCCTTCGACCCGACGATCCACGAGGCGCTGATGCACTCCTACGCGCCGGACGTCACCGAGACGACCTGCGTCGCGATCCTCCAGCCGGGGTATCGCATCGGCGAGCGCACCATCCGCCCCGCGCGGGTGGCCGTCGCCGAGCCCCAGCCGGGCGCGCAGACCGTCAAGGAGGAGTCCGCCGAGACGGCCGACGACAAGGAGAACGGTGGCCCGGACGAGGGCTGACGTTGAACTGACGAGAGAGGAGGGGCGTCGAGGATGAGCACCAAGGACTTCATCGAGAAGGACTACTACAAGGTCCTCGGCGTCCCCAAGGACGCCACCGAGGCCGAGATCAAGAAGGCGTACCGGAAGCTCGCCCGCGAGTTCCACCCGGACGCCAACAAGGGCAACACCAAGGCGGAGGAGCGTTTCAAGGAGATCTCCGAGGCGAACGACGTCCTCGGCGACCCCAAGAAGCGCAAGGAGTACGACGAGGCACGCGCCCTGTTCGGCAACGGTGGCTTCCGCCCCGGGCCGGGCGGCGCGGGCGGCGGCTCCTTCAACTTCGACCTGGGGGACCTCTTCGGAGGCAACGCCCAGGGCGGGGGCCAGGGAGCCGGCGGCTTCGGCGGCGGACTCGGTGACGTCTTCGGGGGCCTTTTCAACCGCGGCGGTACGGGCACCACCCGTACCCAGCCCCGGCGCGGCCAGGACATCGACACCGAGGTCAGCCTCAGCTTCACCGAGGCGATCGAGGGCGCGACGGTCCCGCTGCGGATGACCGCGCAGTCGCCGTGCAAGGCGTGCGCGGGCACCGGCGACAAGAACGGCACGCCTCGGGTGTGCCCGACCTGCGTCGGCACCGGCCAGGTGGCCCGGGGTTCGGGCGGCGGCTTCTCGCTGACCGACCCCTGCCCCGACTGCAAGGGGCGCGGCCTGATCGCCGAGCACCCGTGCATGGAGTGCAAGGGCAGCGGCCGCGCCAAGTCGTCCCGGACCATGCAGGTCCGCATCCCCGCCGGGGTGTCGGACGGCCAGCGCATCCGGCTGCGCGGCAAGGGCGCGCCGGGCGAGCGCGGCGGCCCGGCCGGCGATCTGTACGTCACCGTGCACGTCGACACCCACCCGGTGTTCGGCCGCAAGGAGGACAACCTCACGGTGACCGTCCCCGTGACCTTCACGGAGGCGGCACTGGGCGGCGAGGTCAGGGTTCCCACCCTGGGCGGACCGCCGGTCACCCTGAAGTTGCCGCCCGGCACGCCCAACGGCCGCACCATGCGGGCGCGGGGCAAGGGCGCGGTCCGCAAGGACGGCACCCGCGGAGACCTGCTGGTCACCGTCGAGGTGAGTGTCCCGAAGGACCTTTCGGGGAAGGCTCGTGACGCGCTCGAGGCGTATCGCGAGGCGACCGCGGCTGAGGATCCGCGGGCGGAGCTGTTCGAGGCCGCGAAGGGAGCATGACGGAGATGGACGGTCGTCGACGAAACCCTTATGAACTGACCGAGGAAACCCCGGTCTACGTCATCTCGGTGGCGGCCCAGCTCTCCGGCCTGCACCCGCAGACACTGCGCCAGTACGACCGTCTGGGCCTGGTGTCCCCGGACCGCACGGCCGGCCGCGGCCGGCGCTACTCGGCCCGCGACATCGAACTGCTCCGCCAGGTGCAGGCGTTGTCGCAGGACGAGGGCATCAACCTGGCCGGCATCAAGCGCATCATCGAACTGGAGAACCAGGTCGCCGCGCTCCAGTCCCGGGTGGCCGAGCTCCAGTCGGCCGTCGAGGGCGCCGCGGCGGCGATGCAGCAGCGCGAGGCGGCGGTCCACGCGTCCTACCGCCGCGACCTGGTGCCGTACCAGGAGGTACAGCAGACCAGCGCGCTGGTGGTGTGGCGACCGAAGAAGCCGAAGGACTAGGCGGACGCGCACGCGCACGGAAAAGGGGCCCGGAGGATTCTCCGGGCCCCTTTCCTGTGCCGTCGGCAGCGGACTGCCAGCCGCCGATTGTCAGCGGCCGACGAAGAACTCCAGCGAGGCGCTCTGCGTGCCCTGACGGCCGTAGGCGTCCACGGCGTACACCTCCGCGATGCAGGGGCCGTTGTAGGGAGCCGTCCAGGAGAGCGACCCCGTGGTGGAGAACCGGGTGCCGCTGCTGCCGCAGGCGCCCGAGATCTCCCAGGAGTAGCCCTTGAGGACGCGTGCTTCGTCGCCCGTGCCGGGGGCGGCGGTGACCTGGATCGGACTGCGCGCAGGTATCCCCGCGGTGACCAGGGTCAGCTTCGGCGCGACCGGGCCGCTCGCGGTGGCCGGCGTCAGACGGTCGACCGTGGTCTCCGCGGAGGGGGCGGAGTCGGTGTCCTGGGCGTCGACGGCCGCCACGTAGTAGTACGCCGTGCCCTTCGGGGCCGAGGTGTCTGCGTACGACGTGCCGGACGTGGCGCCCAGAAGGCTCCAGGCGCCGATGGCGGTGGTGCGGCGGTAGACCCGGTAGCCGGTGACCCCGGCGTCCTCGGCCGCGGTCCACGTCAGCTTCGTGGAGGCGTCGGCGGGTGTTCCGGTGAGACCCGTGGGGGCGGCGACGGCCGACGCCACGGGGCGGGTGACCACCACGGAGTCGGAGACCGGGGCGGTGTTGCCGACGGCGTCGACGGCCACCACCTCGTAGTTGTAGGCCAGGCCCGCGGGCGCGACGGGGTCCGTCCAGGACGTGCCGAAGACGATCTGCGGGCCGTCCATGTCCGACTGGCCGCCCTCCGCGCCCCACACCTCGTAGTGGTGCACGTCCTTCGACGTCGAGGCCTTCCACGTGAGGGAGTTGCCTGCCGTCGTCCCCAGCGCCGACACGGTCTCGACCCGCGCCGGGGCCGTCCGGTCGACCGTGACCACCGCCTGGTCGGCCGTCCCCGACGAGGAGTTGCCCGCCCTGTCGTAGGCGCGGACCTCGTAGTAGTACGTGTCGCCGGTCAGCGGGAGGGTGGTGTCGGTGTACGTGGTGGAGGTCGTCGTCGCGAGGGGTGCGCTGCCGTAGGAGGTGCCCTTGAGGCGGCGGTACACGCGGTAGCCGGCGAGGTCCATCTCCGGGCTCTTCGTCCAGGTCAGCGTGGCCTTGCCGGTGGCCGTGTCGTAGGTGACCTTCATGCCGGTGGGCGTGAGGGGTGTGACCTTGTCGACGGTCGCCGAAGTGCTGGGGGTGTAGCCGAACTTGACCTTCGCGCTGCCGGTCCAGTTGACGTAGTCGACGCGCAGGGTGTGCTTGCCCGCGGGGACGGTGACGTTGACGGTCTTGGAGACGGTCGTGGAGGTGTTCTTCCACAGGTCGATCTTGCGGCTGCCGTCGAGGTAGACGCGGATGCCGTCCAGGGCGGAGGCGGAGAGGGCGAAGGGGCCGCCGGAGCCGAAGTCGCGCGTCACGGTCCAGCGGACGGCGAAGTTGTCCTTCGGGAGGCCGGAGGCGGGGGCGTTGGTGCCCCAGTCCTGGTCGATCGCGGTGTCGCAGTCCGTCTTCTTCGGTGTGCCCGAAAAGGACGTGTTCGCGAAGAACTGCCGCTTGAAGACCGGCGATGCGCAGGTCACGGCGGCGGACGCGGGCGTCGTCGAGAGCAGGGTGCCCGCGGTGGCGAGCACGACCGTCGCCGCGGCCGCGGCGGTCGTGCGTCTGGCTGGGTTCATTCGATCCTCTGGTCGAGTGCGGGACAGCGGTGGGCGCTGTCCTCATCTGGACTCGCGAGGAATGGGGTTGGTTGTACGGATCTTGGTCGCGCGCTCGATCAAGGTTTGGTGACGGGGTTGTAAGGGGTGTTTGGAGAGGTTCCGCTCCGTCTCCACATGATCAGCGGAGCGTGGTGTTGCGCACTCGTTAAGTGATTCCGCTTGACGCTGAGGGCCGTCGGCGCGTTGGCTTTTCAGTCATCTGGGCGCGTTGGCGCGCCCGTGTCCCGATGGCACCAGAAGTGAGCTTCTCTATGCGTCCCTTGCGCCCCCTGCGCCGCACCGCCACCGCCGTGGCCGCCGCGTCCACGATGACCCTCTCGCTGGCCGCGTGTGGGGCACTGGGCGTCACCGGGGACAGCAGCGAGGCGAGTCCGACCAAGGGCGACGACGTCACCGTCGGTCTGCTGCTGCCGGAGACGGCGAACACGCGCTACGACAAGTTCGACTACCCCATCATCAAGAACAAGGTCGAGGACCTGACCGACAAGCAGGGCAAGGTCGTCTACCGCAACGCCGACGCGGACGCCTCGAAGCAGGCCGCCCAGCTGCAGCAGATGATCGACGACCACGTCGACGTGATCCTGCTGGACGCCGTCGACTCGCACGCCATCGCCGACGGGGTGAAGAAGGCCAAGGACGCCGGTATCCCGGTCATCGCGTACGACCGCCTGGCCGAGGGTCCGATCGACGCGTACGTCTCCTTCGACAACGAACTCGTCGGTGAGGTCCAGGGCCGCACGCTCCTGGAGGCCATGAACCCGGTCGACTCCTCCGACAAGATCGTCATGATGAACGGCTCGCTCACCGACCCGAACGCCAAGCAGTTCAAGGCGGGCGCGATGTCGGAGCTCAAGGGCGCCGTGGACATAGCCAAGACGTACGACACCAAGGACTGGAAGCCGGAGAACGCCCAGGCCAACATGGCCGAGGCGATCCAGTCCATCGGCGTCAACAACATCAAGGGCGTCTACTCCGCCAACGACGGCATGGCCGGCGGCATCATCAAGGCCCTCAAGGCGGCCGGCGTCTCCGAGCTGCCGCCGATCACCGGCCAGGACGCCGAACTGGACGCCGTCCAGCGCATCGTGAGCGGCGAGCAGTTCATGAGCGTGTACAAGTCGTACCCGCAGGAGGCCGAGAGCGCCGCCGAGATGGCCGTGGCCAAGGTCCAGGGCCACGACATCCAGTTCGACTCGCTCACCCAGGACCAGGTCGACAGCCCGACCGACAAGGACATCCCGGCGCTGCTGGTCCCCGTGGTCGCGCTGACGGACGGCAACATCAAGGAGACCGTCATCGCCGACGGCATCTACACCGTCGCCGACATCTGCACCGCCAAGTACAAGGCGGACTGCAACGCGAGCGGTCTGAAGTAGCACAGCTTTTTCCTTCGAGTGCCGCCGGGGCCGGGCCCCGGCGGCACTCGGTTGTGTCCGCACCGCACGCCGTTCGGGTCGTACCGGTCCACCGCGCCTTGACGTCGTATGCGATTTCCTCTTCGCGAACTCCCGCGGCGACGACTCCCCTCCTCACGCGCCCGCCAAGGGCCGGAAACGCACCATCAGCTTGTTGCAAGTCGACGTACGGAGGCCCGGAGATAACGGGGCGAATCCGCATGTTACGGCGGCCTTCCCGGTAGGAGCCGTGTTGCGGAGCAAGGCCGGTCCGCGCATAGTTGCGCTGCGGAAGCGCGAGCGAACCGCGGGGCCGACCGGGCCGAGCACGGTGGGTCCGTCGACCGGGTCCCGCCCGGCCGGTGTGTCCCGGCAGGTGTGTCGACACCGCGCTCCGGAGGTGAGTGGGCCGGCGGCAGAGGCAAGAACCGGGGGTGGATGGGCGATGGCCGGGCACGGGGCGCAGGAGCATCCACATGGTGCCGACCGGCTGTGCGAAGCCGGGGACCGGGTGTACTCCCGGGCCGTACGACGCGGCCGCGTGCCGCGCCACGACGCGGATCCGGTGCCCTGTCTGCTGGAGTTGGCCCTGTTGCACCCGGACCCCGACGACATGGACTGGCTGGTGCCGACCTCCCCGCAGGAGGTCATGACGCGGCTGCTGCGTGGGGTCTACGACGAGGTCAGCGCCAGCCAGCGGCGGATGGGCTCGGCGGTGGCGGCCTTCGAGTGGTACGCCGCGCTCGGCCCCCGGCCGTCACCGGCCTCCGGCACCGACCCCGCCGTCGCGGGTTCGGCGATCCGGGTCCTGGAGGGCGACTCGCGCATCCAGGGCGCGCTGGACGAGGCGACGCAGGCGTGCACGACCGAGGTGCTGACGGTGCAGCCCGGCGGTATCCGGCCCGAGCACGAGCTGACGGAGGGTCTGCACCGGGCGATGGCGCTGCGGGGGCGGGGCGTGCGGATGCGCGACCTGTACACGCATGTGGCCCGGCACGGCCAGGGCCTGCTCAACTACCTGGAGCTGATGGGCGACTCGGTGGAGGCCCGCACGCTCGACGAGGTGATCGACCGGCTGATCCTCTTCGACCGCACGGTCGCCTTCATCCCGGCGAACGCGGACCGCACGCTCGCCCTGGAACTGCGCCACCCGGGGCTCGTCCACTACCTGGTGACGGTCTTCGAGCGGCTGTGGCGCCTCGCGATCCCGCTGACCGCCCCGCTCCCCGACACCGGCATCGAGGGCATCTCGCACCGCGAACAGTCCATCGCCGCGCTGCTCGCGGAGGGCCACCAGGACGCGGTGATCGCGGAGCGGCTGGGGATAAGCGTACGGACGTGCCGGGCCCACATCGCCCGGCTCTCGGAGACCTTGGGGGCCGCCAGCCGCACCCAACTCGGGGTGCGGATAGCGCAGGTGGGGCTGGACCGGTCGCGGGCCACTTCGTCGGAGGCGGCGGTGATCAGGGTTGCCGGGGTGCCGGGGATTCCCGGAGGTCACGGGGTTCCCGGTCAAGGATCCCCGACCGGCCGATGAGATAGCCGAGTTGGGCCCGGCTCTCACTGCCCAGGCTCGCGGCGAGCTTGGCGATATGGACGCGGGCGGTGCGGATGTTCATCCCCAGACGGTCGGCTATGGAGGCGTCGGTGTGCCCCTCGACCAGCAGACTCGCGATGGCGCGCTGGCGCGAGCTGACGCCGTTCAGGGTGGGCGGCTGGACGGCCTCGGGGTACATCGGGGTGGCCAGGCGCCAGAGGCGGTCGAAGGTCGTGGCGAAGTAGGACACCAGGGTGGGGTGCCGGACCTCGAGGGCGGCGGAGCCGGCCGATTCGGCGCGGATGAAGGCGACTTTGCGGTCGATGATGACGAGTCGGTCGGTGACCTCGTCGAGGGTGCGGACCTCGGCGTCGCCCCTGAGCTGCTCGTAGCGGCCCGTGATGGCGGCGGAGTGGCGCTGGGTGTGCTGGTAGAGAGTGCGGATACGGCCGCCCCGGTCGAGCAGGGCCTGATCGCGGTCCAGTGAGGCTGCCAGACGGGCAGCCGGGTTCTGCCCGTTGTAGGGCTGGATGGCGAGAAGTTCGCGGCGGGCGTCGGCCATGGCCTCACCGATGGCTTCGTTGATCCGCTCGGGGCCCTGTCGCAGACAGATGGCCGGCGGGTCCGCCGGTGCCGTCGTCCGTCCGCCGATCCGCATGAGCGGCTCGAAGGTCTCGGCGAGCCGCTCCCCGCGCCGTCGCTCGTCGGCGACACGGTCCTCCGAGACCCGTAGCAGCCGGTGCAGGGCGACAGCGGGCGGCACGGGCTCCAGCCGGTCCAGGTCCTCGACCGTGGGCTGGAGCAGGCCGAAGTCGATCAGACAGGGCGCTTCGTGCGCGTCCGGGGCACCCACGTAGCCCTCGCGCAGGGCCTGGGCGTACAGCCGCAGCCCCGGCTCGCACATGTCGTCCGCTCCGTGGTCGTGTGCCGGTGCGCTCACGCGTCGCTCTCCCCCGCGATTCACTGCTCCTGTTCCAGGATTCCGGACTGGGCGATGAGATAGCCGAGCTGGGCGCGGCTGCCGCTGCCCAGCGAGGCGGCGAGTTTGGCGATGTGCGCGCGGCAGGTGCGGACGTTCATGCCCAGCCGGCGGGCGATGGCCTCGTCGACGTGTCCCTCCACGAGGAGCTTGGCGATGGAGTGCTGGATGTCGGTGATGCCGTCGGGGGCCGTCTCGTACGGGGCGCCGGCGGTCAGCGGGACCGCGCGGTTCCACATGAACTCGAAGACCTTGATCAGATAGCGGATGAGCCCGGGGTGGCGGAGTTCCAGGGCCACCTGCTGGTCGTCCCGGGTGGGGATGAAGGCGACCGACTCGTCGCAGATGATGAGCCGCTCCACCAGCTCGTCGATCGTGCGGTACTCCACTTTTCCGTTGGAGAGCTGGGCGACGTAGGCCAGTTTTTCCGGGTTGTAGCGCGCCGTGTGCTGGTAGAGGGTCCGTATCCGCACGCCTCGTTCGATCATCGGGCGATCGCGCTCCAGCCCTTGGAGGAGCTGGCGCTCGGAGAGCCGGTTGCTCGGCTGGACCGTGAGCATCTCGGTGTGGCACTGGGACGTGGCCAGGTTGAGGGCGGCGTTGATCCGCTCCCCGCCCTCCAGGACCGTGATGGAGTGCGTGCTTCCCGGTACCTGGGTACTGAGATCCATGAACGGCTGGAGTGCCTCGGCCAGACCGACCGACATCCGTCTGCGTTCGGCGATCTCCCGCTCGATCGGATTGAGACGTTGAGCGAGGGCGACCGACGCCGGCACGGGGCGCAGCCAGTTCGCGTCGTCAGGATCCGGGTAGAGCAGGGCGAACTCCGTCAGACAGGGTGCGGATTCCACGTCCGCGCGTGCGATACGCCCCGTGCGCAGTGCGTTCGCATAGAGTCGGCCACCTTCCGCGCACATCTCGGTCATCGCATGGGGATGTGTCGCTTTAGTCGGATTCGCTGCCAAATCTCCACCCCCCAGGGTCCTGAACATGCAGGAACATGATGCACCGATCGTGTGGCCATGAAGTGCCCGAATGAGCCATCGTCTTACTCGACGGGGGAAGAGGGGACCTTCAAGTGAGGACGAAGCCGACTATGCGGAACAGAATGCTTCGCTCGATTCTTGTCGCCGCCTTCTCCACCGTTATGGCCTTCGGAGTCCTGAGTGGCCTCTCGGAAGCGAAGAGCGACTCGCGAGCGGACAGTACGTGGCCGTCGTCGAAGACGACTGTCACGATCGCCGGGGACAGCACTTGGCCCACCTCCGCGGCGCGGGACAGTGCCGAGGAGCGGGCATGACCACCCCACCCGACGACCGCTCCTTCCGCCGCGAGATGGCCACCGCCTACCGCTCGGGCTGGCACTTCATCGACCTTGTCACCGCGATCCCCCACCCCGGTGACTCGTTGATGGTGACGGTGTTCGGAGAGCCGGTCGTCGTGACGCGGGACGAGGACGAGGACGTCCGGGCGTACCGGTGTCTGCGGCGGCCTCGGGGGGCGCCGCAGCCCGTCCGGTGTGCCGTCCGGTATGGAATGATCTTCGTCAACCTTGATCAACGAGACCACCGGCTGGTGGAGCCGGAGGCCCCGGCCCCCAGGACCATCTCAGCCACCCCCCGCAGTGCCTGACGCGATTCCCCCGTCGTAACAGATCGCTCAGGTGCTTCCCCCCGCAGCGGCGTCACCGTGACCTGAACACGGTGACGCCGCTGCAGTTTTACGGCGACATTTCCCCGTATCGGCCCGTTGCGCGGTGGCCGGAACCGGGCGCCCGGTATCCAGCCATCCGTGCCCGCCCCGCCGGCCGCCGCCCGGCGTCCGCTCACCCGCGGCCCATCGCCCGGGTCAGTGCGATCTCGATCACGACCCGGTGGGGATTGGGGCCCGGAGTCCGTCCGTAGCGCACCGCGTACCGGCGCACCGCGTCCGCGACCCGCTCCGGCTCCGTGCTCACCGTCGCCCGCCCCTCCAGCGTGGCCCAGCGTCCGCCGTCCACCTGGCAGACCGCGACCGTCGCCCCGTCCGGCCCGGCGGCCAGCACATGGCTCACCTTCGCGCTGGACTTGTTCGTGATCACCCGAGCCAACCGCGCCTCGGGGTCGTATGTCACTCCGACGGGTACGACGTGGGGAGTGCCGTCCGGGCGCAGGGTCGTGAGGGTGCACAGGTGCCTCTCCTGCCAGAAGGTGAGGTACGACGCGTCGGGCGCGCCCGGATCCTGAGGGTATGCCGCCATGCCCTGGAACCTAGCCGCCGCAGGGCTCCCGGCACTACCTTGAGTGGAATAGACTCAACTTTGTGTACGCTGACTCAGTCAGTACTGGGAGACGCTGACATCAGGAGGAGAAGGGACACGTGGACGCAGAGCTGACCAACAGGAGCCGGGACGCGATCAACACGGCCAGCAACCGGGCCGTGACCGAGGGCCACCCGGATCTCACCCCCGCCCACCTGCTGCTGGCGCTGCTCCAGGGCCAGGACAACGAGAACATCATCGACCTGCTGGCGGCCGTCGACGCCGACCAGGCCTCCGTGCGGGCCGGCGCCGAGAAGGCGCTCGCCGCGCTGCCCAGCGTCACCGGCTCGACCGTGGCACCCCCGCAGCCCAGCCGTGAGCTGCTCGCCGTGATCGCCGACGCCCAGGCGCGGGCCCAGGAGCTCGGGGACGAGTACCTCTCCACCGAGCACCTCCTCATCGGCATCGCCGCGAAGGGGGGCGCCGCCGGTGACGTGCTCACCCAGCAGGGCGCCGGTGCCAAGAAGCTGCTGGAGGCCTTCCGGAAGGCCCGGGGCGGGCGGCGCGTGACCTCCGCCGACCCCGAGGGGCAGTACAAGGCGCTGGAGAAGTTCGGCACCGACTTCACCGCGGCGGCCCGCGAGGGCAAGCTCGACCCCGTCATCGGGCGCGACCAGGAGATCCGGCGGGTCGTGCAGGTGCTCAGCCGCCGTACCAAGAACAACCCGGTCCTGATCGGTGAGCCCGGCGTCGGCAAGACCGCCGTCGTCGAGGGCCTCGCCCAGCGCATCGTCAAGGGAGACGTGCCCGAGTCGCTGAAGGACAAGCGGCTCGTCGCGCTCGACCTGGGTGCCATGGTCGCCGGGGCCAAGTACCGCGGTGAGTTCGAGGAGCGGCTGAAGACCGTGCTCGCGGAGATCAAGGACTCCGACGGGCAGATCATCACCTTCATCGACGAGCTGCACACCGTCGTCGGCGCCGGGGCCGGCGGTGACTCCGCCATGGACGCCGGCAACATGCTCAAGCCCATGCTCGCGCGCGGTGAGCTGCGCATGGTCGGGGCCACCACCCTCGACGAGTACCGCGAGCGCATCGAGAAGGACCCGGCGCTGGAGCGGCGCTTCCAGCAGGTGCTGGTCGCCGAGCCGACCGTCGAGGACACCATCGCGATCCTGCGCGGGCTCAAGGGCCGCTACGAGGCCCACCACAAGGTCCAGATCGCCGACAGCGCGCTGGTCGCCGCGGCCACCCTCTCCGACCGGTACATCACCTCCCGCTTCCTGCCCGACAAGGCCATCGACCTCGTCGACGAGGCGGCCTCCCGGCTGCGCATGGAGATCGACTCCTCGCCGGTCGAGATCGACGAGCTCCAGCGGTCCGTGGACCGGCTGCGCATGGAGGAGCTGGCCCTCGACAAGGAGACCGACCCGGCCTCCCGCGACCGCCTGGACAAGCTGCGCCGCGACCTCGCCGACAAGGAGGAGGAGCTGCGGGGCCTGACCGCCCGCTGGGAGAAGGAGAAGCAGTCCCTCAACCGCGTCGGTGAGCTGAAGGAACGGCTCGACGAGGTCCGCGGCCAGGCCGAACGCGCCCAGCGCGACGGCGACTTCGACTCCGCCTCCAAGCTGCTCTACGGCGAGATCCCCGCCCTGGAGAAGGAGCTGGAGGCCGCCTCCGAGGCCGAGGAGGAGGCTGCCAAGGACACCATGGTCAAGGAGGAGGTCGGCTCCGACGACATCGCCGACGTCGTCGGCGCGTGGACCGGCATCCCGGCCGGCCGGCTCCTGGAGGGCGAGACGCAGAAGCTGCTGCGCATGGAGGACGAGCTGGGCAGGCGGCTGATCGGCCAGAAGGAAGCCGTGCAGGCGGTCTCCGACGCCGTACGCCGCACCCGCGCCGGCATCGCCGACCCGGACCGCCCCACCGGCTCGTTCCTCTTCCTCGGCCCGACCGGCGTCGGCAAGACCGAGCTCGCCAAGGCACTCGCCGACTTCCTCTTCGACGACGAGCGGGCCATGGTCCGCATCGACATGAGCGAGTACGGCGAGAAGCACTCCGTCGCGCGGCTGGTGGGCGCCCCTCCCGGCTACGTCGGCTACGAGGAGGGCGGCCAGCTGACCGAGGCCGTGCGCAGGCGGCCGTACAGCGTCGTGCTGCTCGACGAGGTGGAGAAGGCGCACCCCGAGGTCTTCGACATCCTGCTCCAGGTGCTGGACGACGGGCGGCTCACGGACGGGCAGGGCCGTACGGTCGACTTCCGCAACACGATCCTGGTGCTGACGTCGAACCTCGGCAGCCAGTTCCTGGTCGACCCGATCACCAGCGAGCAGGAGAAGAAGGAGCAGGTCCTGGAGGTGGTCCGCACCGCCTTCAAGCCGGAGTTCCTCAACCGGCTCGACGACCTGGTGGTCTTCTCGGCCCTGAACAAGGACGAGCTGAGCCGTATCGCCCGGCTCCAGATCGACCGCCTGGCCAAGAGGCTCGCCGAGCGCCGGCTGTCCCTGGAGATCACCGACGCGGCCCTGGCCTGGCTCGCCGACGAGGGCAACGACCCGGCCTACGGCGCCCGCCCGCTGCGCCGCCTCGTCCAGACCGCCATCGGCGACCGGCTCGCCAAGGAGATCCTGGCGGGCGAGGTCAAGGACGGCGACACGGTCCGGGTGGACGCCTTCGGCAACGGGCTGATCGTGGGTCCGGCGACCGGCAAGACGCTCTGACGCCCCGCACCGCGTCACCCCGTACGACGGCCCGCTCCGGATCACCGGGGCGGGCCCTCGCGCTCAGAGGGTGAACGCCGCGAAGCGTACGAGCGCGGTGCCGGCGTCCTCGTACAGGACATCGACCTGCACGGCGTGGGCGTCCACGGGCGGGTCGCTCCCGACAAGGTCCACATCGAGACAGAGATCCACCCCCGAGCCGCCGCAGAACTGCGTCTCGGGCGCCTTCGCGTCCGGATAGGTGGCCGTGAGCCAGGCACGGACCTCGGCGCGCGGCATCCGGAAGGCCGCGCTGTAGTGGATGTCCTGGAAGCCCTGCACCTGGCACGCCCCGACGACATGGGCCCCCGCCGGCAGCGCCGCCCCGCCGAAGCGCAGGGCGTCCGCGCAGGGCACCTTCTCGGGGCCGGAGCGGGACAGCTCGTCGTCCGTCACCACCCACATCGCCACCAGGGCCACGAAGCCCACGAGGAGCAGTCCCGGCACGGCCGTGATCGCGGCGACGATCCACCATTTCGTGCGGCCGCGAGGCGCCCGTGCCCCACCTTGAGTTCCGGACATGTCCCCACCCTCCGTGCGCGGTCCGTCGCGACAGGCCAAATCCTGTCAGCCGAGGGCTGACAGGGCCGGTCCGGGGTTGCCACCCCCCTCCCCGCATGGGGGAGGATGGCGTAATCCGTACGAAGGGAAATTCACGGTGAGCATCGACCCGTCCTCGATTCCGAACTTCGGGGGCCAGCAGCCGCAGCCCGGGCCCCCGCCCGGCCCCGTAGTCCCGGATCAGGACCTCGTGAAGCAGCTCCTCGATCAGATGGAGCTGAAGTACGTCGTCGACGACGAGGGTGACCTCGCGGCGCCGTGGGAGCAGTTCCGTACGTACTTCATGTTCCGTGGCGAGGACGACCAGCAGGTCTTCTCGGTGCGGACGTTCTACGACCGGCCCCACAAGATCGACGAGAAGCCCCTGCTCCTCGAGTCGATCGACGACTGGAACCGCCGGACGCTGTGGCCCAAGGTCTACAGCCACACGCACGACGACGGCACCGTCCGCCTGATCGGCGAGGCACAGATGCTGATCGGCACGGGCGTGAGCCTGGAGCACTTCGTCTCGTCGACGGTCAGCTGGGTGCGGGCCGCCATCGAGTTCGACAAGTGGCTCGTCGAGCAGCTCGGCCTCGAGCAGGAGGTCAACGACGCGGAGAAGCCCGAGGACGACGAGGAGTAGTCCTCGACATCCAGGAGCCCGGCCAGGGCACCGGCCCACAGGGCCGGGTGCCGGGCCGGGCTCACGCCGTTTCGCGCACCCGCCCCTGCCGTCCTACAGGGCCCGCAGCCGCTTCGCCGCCTCCTCCAGCACCTCCGTGCGCTTGCAGAACGCGAACCGCACGAACGGCGCCCCCTCCTCCCGGTGGTCGTAGAAGACCGCGTTCGGGATGGCGACCACCCCGGCCCGCTCCGGCAGCGCACGGCAGAAGGCGAAGCCGTCGCTCTGGCCGAGAGGACGGATGTCGGTGGTGATGAAGTACGTGCCGGCGGGCTTGAACACCTCGAACCCGGCCTCCGTCAGCCCCGCCGCCAGCAGGTCCCGCTTGGCCAGCATGTCCGCGCGGAAGGCCGTGAAGTAGCTCTCCGGCAGGGCCAGCGCCTCCGCGACCGCGTACTGGAACGGCCCCGACGCGACGTACGTCAGGAACTGCTTCGCCGAGCGCACCGCCGTGACCAGGCCCGGGGCCGAGGTCACCCAGCCGACCTTCCAGCCGGTGAACGAGAAGCTCTTGCCGGCCGACCCGATCGTCACCGTCCGCTCGCGCATGCCCGGGAAGGACGCGAGCGGCAGGTGCTCGGCCCCGTCGAAGACCAGATGCTCGTACACCTCGTCGGTCACCACCAGCAGATCCCGCTCGACCGCCAGCTCGGCGACCGCGGTCAGTTCCGCCCGGGTGAGGACGGTGCCGGTGGGATTGTGCGGGGTGTTGATCAGCAGCAGCCGGGTGCGGTCGGTGACCGCGGCGCGCAGCTCGTCCAGGTCGAGCCGGAAGCTGCCCTCGTGCGGCCGCAGCGTGACCGGCACGCGCGTGCCGCCCGCCATCGCGATGCAGGCCGCGTAGGAGTCGTAGTACGGCTCCAGGGCGATGACCTCGTCGCCGGGCTCCAGCAGCGCGAGCAGCGTGGCGGCGATGGCCTCGGTGGCGCCTGCGGTGACCAGGACCTCGGAGTCGGGGTCGTACGACAGCCCGTAGCGCCGCTCCTGGTGCGCGGCGATGGCCGTGCGCAGCTCGGGGACGCCCGGGCCGGGCGGGTACTGGTTGCCGCGCCCGTCCCGCAGCGCCCGCACGGCCGCCTCGCGGACCTCCTCGGGCCCGTCGGTGTCGGGGAAGCCCTGCCCCAGGTTGATGGACCCCGTGCTCAGGGCCAGCGCGGACATCTCGGCGAAGATCGTCGTCCCGAACTCGGCGAGCCGGCGGTTGAGCAGCGGGCGGGGAGTGGAGGTCATGCGGGTCATCCTCCGCCCAAGCTCTGGAGTTCCTCAACTCTGCTTTGGGCCGCGAGAGCGCAGGGCATCTCCCTGCCACGCACCGAGCGGGAGGCGCCCACGGGGGGACGCCCGGATCCGCTTCGGGGGAACGGAAGGAGGCTGACGCCATGGTCACAGGCTTTGTGGTGGCGCTGGTCGCGGTTGTCTTCGTGCTGATCGTCGTGTCCGCCGCGCGCAGCGGCGCACGTTCGTCCAGCCGCACCCACAGCCGCAGGCGGAGTGCGCACCACGGCAGCAGCAGCGGCAGCTGGTGGGCCGGCGGGGGCGACAGCGGATCGTCCTGCGGGGGTGGCTCCTCCTCCTGCGGCGGGAGCTCGTCATGCGGAGGCGGGTCGTCCTGCGGCGGCGGTGGAGGTGGCGGATGCGGTGGCGGAGGCAGCTGACACGGGGCAGCTGAGCTCCCCGAGCAGGGGGAATCGCATCCGCGTGGAGCGGGGCCGGTGCCTGGGACCGGCCCCGCTTCCGTGCGTCCGGCACCAGGATCGAAGTCGCCGCGCCGGCGTACCGGCGCACGCCCCGTCCCCGTCGGCGCACGCCGGAGTTGAACAGTTGAGCTGATAAGCCCTCTGAGGGATGGAAACCCTCCGAACTTGGGTAAAAACCCTGTGGTGGCGCCCTAGTTCATGATTCAGTGAATTTCACCAACGCAGCCCCTCGGACGTCCCGCGGACACCCATCTGACCGGCCGATCAACGAGCTGACCGGGCCGACCCCTCAGTGTCGGCCGGGGTGCGCCGGAGACCCACACCTCCCCTTGTTCGCGTAGCGGAGCCGACCCATGCTCACGACCCTGAACACCGCCTACACCGACACGCGTGCGGCCGACCTCGCCTGGGCCCTGGGGCGGGAGCCGCTGCCCGCGCTGGCCGCCGTCGACCTCGAACTGACCGGTGCGAAGCTTCAGTTGCGACTGCTCGGCGCGTCCCATCAGGTGCTGTTGGAGGAGGAGCGGGGCATCTGTTCGGAGACGGTGGCCTGCATGCCGGGCAGCAGCACGCCCCTGCCGCTCGGCGTGGCCAAGCGGGCGGGCGACTGGGAGTACGAGTTCGCGGCCCGCGTGGAGATCCTGTCGCCGGGGCAGTTCGCGGGCCGCGCGCAGGAGTTGCTCGCACTGGTCGCCGACCATCCGCACGGCCTCGCCGGCGTCTTCCCCGGCAGCCCGCACGCCTTCACCGCGCTGCTGGCCCAGCATCACGAGGGCCAGGTCCACTGGCGCACCTGGCACGCGTACCCGCAGGACGGGCAGTTGGTGGCGACGCGCACGAGGGTGGGTGTACGGGCGGCCAAGGGCGCGGCCCGGCGCCGGCCGGTGCCGTCCGGCCCGTCGGGGGCCTGACGGCGACGAAACGTCCGCCGCCTCAACAACACCCGTGTGGGTGACGAAGCGTACCCGTGCCGTAACGTACCGTCGGCAACGTGATCGAGCCGCACGCCCCCGCACCACCCGGCACCAGGCCGCCCTGGGCCGGTCCTCCGCGGCTCCCGGTCCGGCCGAGCACCGGACGTTTCCTGGTTCTCGCGGGCGTCTTCGTATGTGCCGCCTGCGGACTCGTGTACGAACTCGAACTCGTCGCCCTCGCCTCGTACTTGATCGGTGACTCGGTCACGCAGGCATCCGTCGTGCTGTCCGTGATGGTGTTCGCGATGGGCCTCGGCGCGCTGGCCGCGAAGCGGCTGCGCCCGCACGCCGCCGCCGGGTTCGGCGCGATCGAGGCCGTACTCGCCCTCGTCGGCGGATCCAGCGCCCTCGCGCTGTACGCCGTCTTCGCCTGGACCGGCGACTGGGGCGGGATGTGGGCCGACGGCCCGCGCGCCCTGCTCGTCGCCTTCTCCCTCACCATCGGCCTGCTCATCGGCGCCGAAGTGCCGCTGCTGATGGAGCTCATCCAGCGCATCCGGCGCCAGGACGCCGGCGGCGCGGTCGCCGACCTGTTCGCCGCGGACTACGTCGGCGCGCTGGTCGGCGGCCTCGCCTTCCCCTTCCTCCTGCTGCCCCTGCTCGGCCAGTTGAGCTCCGCCCTGATCACCGGCGCCGTCAACGCCGTCGTCGGGGGCGCCCTCGTCCTCGGACTGTTCGGCGGGGACCTCAGCCGCCGCGCCCGCTGGCTGCTGGTGATCGCCAACATCACCGTGCTCGGCATCCTCGCCTCCGCCGCCGTACTCGTCGACGACTTCGAACGGGCCGCTCGGCACGCGGTGTACGGACAGGACGTCCGCGTGGCGGTCCAGACCGACGTCCAGGAGGTCGTCATCACCGGCGGCACCGGCGGCCGGCCCCTCGACCTCTTCCTCGACGGGCGGCTGCGGGTCAGCGGGCGCGACGCACGCCGCTACCACGAGGCGCTGGTCCACCCCGCGATGAGCGGCGAGCACACGCGCGTGCTGATCCTCGGCGGCGGGGACGGACTGGCGGCGCGCGAGGTGCTGCGCCATCCCGGGGTGCACCGGGTCGACGTCGTCGAAGTCGACGCCGGGGTCGTGCGGTTGGCGCGCCGGGACCCTCCGCTCGCCGCCCTCAACGACCATGTCTACGACGACGACCGCGTCCACGTCATGACGGACGACGCGTTCCGCTGGCTGCGGGCGGCTCCGCCGGAGACGTACGACGTCGTCATCTCGGATCTGCCCGACCCCGGCATCACCGCCAGCACGAAGCTGTACTCGCAGGAGTTCTACGGGCTCGCCCGCCGCGCCCTGACCCCGCGCGGCCGTCTCGCGGTGCACGCCGGGCCGGTGTCCTCGCGGCCCCGCGCCTTCTGGACGGCCGACACGACCCTGCGCGCGGCGGGCCTGCGGACCGCGCCCTACCGCGTCACCGGCCGCGACTCCGGATTCACGGCCGGCCCCGACCGCTCGACCCGCCCGACCCGCGCACCGGAGGACTGGGGGTTCATCCTGGCGGCGCGGGGCGAGCGGCCGGGGTTGCGGCTCGGCACGGGGGAGAGGGCGCCGCGACTGGAGACCCTGACCCAGAGGGGCCTGAGCGCCGACGCACGAGCGGCTGAGGGGACGCGGGTGCGGGGGTTGGGGGCTTCGACGGTGGTGCATCCGCGGTACTGAGGGGGGTGGGAGGTGGCGGGGTGGGGGCGTGGTGGTGAGCGGCTTCGGGAGGGGGGAGGTGCCGGGAGGGGCGAGGCGCCGGGAAGGGCGAGGCGCGGGGAGGGGCGAGGCGCCGGGAAGAGCGAGGCGCGGGGAGGATACGCCCGGCGGGCGGGTGTCCGGTGAGAATCCCGGGATGTGTGGGTGCGGTTCTCGCCATGCTGGGTAGGCTCGATCGGCATGGAGCATGAGGTGTTCGTTCCGGTTGCGGCGGAGCAGCTCAGGGAGGTGCTGGCCGATCCCGTACGGGTCGCCCGCGCGGTCCCCGGGCTCCAGCAGGACGCCGGGGCCGAGCCCGTTACCGGGCGGCTGAAGGTGCGCGTCGGCGGTCACACCATCACCTATCGCGGTGCCGTGCGGATCTCCGCCCGGGAGGACGGCTCCTATGCCGTCGAGGGCGACGCGACCGAGGCACGCGGCAACGGGTCCGTGAAGCTGGCGCTCACCCTGCGGGTCGCCGAGGCCGAGGGCGGGGCGACGCTGCGGTTCGAGGGGACCGCGTCGGCGCACGGGCGGGTCACGGAGTTCCCCGCCGAGGCCGTCGGGTCCGCCGTGGCCCGGCTGCTGAATCGGTTTGGGGGGCAGCTGGGGGTGGTGGCCGGCGAAGGGCGGAACCGGCCGGCACCCGAGTCCGAGTCCGAGTCCGAGCCCGGGACGGGGGTCGTGGAGGAGGGTGCGTCCGAGGGGGACGCCGAGGCCGTGGAGGAGGCGTTGGCGCCCGGGGAGTTCGAGACGCGGGCCACCAGTGAATTCGAGACGACTCCGGATGCGGATGACGCGGCGGTTCCGGGGCCGGGGCGGGCGGCGGAGGCCGGTGAGGACGCCGGTGAGGACGAGAGGGCGGACGACGGCGTGGACGACGGGGCCGAGTCCGGGTCCGCTTCCGTTTTCGACAGTGAGGTGCCGCCGCCGTCGTTGGATCCGCGGGGCGAGGACGAGGAAGCCGGGGGTGAGGGCGGGGAGGACGCGCCTGTCGCTGAGGCGGCGCATGCTCGGCGGACGATGATCGGGCGCAGTGCGGAGGAAGTGGATCACTCGCCGCCTCGGGGGCGGTATGCGCCTGTTCCGGCGCCGCAGACGGTGGCGCCGAATTCCACGTTGCGGTGGGCTGCGCCGGCGGCGGCGTTGGTGCTGGCCTCGGCGATCGTGGTGGGGCGGATGTTGCGGCGGCGTCACTGAGGGTTCTTTCGCCCCCGCCGCCCCTACCCTCCCCCACTCTCGGCTTCGCTCGAGCGGGGGGACCCCCATCGTCCCTGAGGGCTGCCGCCCCCGGACCCCCGCTTCGGCCTGAACGGCCTCGTCCTCAAACGCCGGACGGGCTGGAAGGGGCGCGGACCGGCTCTCGTCATGGGGTGCGTCCTCCAACGCCGGACGGGGCTGGAAGGGGCGCGGACCGGTGTTGCGAGTGTTCGTCGGGCTTCGGGGTGGTCTTCTTCGGGGGTTGATCGTCCCAGTAGGGTCGTCTCGTGAGTAACGAACACATCACGCTGACCGCGGGTGACGCGGAGGTGGACGTGCTGCCGGGGAACGGTGGGCGGGTCGGGGGGCTGCGCGTCGGGGGGACCGAGTTGCTGCGGCAGGGGGAGCGCTTCGGGTGCTTTCCGATGGTTCCCTGGTGCGGGCGGATCAGGGACGGCCGGTTCCTCGACGGCGCCCGGGTGCGCCAGATGCCGCTCAACGCCCCGCCGCACGCCATCCACGGCACCGCCCGCGACGGCGCCTGGAAGGTGGCCCGGGTGGCCGACGGGGAGGCCGTGATCACGTACGACCTGGTCGAGCCGTGGCCCTACTCCGGCCGCGTCACCCACGTCGTCGCCCTCACGCCGGACAGCCTCAGCCTCACCATGTCCGTCGAGACGTACGAGGACTCCTTCCCGGCGCAGATCGGCTGGCACCCCTGGTTCAACCGGAACCTCGGCGGCGAAGGCGCCGAGGACGTCCGGCTCGACTTCCGCCCCGCCTGGCAGGAGGAGCGCGGGGACGACCACCTGCCGACCGGGAACCGGATCGAGCCGCTGCCGGGGCCGTGGGACGACTGCTTCGGGATGCCCGGCGGCGTCGACGTCACGCTCACCTGGCCGGGGCAGCTGGAGCTGAAGGTGAGCAGTCGCGAGGAATGGGTCGTCGTGTACGACGAGCAGGAAGCCGCCGTCTGCGTCGAGCCGCAGACCGGGCCGCCCAACGGCCTGAACACCCTGCCCCGCCTGGTCACACCCCTGGAGCCGCTGGAGGCCACGACCGTCTGGAGCTGGCGGCGCCTCTAAGCTGGGCGGCATGACTGACGTACGTGGCGAGCTGCTGAACCAGATCAAGAACAAGGCCGTGGTGCACGGCAAGGTGACGCTGTCGTCGGGGCTGGAAGCCGACTACTACGTCGATCTTCGCCGCGTCACCCTCGACGGGGAGGCCGCTCCGCTCGTCGGGCAGGTGCTGCTCGATCTGACGGCGGAGCTGGAGTTCGACGCGGTCGGCGGGCTCACCATGGGCGCCGACCCCGTCGCCGCCGCGATGCTGCACGCCGCCTCCGCGCGGGGCAGGCGGCTCGACGCGTTCGTCGTCCGCAAGGCCGCCAAGGCGCACGGGATGCAGCGCCGGGTCGAGGGGCCGGACATCGCCGGGCGCCGTGTCCTCGTCGTCGAGGACACCTCCACCACCGGCGGCTCCCCGCTGACAGCGGTCGAGGCCGTGCGCGAGGCCGGCGCCGAGGTCGTCGCCGTCGCGACGATCGTCGACCGGGCAACCGGCGCCGCCGAGAAGATCGAGCAGGGGGCCGGAGTGCCCTACCTCTTCGCGTACTCCAAGGACGAACTCGGCCTGGACTGACGCCGGTCCGCACGGGCGTCCGTCTCGGCTGGTGACAGGCGCTCGGAGCATCCCGGTTCGTCTGGAAAGATGGGGCCGACGATGACGTCGCATCCCTAGGTCTAGGTCAGGGCCGTAAGCCAGAACGCCGTACGCAGTACGTCGACCCGCACACTCCAAGGAGCGGACAGATGCCCATCGCAACCCCCGAGGTCTACAACGAGATGCTCGACCGGGCGAAGGCAGGCAAGTTCGCCTACCCGGCCATCAACGTGACCTCCTCCCAGACCCTGCACGCGGCCCTGCGCGGCTTCGCGGAGGCGGAGAGCGACGGCATCATCCAGATCTCCACGGGTGGTGCGGAGTTCCTCGGCGGCCAGCACAGCAAGGACATGGTCACCGGCGCCGTCGCCCTGGCCGAGTTCGCGCACATCGTCGCCAAGAAGTACGACATCACCGTCGCCCTGCACACGGACCACTGCCCGAAGGACAAGCTCGACGGGTACGTACGTCCGCTGCTCGCCGTCTCCGAGGAGCGGGTCGCGCGCGGGGAGAACCCGCTCTTCCAGTCGCACATGTGGGACGGCTCGGCCGAGACCCTCGCCGACAACCTCTCCATCGCGCAGGAGCTGCTGGAGCGCGCCCGCGCCGCGAAGATCATCCTCGAGGTCGAGATCACCCCGACCGGTGGCGAGGAGGACGGCGTCTCGCACGAGATCAACGACTCGCTGTACACGACCGTCGACGACGCCATCCGCACCGTCGAGGCCCTCGGCCTGGGTGAGAAGGGGCGCTACCTGCTGGCCGCCTCCTTCGGCAACGTCCACGGCGTCTACAAGCCGGGCAACGTCGTGCTCCGTCCCGAGCTGCTCAAGGAGCTGAACGAGGGCGTCGCCGCCAAGTACGGCAAGCCCTCCCCGTTCGACTTCGTCTTCCACGGCGGCTCCGGCTCCACCGAGCAGGAGATCGCGACCGCGCTGGAGAACGGCGTCGTCAAGATGAACATCGACACCGACACGCAGTACGCCTTCACGCGTCCCGTGGCGGCCCACATGTTCCAGAACTACGACGGCGTCCTGAAGGTCGACGGCGAGGTCGGCAACAAGAAGACCTACGACCCGCGCACCTGGGGCAAGCTCGCCGAGGCCTCCATGGCCGCGCGCGTGACCGAGGCCTGCGGCAACCTGCGTTCCACCGGTACGAAGATCAAGTAGTTCTCCCGGTTTCCAGGAGTTCCGAGCCCGGCGCCTGTCTACGGCGCCGGGCTCGCTGTATACCTGGGGGCATGCCCGACGTCCGGCTGGCCTCACCGCAGGGCAAATGGATCCTGCTCACCACCGTCCTCGGCTCCAGCATGGCGATGCTGGACTCGACCGTCGTCAACGTCGCCCTCCCGCGCATCGGCGAGGACCTCGACGCCGACCTGGCGGCTCTCCAGTGGACCGTCAACGCGTACATGCTGACGCTGGCCGGGCTGATCCTGCTCGGCGGTTCGCTGGGGGACCGGTACGGGCGGCGCAGGGTCTTCGTGATCGGCGTCGTGTGGTTCGCCCTGGCCTCCCTGCTGTGCGGGCTCGCCCCGAACGTCGGCGTGCTCATCGCCGCCCGCGCCCTCCAGGGAATCGGCGGCGCCCTCCTCACCCCCGGGTCCCTGGCCCTGATCCAGGCGTCGTTCCATCCCGACGACCGGGCGCGTGCCGTCGGCCTGTGGTCCGGTTTCGGGGGCATCGGCGCGGCCGTCGGCCCGTTCCTCGGCGGCTGGCTGGTGGACGGGCCGGGCTGGCGCTGGGTGTTCCTGCTGAACGTCCCGCTGGCGCTGCTCTGCGCGCCGATCGCGGTACGTCATGTCCCGGAGTCGGGCGACGGCACCCAGCACGGCCGCTTCGACGTGCTCGGCGCGTTCCTCGGCGCGGCGGCCCTGGCCCTGGTGACGTACGCGCTGATCGAGGCGCAGCAGGTCTCGGTGACCGTGTGGGTCACCGCGATCGCCGGTGTGGCGGCCGGGATCGCCTTCGTGTGGGTCGAGCGGCACCGCCCGGACCCGATGATGCCGCTCGACATCTTCCGCTCCCGCCAGTTCACGGCCGTCAACCTCGTCACCCTCTGTGTCTACGCGGCCTTCGGCGGCTTCTTCTTCCTGGCCGCGCTCCAGCTCCAGGTCGTCTCCGGCTACTCGGCGCTCGGTGCCGGTACCGCCCTGCTGCCGACGACCGCCCTGATGCTGCTGTTCTCGGCCCGCTCGGGCGCCCTCGCCGACCGGATCGGCCCGCGTATCCCGCTCACCGTCGGCCCGCTGCTGTGCTCGGCCGGCATGCTGCTGATGCTGCGGGTGGGCCCGGACGCCTCCTACCTCACGGACGTCCTGCCGGCCCTGCTGGTCCTGGGCCTCGGCATGGTCATCCTGGTCGCGCCCCTGACGGCGACCGTCCTGGCCTCCGTCGACACCGCCCGCGCGGGCCTGGCCAGCGGCATCAACAACGCGGCGGCCCGGGCGGCCGGCCTGGTCGCGGTGGCCGCGCTGCCGCTGCTCGCCGGGATGGGCGAGGAGGCCTACCGCTCGGCCGACGCCTTCGACGCCGCCTTCGACCGGGCGATGCCGATCTGCGCCGGGGTGCTGCTGCTGGGTGCGGTGGTCGCCTTCGCGACGGTTCGCCCACTGCCACCGGACTGCCGCAAGCCGGAATGCCTCCACCACGGCAGCGTGACGACCCCTCCGCTGGAGGGAGTACGCAGCCGGGGGCGGCTGGAGATGAAGGGCGGCGAGGGAGACACGGGAGGCTGAGCGCCGGTCCAGGTCTTTCAGCCCGTCCGGCGTTTGAGGACGAGGCCGTTCAGGCCGATGCGGGGTCTGGGGCGGCAGCCCCAGGAACACCGGGGTCGAAGGGGCGGTACCCCTGGAGGACGGGACGGGTGGCGGCGGCGGGGGCGAGGAAACCCCGGCCGTTCACACAAGGGCGCCCCGACCTGCCGTACCCACCCCATGGGCCAGACTGGACCCCATGGCCATTCACGAAAACCTTCTCGGGGGCCCGCCCCCGACCCACCTCCCCGACGACCCCGAGCCCCGCGAGCTGCTCGCCGGCGGCACCGCCCCCGCGGACGTCGCCGCGAAGTACCCGACCTCCTCGCTGGCCTGGGCCCAGCTGGCCGACGACGCGTTCGAGCGGGGCAGCGTCGTGGAGTCGTACGCCTACGCCCGTACGGGCTACCACCGCGGCCTGGATTCCCTGCGCCGCAACGGCTGGAAGGGCCACGGCCCGGTCCCCTGGGAGCACGAGCCGAACCGCGGCTTCCTGCGCGCCCTGCACGCCCTCGCCCGCGCCGCCGGATCCATCGGCGAGCAGGAGGAGTACGAGCGCTGCTCCCAGTTCCTGAAGGACTCCTCGCCCACGGCGGCCCAGACCCTGGGCTAGCCGCGCGGCTTCCCGCGTGAGGCCCGCCGATGTGACCAGGCGGGCCTTGCGCCACCCGGGGCGATCCCTGAGGATGCCGGGTGGGGACCGGGGCCCCTTTGTCGATAACGGCAGGGCGGACCGCTACCCGGAGTTACACAGGAGACAGCAATGTCCCAGCAGGCTCACCAGTCCGCGGAGCCACCCCAGGAAACCTCCCCGGAGACTCACGAGCCCGAGACCCCTCATCTCGACTTCGCGGGCACCACGCCGTACGAGGACTACGTGAAGGCGGACGTCCTCACCCACCTCCAGCACACCCTCTCCGACGACCCCGGAGAGATGGTCTTCCTGGTCACGACCCAGGTCATGGAGCTGTGGTTCACCGTCATCGTCCACGAGTGGGAGACCGCCGCGCGGGCGCTGCGCGAGGACCGGCCGGGCGTGGCGATCGACGCCCTGAAGCGTTCGGTCCGGGAACTGGACGCCCTGAACCACTCCTGGAAGCCGCTCGGCCAGCTCACGCCGGCCCAGTTCAACGCGTACCGCAGCGCCCTCGGCGAGGGCTCCGGCTTCCAGTCGGCGATGTACCGCCGTATGGAGTTCCTGCTCGGCGAGAAGTCCGCGTCCATGCTCGTCCCGCACCGCGGCGCCCCGCGCGTCCACGCGGAACTGGAGAAGGCGCTGCACGAGCCCAGCCTCTACGACGAGGTGCTGCGTTTCCTCGCCCGGCACGGCTGCGCGATCCCCGAGGCCGTGCTCAAGCGGGACGTCGCGCGCCGGTACGAGCCCACGCCGGAGGTCGAGGCCGCCTGGACGGCGATCTACTCCGGCGACCAGAACGCCGAGCTCGCCCGCCTGGGCGAGGCGCTCACCGACGTGGCCGAACTCGTGTGGCGCTGGCGCAACGACCATCTGGTCGCCACCCGCCGCGCGATGGGCGCCAAGGCCGGCACCGGCGGTTCGGCCGGGGTGGCCTGGCTGGAGAAGCGCGCGCAGAAGAACGTCTTCCCCGAGCTGTGGACGGCGAGGTCCCATGTCTGAGCTCACGACGAGGGCGGGGTCGCTGGACGCCGCCGACGAGCTGGCCGGCGTCCGTAAGCAGTTCGTGCTCGACGAGGTCGTCTACCTCGACGGGAACTCGCTGGGCGCACTGCCCGCGAACGTCCCGGGCCACGTCGAGGACGTCGTACGGCGGCAGTGGGGCGAGCTGCGCATCCGCTCCTGGGACGAGAGCGGCTGGTGGACCGCGCCCGAGCGGATCGGCGACCGGATCGCCCCGCTGGTCGGCGCGGCACCCGGCCAGATCGTGGTCGGCGACTCGACGAGTGTGAATGTCTTCAAGGCACTTGTGGCCGCCGTGCGCATGGTGGACTCCGTGGGTTCGGCGGGTTCGGCGGACTCCGTGGGTTCGGCGGGTTCGGCGGATTTCGTGGGTTCGGCGGATTCGGCGGGTTCCGGTTCGGGAGGTTCTCCCGGATCCGCCGGGTCCGGGCGCGACGAGATTCTCGTCGACGCGACGACCTTCCCCACGGACGGCTACATCGCCGAGTCGGCGGCCCGGATGACCGGCCGTACGCTGCGGCCCGTCACCCCGGCCGAGGTGCCGGGCGCGCTGAGCGACCGTACGGCCGCCGTCCTGCTGAACCACGTCGACTACCGCACGGGCCGGCTGCACGACCTGCCGGCCCTGACCGCCGCCGTGCACGCGGCGGGCGCGGTCGCCGTCTGGGACCTGTGCCACAGCGCGGGCGCCCTGCCGGTCGGGCTCGACGAGCACGGCGTGGACCTGGCGGTCGGCTGCACCTACAAGTACCTGAACGGCGGCCCCGGTTCACCGGCGTACCTGTACGTGCGCCGTGATCTCCAGGACCGTTTCGACTCCCCGCTGCCCGGCTGGAACTCGCACGCCGAGCCCTTCGGCATGCGGCCCGCCTTCGAACCGGCGGCGGGTGCGCTGCGCGGCCGGGTCGGCACGCCCGACATCCTCTCCATGCTCGCCCTGGAGGCGGCCCTGGAGGTCTGGGACGGGGTGCCGATCGACGCGGTGCGCGCCAAGTCGCTGGCCCTGACCGACTTCTTCCTGGAGTGCGTCGCGGCGTACGTGCCCGAGGGGCGCGTGGAGTCGGTGACCCCGGTGGCACACGCGGAGCGCGGCAGCCAGGTCGCGCTGCGCTGCGAGGACGCCGGCGAGGTCATGAAGCGGCTTATCGCGCGCGGGGTCGTGGGCGACTTCCGGCACCCCGACGTGCTGCGGTTCGGCTTCACGCCGCTGTATGTCGGGTTCGCGGACGTGGAGCGGGCGGCTCGGGTGCTGGGGGAGGTGTTGCGCTGACACCGGGGCTGGTCGGGCGGTGGTTCGGCAACGCCTTCCAGGGGCGCGGGGAACTGCGCGATCAGCCACGGCGGCGCAGCAGCCGCGAGACGGCGTCTGGCGGCACCGCCGGTCGCGGGACTTCCATTTGCCTGACTTCCGTTCGCGGGACTTCCGTTCGCGGGACTTCCGGTCGAGGCGCGCCCGGTTGCGGCCGTCCCCGTCACGGCACTCCCGGCGGAGCGCCTACGTGACGTACACCCCCGCCACGGCAGCCGCATGCGCCGCTCGCGCGGCGCGCTCCGCGGCGGGGGCGTCGGGGATCTCCCCGGTCGTCAGCAACTGGTAGTAGAGGGGAGCCGACACGGCCCGTACGACCGCCTCGGCGTCCGTCCCGGCAGGGAACTCCCCTCGGGCCACGCCCTGTTCCACGCACGGGGCCCACTCCGCCACCCGCACCTCGTAGAACCGCCGCAGCGCCTGTGCCGTACGCGCGTCACAGGTCGCGGCGGCGATGACGGCACGGAACAGCGCGCCCTGCCGGGGGTCGGCCAGGGTCCGTCGCACCAGCGCCGCGTTGGCCCGCAGGTCGCCCAGCGCGGAGCCGGTCTCCTCCCGCGGCAGCGACTGCTCGGCCATGTCGTCGAGCAGGTCGGCCACCAGCCCTGTCACCGAGCCCCACCGCCGGTACACGGTCGTCTTGCCGACCTCCGCGCGGCGGGCGACGTCCGCGAGGTCGAGGCCGTCGAAACCGTGCTCCGCCAGCACGTCTCCGGCCGCCCGCAGCACGGCCGTACGGACACGCGCGGTACGCCCTCCGGGACGGACGGTGCCGGGTTCGGCGGACATATCGGCCTCCTTGGTACGGGTGCGTGCTGCGGCATGATCCCCGGTTCCAGCGTAACGAAACAGCAGAACCGTTTAACCCTCACCGAGCGTGACATCCACGTGTCGGCGCACGTGACGGGCCTGGTACCGTCCCCGCCAACGGCCGCAAGCGAGCCTGGTCCGCCACCACACCTTGGTTCCCGCCCGCCATCCCGCTTTCGTCCAATTCCGTTTCATCGCTGAGAGGTTGGAGCATGCCGGACGACGCCGCAGCTGCCCGGGACGCCGCCGAGGAGGAGTCGGCCTTCTCCCACCCGCCCGTCGATCCCGACGCCCTTGCCTCCTACGGTGACCACCCCGACCAGGTGATCGACTTCTACGCGCCCCGCGGCGAGACCACGCCGGGCGTCCTCGCCCCGCTGGTCGTCCTCCTGCACGGCGGGGCATGGCGTGCGCCGTACGACCGCCGGCACGTCACGCCGTTCGCGGACTTCCTGGCGCGGCGGGGGTTCGCCGTGGCGAACGTGGAGTACCGGCGGGGGGCGGAGGGAGACGCCTCGGGCGCGGGCGGTTCGGGCTCTGACGAGGTCGGTTCGGGTTCTGACGAGGTCGGTTCGGGTTCTGACGACGGCCGTTCCGGTTCGGGCGGGGGCGGTTTTGCTGTGGCCGGTCGTTGGCCGGGGACCTTCGACGATGTCGCCGCCGCGCTGGACGCGCTGCCGGCGCTCGTCCGGGAGGCGCTTCCGCAGGCCGATCCGCGCCGGATGGTGCTCACCGGGCACTCGGCCGGCGGTCACCTGGCGCTCTGGGCGGCGGCCCGTCATGTTCTCCCGGCGGACGCCCCCTGGCGCACGGACGGGCCCGTGCCCCTGCGGGGTGTGGTCGCCCTGGCCCCGATCGCCGACTTGACGGTCGCCGACAAGCTGGACGTGTGCGGGGGAGCGGCTCGCCAACTGCTGGGCGGCGCGGTGGAGTTCGCCGAGCGCCGGCCGTACGCCGACCCGGCGCTCCTGCTCCCGACCGGTATCGCGACCACGCTCGTCCAGGGCCGGACCGACATCGTGGTCCCGTCGGCGGTCGCCGAGTCGTACGCGGACGCGGCGGCGAAGGCGGGTGAGGTGGTCGGTCTGACCCTGCTGGAGGACGTCGGCCATTTCCCGCTGATCGATCCGGCGGCGGACGCGTGCGCCGTGGTGGTCGAGGAGATCGCGCAGCTGGCGTGGTGACCCCCTCATACCCGTAGTACTTGAGAGCTACGTTGCAGGTGAGTCCCCTGGCGTGACGCGGGCGACGAGTCCCGATCCGTAACTTCCCCACCAGGCAAGCCCGATGGCCGGGCGAACTGGAAGGGAAGACGACCATGGGGCGTGCGACGGGGGCCGGCGGGCCGGGGCCGGGGGAGCCGAGTCCTGCGGAGCCGCGTCGGGGGAGGCGGCTTCGAGGGAGGCGGCTTCGGGAGGAGCGGGGTTCCGGCGGGACGGGTGCGGGTGGGGCAGGTTCGGGCGGGGCAGGGGCCTGCGGGGAGAGGTCCAGCAGGGCAGGTTCGGGCGGGCAGAAGGTCAGCCGCCGGGGCCATCGATGGCGCCGGGCGCTGCTCGCCTGTGTGATCACCGGTGCCGTGGTCGTCCCGCTGTCCGGTGCCGCGCGCGCCGAGATCCCCGCGCCGGCCCCAGCCGGCCTCGCCCCGATGACGGCGGCGACGCTGGACGAGACGTACGAGGCCAACCGCGCCAACGCCGCCGAGGCGTCCCGCATGGCCGCGGAGTACGGCGACCGGGAACGCGCCGCCGCGGACCGCGAGATGGCCGACCCGTCGCGCCGTTTCCTCGCCTTCGACGGCCGTGGCTTCGGCCTCGCGACGGAAGTCTTCGGCGACCTGGCCCGCGCCGACCGCATCGCGGTCCTGGTCCCGGGCTCCGACACGTCCATCGACACCTACGACCGTTTCCGCGACACCGCCCGCTCCCTGCACGAACAGCTCACCCGCCGGGCCCCGCAGGGGACACGCACCGCGGTCGTGGCCTGGCTCGGCTACGAGACACCGGGCACGGTCAGCACCACGGTCACGACGACGGACCGAGCCGAACAGGCGGCCCCGGAACTGCGGGAGTTCATACGGCAGTTGCGTGCACTCACGGCCGACGAGGGTTCCGGGCGTGCGGGTCAGGGGGCCGGGGACGGGCGCGCGCGTGCCGTCGGGACGAAGCCGCGCATCTCCCTGGTCTGCCACTCCTACGGCTCCGTGGTCTGCGGCCGTGCCGCATCCGGCCTGGACGTGGACGACATCGCCCTGATCGGCAGCCCCGGCACCGGTGTGGACACCGCCGCGGCCCTGCACACCCGGGCCCGCGTCTGGGCGGCCCGCGGCAGTGACGACTGGGTGGCAGAGGTCCCGCACGTCAGGTTCGACGTCCTCGGCACGACCGTCGGCTTCGGTACCGACCCGATGTCCCCGTCCTTCGGCGCCCGAGTCTTCGCGGCGGGCGACGGCGGCCACAGCGACTACTTCCGGCCGGGCTCGACGTCCCTGGCGAACCTGACCCGGATCGTCCTGGGCGAGACCTCGGAGGTGACCCATGGCTGAGCCGACGCGGGCCGTACGCCGAGAGCGCCTGTGGAAAGGCATACGCCGGGGTGCCGCCCGGGTCGACGCCGCCACTCCCGGCGAACGGGACCGGGCCGTCGACGCCCTGCGGGCCTTCGCCATCCTCGGCGTGGTCCTGGGGCACTGGCTGGTCACGGCCCTGGTGACGGACGGCGACGGAGGGGGCCTGCGCACCGCGAGCCCGCTCCGCGACATGCCCTGGCTGGCCCCGATCTCCTGGGTGTTCCAGACCCTGGCCGTGTTCTTCCTGGTCGGCGGGCATGTGGCGACCCGCGGCCACGCTTCCGCCCGCGAGCGCGGTACCCCCTACACACGGTGGCTGGCGTCGCGGCTGTCGCGCCTGTTCAAACCGGTGGCGGCCGTCCTCACCCTGTGGACAGTGGCATCGGTTCTCCTGCTGCTCTCGGGCACGGAGCTGGACACGATCCACACCCTGCTGAAACTGGCGTTGTCGCCCTTGTGGTTCCTGCTGGTCTTCGCGGCACTGACGGCTGCGACACCGCTTCTGCGCCGCCTCCACCCGCTGTGGCCCCTGGCCGTCGTCCTCCACGTCGACCTCCTGCGCTTCGGCCTGGGCGCCCCCGACTGGCTCGGCTGGGTGAACCTGGCGGCGGGCTGGATGGTGCCGTTCACCGTGGGCGCGGCCTGGACCCGGGGGGAGTTGGAGCGTCGGCGGGCGGGCTGGATCCTGCTGACGGGCGGCACCGCGGCGACGGCAGCGCTGGTCGCCTGGGCGGGCTATCCGGCGTCCATGGTCGGCGTCCCCGGCGCGGGAGTCTCCAACCTCAACCCGCCGACGCTGGCCGCCGTCACCTTCGGCCTGGCCCAGTGCGGGCTGGCCCTGCTTCTGCGCGAGCCGCTGCGCCGCGCGATGCGCCGGCCGTTGGCCTGGGCGGCGGTGGCCCTGCTCAACCTCTCCGCGATGACGATCTTCCTCTGGCATCAGACCGCCCTGATGGCCACCACGGCCACATCCCTGACGATCGGTCATCTCCCGGGGCTGCACACCACCCCGGACGACCTCACCTGGGTGGCGGCCCGCCTCGCCTGGCTCCCCGTGTTCGCGGCGGTCCTGGCCCTGTGCTGGACGACCTTCCGCATCTACGAACAGGGCCCACGCCGTCCGAAGGGCCACGCATCCCGGGTGATCCGCACCCACTCTTCCCACGAAAGCCCCAAAACGAAGGCCCAGAACCATGCTTAGGGTGAACCACGTGAACGAAGAGGAGGAGTTGTCCCCGGCGAACCACGGTCAACCGCCCGACAGGGAAGGCACGAACGCACCGCAGCGGTCCCGCGGGTCCACGGACGGTGGGCGACCCCCGCGGCTCTCACCCGCACGAGCGGACAACGCGCGGCCCGCACTGTCACCCGCGCCCGCGGACATCCCGCCGCCCGCGGACATCCCGCCGCCCGCGGACGGCCCGCCGCCCCCGCAGGCGCCACCCGCACTCGCCGATGGTGGCCGGCCCCCACAAGGGCCACCCGCACCCGATGACGATGGCCGCACGGGTGGTGCGGGCAGGAACACGATCGCGGCCGAAGGCCGCGTGCCGGCCGACCCCCGCACCGGCCAACCCCTCCGCACCCACCTCCGCAAACCCTTCGGCACAACCTGGCTCCGCCGGCTGACGATCCTCCTCACCGTCTGGATCGCCCTGGGCGTCTCCCTCGCCGGCGGCAACGAACTCAGCTCCAGCTACGACCTGAGCACGGCCCACGGCCTGGTCGCCGGCTTCGCCCTCGGCGGCACGCTCGTCCTCGCGCTGTGGCGCCCCATCGAGGCATGGGCCCTCAACCTGGCGGCCGCGGTCGTCATCGCCCTCATCGCCCGCCCGCACCTCGCGGAGACCCCGACTCCCGGCCCCAACTGGCCCTGGAGCACCCCCGCGGTCCTCGCCGACGCCACGGTCCTGCTGCTCCTCGCCCTCCGCGTCCGTACCCGCACCGCCGTGGCGGCCCTCGCCGCGTCGGCCATGGCGACGTTCCTTCTCCAGGGCGTCATAGGCGGACAGCGCTACTCCGGCACCGGCATCACGGCGGTGGCCGTCTTCGCCGTGGCCGTCCTCGTCGGCACCGCCCTCCGCGGCCGCAAAGAGGCCCGCACCCAACTCGTCGAGCAGGAAACGCTCACCGCGTCCGAACGCGCCCAGCGCACCCTCCTGGAGGAGCGCAGCCGTATCGCCCGCGAACTGCACGACGTCGTCGCCCACCACATGTCGGTCATCTCCATCCAGGCCCAGGTCGCCCCCCATCTCGTCGAGAACCCGACCGACGAACTGAAGGAGAACCTGGAGGGCATCCGGCAGAACGCCCTGGACGCCCTGACCGAACTCCGCCGCGTCCTCGGAGTCCTGCGCTCGGAACACCCCGACGCCCCGGACGTGTTCGACCCGACCGGCACCGACACCGGCGCCAATGCGGCGGCCCCACACGCTCCGCAACCCACCCTCGACCGGCTGGAGGCCCTGGTCGACAACATCCGCGGTGCCGGCCTGACCGTGACCCTCGACATCACCGGGCGCCGCCGCGCGCTGCCGCCCGGCGTGGAGCTGTCGGCGTACCGGATCGTGCAGGAGGCGCTGAGCAACGTCCTGCGCCACGCCCCCGGCGCGACCGCGCGCGTCGGCGTCGCGTACGAGCCGCGGGCCGTGAGCCTGCGGGTCGTCAACTCACCGCCGCAATGGCCCGCGCCTCCGTCGCCCGGCGCGGGCCACGGTCTGCTCGGCATGCGGGAGAGGGCCTCGATGCTCGGCGGTTCCCTGTCGGCGTACCCGGCCCGGGACGGCGGCTACGTGGTCAGCGCCTACCTCCCGGCATACCCGCGCATCGAGGGCCTCGCCTACGTACCGCAGGACACCAGGCACGCCGACAACGCGAAGGCCCACACCGGGCCCACCCACACCCCCGACCCACAGCACCCCGACAAGGACGGCACCGCATGACGAGCAGCCCCATCCGCGTAGTCATCGCCGACGACCAGCAGATGGTCCGGCAGGGATTCTCCGTGCTGCTCAACACCAAGCCCGACATCGACGTGATCGGTCAGGCGGTGGACGGTCTGGACGCGGTCGCGAAGGTCGCCGAGCTCATGCCGGACGTCGTGCTGATGGACATCCGTATGCCCGAACTCGGCGGCATCGAGGCCACCCGCCGGATCACCATGGCGTCGCCGCACATCAAGGTGCTGGTGCTGACGACGTTCGACCTGGACGAGTACGTCTACGAGGCACTGCGCGCGGGCGCCTCGGGCTTCCTGCTGAAGGACGCCTCCGCCGACCAGCTGGCCGAGGCGGTCCGGGTCGTGGCGGCCGGTGACGCTCTCCTCGCGCCTGTCATCACCCGCCGGCTGATCGGCGAGTTCTGCCGCATGGACGGCAGGCCGCGCGCCCCGCTGAAGGCCCGCGTCGCCGACCTGACCGAACGCGAGACGGAGGTCCTCGCCCTGATCGCGCAGGGGCTGTCGAACGCGGAGATCGCCGAGCGTCTCGTCGTCGCCGAGCAGACGGTGAAGACCCACGTGGGCCGGATCCTGGTGAAGCTGGGGCTGAGGGACCGTACGCAGGCCGCGGTGTTCGCGTTCGAGACGGGCGTGGTGCGGCCCTCCGGGTACTGAGACAGCCCGTCCGCAGCCCCTCACACAGCCCGTCCTCCCCGTGCCCCGGGGGTGGGCGGGCTGTGTGCCTGCCCACCCCCGGGGCGCCCCGCACCTCCGGCGCAACCGGTGCGACGGGCGCGACCAGCGGTGATACCCGTAGTACCTGAGAGGGACCCGCAGGAACCCCTCTCACTGGGGACGACCGCGGCACCCCCCGGCGCCTACCGTTCTGTACGTGACCGAGACGACTCAGATGCCGACCCCGCCCCCGGGGGACGGCGCCAAGCCGCGCAGCCCGGAGTTCCGGCTGGCCGCGGACGCCATGCGCGGGCTGCGGCAGGACCTGTTCCACGACGCCTTCGCCTACCGCCCGATGTCCCGCATGCGGGTCGACGGCCCCGTGACCAGGCGACTTCCGGGCCGGCTGCGCGAGTACGCGGCCTGGACGCCGCACGCCCTGCTCACCGGGGTCGCCCTGCTGACGCTGCTCATCGCGACCGTCGACACCGGCGGCGCGGCCCTGGTGCTCGGTCCGATCGCCGTGATCCCGATCCTGCTGACCATGGTCCGGCCGGTCGGGGCGTTCTGGGCGTCCATGGCGGCCACCCCGCTCACGGTGATCTTCGGCGGGTCGATGGGCGACTGGCCGTGGTCGCCCGCGGCCTTCGTCTGCCATCTGACGGTGCTGACGGTGGTGGCCATACGCACCAGGCCGCGCACGGCGGCGTACATGTGGGCCGTCACCGGGGCGTACGGCTTCGTGGCGGAGGTGCTCTTCGGTCCGGGGCACTACTACGGCACCAACACCGGCCCGATGATGATCGTCTCGGCGCTGGTCCTGCTGGTCGTCGCCGTCTGGCACACCCGCCGGGAGGCCCGCCAGGAGGTGACCGCGCAGCAGACGGTGACCGCGCACGAGCGTTCCCGGCGCACCCTGCTGGAGGAGCGCACGAACATCGCCCGCGAGCTGCACGACGTGGTCGCCCACCACATGTCGGTCGTCGCCATCCAGGCGGAGGCCGCCCCCTACCGGGTGGAGAACCCGCCGCCGGAGCTGGAGCGGGCCTTCGCGACCATCCGGGAGAACGCGGTGGCGGCGCTGACCGAGCTGCGCCGGGTCCTGGGCGTGGTCCGCGCCGAGGACTACGAGGCGCCGGAGGCCCCGCAGCCGACCCTCGCCGACCTGGAGGTCCTGCTGGCGAACGTGCGGGACGCGGGACTGAGCGTCGAGAAGGCGATCACGGGCGCCGCGCGTGAGCTGCCGCCCGGCGTGGAGCTGTCGGCGTACCGGATCGTGCAGGAGGCCCTCAGCAACAGCCTGCGGCACGCGCCCGGCGCGCCCGCCCGGGTGGAGGTCGCCTACGTCCTCGGCGGTCTCGGCCTGCGCATAGTCAACGGCCCGCCGCCCGCGCCGGCCCTGGTGAAGCCCTCACCGGGCGCCGGGCACGGCATCACCGGGATGCGGGAGCGGGTCTCCATGCTGAACGGTGAGATGACGGCGGGCCCGTCGCAGGACGGCGGGTACGAGGTGACGGTGTTCCTGCCGGTCACCACGAGCGCGGAGGACGCCTCATGACCATCCGCGTGCTGATCGCGGACGACCAGATGATGGTGCGCGAGGGCTTCTCGGTCCTGCTCAACGCGATGCCGGACATCGAGGTCGTCGGCGAGGCCGTCAACGGGCGCCAGGCGGTGGAACGGGTCCGTGAACTCACCCCGGACGTCGTGCTGATGGACATCCGTATGCCGGAGCTCAACGGCATCGAGGCCACCCGCGAGATCGTCGCGGCGGACGGCGCCGCCAAGGTGCTGGTGCTGACCACCTTCGACCTCGACGAGTACGTGTACCAGGCGCTGCGCGCGGGAGCCTCCGGCTTCCTGCTGAAGGACGCCTCGGCGCGTCAGCTCGCCGACGGTGTGCGGGTGGTGGCGGCCGGCGAGGCGCTGCTCGCGCCCTCGATCACCAAGCGGCTGATCACGGAGTTCTCGAAGATGTCCGACTCCCCGCGCATGATGCCCTCGGCACACGCGGCGTACGGGGATCTCACCGAGCGGGAGACGGAGGTGCTGGTGCTGATCGCGCAGGGCCTGTCGAACTCGGAGATCGCCGAACGGCTCGTGGTCGCCGAGTCGACGATCAAGACGCACGTGAGCCGGATCCTGGTGAAGCTGGGGCTGCGGGACCGGACGCAGGCGGCGGTGTTCGCCTACGAGGCGCGGTTGGTCACGCCGGGCTGAGGCGGCAGGCCCTACGGTGAGGGGATGGAACAGCGCATCACTCTGATCACGCTGGGAGTCTCCGACCTCGCCCGGTCGAAGGCGTTCTACGAGGCCCTGGGCTGGCGCGGGCAGGAGGTCCAGGAGACCGTCTTCTTCCAGGCGGGCGGTCTCGGGCTGGTGCTGTGGAGCCGGGACAAGCTGGCGCGGGACTGCGGTCTTCAGCCCGGGGTGCCGAGCGGGTTCGGCGGGATCGCCCTCGCGCACAACGTCCGGTCCGAGGCGGAGGTGGACGCGCTCCTCGCGGTGGTGGAACGGGCCGGCGGGACGGTCACGAAACCCGCGGCGCTCAACGAGATCGGCTTCTACTCCAGCGCCTTCGTCGACCCCGACGGCCACGCCTGGGAGGTCGCCCACAACCCCGGGTTCCCGCTCGCCGAGGACGGCACGGTCACTCTCCCGGACTTCGGCACGGCCTAGGGCCCTGGTCAGACCGGGGTAGGCCGGGCTAACGTCCCGGCATGGCAGCCTCCGACCTCGCCTTCGACCCGTGGGACCCGGCCTTCCTCGCCGACCCCTACCCGGCCTACGCCGAACTGCGGGCCCGGGGGCGGGTGCACTATTACGAGCCCACCGACCAGTGGCTGGTCCCGCACCACGCGGACGTCTCGGCGCTGCTGCGCGAGCGCAGGCTCGGCCGGACGTACCAGCACCGGTTCACGCACGAGGACTTCGGGCGGACGGCGCCGCCGCCGGAGCACGAGCCGTTCCATGTGCTCAACGACCACGGGATGCTCGACCTGGAGCCGCCGGATCACACCAGGATCCGCCGGCTGGTGTCGAAGGCGTTCACACCGCGCACGGTGGAGCAGCTGAAGCCGTATGTGCGGCGGCTGGCGGGCGAGCTGGTGTCCGGGCTGGTGGATGCGGGTGGCGGTGATCTGCTGACGGACGTCGCGGAGCCGCTGCCGGTCGCGGTGATCGCCGAGATGCTCGGCATCCCCGAGGCGGACCGCGGGCAGTTGCGGCCGTGGTCGGCGGACATCTGCGGGATGTACGAGCTGAATCCGTCCGAGGAGACGGCGGCGAAGGCGGTCCGTGCCTCGGTCGAGTTCTCGGACTACCTCACGGAGCTGATCGCGGCCCGCCGCAAGGAGCCCGGAGACGACCTGATGTCCGGTCTGATCGAGGCCCATGACGAGGGCGACCGGCTCACCGAGCAGGAGATGATCTCCACGGCGGTCCTGCTGCTCAACGCCGGCCACGAGGCCACGGTGAACGCCACGGTCAACGGCTGGTGGGCCCTGTTCCGCAACCCCGGCGCGCTCGCCGCCCTGCGCGCCGACCACTCCCTGATCCCGTCCGCGATCGAGGAGCTGATGCGCTACGACACCCCGCTGCAGCTCTTCGAACGCTGGGTCCTGGACGACATCGAGATCGACGGCACGACGATCCCGCGCGGCGCGGAGATCGCCATGCTCTTCGGCTCCGCCAACCACGACCCCGAGGTCTTCGAGACCCCGGACCAGCTCGACCTCTCCCGCAAGGAGAACCCGCACATCTCCTTCAGCGCCGGCATCCACTACTGCATCGGCGCCCCCCTGGCCCGTATCGAACTGGCGGCGTCCATGTCGGCCCTCTTGGAGCAGGCACCGACCCTGCGCCCGACGGCGGAACCGGAGCGCAAGCCGAACTTCGTGATCCGGGGCCTGGAAGGGCTTCGGGTGGAGGTGGCCTGAGGGCCGGTATCAGTGCTCCGGCCGCTGCGACCAGGGGCAGTTCGGTCAGGTCGTCATGTCCCGTCGTCGCAGCCCGGCCAGCCCGCCGGCCGTGAGCACGGCCGCCAGTGCCAGCAGGATCAGCACCGGCCCCCACTCCATCTGCGCACCCGGCAGCTTCGGCAGGTGCCCGAACGGGGACAGGTCCAGAACCGCCTGCGGGACGTCCAGCGCGGGGCCCACCCAGCCGATCAGCAGGACCGCCCCGGCCACCGCCCACGCCGCCATCGCCGCCCGCGGGAGCAGCCCGTACAGCAGGACCGCGAGCCCGCCGATCACCCACACCGCCGGGAGCTGCACCAGGCAGGCGCCCAGGATCGGGCCGGTCTCCTTGCCGTAGCCGACGGCGAAGCCCAGGCCCGCCAACAGCATGATCAGGGCCGATCCGGCGAAGGCGATCACCAGGTGGCCGGCGGCCCAGCGCAGTCGGCCCACCGCGTTCGCCAGGATCGGTTCCGCGCGCATCGAGGTCTCCTCGCCGTGCAGCCGCAGCACCGAACCCACCACGTACAGCGCGGCGATCAGGCCGAGCATGCCGACCATCGACGCCAGGAACGCGTCCGTCAGCCCTGCCTGGCCGCCCATGCGCTCGAAGATCTCGCGGGCGTTGGCGTTGTCGCCGACCAGGTCGGCCACCCCGTCGGTCAGGCCGCCGTAGACGACCCCGGCGAGGAAGAAGCCGATGGTCCAGCCGAGCACGCTGCCGCGCTGCAGCCGCCAGGCCAGTGCGCCCGCCGTGCCGAGGCGGCCGAGCGCCGGGCCGGGACGGGCGGGCAGGAAGCTCATCCCCACGTCCCGGCGGCCGGCGAGTTCGTACGCCACCACGCCCTGCGCCAAAGCCGCCCCCGCGAACAGCAGCAGCACCCACCAGCGTTCGCTCGCGAACGGCCGCAGGTTCTCCAGCCAGCCCAGCGGCGACGCCCACGTCAGCGCCGACGAACCGTCGTCCGACGCCGAGTCGCCCGCCGCGCGCAGCACGAACGCGGCGCCCAGCAGCCCGGCCGTGAGCCCCCGCGCCAGCCGTGCGCTCTCGGTGAACTGGGCGACGATCGCCGCCAGCGTGGCGAAGACCATGCCGACCCCGGCGAGCCCCAGCCCGAACGCCAGCGCGCCCGTCGTGCCCTGGCCCGCGAGACCGGCCGTGACCAGCAGGGCCAGTACGGCGTTCGCGACGACGGCCGTCAGCAGGGCGGCCGTCAGGGAGGCCCGGCGGCCCACCATCCCGGACGCCACCAGCTCCTGCCGGCCGCTCTCCTCCTCGTCCCGGGTGTGCCGTACGACCAGGAGCATGCTCACGACGGCCGCGAGCGCACCCGCGTAGACGCCGACGCGCCAGGCCGTCAGGGCGCCGATGGAGTCGTCGAAGACGGGGCCGATCAGTGCGCGGAAGGAGGCGTTGGCCGCGGTGTCCTGCACGAGGTTCGCGCGTTCGGCCGGGGTGGCGTACAGGTTCTCCAGCGTGTTCGGCATGGAGAGGATCATCAGCGCGTTCACCGCCACCCAGACCGGGATCATCACCCGGTCGCGGCGCAGGGCGAAGCGCAGCAGGGTTGCGGTGCCGGCGAGCTGGCGCGAGCCGCCGGGGCGTACCCCGTAGGCGGTGGCGGTCATCGGGCGGCCACCTCGTCCGTGTCGGCCTGGTAGTGCCGCAGGAACAGCTCCTCCAGGGTGGGCGGCGTCGAGGTCAGGGACCGTACGCCGGACTCGCTGAGCGAGCGCAGGACGGCGTCGAGCTTGTCGGTGTCGACCTGGAGGCGTACGCGGTGGCCCTGGACGTCGAGGTCGTGGACGCCGGGCAGGTGCGCCAGCCCGTTGGGCGGGCCGGCGAGCTCGGCCGTGACGCTGGTGCGGGTCAGATGGCGCAGGTCGGCCAGCGAGCCGCTCTCGACGGTACGGCCCTTGCGGATGATGCTGACCCGGTCGCAGAGCTCCTCGACCTCGCTGAGGATGTGCGAGGACAGCAGGACGGTCCGGCCGCGGTCGCGCTCCTCCTCCACGCAGCGCTGGAAGACCTCCTCCATCAGCGGGTCCAGACCGGAGGTCGGCTCGTCGAGGATCAGCAGGTCGACGTCCGAGGCGAACGCGGCGACGAGGGCGACCTTCTGCCGGTTGCCCTTGGAGTAGGTGCGACCCTTCTTCGTCGGGTCCAGCTCGAACCGCTCGATCAGCTCGGCGCGGCGCCGGGAGTCCAGCCCGCCGCGCAGCCGGCCGTAGAGGTCGATGACCTCACCGCCGGACAGGTTCCGCCACAGCGTGACGTCCCCCGGTACGTAGGCGATCCTGCGGTGCACCTCCACCGCGTCCGTCCACGGGTCGCGGCCCAGCACCTGGGCGCCGCCGGAGTCGGCCCGCAGCAGGCCGAGCAGGACGCGGATGGTGGTCGACTTGCCGGAGCCGTTGGGGCCGAGGAAGCCGTGGACCTCGCCCGTCTCGACGTCCAGGTCGAGGCCGTCCAGGGCGTGCGTCTTGCCGAACGACTTGTGCAGTCCGGCGACGGTGATTGCCTTCGTCATGGTTCAGAACGTACGCTTCTTTCAGAAATTTGTGAAGTTAAGGAAGCGTATAAATCGCGGATAGACTCGGGGCAGCGCGCGAGCTGGGCGGACGCAGGGAGATGAGCTACGGATGATGGAACCGAGTGCGGCGGGGCGGGACCCCGAGGCGGTGTCGAAGTTCGTGGAGGCCTTCGCCGCGCAGCTCGTCGAGGCCGGGATGCAGCGGATGGCGGCGCGGGTGTTCGCCGCGCTGCTCGCGTCCGACTCCGGCACCATGAGCTCCGCCGAACTCGGCGAACAACTCCAGGTCAGCCCCGCCGCGATCTCCGGCGCGGTGCGCTATCTCGCCCAGGTCCACATGGTCTCCCGCGAGCGCGAACCGGGCTCCCGGCGCGAACGCTACCGGGTGCACAGCGACCAGTGGTACGAGGCGCTGACCAACCGCGACGCCATCCTCAGGCGCTGGGGCCAGACCCTGCGCGAGGGCGTCGACAGCCTCGGGCCGGCGACCCCCGGCGGGCAGCGCATCGCCGAGACGCTCGCGTTCTTCGAGTACCTGGAGGGCGAGATCGGCAAGCTGATGGAGCGCTGGCGCGCACACCGGGACAAGACCTTCGGCCAGGACACCCCGTAGGGCCTCAGCGGCCCGGCAGCACCAGTCGCAGAGCGCCTTCGCCCACCGTCCAGGTGCGTCTGCGCACCGGGCCGGAGACGGCCGTGTCGGCGCGGTAGCGGAAGTGCGCTCCCGAGACCGTCACCGTGCGGCCCTCCGCGCGCAGGGGGGACGCCTCCGCGCCCACCGAGACCGGTCGTACCTCCACCTCGGCCAGGCCCGCGATCCCCGGCGTCACCGACACCGCCTCCACCGGCTGGTCGAGATCCACCAGCAGCGCCCCGTCGACCTCGACGCGCAGCCGCGACGGTCCGGGGGAGCCCGTCGGGGACGGGCCCCGCGCCGGCACCAGCGTCCGTACGAGCGACTGGCACGTCCGCAGCCACGGCCGCCCGGCACCCGGTCCCACCGCGGTGGCCCCGTCCGGCGCGGCCGGGTCCCGTATCGGAGGGATCCGCAGCCCGCCCAGGACCACGCCGTCGCTGTCGTCCACGAGCAGGTCCAGACGCCGCTCCACGCCGTCCAGCACGGCCCGCGCCGCCGCGACCGCCCCCGTCGGCACCCCGAGGGATCCGGCCAGCGACAGGGCGCCCCCGACCGGCACCACCGACAGTGCGCATTCGGCCAGCTGCCGCTGCCGGTGCAGCAGGGCCACCGTGCGCAGCAGCGCCCCGTCGTCGCCGACGACCACCGGCCGGCGCGACCCGCGCCTGGCCAAGGCGCGCGCGAACTCGTCCGGGTCCTCCGGAAGGCACACTTTCGTCACCGCACCCGCGCTGAGCACGTCTTTCGCGATCCTGACGGACTCGCCGTCCGTCCTCCGGGCGATCGGATCGATCACCACCAGCAGCTGATCGGACATCGCGAAAGTCGCCACCTCGGCCATGCCTCGCTTCCTCGGGTAGCATCTTTGTGCAAGAGCCCCTTGCGCTATTGCGCCAGGGGCTTCGTCTATTCCGGGGCCATCCGGTCCGACGGTTCGCGGCCAATGACGGTCGCAGCCGGTAGTGGTGCACGCGGCGGCATACCTTACGCGTGCGCCCCTGACCTTGGACATGCCCCGCCCGGAAGGGGTGTACGCGCGTGCCCGCACTTGTGCTGCTCGGTGCTCAGTGGGGTGACGAGGGTAAAGGGAAGGCCACCGACCTGCTCGGCGGATCCGTCGACTACGTGGTCCGCTATCAGGGCGGCAACAACGCCGGCCACACGGTCGTCGTCGGCGACCAGAAGTATGCCCTTCACCTTCTCCCCTCCGGCATCCTCTCACCGGGGTGCACCCCGGTCATCGGCAACGGCGTCGTCGTCGACCCGTCGGTCCTGCTCTCCGAGCTGAGCGGTCTGAACGAGCGTGGCGTCGACACGTCCAAGCTCCTGATCAGTGGAAACGCGCACATCATCACGCCGTACAACGTGACGGTGGACAAGGTGACGGAACGCTTCCTCGGTAAGCGGAAGATCGGCACCACCGGGCGCGGCATCGGCCCGACCTACGCCGACAAGATCAACCGCGTCGGTATCCGCGTCCAGGACCTGTACGACGAGTCGATCCTGACGCAGAAGGTCGAGGCGGCCCTCGACGTCAAGAACCAGGTCCTCACCAAGCTCTACAACCGGCGCGCGATCGCCGTCGAGCAGGTCGTCGAGGAGCTGCTGGGCTACGCGGAGAAGATCGAGCCGTACGTCGCCGACACCGTCCTGGTGCTCAACCAGGCGCTGGAGGACGACAAGGTGGTCCTCTTCGAGGGCGGGCAGGGCACCCTGCTCGACATCGACCACGGCACGTACCCCTTCGTGACGTCCAGCAACCCGACCGCGGGCGGCGCCTGCACGGGTGCGGGCGTGGGCCCCACGAAGATCAGCCGGGTCATCGGCATCCTGAAGGCGTACACGACCCGTGTCGGCGCCGGCCCGTTCCCGACGGAGCTGTTCGACGAGGACGGCGAGGCGCTGCGCCGCATCGGTGGCGAGCGGGGCGTCACGACCGGCCGTGACCGTCGCTGCGGCTGGTTCGACGCGGTGATCGCCCGCTACGCGACCCGCGTCAACGGCCTCACCGACTTCTTCCTCACCAAGCTCGACGTCCTCACCGGCTGGGAGCAGATCCCGGTCTGCGTGGCGTACGAGATCGACGGCAAGCGCGTCGAGGAACTCCCGTACTCGCAGACCGACTTCCACCACGCGAAGCCGGTCTACGAGACCCTGCCGGGCTGGTCCGAGGACATCACCGGGGCGAAGTCGTTCTCCGACCTGCCGAAGAACGCCCAGAACTACGTCAAGGCGCTGGAGGAGATGTCCGGCGCCCCGATCTCCGCGATCGGCGTGGGCCCGGGTCGGGACGAGACGATCGAGATCAACTCGTTCCTGTAGGAGACGGCAGTGAGCCCCGGCGGTTGTGCCCGCCGGGGCGTCACCTCACGCGGTGTGGCCGCCCGGCGGTCGGGGTGCCGCGCACGGCGTCCCGACCGCGAGGCAGAGGTGTACGGCGGTGCTCAACCGGGCGTCGACGGCGGCGCGCTCCTCGGGATCCGGGGGATTCGTGGACGGCGTAAGGGCGTAAGGCAGCGCTGTGGTGAGCACCGCCAGGGTGGCGCTGTCGCGTTCGGCCGGTGTCTTGATGTGGCCTGTCACATGCTCGCGCAGCCAGAGCCATGCCGTCGTGTGCCAGTCGCTGACCGGACTCAGGACAGCGGTGTGTACGAGCTCCGGGGCGGTGCGGGCCGTCGTCCCGACGACGGGATGTTCCCGCAGCAGGCGCGCGGCGCGCACCACGAAGTGCGCCTGTCGGCACCGGGGCGGCACGGTGTCCGGCACCTCGCGGGCCACGAACAGCAGACGTCTCAGCTCAAGCTGTGTGGCTTCCCGGATCAGGGCGTCGCGACTCGCCCAGTTCCGGTAGAGAAAGGGCCGGTTCGTATCGGCCAGGCGCGCGATCTGCGTCATCCCGGCACGCCGCGGCCCGTACTGTGCCAGCGCTTCAAGGGTCGCCCGGTACACGGTGCCCGTGCCGGGCGGCGCCTTGACATGGGGGGATCCAGTCATGCCGACCAGCGTCGCGCATGCGGGCGGGCAACCGCCGGGCAGTCGCCTGCGAATCCCCCGGGGGTGGGGGTGTGGTCGGGAAAGATGTGACGGGTTTCGGGAAAGTGATACGTGTTTTTGGGTCAGGGGGTGGGGGGTGCGGCCGGGAGCGCGAGGAAGGCGGCCCAGGCCCCGCCGGACACGGTGAGCTTCGGGCCGTCGGGGTTCTTGGAGTCGCGTATGTGGATGGTGGGGCCGGGGTGGGGGCAGGGGGCGACTTCGACGCACTGGCCACCGCCCCCGTCGCTGTAGCTCGACTTGAACCAGCGAAGGCTTTCGGTGCCGGTCATCGTTCCTCTCCTGCCAACTGCTCGATGAAGGACAGTGATTCGTCGGGACTCAGGGCCTGCGCACGGATAGTCGCATAGCGGCGCGCGAGATGGGACACCTGCGCCGGATCGTTGACCAGGATGCCCTGGTCCTCGATCTCCATGTAGACGACGTGCTCGTGGTCCTGGGTCTCCACGACCTGCATGGCCCCGCGATCACCCGCATACGTTCCGTGCAGCCCACGGTTCAGGGGCAGCACCTGCACGAAGACGTTGTCCCTTTGGGCGTCTGCGGCCAGCGAGCGCAGTTGCCCGGCCATGACATCCCAGCTGCCGAACGGCCGCCGCAGCACACTCTCTTCGAGGATCAACTCGATGTGCGGGGCGGGGTCCCGGTCGAAGATCGCACGGCGGGCCAGCCGCGCGTCAACCAGTTCCTCGCGCCTCTGCACGGATACGGGCGGGTAGCTGCCGCCGATCAGCGCCCGTGCGTATTCCTCGGTCTGGAACAGCCCGTCAACGATCAGTGTCTGGTACGAGCACAGCGTGACCGCCCCCGCCTCCAGCTCCGAGAACCCCCGGAAACGGGCCGGGTATTTCTCCAGCAGTATCCATGTGCGGGCCTTCTCGAAGACGCCCAGCCCGCCCCCGATCTCCGCCTCCAACTTCACCAGCATCTGATCGCTGGCCGGCTGCGCGCACGTCTCCATCGCGCTCACCGCCGCTGCCGTGTATCCGAGCCGGTCGCCCAACTGTGGCTGGGTCAGCCCGTGTTGCTCCCGCAACGCCTTCGCCAGGGCGGCGACCAGATGGGCCGTACCGCCTGCCTCCGTCTTGTTCTCCGCCCGCGCCATTGCGGTCACCTCCGAACTCAACCGAACTCAACCGGTCACAACTCACGGACGCCGGTAATCAACCGTGCTCAACCGACGACGCAGAGTTATGGATCACGCTAGCTCCGTGCCCTCAGACTGGCGCCGTGAATACGCAAAGTGACCTGACCTGGGTCCCGCCGACCGGCGTGCAACTCCGCAAGGCCGGTGTCCGGTTCGACGCGATCAGGGTCGACGGCGAGGAGGGGCGGGACGTCGCCGACCGGCTCGCCCGTATGACCGGCGGTGATCCGGGGCCGATCGTCGAGACGGCGACGGGGCGCCGGGGGGTGTATTTCCTGGTGCCCGTCGGTAGTACGTCCCATCGCGCCTGGCCCGACGGAGTGACCCGTTTCGTCGCCGGCCCCGGGCATGTCTCGTACATCCCGGTGCCCGCCATCAACGGCCCGACCTGGCCCTTGAGTTGGCGCTACCGCCCCACGGCCCCCGGCCGCCTCGTCCACGCCCTGCTGCTGTGCACCGCCCTTCACTCGCAGGAGTGAAGAACGTGCACTTCCGCCTGGGAAAAGGTGGTTTCGACTTGCGATCGTCGCTCTGCGTGGCCTTAGAGTCACGCCAACAGGAATGCCCCCGCGGTGCGCCAACACCCGGGGGCTCGACACCAGGAGCACAACCTCCGGATGCGTTCTCATCGTACGACGCCTGCGCGCGTCTTTTCAGGCCTGTCGGCCGCCCTTCTCCGCGACCGGAGCATCTCCTGGTGTGCGGTGAGCGTACTGACGTACTTGCTGGCCCTTCCGAACCATGCCCGCGTCACCCTCCGTCGGCCGGCCGGGGTGTGTGGGGAGGAGCGGTCGCGGATCGTCGCCGCTCTGCGTGAGCTGGAGGAACTCCGGTATCTGCGCCGTGTGGTGCGCGAGGGTGGGGCGGCAGGTCAACACCCCGTCCGCTACGAGGTGTTCGAGGAGCCGTGCGAAGCCCCGCCACGAACGGGTGAAACCGAAAAAGTGCCGGGTCGGCGTGGGTCGTCGGGGGTGGGCACCGCCGCGGCGGCCCGCCTGCTGCTCACCTTCGGGGACTACGACCGGCGCCTCACGCTCGACGCCGCCGAGGCGCTGCGGCTCGCGCCGCTGGTGGAGGCGTGGTGGCGGCGGGGAGCGAGCAGTGCCGAGGTGCGGGCGGCGGTGACGTGGGGTGCGCCGCGGACAGTCCGGTCCGCCTTCGCCCACATCGAGGCTCGCCTGAGGGGCGGGCTCCGCCCTTCGGCGGGGACAACTTCCGGTCCTGTGGGGATCCGGTCCTGACCAGGACGCCGACCCGCTGTCGGGGTACGGGCATCCGCACCATCCGTATCGTCGAGCAGCACTGACAAGCCTGGAGGGGGACGCCGGCCGGGTGTCCCCCTGCAGCCCGCCCCGATGGAGTACTGAACGGGCGACCCCCGCGCGGCGCCCCTAGCGTGAGATCGCAGGGGGCGACCGGGAAGAAGGTGAACGTCGTGCGTGTACTGCTTCAGGCCCATCTCGACACCGAGAAGACGAACGAGATCATCCGCAGCGGCAGGATGCCCCAGGTGATGCAGGAGATCGTCGGCGCCTTCAAGCCGGAGGCCTCGTACTTCACGGCCACCGGCGGGGTCCGCACCTGGTTCGTGGTCTTCGACATGCAGGACTCCGCCCAGATGCCGCCCCTCACCGAGCCGCTCTTCGAGCATTTCGGCGCCGAGGTCGACTACACGCCGGTGATGAACGCCGACGACCTCCAGAAGGGCCTGTCCCAGATCAGGCAGGTCAGCTGAAGACGATCATCGAGCCCTGTGCCAGGCTCCGGGTCGCCGCCGCGTGCAGACCCAGCCAGACATGCCGTTCACGGGCGAAGGGGCTCGGGTCGTAGGGCGCGGGGACGGCCGGCTCCTCCAACTCCGTGGGAGCGAGCGGCGCCTGGGGTGCCGTCGGCGGATTGGCCGGATCGATGCCGATCACCGGGGCCACGAACTCCAGCTCGCGCAGGAGCGCCTGGGAGGAGCCCAGAGGGCCGCCGCCCGCGAGGAGTTCGTCGTTGGAGAGCGGGCCCGCGAAGTCGACGGGGACGTAGGCGCCCGCGTGGTCGTAGTGCCAGACCAGGTGCGACTGCTTGGCCGTCGACTCGAACATCTCCAGGAGCTGTTCGTAGTCCCCGCCCAGGTCGTCGACCGGCGTCACCGCGAGCCCGCAGACCTGGAGCAGATAGGCGCGGCGCAGGAAGTGCAGCGCGTCGTAGTCGAACCCGGCGACCGGTGCGACGTCGCCGGACAGGCCCGGCATGTACTGGTACACCGGCACCGGCGGCAGCCCGGCCTCGGCGAGCACCTTGTTGTATTGCGCGAGTTCCTCGGCGAACGGGTTGTCGGGCGTGTGGCACAACACGTCGACGAGCGGTACCAGCCACAGGTCACAGGCCAAAAGAGGGCTCCCTCGCATACACGGCGTATCACGGTGGTCAGGGCAGGGTAATCGGTGTGGCGCGAGGACGGGTCCCCTCGTGCAGGTCCCATACCCATACTCCGCCGACCCACTTACCGGACCCGCCCACCAGCTTCGCCACGGTCGCCCGCAGGGCCCAGTCGTTCGGCTGCGGGGCCAGCACCAGTACGCCCGCCCTCCAGTACGCCAGGTCCACCCGCGTCTGCTCCCGCCAGGAGTCGTTGACGGGCGGGATCTCGCCCGTGTTGCGGACGTCGCGCAGCAGGTTGGAGGTGAAGCGGGGCTCGGCACCGTAGATGCCGGCGCGTTCGTCGCCGTAGGGGCCGTTGAAGTAGCCGCCCGGCAGCCTGAAGCCGAGGCCGGCCTCGGTCTGCCAGTGCAGCGCCTCCGCGTCGGAGGGGTCGGGCAGCGGCACCGGCACGAGCGACTCGCCCTCGCGGACGTACGACGTCCAGGTCCCGTCCGCGATGAACGCCGGCACCTCGGCACGGTCGACGGCTCTGAGCGGGGCCGGGATCAGGGGGAGCAGGGCGAGCGCGACGCCGAGCAGGCCGGCGTACCGGGTGACCGGTGGCCGTACCGCGAGCAGCCCGTCCACGGCCACGGCGAGCAGCATGCCCAGCGCGGGCGCGCAGATCATCGCCACCCGGCTCTCGATGACCGCCTCGAAGAGCGGCTTGTCGGCGAGGAGTTCCCAGGGGCCGGGGAGGACGACGCCGGTGAGGGGGATGCGGAACTCCCGGCCCAGGGACAGGAAGGCCCCGGCCACCGCCGTGCACGCCAGCGCTGCGACCAGGGGCCGCTTCCACAGCCGTACGGTGATCACGAGGGCGAGCAGGACCAGCGGCCAGCCGTAGAAGGCGTTCTGTTCGGTGGTGTTGAAGGCGAGGGCCTTCGCGGTGCCGGCGTCGCCCGCCAGCCACGAGCGCTCGGCGAAGGAGAGCAGGGCGAGCGGGCTGTTGAAGGAACGGGGGTTGTGCTCGATGTCCGTGTAGCTCCGCGGCCCGGCGAACTGCCAGACGAGGGGGTGGACGACGAGGGGGAGGCAGACGGCGGCGCCGATCAGGACGCCCCGCAGCAGCGGCCGCCAGGCGTCGCGTGCCGCGTCCGGGCGCAGGACGGCGTAGGCGGCGGCGAACAGCAGCATGCCCAGCGCCGCGAGGAGCAGCGGCTCCTCGCCGAGGAAGACCTGGTAGGCCGCCATCAGGCCGAGGACCACCCCGTCCCGTACGACCCGGGTGCCGGCGCACAGACGCAGGGCGCGGTCGATGATCAGCGGGATCATGAACAGCACCACGAAGTTGGGGTGCGCGTGGGCGTGACTGATCATCGGCGGGGCGAAGGCGGCCAGCGAGGCCCCCAGGAAGGCCGCGATCCGGCTGCGGACCAGGTACTTGACGAAAAGCCAGTACCAGGTGGCCGCGGTGGCGGCGAGGCCCAGCGTCATGACCAGGCTGAGGGTGACCGCGGGACCGGCGGCCAGGGTGAGGGGTGCCAGGGGGACGGACAGGCCCAGCATGACCGTGTTGGCCATCAGGTTCACGCCGTCGGGGAAGCCCTGGAGGTCGGTGAAGAGGGGGTTGCGCAGGTGGGCGACGTTGTCGGCCGTGACCGCGAAGAACCACTCCCACTGGTTCTGGTCGCGCAGGGAGTCGGGGAGATAGCGCTGCTCCGGCGCGAAGAAACGGCCGGAGTACAGCGCCACCGACATCAGCAGGAAGAGGAAGGGCGCGAGGACGTCGGCGGGGCGCAGGGAGCGGGCGGCTATGCGGGCGATCTCGGTCAGGGTGCGGGCGTAGTCCAGGGGGGCGATCTTCGAGCCGGGCCGGTGCGACCAGCGGACGGGGACCTCGGCGACGGACAGGCCGGCGCGGCGCAGATGCCGCAGCACCTCGACGTCTATGCCCCAGCCGTTGACGCGTGAGGCGGCGTACGCCTCGCGGGCGCGGTCGCCGTCGAAGAGCTTGAAGCCGCACTGGGTGTCATGGACGCCGGGCAGCGCGGTACGGCGTACGAGCACGTTGCCGGCGCGGCCGAGCAGTTCGCGCAGCCGGTGCTGCCGGGCGCCGATCGTCGCGCCGGGAACCGCACGGGACCCGATGGCCGCGCAGCCGCCCTCGCCGAGCGCCTTGTCGAGGTGCTCCAACTCCTCGATCGGTGTGGCGAGATCGGCGTCGGTGACCAGCACCCGGCGCCCGCGCGTGACGGCGACACCGAGGCGCAGCGCGTGCCCCTTGCCGCGGTTGCGGTCCCCGGTGACCAGCCGGAGCCGGTCGTCCTCGCGGGCGGTGACCAGCTCGCCGGTCCCGTCGGTGGAACCGTCGTCCGCGACGACGATCTCCCAGGAGCCCCGCCGCGGTTCGTCGGCGGCGAGGTAGTCGGTGAGGGCGTCGAGGGTGGGGGCGAGGCGGTGCCGCTCGTTGTAGGCGGGGATGACGACGGAGAGGTCGAGGACCTCGGTCCCACGGGAAGCCTCGCCGGGCTCAGGTGTCTCAGGTCGGGCGGGCGGTGCCGTCGGCTCCCGCTCGTGGCTCACTCGGCTGCCAGGCGTTCGATCAGGGCGACCGACTCCGCGTCGTGGGCGGCGATGATCTGCCGGGCGGTGGGCAGGTCGCGCTGCATCAGGGCGTCGACCAGGTCGGTGTGCCGGGCCCACAGATGGCCGCGCAGGTCGGGCAGACGGCGCAGGTGCTGGACCGCGCAGACCCACGACTGCACGCGCAGCCGGTGCAGGAAGTCGGCGAGGTAGGGGTTGCCGAAGAGGGCGCCGAGTTCGCGCCAGAAGCGCAGGTCGTAGCCGATGAGGACGGTGAGGTCGCCGGCCGTGGCCGCGCGCTCGGCCTCCTCGGCGCGGCGGCGCACCCCGACGACGGCGGCGAGGACGCGCGGGTCGTCGGGGTCGCGGTGGCTCGTGCGGTCGGTGGCCAGGACCTGGAACATGCCGTTGGTGACCAGGCTGCGGGCCTCGACGATGCCCCGGTAGTCCGCCACGGAGTACTCGTGGACGCGGAAGCCGCGGTGCTGGTCGGCCTCCAGCAGGCCCTGTGCGGAGAGGTCGACGAGTGCCTCGCGCACGGGGGTCGCGGAGACGCCGTACTGCTCGGCGATCTCCTTGACGGTGAACTCGCGGCCCGCCTGGAGGCGCCCGGCCAGTACCTCGTCCCGGAGCGCGTCCGCGATCTGCTGGCGCAGGGTACTTCGCGTCACGGAGCCGTTGCCGCCGGTGCCGGGCATGGTCGGGGCGTCTCCCGTCGTCGCGATGAGGTGGCGTGCACGTATATGTCTACGAGCACGCCACCTTACGCGTTCGGGTCGGAGGGCACGTTTCTGCGACGGCCGACTTTTCCGGCCCCCGCCGCCCCTGCCCGTCCCGCTCGCTATGCCGTGTATTCGTCCGCCACCGCGAGCGCGCTGTCCAGCGCGGCCAGGCCCTCCTTCAGCTCCGCCTCGCTGACGTTGCACGGCGGCACGACGTGCGTGCGGTTCATGTTCATGAACGGCCACAGCCCCGCGGCCTTCGCGGCGGAGCCGAACGCGGCCATCGGGCCGTTCGCCGCACCGGCCGCGTTGTAGGGCACCAGCGGCTCCCGGGTCTCCCGGTTCCGCACCAGTTCGAGCGCCCAGAACATGCCCACGCCCCGCACCTCACCGACGGACGGATGCCGCTCGGCGAGCTCCCGCAGGGCCGGCCCGACCACCTCGGCACCCAGCCGCGCGGCGTTCTCGACGACGCCCTCCTCGGCCATGACCTGGATCGTCGCGACGGCGGCGGCGCAGGCCAGCGGATGGCCGGAGTACGTCAGACCGCCGGGGTAGGGCCGCTTGGCGAACGTCTCCGCGATCGCCCCGGAGATGGCGACGCCGCCCAGCGGGACGTACCCGGAGTTCACGCCCTTGGCGAAGGTCATCAGGTCCGGCGTCACGTCGAAGAGGTCCGCGGCGAACCACTCACCGGTGCGTCCGAACCCGGCCATGACCTCGTCGAGGACGAAGACGATCCCGTACTTGTCGCAGATCTCCCGGACCCCGGCGAGGTAGCCGGCCGGGGGCACCATGATCCCGGCCGTCCCCGGGATCGTCTCCAGGACGATCGCGGCGACGGTCGCCGGGCCCTCGAAGGCGATCGTCGTCTCCAGGTGCTCCAGCGCCCGGGCGCACTCCTGCTCCTCGGTCTCGGCGTAGAAGCGGGAGCGGTAGAGGAAGGGCGCCCAGAAGTGCACGACACCGGCCGCGGCACTGTCGGAGGCCCAGCGGCGCGGGTCGCCGGTGATGTTCACGGCCTGCTGGGTGCCGCCGTGGTAGGAGCGGTACGCCGAGAGCACCTTGGGGCGCCCGGTGTGCAGCCGGGCCATCCGTACCGCGTGCTCCACGGCGTCGGCGCCGCCGTTGGTGAAGAAGATCTTGTCGAGGTCGCCCGGCGTCCGCTCGGCGATCAGCCGCGCCGACTCCGAGCGCGCCTCGATCGCGAACGCCGGCGCGAAGGTCGTCATCCGCGCGGCCTGCTCCTGGATCGCGGCGACGACCTTGGGGTGCTGGTAGCCGATGTTGGTGTAGACGAGCCCGCTGGTGAAGTCGAGGTACCGCTTGCCGTCGTAGTCCCAGAAGTACGACCCCTCCGCACCGGCGACGGCGAGCGGGTCGATGAGCTCCTGTGCGGACCAGGAGTGGAACACATGCGCACGGTCCGCGGCCTTCACGGCGGCGCCGACCTCGGGATCTGGCTGAGGGGTCATGCGCCCGAGGGTAGGGAGCGGCGACCCGGAGGGGATATCGGCGTCCTGTCTGCGGTCGGCGGGTTTCCGCGACAGGTTGTCGACGCGGCCTCGTCCGAGCGTTGACAGCAGGCTGTCGAGATGTCAGGATGCTGTCATCTTCGAAAGTGCCGAAGCTTCAGGGGGAAGCCATGAACAGCAAGCCCGTGCACCTCGCCGTCTACGACACCCTCGCCGACTGGGAGACGGGGCACGCCACCGCCCACCTCGCCCGGGCCGGCCACGACATCCGCACCGTCGGCCCGTCCACGCGGCCGGTGCGCAGCATCGGCGGACTGCGCGTCCAGCCCGACCTCGCCCTCGACGACGTACGGCCCGAGGACAGCTCGCTGCTGATCCTTCCGGGCGCCGACCTGTGGGACGCCGGCGACGACCTGGCGCCCTTCGCGCGCAAGGCCCGTGAGTTCCTCGACGCCGGTGTGCCCGTCGCCGCGATCTGCGGTGCCACCGCTGGCCTGGCCCGCGAGGGACTCCTGGACGACCGCGCCCACACCAGCGCCATCTCCTTCTACCTCGCGGCCACCGGCTACGGCGGCGGCGAGCGGTACGTCGACGCCGACGCCGTCACCGACGGCGGGCTGATCACCGCAGGGCCGACCGAGCCGGTCGCCTTCGCCCGGGAGATCCTCCGTCTGCTCGGCGTGTACGAGGGCGAGGTGCTCGACGCCTGGTACCGGCTGTTCCACGACTCCGACGCGGAGGCGTACGCCGTGCTGGAGAAGGCGGGGGCGGAGTGAGCGGGGAGCGACAGGACCTGCTCAGCCGCAGCGCGCTCGGTGTCTTCCGGCTCAACGGCCAGTTCCTCGGGGTCGCCGAGGAACTGGCCCGGCCCTCCGGTCTGACGGCGGCCTGGTGGCAGGTGCTGGGCGCGGTGCTCGGCGAACCCCTGCCCGTCTCCGGGATCGCCCGCGTCATGGGCATCACCCGGCAGAGCGTGCAGCGCATCGCCGATCTGCTGGTGGACAAGGGGCTCGCGGAGTACCGGCCGAACCCGGCCCACCGCCGCGCCAAGCTCCTCGCGCCGACGGACGAGGGACGGGCGGCGATCTCCCGGATCGACCCCGGCCACGCGGCCTTCGCGGAGCGGCTGGCGCAGGCCATGGGGGAGGCGGAACTCGCCGATGCCGTAAGGGTTCTGGAACGGTTGTCGAAAGTGCTCGACCAGATCGCCGTTCCTGTTACGGAACCGTAGGCACCGCCCCGCTCACCTCCTTGTATGCCGCACTATCGTGGGGCCGACGCATAGGCGGGGGCTGGTTGGGGGCGTGCGATGGAGAAGCTGGGGGCGGGGGATCCGCAGCAGATCGGGGCGTATCGGCTGCTGGCGCGGTTGGGCGCGGGCGGCATGGGAGACGTCTATCTGGCCCGGTCGGACCGGGGCCGTACGGTCGCGGTGAAGCTCGTGCGGCGGGAACTGGCCGCGCAGGAGGAGTTCCGGGCGCGGTTCCGGCAGGAGGTGCAGGCCGCGCGGCAGGTCGGCGGGTTCTGGACCGCGCCGGTGCTCGACGCGGACACCGAGGCCGACGTGCCCTGGGTCGCCACCGGGTACGTCGCCGGGCCGAGTCTGCAGCAGGTCGTCGGGCAGGACCACGGGGCGCTGCCCGAGCGGTCGGTCGGCATCCTGGCGGCGGGGCTGGCGCACGCGCTCAAGGACATCCACGCCGCCGGGATCGTGCACCGGGACCTCAAGCCCTCGAACGTCCTGGTCACCATCGACGGGCCCCGCGTCATCGACTTCGGCATCGCGCGCGCCCTGGAGACGGTCGACGAGAGCGGGCTCACGCGCACCGGCGCGCTCGTCGGGTCGCCGGGGTTCATGGCACCCGAGCAGGTGCGCGGCGACCGGATCACGCCCGCGTGCGACGTGTTCTGCCTGGGCTCGGTGCTCGCGTACGCGGCCACCGGCCGGCTGCCCTTCGGGTCCGTCGACAGTGGCGCGCACGCCGTGATGTTCCGGATCGCCCAGGAGGAACCCGACCTGGAGGGCATGCCCGAGGGCATCGCCGAGCTGGTACGGGACTGTCTGCGCAAGGACCCCGGCGTCCGCCCGACCCTCGACCGGATCCTGGAACGCACGGGCGCCGAGGACACCGTCTCCGGCGGCCGCTCCCGTGACCCCTGGCTGCCGAGCGCCCTGGTGGCCCAGCTGGGCCGGCACGCGGTACGGCTGCTGGACGCGGAGAACCCGGTGGGCTCGGCCGGGGCCCGGCCGACGCCCGGGAGCACCCCGGCGGAGCGGAACCCTCCGCGCCCCGCCGGCCCCGGTTCCGGCCCCGTGGAGCCCACCCCCGCCGCATCCCCCGAGCACGCACCGGCCGCCGCGTCGCCGCCGCCCGATCAGCTGCCCACCGTTGCCGCGAGCCGGAACGGTCCGACCCCGCCGCCCGGCCCCCCTCCCGGCGGTGCCTTCGGGGACGCCGCCGCGCCCGGCAGTGCCCCGGCCCACCCGGCGTACGGCTACCCGCAGCAACACCCGCAGCAGCCGGCGTACGGCTACCCGCAGGCCGGCCCCCCTCAGCCCTACGGGTCCGCTCCGGGGTACGGGGCGTACGGCCCGAACGCGTCGTACCCGAACCCGAACCCGGCGTACGGCTCCACCCCGCCCTACGGCCCGGCGGGCCCGTACCTGCCGGCGCAGCAGCCCGAACCGTCGCGGCGCAGCGGACGTTCCACGGTCGCGCTCGTCCTGGTCGCGCTGGTCGTCGCGCTGGGCGCGGGCGGCTCGGTGTACGCCCTCATGAGCGGCGGCGGTGACGACAGGGGCGGCGGCGGTGCCACCGACGGGCCCACCGCCACGTCCGCCGCGACCGGGTCCCCGACCTCCGGCCCCACGTCTCCCACCCCGTCCCCGACCCCCTCGGCGTCCGCGGACGGCACGATCCCCGCCGGCTACCTGGGCACCTGGACGGCCACGATCGACAGCGGCACCGGCCGCAACACCCGCCAACTGACCATCCGGCAGGGCGAGGTGGGCGACCCGGTGCTCTCCCTCGTCGCCGACGGGCCGGCCGGCACCGGCACCTACCACTGCGAATTCGAGGCGGACCTCTCCGCGGCCCCGGGCGGCGACGGCCCGTTGCGGGTCGGCCCGTCCACGGTCACGGTCGGCGAGCCGCCCACCTGCTCGCCGGGCAGGGCCACCGAGATCTCGCTGCTGCCGGACGGCAGGCTGGAGCGGGTGACCGCAGGCACCGGGGAGAAGCTGACGTACACCAAGCAGTGACCGGCGGGAGTGAAGTACCGGTTCCTGTGAGGCAGTTGAACGTACGGCGAACTTCGCCGTCCGGGCGGCGCCGACGGCTCCGAACGGACGTACGGTGACCCCACGTTACGGCTCTGGTGAGTTGCGGGGGCACCACGGTGGAGTGGCTGAGCGCGGAGAACGTCGTGGCCGTCGGCACGGCGGTGATCGGTGTCGTCGCGTCGGGCGTCATGGTCTGGTACGAGCGGCGCGTGCCGCGCCGCAAGCGGATCGGCTACCGCGTCCAGATGGACAACCCGATAGGCGACGACGTGCGCTCGGGCCGGGCCAACGTCCGGCTCGGTCTCTTCGACGCGGACATGGACGACGCGACGCTCGTGCTGCTGCGCGTCGAGAACGACGGCTCGCAGAGCATCGACCGCGACGACTACACCGGACCCGAACCCCACGGTCTCACCGCGGTGTTCACGGACCGCACCATCCGGGGCGTCTCGGTCACCCAGCCGACCGACATCGACCACCTGATGGACCACTTCACCGCCCAGCGCGGCTTCGGCTACGAGGGCAACCGGCTGCGCGTGCCGCGGGTCCCGCTCAACCCCGGTGACTACTACAAGCTGCTGGTGCTGCTGTCCGGCGGCGACGTCGGCGCGGACATCCGGCTGCGCGGCGGCATCCGGGACGGCGAGGTGCACCCCAACCGCAGTGCCACGCCGGACGACAAGTCACCGCTGTTCAGCCTCCAGGCCAGGATCTTCACAGGACTGCTCACCCTCTCCGTGCTGGCGCTCGCGGGCATCGTCGTCTTCCGGGACGGCAATCCGATCGAGTGCGAGCAGGGTGAGCTGACGGTGATCGGCTCGACCGCCTTCGAGCCGGTGATCACGACGCTGGCGAAGCAGTACGAGAACAAGTGCGCGGGCGCCGAGATCGAGGTGCAGACGCGCGGCAGCGAGGCCGGGGTCGCCGAACTCGGGGCCCTGGCCGACCGGTCGAAGTCCGCGGCCCGCTCCGTCGTCGCGTTCTCCGACGGCCCGCTCGGTGACCGCCTCGGTCTGAAGGGGAAGAAGGTCGCGCTGTCCGTCTTCACGCTCGCCGTCAACGACGGGGTGGACGTCGGACCGAAGGGGCTGACCGTGGCGCAGGTGCGGGAGATCTACCAGGGCCGGTACAAGCGGTGGGGCGAGGTGCTCCCGGACGCCGACCGGGCGACCGCCGAGTTGCCGATCGTCCTGGTCAGCCGCAGCGACAGCTCCGGGACGCGGCAGGTGTTCCAGGACCGGGTGCTGGGGGAGTGGGAGCGGGCGCAGAGCACATCGCTGGACTGCCGGCCGCCCACCGGTGCCGTCACCGTCGTGACGCGGTGCGAACTCGCCGGTACCGGAGACGTGCTGGACAAGATCGCCGAGCAGCCGGGGGCGATCGGGTACAGCGAGCTCGGGGTCGCGGCCCGGCACAAGGGCGTGCGCCCGGTGCCGCTCGACGGCGACCGCGCGAACGTCGACGAGATCGAGCGCGGCGACAGCGCCTACCCGTACCGCGACATCGAGTACGCGTACACCTACGGCACCCCGTCCGGCGACTCGCTGGCCGCGGGGTTCCTCGCCTACCTGGACAAGGAGAACAGTCAGCAGGTGATCCGCACGCAGGGGCATCTGCCGTGCGGGACGCCGGTGGGGGTGAGGCTGTGCGGCTGACGCCGGGGCGAGGGGCGGCCGAGGCACCCTTGCCGTTGGTTGCCATGTACACAACCATGGCGGGGTCGGCCGGCATCGGCAGCACCGGGAGGACCCATGCGCCCCAGCCCCACCAGAAGAACGGTCCTGACGGCCACGGCGGCGGGCGCCGCGGCGCTGACGGCGACCGGCACGGCCGAGGCGGCGGACACGTCGGCGACCCGCCCTCCGGCGACGGCCCAGCGCCCCGGCCGTGAACTGCGCGCCCTTCTGCGCGAGATCGACCCCGCCCGCATCGAGGCCACGGTCCGCGAACTCGTCTCCTTCGGCACCCGCCACACCCTCTCCGTCCAGGACGACCCGGCGCGGGGCATCGGCGCGGCCCGCGACTGGCTGCTGGCCGAACTGAACTCCCGCGCCGCGGCCTCCGGGGGCCGGATGACGGTGGAGCTCCAGTCGTACGTCCAGGAACCGGCGCCCCGCATCCCCACCCCCACGAAGATCACGAACGTCGTCGCGACGCTGCGCGGTTCGGTGACGCCGGAGCGCGTGTACGTCGTCTCCGGGCACTACGACTCCCGGGTCACCGACGTCATGGACGCCACCTCCGACGCACCGGGCGCGGACGACGACGCCTCCGGGGTGGCCGTGGTCCTGGAGCTGGCGCGGGTGATGGCCAAGCGCCGCCCGGCGTCGACGATCGTGTTCGCGGCGGTGGCGGGGGAGGAGCAGGGCCTGTACGGATCGGCTCACCTGGCGCAGCAGTTGAAGGCGGCCGGCGCGGACGTCCAGGGCATGTTCACCAACGACATCGTCGGCAGCGCCACGGCGGACGACGGCACCCGCGACCCGTACACGGTCCGCCTGTTCACCGAGGGGGTCCCGTCCTCCGAGACCCCCGAACAGGCGGCGCTGCGCCGCTCGGTGGGCGGGGAGAACGACTCGGCGACCCGCCAACTCGCCCGCTTCGTGCGGGACGTGGCGGACAACGACGCGACCGGCATGCGGGTGCGGGTGATCCACCGCAGGGACCGCTACCTGCGCGGCGGCGACCACATCCCCTTCCTGGAGCGCGGCTACCCGGCCGCCCGCTTCACCGAACCGGCCGAGGACTTCGCCCACCAGCACCAGGACGTCCGCGTCGACGACTCCGGCAAGCAGTACGGCGACCTGCCGGAGTTCTGCGACTTCGCCTTCACCGCGCGGGTGGCCAAGGTCAACGCGGCCGCCCTGTGGACCCTGGCGCAGGCCCCCGGCACCCCGAAGAACGCGCGGATCATCACCAGCAACCTCACCAACTCCACCCTTCTCACCTGGCAGAGAGGCCCGGAACCGGACCTCGCCGGGTACGAGGTCGTCTGGCGTGAGACGACGGCCCCCGAGTGGACCCACGTCCTCCCGGTCGGCGACGCCACGAGCCACGAGGTCGACCTGTCCAAGGACAACGTGTTCTTCGGCGTCCGGGCGGTGAACAGGTCGGGCCTGCGCAGCCCGGTGGCCTTCCCCTCCCCGCAGTCGTGACCGCGGTGAGCGGACCTCAGCGCGGCTCGGGCGGTCGCTGACGCGGCATGTTCGGGCGGGTGCCGTTCGTCGGGGGCACCGCGAAGCGGCCCAGTGCCGCAGCCGCGTCCGGGCGGCTCGCGCCGGGCACCGCGGACTGGATGCCCAGGGGTGCGGAGCCGGTGCGGAACTCCACCATCCAGTCCGCGGTCTCCGCCCGCATCAGCTCGGTGACGTCCTCGGAGAACCGGCGCAGCACTCCCAGGCACCGCTCGGCGGCCTCGCCGGCCGTGCCCTCGGCGGGTCCGAGGACCTCCCGTACGTTCTCCGTCGCCCAGTCGAACTGAAGCATCTGAAGCCGCCGCTGTACGGCCTGGGCCGTGGCGACGTCCCTTATCCACCCGGACGTGACGCCGAAGAACCGGTCGACGGCCACACAGGCCACGGCGGCCAGCAGCGCCAGATACCCCCAGGGGGCCACGCCGCTCGCGACGCCGGTCAGATCGAGGAGCGGCAGCGCGGCTCCGACCACCGCCCCCGCCGCGGCGCCGCCGCGCAGCGCCCTGGCCCCGCGCCGCTTCCACACCCGGTCCGCGAGGTACCACGCCGCCGTGTTCAGCGCCCCCCGCTCCACCCAGCGGTACAGCTCGTCCAGCCGCACCGCCGGCTCCCCCCAGTCCCCGTGCGGAAACGCCCGCCCCGTCAGATCGCCCGGCCGCACCCCGGCCACCCCTTCGCCGCCCCGCCCGTCCTGCGGCGACCTGTCGGGCTGCATCTCCGGCTGACCCACCCGGCACTCCCTACTGTCACGGTGCGTGACATCACGTACGACATACGACGTGGATGCGACCCCTGCAGCGCACGGAACGTCACGCAACACCTGAGGCTGACGCGCCGGACCCTTCCTACCGCCCAATGGGTGGCGAAGAGATGCCTTTCGCGTCTTTTACGCCCGGAAGTGGGCCTTGATCAGGTATAGGACGCCCATTCCTCCAGGTTCTCTCTCACTCGAAAGAGTGCTGGGGCGACGGCCACGCAGACCACGTAGGCTCGTGCTGAACGGGAAACGCGTATACACGCAAGGAGCTGATCGTGATCCCCGGTGGTGGCCAGCCCAACATGCAGCAGCTGCTCCAGCAGGCCCAGAAGATGCAGCAGGACCTGCAGCGGGCGCAGGAAGAACTGGCGCAGACCGAGGTCGACGGACAGGCGGGCGGCGGCCTGGTGCAGGCCACTGTCACCGGCGCCGGCGAGCTCCGCGCGCTGAAGATCGACCCGAAGGCGGTGGACCCGGAGGACACCGAGACCCTCGCCGACCTGGTCATCGCGGCCGTCCAGGCGGCCAACGAGAACGCGCAGAACCTGCAGCAGCAGAAGCTGGGCCCGCTGGCCCAGGGCCTGGGCGGCGGCAGCGGGATCCCCGGCCTGCCCTTCTGACGCTCCGGGCGCCCTCCGCCTTGCCTTTCTAAGAGGGGGCACCGCCAACTACCGTACGTACCGTAAGGAACCCCAGGAAGGACGGCAGTCCGTTGTACGAAGGCGTGGTTCAGGACCTCATCGACGAGCTGGGTCGGCTGCCCGGCGTCGGTCCCAAGAGCGCGCAGCGGATCGCCTTCCACATCCTCCAGGCGGAGCCGACGGACGTACGGCGCCTCGCCCAGGCCCTCATGGAGGTCAAGGCGAAGGTCCGCTTCTGCGCGACGTGCGGGAACGTCGCGCAGGAGGAGCTGTGCAACATCTGCCGGGACTCGCGCCGCGACCCGGCGGTGATCTGCGTGGTCGAGGAGCCCAAGGACGTCGTGGCGATCGAGCGGACGCGTGAGTTCCGCGGCCGCTACCACGTCCTCGGCGGCGCGATCAGCCCGATCGAGGGTGTCGGACCGGACGACCTGCGTATACGAGAACTTCTCGCGCGGTTGGCCGACGGGACGGTCACGGAGCTGATCCTGGCCACCGACCCCAATCTCGAGGGCGAGGCCACGGCCACGTACCTCGCGCGCATGATCAAGCCCATGGGCCTGAAGGTCACCCGCCTGGCCAGCGGCCTCCCGGTGGGTGGCGACCTGGAATACGCGGACGAGGTCACCCTCGGCCGCGCCTTCGAGGGGAGACGACTCCTAGATGTCTGACGCCACGCTGCACGCGACCGGCCAGAACCCGGACGACTTCGCGGTCCAGATCGCGGACCAGATCGAGAGCTTCCTGGTCGCGGTGACGGAGGTCGCCAAGGGCGACGAGCCGGGCTCGACCGTGCCCTTCCTCCTCCTGGAGGTCTCCCAGCTGCTGCTCGCCGGCGGCCGTCTCGGCGCCCACGAGGACATCGTCCCCGACGAGCGCTACGAGCCCGACCTGGGCCCCGAGGGGGACGTGGACGAGCTCCGCGAGAACCTCGCCCGCCTGCTGGACCCGGTCGACGTCTACTCCGAGGTCTTCGACCCCTACGAGCCCCGCAAGGCCCCGGTCCCGGCCCGGATCTCCGACGACCTGACCGACGTCATCACCGACCTGCGTCACGGCATGGCCCACTACCGCGCGGGCCGCACCGCGGAGGCCCTGTGGTGGTGGCAGTTCTCCTACTTCTCCAACTGGGGCTCGACGGCGTCCGCGACGCTGCGCGCGCTGCACTCGGTGCTGGCCCACATCCGCCTGGACCAGCCCCTGGAGGAGCTGGACGGCCTGGACACGGACCAGGGCGTGATGGGCGACGAGACGCTGGAGTTCGAGGCCGGCAAGGTCATGCAGCAGGAGATCGGGGAGCAGCTCGGGCTGCGGCCGGCGAAGTAGCGCCGGCCGCATCCCGCGGCGGACTCAGATCCGTACGGCCGCACCGGTCACGCCGATTCCCGTGCCCGGCTCGGCCGGAACGGTCACCGTGATGGTGCTGGGCCTGCCCATGTCCACGCCCTGATGGATGGTCAGCGTGGCGGGCGTCCCGACGAGTTCGAGCTCCCGCAGATAGCCGCCGAACGCGGCCGCCGCCGCGCCCGTGGCCGGGTCCTCCACGACACCGCCGGGCGGGAACGGGTTGCGGGAGTGGAACACGGTGGGGGACTCCCGCCACAGCAGGTCGACGGTCGTCCAGTCCTCGCGGGCCATGAGGGCGGCCAGCGGCTCCATGGCGTAGTCCAGGTCGGCCAGCCGCTCCCGGGTGGCGGCGGCGAGGATCGGGTGCCGGGCGCCGCCGAAGGCCACCCGGGGCGGCAGCGCCGGGTCCAGGTCGGCGGGGGACCAGCCCAGGATGGCCAGCAGGTCGGCGAGGTCGGCCTCCGCGAGGGGCTCCGTGTGCGGTGCCACGCTCACCAGGGTCGCCGTCAGCGTGCCGTCCGCCGTCCGGTCGGTGGTCACGGTGACCGGGCCCGCCTTGGTCCGCAGCAGCAACGGGCCGGTGCCGTGCCGCTCCGCGTGGGCGACGGCCGTGGCGATCGTCGCGTGGCCGCAGAACGGCACCTCGGCGAGCGGGCTGAAGTAGCGGATGTCCAGCGTGCCGTCGCCGGCCGGAACCACGAACGCCGTCTCCGAGTAGCCGAGTTCGGCCGCCGTCTCCAGCATCGTCTTGTCGTCGGCCCCGGTGGCGTCGAGCACCACACCTGCCTGGTTGCCCCCCGAGGGGTCGCTGCTGAAGGCCACGTAGCGCGAAATCTCCATGCGTGGACGGTAACCGCGCGCCGGGACGGGGGCGAGGGGATTACCCGGGCAGGTGCGCCGCGCCGGGAAAGGTGACGCAGGTTACAGAGAAAGACCCCAGTAGTCGCGTAATGCGCGGGGGACTCGTGCCGTCTCACCGGCACAACGGCCACACCGGGCCGCTGCCCCCGCCCCGAATCGGAGCCCGCCCATGCATGTCACCCTGGAGCAGCCGACCGGCGCCCGCCTGATCACCGCCGACCAGGAGATCGCCATACCGGCGACCCTCCGCTACACCTCCGGTGACCCGCTGGCCGTGCACCTCGACTTCCCGGCCCACGCCACCCTCGACGGCGAGGCCGCGACCTGGACGTTCGCCCGGGTACTGCTGGGCGAGGGGCTGCGGGCCCCGGCCGGTCCCGGCAGCGTGCGGGTCCGGCCGTGCGGGGCCACCCACACCTACGTCGAGTTCCACTCGCCCGAGGGTGTCGCCAGGCTCCGGTTCGCCACCGCGGACCTGAACCGCTTCCTGGCCCGCACCTACACCGTGCTCGCGCCGGACGAGGAGACCGTGGGCGCGGAACTGGACCAGGGGCTCGCGGCGCTGTTCGGCGGGCGGGTGTGATCTGCGGTTTCCGGGGAGCTCTCACGCGTCCCGCCCGGACTGCCCCATGACGAGCCCATGGCGACCCGGTCACGTGCATGGGTGTGGACGGGAGTCGGACTCTGCGTCGCAGGGACCGTGGGGTTGATCGTCGGCGGTGTGCTGAACTGACGGCCGCCGGCATGAGCGTCGTATCGCTGGGCGCCGGCGTCGAGTTGGTGCGCGGACGGGGTCGCCGGAAGGCCGCCGCTGTGTGACCGGGCGCTCACGCGGCGCGAATTGGAGCGGTGTTGTCCCCGGCCTGTACGTCCGCTGCACGGGCCCTAACCGGCCCGCGGCGAGTCTGGAGCCACCTGAACCAGACCTGTTACGGGAGATGCGATGACTCGTCGTTCCATCAGCAAGCGCGTGGCCGTTGTCACCGCCACCGCAGTGATCGCCGTCGGTACGGTCGCCGCCGGTGCCGCGGTCGCCGGGCCCGGCTGGAGCGAGAAGAAGCCCGACAAGAAGGAGATAGCCGGCCTGTTCGACCAGTGGAACAGAGCCCTCGCCACCGGTGACCCGGAGCAGGTCGCCGACCTGTACGCGAAGGACGCGGTGCTGCTGCCCACGGTCTCCAACCGGGTCCGCGCCGACCGCGCCGGAATCGTCGACTACTTCGAGCACTTCCTCGCCAACAAGCCGGTCGGCACGAAGATCGAGACCCACGTCAACGTCCTCGACCACAACTCCGCCATCGACACCGGCGTCTACGAGTTCGCGCTCACCGACCCCGCGACCGGCGAGAGGAGCACCGTCGAGGCCCGCTACACCTACGCCTACGAGAAGCGCGGCGGCGAGTGGTTCATCGTCAACCACCACTCCTCGAAGATGCCCGAAGGCTGATCGCCACCTTCAGCCCGCCCCCGGGAGCGTCCCCGAGCGCCACGGTCCCGCCGTCGTCGGTCACCAGCTGCTTGACGACGGCGAGGCCGAGGCCCGAACCGGACCTCCCGGTCAGCCCCCGGCCGCGCCAGAACCGGTCGAAGGCACGGGACTTGTCGGAGTCCGGCATGCCGGGACCCCCGTCGAGGACCGAGAGCACCACCGACTCGCCCTTGGTCTCCACCCCGACGGTGATCGCGCCACCGTCCGGTGACACCTCCAGGGCGTTGGAGAGCACGTTGTCCAGCACCTGCTCCAGATGGCCGGGAGAGGCCAGCACCAGCGGCCGGCCGTCGGCACTCACAGTCAGCGCGATGGTGACTCCGCGCTCGTCGGCGGCCGGCCGCCACACGTCCAGCCGCTCGCGCACGATGTCGACAAGCGCCAGCGGTTCCGCCGCCGTCACCTTGGCCTCCGCCCGCGCCAGCACCAGCAGCCCGCTCACCAGCCGGCTCATCCGGACGACCTCGGCCGTGGCCTGCTCCACGTCCTCCTTGACGGAGTCGTCGTCCACGCCGTCGGCGATGTTGTCCAGCGACAGCCTGAGCGCCGTGAGAGGGGTACGGAGTTGATGCGAGGCGTCGGCCACGAAGATGCGCTGCGAGGCGACCAGCGTGTCCAGGCGTTCCGCGCCCTGGTTCAGGGTGCGCGCCAGCGTCTGTGTCTCGGGCGGGCCCGTCACGGGGGAGCGGGCGGTCAGATCGCCGTCGCTGAACCTGCTCGCCATGTCGTTGAGCTGGCGCAGCGGCCGGGTGATTCGCCGTGCCGCGGCGGCGCCGATCACGGCGGCCACGGCGAGGACGGCCACCGCGAGGACCGCGCGGAAACCCCAGATCGTCCAGAGCCGTTCGGTCAGGTCGTCCGTCGAGTACACGATGCGGACCGCGCCGACGACCGGGCCCCGGTTGCGGCCGTCGAGGTCGACCGCGCTGGAGCGGGCGGGCACCGTGACCTTCAGCTCCGGCCCCCAGATGAAGGAGGAGCCCCAGTCGGTCGTGGACCTGCCGTCCTCAAGGGCTCCGGTCAGGGCCGCGTCCCGCTGCGGGCCCGGCAGGCCGGTGTCGCAGCGCCCGGTCGTCTCGACCTGGCCGGGGGTCTGCCCGGCGTACGCCCGGGCCATCTCGTCCAGGGCCGCGCACGAGGGGGTGTTGCCGTTGCCGAGGAGCAGGGCCATGGTGTCGGCCTCGCGCCGCACGGAGTCGGCGGTGTCGCCCCGCAGCTGGTCCGTGAGCGTGAAGGCCACCGGCACCGTGAACAGGGCGATCGCCACGGCCACGAGCAGGACGTAGCTGCGGATGAGTTGGCGGATCATGACGAGCCGCTGCCGTCGCCCCGGTCGGCGCCGACGACCTCCAGCCGGAAGCCGACTCCGCGCACCGCCTCGATCGTGACGGCTCCGGCGAGCTTGCGCCGCAGCGCCGCCACATGCACGTCGAGCGTCTTGGTCGGCCCGAACCAGTTCGCGTCCCAGACCGCCTCCATGATCTGCTCGCGCGACATCAGCGCCCCCGGCTCCTCGGTGAGGAAGGCCAGCAGGTCGTACTCCTTGGGCGCGAGCGCGACCTCCTCGCCGTCCAGCCGGACGCGGGCGGCCTTGCGGTCGACGGTGAGACGGTCGCCGTAGCGGTCGGGGCCGGTCCCGGCGGGTGTACGGGGCCGGCTGCGGCGCATGACGGCCCGTATCCGGGCTATGACCTCGCGGACGCCGAACGGCTTGGAGACGTAGTCGTCCGCGCCGAGTTCCAGCCCGACCACCCGGTCCGTCTCGTCGCTGCGCGCGCTGATCACGATGATCGGCACGTCACCGCGCTCGCGCAGCGCCCTGCAGATATCGAGCCCGTCGGTGTCGGGCAGCCCGAGGTCGAGGAGCACGACGTCGTAGGGAGCGCTGTGGCTCAGCGCCGCGCCGCCCGTCGTCACCCAGGCCACCTCGAAGCCGTAGCGCAGCAGTCCTCGCCGGAGCGACTCGGCGACCGGTTCGTCGTCTTCCACCAGAAGTACGCGCACACGCCGAACCCTAGTGGTTGAAACTTAAAGACGACCGGCCGTCGAGCCAGTGAGCAGGGGATTCCCCGGTTTCTTCAGGGTTTCCCGACAAACCGGGCTACCACATGACCGGCAGCCGCTCCGGGATCCGCTTCATGAAGCCCGTACGCCACACCAGTTGCTCGATCGGCACCGCGAGGCGCAGCTCGGGCATCCGCTCCAGCAGGGCCCGCAGGGCGATCTCGGCGTGCTTGCGGCCGAGTGCGGTGGCGGGGCAGTAGTGGCGGCCGCCGCCGAAGGAGAGATGCGCGGTGGCGTTCTCCCGGGTGAGGTCGACCCGGTGGGGGTCGGGGAAGGCGGCCGGGTCGAAGTTCGCGCCCTCGACGAGGACCAGGACGAGCTCGCCGGCCTTCACGTCCACATCGCCCAGTGTCACGTCCTCGGTCGCCAGCCGCGGCAGGCCGTCGCCGATGGACAGGTTGATCCGCAGGAGCTCGTCCACGGCCGCGGGGATCTTCCCGGGATCCGCGACCAGCTCGGCCCGCAGGCCGGGGTGCTGGATCAGCGACACCAGCGCCATGGCCAGGAAGCCCGAGGTGGAGATGACCCCGGCGCCGAACATCGTCACCCCGACCGTCGCGAGCATCTCGTCGGTGAGATGGCCGTAGTCGGGGTCGGCGCGCAGGGCGGCGAGCTCGGCCATCAGACCCGTCGTCGCCGGGTCGTCGAGCCGCTCCGTCATGAAGGCGATGTCGCGGTCCCAGTTGAGCCGGGCGCCCGCGACCGGGCAGGCCGAGTTCATGAACGCGATGTCCAGGCTGCGCATCAGCCGGGGCGCGTCCCCGGGCGGGATGCCGAGGATCCGGCAGTGCATGCCCGCCGAGTACGGATCGGCGAAGCCGGCCCGCAGATCGGCCGGGGCGCCCTCGCGCATCAGCCCGTCGAGGAGGTCACCGGCACAGGACCGCATCCACTCCGCGAGGCCGGGGCTCTTCGGGTTCAGTGCCTTCAGCACGGCCTTGCGCAGTCCGGCGCCGGTGATGTTCCCCATGTTGTTGACGACCTCGGGCGGGATCGTCAGCGCGTACTGGCGGGGCACACCGGGTGCGGAGGTGTCCTTCAGGCTGAACCGGGGGTCTTCGAGGACCTGCTTGCACAGGGCGTACGACGACACGAGCCAGGCCTCGTCGCCGGCGATGGTGCGCACACGGCGCACCGGCGTGGCTGCGCGCAGCTCCTCCACCTCGGGCGGAAGCTGGTCGCCGCGCCAGGAGAACGGAAAGTCGAGGAGGGCGTCAGTGAGCATCGGTGGTCCCCTCGGCGGGCGTGACGATGGCGTGCCCCTGGTTGCGGGAGGCGCGCAGTCCGGCGCCGCGGGAGTAGAGCAGCTCGGCCATCGGCAGGAGCTGGTGGTAGCAGTTGAGGGAGGACGGGACGCCGAGGATGGCGGGGGTGTCCAGGAAGAGGGGCGCCTCGGCGCAGACGTAGGAGAGGCAGACCTCCCGCTGCGCGGCGGTCGCCCGCTGTGCCCGGCCGGTCAGGAAGGAGTCGACGAGCTTCTCGCAGGTCGTGCGGAACTCGTCGTCGGTGGTGAGGCGGGCCTGGAGCCGGTCGTGGATCTCGCGGTAGGCCGCGTTGCCGTGGAAGTCGGACATGGCGTGCGCGTACAGGCGGCTGCCGCCCGGGTCGGCCGCCCGTACGGCGGCCAGCACCTTGGCGCGCACCCCGCGCAGGTTCTTCACCGCCTTGCGGCGGGCGTCGTCGGGCGGATAGCCGGACGCCGCGTACATCTCGGCCACGTACAGGTCCGTGTAGACGAAGTCCACCCGTTCGAACAGGGCGAGGCCCCAGCGGGCCAGGTCGTGCACGCGGTCGGCGGAGAAGTAGCTGTTCCCGGGCGAGACACCGATGACGGCGTGGTCGCCGGCGGCGCGGATGACCTCGCAGTGCGGGGTGAAGGGCCGGATCTCGAAGAGGGCGCCGGCCGCGGGATCGGTGGCGGCCCCGGCTGGTGTGACGTGCTGGATCTCGGAAGCGGTCGCAGTCGTCAAAGGAGGAGAATCCTTGCGCGTCGCAAGTCCCGATGGAGCCTTGTGCCCCTGGTGTGGCGACGACGACGCGAAGTTAGCGGGCGACTACGGAGAGCGTCAATGGCCGTCTCGCGGGCCGCGTCACCCCGAGTGACCTGCCCCACTTTCCGGAGTGCGGGGCTCCCCACCGGGCAGACACGACCCCGAGCGGCCGAATCTCACCATCTGGGAACCCCAAGGTCGAATTCGGACGCTCGGTAAACTGAGCCGACACACACGGACTGAGCGAGGAGCGCACGTGGGCCTTGTCGTGCAGAAGTACGGAGGTTCCTCCGTAGCCGATGCCGAGGGCATCAAGCGCGTCGCCAAGCGGATCGTGGAAGCCAAGAAGAACGGCCACCAGGTGGTCGCCGTGGTTTCCGCGATGGGCGACACGACGGACGAGCTGATCGATCTCGCCGAGCAGGTATCCCCGATCCCTGCCGGGCGCGAGCTCGACATGCTGCTGACCGCGGGAGAGCGGATCTCCATGGCCCTGCTGGCCATGGCGATCAAAAACCTGGGCCACTCGGCCCAGTCGTTCACCGGCAGCCAGGCAGGTGTCATCACCGACTCGGTCCACAACAAAGCCCGGATCATCGACGTCACACCGGGCCGGATCCGTGACTCGCTGGATGACGGCAACATCGCCATCGTCGCCGGGTTCCAGGGCGTGAGCCAGGACTCCAAGGACATCACCACGCTGGGGCGCGGCGGGTCCGACACCACCGCCGTCGCGCTGGCCGCGGCCCTCGACGCCGAGGTCTGCGAGATCTACACCGACGTCGACGGCGTGTTCACCGCCGACCCGCGCGTGGTCAAGAAGGCGAAGAAGATCGACTGGATCGCCTTCGAGGACATGCTGGAGCTGGCCGCGTCCGGCTCGAAGGTGCTGCTCCACCGGTGTGTGGAGTACGCCCGTCGTTACAACATCCCGATCCACGTGCGGTCCAGCTTCAGCGGACTGCAGGGCACGTGGGTCAGCAGCGAGCCGATCGAGCAAGGGGACAAGCAGGTGGAGCAGGCCATCATCTCCGGTGTCGCGCACGACACCTCCGAGGCCAAGGTCACGGTCGTCGGTGTGCCGGACAAGCCGGGCGAGGCCGCCGCGATCTTCCGCGCGATCTCCGACGCCGAGATCAACATCGACATGATCGTGCAGAACGTGTCCGCCGCCTCCACGGGGCTGACGGACATCTCCTTCACGCTGCCGAAGTCCGAGGGCCGCAAGGCCATCGACGCCCTGGAGAAGAACAAGGCCGGCATCGGCTTCGACTCCCTGCGCTACGACGACCAGATCGGCAAGATCTCCCTGGTCGGCGCGGGCATGAAGACCAACCCGGGCGTCACGGCCGACTTCTTCAAGGCGCTGTCCGACGCGGGCGTCAACATCGAGCTGATCTCCACCTCCGAGATCCGCATCTCGGTCGTCACCCGCGCCGACGACGTCAACGAGGCCGTACGCGCCGTGCACTCCGCCTTCGGGCTCGACTCCGACAGCGACGAGGCTGTCGTGTACGGGGGCACCGGGCGATGACCCGTCGACCGACGCTGGCGGTCGTGGGGGCGACCGGGGCCGTCGGCTCGGTCATGCTCCAGATCCTGTCCCAGCGGGCGGACATCTGGGGTGAGATCCGTCTGATCGCCTCACCGCGCTCGGCCGGCCGCAAGCTGGCCGTGCGCGGTGAGGAGGTCGAGGTGGTGGCGCTCGGCGAGGAGGCCTTCGCCGGAGTCGACGTCGCGATGTTCGACGTCCCGGACGAGGTCGCCGCCCGCTGGGCCCCCATCGCCGCCGCCGCGGGCGCGGTGGTGGTCGACAACTCGGGCGCCTTCCGGATGGACCCGGAGGTGCCCCTGGTCGTGCCCGAGGTCAATCCGCACGCCGTCCGCAGGCGGCCGCGCGGGATCGTGGCCAACCCCAACTGCACGACCCTCTCGATGATCGTGGCGATGGGCGCGCTGCACGCCGAGTTCGGGCTGCGCTCCCTGGTGGTGTCCTCCTACCAGGCGGTGAGCGGGGCCGGCCGGGCCGGCGTCGACACCCTGCGCCGGCAGCTGTCCCTGGTCGCCGGCACGGAACTGGGCACCAGCCCCGGCGACGTACGGCGGGCCATCGGTGAGAACACCGGACCGTTCCCGGAGCCGGTCGCGCTGAACGTCGTGCCGTGGGCCGGGTCGCTGCGCGAGGACGGCTGGTCGTCGGAGGAGATGAAGGTGCGGGACGAGTCCCGCAAGATCCTCGGCCTGCCGAAGCTGCCGGTCGCGGTGACCTGTGTGCGGGTGCCGGTGCTGACCGGGCACTCGCTGACCGTGCACGCGCGCTTCGAGGGCGAGGTCACCGTCGCCAAGGCGCGTGAGATCCTCGCCACCGCCCCCGGGGTCGTGCTGTACGACGATCCGGAGGCCGGTGAGTTCCCGACGCCCGCCGACGTCGTGGGCACGGATCCCACCTGGGTCGGCCGGGTGCGGCGCGCGCTGGACGACCCCACGGCGCTCGAACTCTTCGTCTGCGGAGACAACCTGCGCAAGGGCGCGGCCCTCAACACCGCTCAGATCGCCGAGCTCGTGGCGGCGGAGTTTTCGTGAGCCGGCCGGTGCCGCAGGAAATCCGCTGGCCCGCGGCGGATTGATTTGTAGGATCTGTGTGAAGAATGTGAGCCGATCGATGGTCCGGACCACTTGAACCGGGACGGGTCGGCATCCGAAGATTTTCCTCCCCGCCTTCTGCAACCGCTTGCAGGGCGGGGAGCGTCTTTGCGGTCGCCCTTATGGGCGTGGAGACGCGTTTTTTTCTGGCGTGGGGACGCCATGAGCAGGGCGTGGGGACGCCCGTTCATGTGGGACATAAGGGAAGAGCGGGTAGGCATGTGGGCGTTTGACGCACGGTCAGCTGTGCTGCCTCGGACGAGACGGGCGGCCGCGGGGAACAGAGGGTCGGTTGCGAGGATCGGACGGTCGGCAGCGGTGGCCGAAGGGTGTATCGCGGACTCCGGCGCAAAAGTGACGTCCGGCACGTACAACCCTCACGGGGGGACGCGTGTCCAACAGGCGTGGCAGAGGTACTCGACTTCAGTGCGGCGACCCGCGGTACGGCCCTACGGCCGCCCCGCCGGCTCGTCCGACCCCGCACGCCCGGGGCGCTCGGCGGCATGCCGGTGATCGCGCCCATGCCCGCAGCGCGGCCCACCCGCATCCCGAGTCAGCGTGACGGTGCCGAGCACGCCGAGAACTCCGCGGCGGCCGGCACCACCGTCGATCACCTCACCGAGACCTACCGGGCGCACTACCGCTCCCTGCTCGGTCTCGCCGCCCTCCTCCTCGACGACACCGCCTCCTGCGAGGACGTCGTCCAGGAGGCCTTCATCCGGGTCCACTCCGCCCGCAAGCGGGTGCGGGATCCGGAAAAGACACTGGCGTATCTGCGCCAGACCGTCGTGAATCTCTCCCGCTCCGCGCTGCGCCGCCGCATACTCGGCCTGAAGCTGCTGTCCAAGCCGATGCCCGACATGGCGAGCGCGGAGGAGGGGGCCTACGACCAGCTCGAACGGGACTCCCTCATCAAGGCGATGAAGGGCCTCCAGCGCCGCCAGCGCGAGGTGCTCGTCCTGCGCTACTTCGCGGACATGACCGAGGCGCAGGTCGCCGAGGCGCTCGGCATCTCGCTGGGCTCGGTGAAGGCGTACGGCTCGCGCGGCATCGCGGCGCTGCGGGTCGCCATGGAGGCGCCGGCATGAGCGGGGACCAGGACGAGCGGCGGGAGCCGGCGAAGCGGCCGGACCTGCAACAGCCGAAGCAATCGCACGCTGGGAACGGAACTGTGAACCACGGCCCCGACGACCAGGGCCCCGAGGGTCTCGACTCGGACGAGCTGGCACTGCGCCGCTTGCTCCACGACGCGGTCCACGAAATGGAGCCGCGCGACGGCACGCTGGACCATCTGCGCCGGGCGGTGCCCGCACGCCGGGCGCGCAAGCGTCAGGCGCTCGTCGGCATGGCCGCCGCGGCCCTCTTCGTCGGCACGGCCGTCCCGGCGCTGGTGCATGTGTCCAACTCCACCGGCACCGATGTGAACTCCTCCAACGCCGGCCATGGTGAGCAGGCTCAGGGCGGGTCCGGTCCGGGCAAGGAGACCGAGGGCGGCCAGAGCACCTCGGGCGGGTCCTCCGGCAAGACCGAGGACAAGGGCAAGGGCAGCGACAAGGAAGAGGACAAGGGTTCCGGCACGGGCCCGGGCAGCGGCTCCGGAAGCCCCGACGACCCCGAGGCCACCACCGCGGCCGGCATCGCGGCGTGCACCGTCGACCAGCTCGGCACGTCCGGCGGGACCGCCGACGCGCCTGACGCGGCCAACGCGGTGTACGGCACCTTCCGCTTCAGCAACATCTCCTCGGCCGACTGCATGGTGAGCAGCCCCGGCAGCGTGGGCTCGCTGGCCTCGGGCGCCGCGGACCAGGCGAAGATCACCACGATCCGGCACATCGCCGGGGACGCGGCGGCCGGTCTGCCCGACCCGTCCCAGGAGCTCACCTCGCTCGTCCTCAAGCCGGGCGAGTCGTACGCGGTGAAGTTCGCCTGGATCCCCACGGAGACCTGTCCCACCACGGGTGACAACACCGGCGGCTCCACGGGCGGCGGGGAGCCCTCGCCCGACCCGACGCCGACCGACACCACCAGCGGCGCCACCGAGGGCACCTCCACCGGCGGCGACACGGGCACCTCCACCCAGCTGCTGGGCGAGGACACCACCCTCGACGGCAGCGTCACGATCTCCAACACGACGGAGGCGGGAGGCGCGACGGCCACGGTGGTCGTGTCCAACGCCTGCGCGGGGACCGTCTACTGGACGGGTGTGCTGGCGGGCGCGTAGCCGCCGCGCCGGGGACCCCTCGGATCACACGCCGGACGGGCTGGAGACGCGCTCCTCGTCCGGCGTCAGCCCCAGCTCCGCGTCCCGCACGGACTCCACCTCGCGGCGCAGCAGCCGGAACCACATGAACACCACGAAGCCGGCGAAGACGAACCACTCGCCGGTGTAGCCGAGGTTCTGGAACGCCTTCAGGTCCAGGCCGGTGTCGGCGGTGGCGGCCGCCGGGACCGCCTTCATGCCGGGGTCGGCCTTGGTGAGCGTGATCCAGGCGTCGTAGACGTCGTACGGCACCAGGTTCACCAGCGACGCCGCGCTGATCGCCCCCGTCTGGCCGGACGGCAGGCCGCCCTGCGCGGGCACGCCGTTCTCCCCGGGCTGCTCGGACGCCTGGAGCGCTCCGGTGACCGTGACCTCTCCGGTGGGTGCGGCGGGCGCGTCGGCACGGTCGGCCGTGCCCGGCAGCCAGCCCCGCACGACCGGCAGGGCCTTGCCGTCGTCGGTGCGCAGCAGCGTCAGGACGTAGTAGCCCCGCCTGCCGTCCAGTTCCCGGCCCGGCACCAGCAGCTGCTCGGCGTACCGGCCCTCGGCGGTGGCCTGCCGGCCCGCCGTCGCCTTGTCCACCGGCAGCAGGTCGGCGAGCGGCCGGGCGGCCTCCCGCTTGTTCTCCGCGGCCTGCTCACCGGCGTTGCGATGGTCCTCGACGCGCGCCTCGAACCGGCCGAGCTGCCACGACCCCATGAACACGCAGAAGGGGATCGCGAGCAGCACGAAGACGTTGATCCCCCACCAACGGGGCGTCAGCAGAAACCGGTACACGCCATCAAAGGTACGGGGCCGTCGCGGCGGTCCCGCCCGCGGGGTCGGTCCCGCGGGCGGAGTTATCCACAGGCTGGGGACCTCGCCAGCGCATTGTCCGCCGGGCCAGGCACTATGGGGCCATGACTGACAGCCACGCGTCCGATTCGCGGGATCACCAGATGCAGGACAAGGACATGCCGGACTGGGAGAAGCGCTTCCGGGCGCCTCGGGTGTCGCTGCCCGACTGGGCGGAGGACGCGCCGGACCGCTCCTTGTTCGTGTCGAACGCCACGGGGACGTACGAGCTGTACGCCTGGGACCGGGCGACGGGCGAGCAGCGCCAGGTGACGGACCGGCCGAACGGCACGACGGACGGCGTGCTCACCCCGGACGGCGCCTGGATCTGGTGGTTCGACGACAAGGACGGCGACGAGTTCGGTGTCTGGCGCCGCCAGCGGTTCGCCGGCGGTGAGGACGAGCTCGCGGCGCCGGGCCTGGACCCGTCGTACCCGGCGGGCCTCGCCCTCGGCCGGGACGGGCGGACGGCGGTCGTGGGCCGCTCGACGGACGAGGACGGCACGACGATCCACCTGGCCCGCACCGGGGAGCCCCCGGTGGAGCTCTACCGCCACCGCGAGTCCGCAGGCGTCGGTGACCTCTCGCACGACGGCACGCTGATCGCCGTCGAGCACACCGAGCACGGCGACGCCATGCACTCGGCCCTGCGCGTCCTGCGCCCCGACGGCACGGCGGTCGCCGAGCTCGACGACACCAGGGGCGGCACCGAGGAGCTCGGCCTGGAGGTCCTGGGCTTCGCCCCGGTGGACGGCGACACCCGGCTGCTCATCGGGCATCAGCGGCGCGGCCGCTGGGAGCCGCTGGTGTGGGACGTGGCGACGGGGGAGGAGACCGACCTCGCCCTCGACCTGCCCGGCGACGTGAGCGCGGAGTGGTATCCCGACGGCACCGGTCTGCTGATCGTGCACAGCTTCGAGGCGCGCAGCGAACTGTTCCGGTACGACCTGGCCCGCCGCGCCGCGGAGCGCGTCCCGACCCCGGCGGGCTCGGTGTCCGGCGCGACGGCCCGGCCGGACGGCAGCGTGGAGTACCTGTGGTCGTCGGCCGCGGAGCCCTCGGCGGTGCGCTCGACGACGGGGCAGGTCGTGCTGGACCCGCCCGGCCTGAAGTCCCCGGGCTCGGTCGCCGTCGAGGACGTGTGGGTGGAGGGCCCGGGCGGCCGCATCCACGCCCTCGTCCAGCGCCCGGAAGGCGTCGAGGGTCCCCTGCCGACGGTGTTCGACATCCACGGCGGCCCGACCTGGCACGACAGCGACTCCTTCGCGGCGGGCCCGGCGGCCTGGGTGGACCACGGCTACGCGGTCGTGCGCGTGAACTACCGCGGCTCGACCGGCTACGGCCGAGCCTGGACGGACGCCCTGAAGCACCGCGTCGGCCTGATCGAGCTGGAGGACATCGCGGCCGTCCGTGCATGGGCGGTCACCTCCGGCCTGGCCGACCCGTCCCGCCTGATCCTCACCGGCGGCTCCTGGGGCGGCTACCTCACCCTGCTCGGCCTCGGCACCCAGCCGGACGCGTGGACGGCGGGTATCGCGGCGGTCCCGGTCGCCGACTACGTCACCGCGTACCACGACGAGATGGAGGCGCTGAAGGCCATGGACCGCACCCTCCTGGGCGGCACCCCGGAGGAGGTACCCGAGCGCTACGAGGCGTCGTCCCCGCTGACCTACGTCGACGCCGTCACGGCCCCGGTCTACATCTCGGCGGGGGTGAACGACCCCCGCTGCCCGATCCGCCAGATCGACAACTACGTCGAGCGCCTCCAAGCGCGCGGCGCGACCCACGAGGTGTACCGCTACGACGCGGGCCACGGCTCACTGGTGGTGGACGAGCGGATCAAGCAGGTGGGTCTGGAACTGGACTTCGCGGAGCGCCACTTGAAGGGGCGTCGCACGTCCTGATCTCTCCCTGAACGCGCAGGGCCGAAGCCCTCGACACAGGCCCCCGCAGCCGGCCCCGGCTGCGGGGGCCGTGGTGTCTTCGCACCCCGGGACCCGCGCTGCCGGCGGCCCGGCCCTCAACTGCCGGGCGGGCTTGTAACGTTCGGCGGCCGTACGGCACTGAGGGGTATGAGCCATGACGACCTGCGTGCACTGTTCCTCAACTGCACGCTGAAGAAGAGCCCGGAACGCAGCCACACACAGGGCTTGATCGACCTCAGCTCGCGGATCATGGAGAAGCAGGGCGTTCAGGTCGAGCACCTGAGGCCGATCGATCATGAGATCGCCACCGGGGTGTGGCCGGACATGACCGAGCACGGCTGGGAACGCGACGCGTGGCCGTCGATCCACCAGCAGGTGATGGCCGCCGACATCCTCGTCATCGCCGGACCGATCTGGCTCGGCGACAACAGCTCCGTCGCCAAGCTGGTCATCGAGCGGCTCTACGCCTGCTCGGGCCTGCTCAACGACGCCGGTCAGTACGCCTACTACGGCCGCGTCGGCGGGTGTCTGATCACGGGCAACGAGGACGGCGCCAAGCACTGCGCCATGAACGTCCTGTACAGCCTGCAGCACCTGGGATACACCATCCCGCCGCAGGCGGACGCGGGCTGGATCGGGGAGGCCGGGCCCGGTCCCTCCTACCTCGATCCGGGCTCCGGCGGCCCCACCAACGACTTCACCAACAGGAACACCACGTTCATGACGTGGAACCTGCTGCATCTGGCCCGGCTGCTCAAGGACGCCGGGGGCATCCCGGCGCACGGGAACCAGCGGTCGCGGTGGGACGCGGGGTGCCGGTTCGACTTCGAGAACCCGGAGTACCGCTGACTTCGCGGTACCGCCGACTCCAGAACATCGCCGAATCCATGACGAAGGGCTGAGAAATGACCGTCGAGAACACCGTCGAGACCGTCCCCACCTGCGCCTACCCGGGCTGCACCAATCCGCCGGAGGCGCCCGCCGCCGACGCGCAGGGGCAGGCGCCGTCCCGCTACTGCGGGCACCCCGAGCACAACGCGCTCGGCGCCTTCCGCAAGTTCCGTGCCAAGCGGCAGCAGCGCAGGGAGGACAAGCGCGTGGCAGCCGAGGCGAAGAAGGCCGCCAAGGAGGGCGCGCACGAGGCCCAGGCGCCCGCCGCCGGGCACGCCTGGCCGGCCGTCCCGGACGGGTCCGGGCACATCCCCGGCGCCGAGGCGGTGCAGCAGGAGCACGGAGAGGCCCGCGCCGCCGTATCCGCCGAGTCCGCCGTATCCGCCGAGCAGATGGAGGCGGAGGCCGTCAGCAGTGAGATGGCGGCCATGGCCGCGATGTCGACGGCCGAGAGCGACCGTGCCGCCCAGTCGCGCGACGCCCTCGTCGCGCTCATCAAGCAGCTCGCCGCCGAACTTCCCGCCTACATAGAGGAGTTGGCGATCATCACCGACTCCGCGGCGGCCGAGGCCCGGATCGAGACGGTCACCCGGGCCGCCGCGCAGCGCATCCTCGCCGCCGAGGAGCGGGCCACCCTGGCCGAGGAGGCGGCCGAGATGGCCGTCGCCGCGCTCGACACCGCGCAGGAGAAGTTCGCGGCGGAGACGGCCGCGATCCGTGAGGAGACGGCCGGCCAGGTGGCGGACGCCGTGTTCGTCCGGGCCGAGCTGGAGCGTTACCGCGAGCGTGTCGGCATGCTCGAGGTCCGCCTCGACGCCGTGCGCGACGAGGCCGACGAGCTGCGCCGTGCCAGGACCGCCCCCTCCGGTGAGCCCGAGCGGCCGCGCCCCGCCGAGAACTGCTGACGTCCCTCGGCCGACGACCAGCGAAGTCCGGACGGAGCGGCGGGCGTTCATCTGTAACGTTCGCCGCTCTTTCCGTCTCTGAATGCCAACACCCGAGCAGAAACGGATAACCCTCATGTGCCGAAACAAGCGTCCCGTCCTCTGGATCACCACGGCCGTGGCCGCCGTCGCGCTGGCCGTCGGGCTCTACCTCTTCGAGCCCTGGCGGCTGTTCACCAGCAACCGCGTGGACGAGGCGCCGCCCGCGGCCGCCGCCCAGCAGGGGGCCGCGGCCAAGAAGTCGGCGCACGGCGCGTTCCTCTCGCACGAGCACGAGACCAGTGGTTCGGTCGACGTCCTCCAGCTCGCGGACGGCAAGGCGACGCTGCGCCTGACGGACCTGCGCACCTCGGACGGCCCGGCCCTCCACGTGTGGCTGAGCGACCAGCCGGTCGAGCAGGGCGACGGCGGCAACCTCGACGACGGCAAGCACATCGACCTCGGCGACCTCAAGGGCAACGAGGGCAATCAGAACTACGCGATCCCGGCCGGCACCGACCTGGACCAGTTCTCCACGGTGACCATCTGGTGTGAGCGCTTCAGCGTGTCGTTCGGCGCGGCCGAGCTGAAGCAGACCGCCTGACGGAACAGATCGCACGGACACGGCAGTGGGGGGGGGGGGGGGGGGCCCCCCCCCCCCCCCCC
>NZ_JBIDDQ010000030.1:0-102274 GCF_043195415.1 Streptomyces sp. Y7
CCTCCCCACTCCTCACCGCCCCCTTCCTCCCGCAACTCACCACCCACCCCTTCGCCGACGCCCTCTCCGACCCCTCCACCCCCGGCCCCCTCCCCCCGCGTCCCCCGGTCCATGGCCGCTCCCTCGCGGGACGGTGAACTGCGGCGTACCTTCCCGGCGTTCGGGCCTCGGTCGGTGGATGACCGGCGGTTCGCCGAGAGTTGGTGGGGCAATGCATGGGTGACCGCGTTGGAGGAGGGTGCTCTCGATGCCAAGAGGCTGGCGCGGGGGCGGGGTTATGCGCAGGAGGGAAACGTCGACGCGATCACCGTGACGCCGGGGCTGGTGCTGGCGTACGTGCGGGGCAGCCGGCCACGGCCCTACCGGGTGCAGGTGCGGCTGCGGACGCTGGACGACGCGGACTGGACGCGGTTCCTGGACACCGTCGCCGAACAGCCCGGACACATCGCGGCGTTGCTGGACAAGGAGATGCCGCGGTCCCTCGCCGAGTGCGGCGTGCCGCTGCTGCCGGGCCCGGGCGACCTGGACCCGCGGTGCAGCTGCCCCGACCGAGGCCACCCCTGCAAACACGCCGCGGCCCTCTGCTACCAGACGGCACGACTGCTGGACGCCGACCCCTTCGTCCTGCTTCTGCTGCGCGGGCGCGGTGAACGGCAGTTGCTCGACGCGCTGTCCCGGCTGAGCGCCGCCCGCGCGGCCCGGGCCGCACAGGACCAGCAGCCGGCGCCCCTGGCGGGCGTACGCGCCACCCACGCACTGGATGCCGAGCGTCGCCTCCCGCCCCTCCCGGCCCCCTTGCCGGTGCCCCCGCACCCCGAGCAGCCGCCGGTCTACCCGGCGGCCCCGGGCGGCCCGGACCCCTTCGCGCTGGACCAGTTGGCGACGGACGCGGCCGCCCGCGCCCACGCCCTGCTCGCCACCGGCCGTGACCCGGTCGCCGAACTGACCCTGTGGCAGGACGCGGTACGGCTCGCCGCCGCCCGCCCCGGTTCGGGCCTCACCGCCGGCACCCGCGCCCTGTACGCCTCCCTGGCCTCCGCCACCGACCGCACCCCGGCCGACCTGGCCCGCGCGGTCGCCGCCTGGCGGCAGGGCGGTCTCAAGGGGCTCGCCGTCCTGGAGGAACCCTGGGATCCGCCGGCCGGCCGCTTCGACCGTGCCCGGCCGCTCCTGCTCGCCGCCGACCTCCCGGCCTTCCGCCCCTGGCACAACCGCCTCACCCACCCCCGCGGCCATGTCCAGCTCCGCCTCGGCCGCGACGGCCTGTGGTACCCGTACGAGTCGGAACCGGGCCACGACGACTGGTGGCCACGCGGCACGCCCGACCTCGACCCCGTCGGCGCGCTCACCGGTCTCGACCCGGCCGGCACCCTCACCGACCTCGGGCTCACGCCTCCGGAGGCTTGACCGGACCATGCCCTACACCCACGACCGCCCTTTCCCGTAAGCAACTACACTGCCGCGTTGTCGCACGGGCCACACACAGCAACTGGCCGGAAAAGAACGGTGGGAGAGGCCATGGCAACGGGGGGATGGGGTCCTGGACCCGGTTCGGGACAACCACACGGCAACGGACCCGGCGGCCAGAACTGGGGCGCCCCCCACGGCCCCGGACAGCCGCCCAACAGCCCCTACGGGCCCCACAACGGCGGCAACCCCTACGGCCACCCCGCACCGAACCCGAACCCGAATCCGTACCCCCACCCCAATCCGTACCCCCACCCCAGCCCGTATCCCTACGGCCCGCCGCCCGGTGCCCCCGTCCCCGTGGCGCGCCGCCGCAGCTGCCTCTGGTACTTCTCGCCGTTCTTCCTCGCCGTCCTGGTCCTGCGCTCCGCGCACCGCGTCGCCACGAAGCTCTTCGTGCACCAGAGCGGCGACCGGATCACGGACCGCACCGTGGACCGCGTCCAGGTGGCGCGCACGGTGCTCGGCGCGCTGGCCACCATCGGGCTGATCCTCGCCTACGGCGTGGAGAAGGACCGTTGGAACGACGCGGCACAGGAGGGCTTCGCCAATGCGATCGTCACGCCGCTCCTGCTGATCTGCGCGGGCCCTCTGGTCATCCTCGGCTTCATCCTCTACGCACCCGCGCACCTGAGGCCGCACCTGCGGTCCCGGCTGAGCGCCCCGCTCAAGGCGGTCGGCTGGTACGTGCTGACCCTGGTGGTCCTCGCCACCACCATCTACGTCGCGGGCGGCACCGGGTTCAAGGACAGCCTGCACGGCTGGACGGTGGTGCCGTTCGCGCTCGTCGTGATCGTCGCGATCTTCTGGGGCCTGCCCTTCCTGTTCCTGGCGTCGCTGTACTCCGCCCGCAGCGCCTTCAACACCGCCCATGTCCACCCGATGCTGCCGCCGGTGGTCACCGGCGTACTGGTGTGGGTGCTCGCCCTCTTCCACCTGATCGGCAGTGGCATGCCCGCGGGTCCGCCGGTGGCGCAGTTCTGCTCCCTGCTCGGCGGCCCGCTGTCGGTGACCGCCGTCTCGGCGTGGGAGATGTGGCGGCTGCGCACCCGGTACGGCGTCACGGTCCGCGGCTGAGCCGAACCTCCGTCCCGTGAAGGCCGTGTGAGAGTTCCTCGCTGATCTGCGGGAGCCAGGTGTGAGGACGTGGGGTCCGTGGGGCCGGTGTTCGGATGCGGACGTTAGCGTGGAGCGGTGAGTGAGACGAAGACCCCCGCCCTCCAGTACCGCTTCGACGGCCCGGAAGATGCCCCGGTCCTCATCCTGGGCCCCTCGCTCGGTACCACCTGGCACATGTGGGACCGGCAGGTTCCCGAGCTGACCCAGCAGTGGCGCGTCTTCCGGTTCGACCTGCCGGGACACGGCGGCGCGCCCGCCTACCCGGCGGGCTCCGTCACCGAACTCGTCGAACGACTGCTCGTCACCCTCGACGGCCTCGGCGTGCAGCGCTTCGGCTACGCGGGCTGCGCGCTCGGCGGCGCCCTCGGTATGGAACTCGCCCTGCGTCACCCCGAGCGCATCGCCTCGCTCGCGCTGATCGCCGCCTCGCCGCGCTTCGGCACGGCGGACGAGTTCCGGCAGCGCGGCGTGATCGTGCGCACCAACGGCCTCGACCCCATCGCCCGCAGCTCGCCGGACCGTTGGTTCACCAACGGCTTCGCCGCCGCCCAGCCCGCGATCACCGAGTGGGCCGTGCAGATGGTGCGCACCACCGACCCCGGCTGCTACATCGCCGCCTGCGAGGCCCTCGCCTCGTTCGACGTACGGTCGCAGCTCGCGGGCGTCGCCGTGCCCACGCTCGTGCTCGTCGGCTCGGACGACCAGGTCACCGGCCCCGCCGAGGCCCGCACCCTGGTCGCCGGCATACCGGACGCGCGGCTCGCGGTGGTCCCCGGCGCCTCCCACCTCGTCCCGGTCGAGCAGCCCGCCGCCGTCACCGATCTGCTGGTCCGGCACTTCTCCACGGCCTGGCAGCCCGCCTACGACTCCACGACCGGCCAGATGGCCATCGTCGCCGCCCCCTTGAAGCCCGTCCTGGCGCCCGTGCCGCCGCAGCCCGCGCCCATCGCCGAGATCGCCCCGGCCGTCGTGGCGCAGCAGACGACGACGGGGCGGGCGGATCCGTACGACGCGGGGATCAAGGTCCGCCGTGAGGTGCTGGGCGACGCGCACGTGGACCGGGCGCTGTCCCAGGCCGACGACTTCTCGGGGGACTTCCAGGAACTCGTCACCCGGTACGCGTGGGGCGAGATCTGGGGCAGACCCGGCCTCGACCGGCGGTCCCGCAGCTGTGTCACCCTCACCGCCCTGGTCGCGGGCGGTCACCTCGACGAACTGGCCTTCCACACCCGCGCCGCCCTGCGCAACGGCCTCACCCCGGACGAGATCAAGGAAGTGCTGCTCCAGGCGGCCGTCTACTGCGGGGTACCGGCGGCGAACAGCGCGTTCAAGGTCGCCCAGAAGGTCATCAGGGAGGAGACCACTCCGCAGGAGTGAGCGTGCCGAACGGGTGCGCGCGAGGATGGGGTCATGAAGCTCACGAAGAAGTCGCACTCCTGCGTCCGTCTGGAGAAGGACGGACAGACGCTCGTTATCGACCCCGGCGGGTTCAGCGAGGAGGACGCCGCGGTCGGCGCGGACGCGATCCTCGTCACACACGAGCACCCCGACCACTTCGACGAGGCGCGGCTGCGGGCGGCCATGGAGGCCGACCCCGCCGCGCGGATCTGGACGCTGAAGTCCGTCGCCGAGCAGATCTCGGCGGCGTTCCCGGGCCGCGTGCACACCGTCGGCCACGGCGACACCTTCACCGCGGCCGGCTTCGACGTCCAGGTCCACGGCGAACTGCACGCCGTCATCCACCCGGACATCCCGCGCATCACCAACGTCGGCTACCTCGTCGACGGCGGACGCGTCTTCCACCCCGGCGACGCCCTCACCGTGCCGGACCACCCGGTCGAGACGCTGATGCTGCCGGTGATGGCCCCGTGGAACAAGATCGCGGAGGTCATCGACTACGTCCGCGAGGTCAAGCCGCAGCGCGCCTACGACATCCACGACGCCCTCCTCACCGACCTGGCCCGCCCGATCTACGACCGCCAGATCGGCGGCCTGGGCGGCTCGGAGCATCTGCGTCTGACGCCGGGGGACTCCGCGGAGCTGTGACCGGTCCCACCCCGGGCGGGGCCGGGTTGTCAGTCCCGCCCGGTAGGTTGTGGGACATGCGCATCGCGACCTGGAACGTGAACTCGATCACCGCACGCCTGCCGAGGCTCCTGGCCTGGCTGGAGAGCAGTGGCACCGACGTGCTCTGCCTCCAGGAGGCCAAGGTCGCCGAGGACCAGTTCCCGATCGACCCGCTGCGCGACCTCGGCTACGAGGCGGCGGTCAACGCCACCGGCCGGTGGAACGGCGTGGCGGTGCTCTCCCGCGTCGGCCTCAAGGACGTCGTCAAGGGCCTGCCGGGCGACCCCGGCTACGACGGCGTGCAGGAACCGCGCGCCATCTCCGCGACCTGCGGCCCGGTCCGCGTCTGGTCGGTGTACGTGCCGAACGGCCGTGAGGTGGACCACGCCCACTACGCCTACAAGCTCCAGTGGTTCGAGGCCCTGAAGGCGGCCGTCGCCGGAGACGCGGGCGGCAGCCGCCCCTTCGCGGTGCTGGGCGACTACAACGTGGCGCCGACGGACGACGACGTCTACGACGTGGCCGCCTTCGAGGGCCTCACCCATGTCACCCCCGCCGAGCGCGCCGCCCTCGCCTCCCTGCGCGAGTCCGGCCTGTCCGACGTGGTCCCGCGCCCCCTGAAGTACGACCACCCGTTCACGTACTGGGACTACCGCCAGCTCTGCTTCCCCAAGAACCGCGGCATGCGCATCGACCTGGTCTACGGCAACGAGCCGTTCGCCAAGGCCGTCACCGACGCGTACGTGGACCGGGAGGAGCGCAAGGGCAAGGGCGCGTCCGACCACGCGCCGGTGGTCGTGGATCTCGACGTGTAGGGCAACACCCTCCAGCCTGTCCGGCGATGGAGGACGAGGCCGTTGAGGCCGACGGGGGTCCGGGGGCGAAGCTCCCGGACGGTCACGGCACCAGCGCTCGCAGATCCACCGACTCGGCCAGCGCGGCGAGCCCCGCGTCGCCCGGATGCAGATGGTCCCCGCTGTCGTAGGCCGGCAGCATCCGGGACGGCTGCGCCGGGTCCCGCACCACGGCGTCGAAGTCGAGCACGCCGTCGTACACCCCGGCACTCCGGATCCAGGCATTGATCTCGACCCGCTCGACATCGACAGCCGCGGTGCACCGCACCTCCCCCTCGCACGGAAGTACCGTCGCCGCCAGCATCCGCAGCCCCCGCGCATGCCCGCGGTCCGCGATCTCGCGCAGCCCGGCGATCACCTGCTCGGCTGTCGTGCCCGCCCGCACGTCGTTGATGCCCTCGAACACCACGGCCGTACGCGCCGATGTCTGGGCCAGCACATCCCGGTCGAGGCGGTTCAGGGCGCTCACTCCGGCCGTGTCGGTGGAGACCCCGTCGCCGGGATAGCGGTCGGAGACCACGCGGTTGCCGGAGATTCCCTGGTTGAGCACCCCGTAGCGGGGGACCGCACTCTGGTTCAGCAGCCGTGTGGCCAGCACGTCGGGCCACCGCCGGTTCGCGTCCGTCGTGGACTTGTCGCCGTCGGTGATCGAGTCGCCGAGCAGCACCACGGACCCCGGTCCGCCGCTCACGTCGACGCCGGTCAGCAGCGGCCAACTGGTCAGCACCGTCGGATAGGCGGTGGCCGCGAGGTCCGCCGTGTGGTCGCCGGGGCCGCTCACGTACGACCGCTGCTGCGCGAGCCGGTGCACCGGCGCCGCCGGCACGCTCTGCGGCAGATGGAAGCTCACCAGCAGGTTGGCGTCCGCGGGCACGGTGAAGCCGAGCGGATCGCTGTACGCCTGCGCGCCCGCCGGGATCTCCACTCCCGCCGCACCGCCGAAGGCCACCCGGACCGGTGCCGCCTTCGCCGCCGCGCCCGACTGCTGCACCGCCACGCTCGCGGCGCCGATCCGCACCGGGCCCGCAGCGAACGTGTTGTCGAACCGCAGCCGCACCCGCGGACCGCCCACCGAGGTGTGCACCACCAGGCGCAGCGTCCGGTCCGTCCACGGCCCCACGGTGGGATAGCCGCCCGTCGCCGCGCCCCAACTCCCGGTCCAGCCCGTCGCCGCGGCCCGCACGGCCACCGCGAACACATGCAGTCCGGGCGCCTCGGGCAGCCGTACGGAGGCGACCTGGCGCCCCGCCACGAGCGGCACGGTCACGACGTACAGCCGCGCCCGTTCGGCGAGTTGGCCGCCGGGTGTGTTGATGTGCGGCAGGGCGACCGCCTTGGTGGCGAGCGGGCCGGTGCGCCAGTCGGGCGCGGTCAGCCGGTATCCGGACCGGGCGCCGTCGGCGTAGACCACGGTGCCCGCCGCGCCGATGTCGAGGCCGGCCGTGCCCGCGACCAGGAACGCGAGCGCGTCGCCGCGGCCGCGCACCCGCACCTCCTGCCCGGCGGCGAGCACGTTGTCCGGCTCGCCCGGCTGCCGGTCGGGCCAGGTCAGCCGGGCGCCCTGCACGGTCAGCGCGCGGCCCGGCGTCCAGCCGGCGGCGGCGAGGTCCTGCGCCGACAGGGAGGCGCCCGAGCCGTCGAAGTCGGCCGCGGCGGGCCGAGCGTCGTCACTGACGGCCGTGTTGTCGAAGAGCCGCTCCAGCGGGAGCGGCACGGCTCTGCGTTCGCCGGCCGCGTGTGCGGAGACACCCGGCACCAGGGCGGCGAAGAGGGCAAGGACGACCGCGGAAATCCATACACATCGGCGCACGGCCGACTCCTCCCGTTCACGACCGCTCAGGACTGCGTATGACTGCGCATGACAAGTTCGGGCAGGACACTCGGAAGAGACGTAACTGGTGAGATCTTCAGGTGCGAGTCGTTCCGACGAGACGCATGACGCACGGAGAAGTTAGAGAGGCACCCGTGACCCGTCAACGAGCCATGCCACAAGTCGGCGTGAACTCGACCGGAATCGGCGGTCCGCGCGCCTGTGGTGCGTTCGGCCGTGCGAATGACACGCTGTGCGTATGAAGATCCCTTTTCTTGGCCATCGGCCCGAGAAGCGCGGGGTCCCCGACCCCGAGGGCATCGCCGAACTGCTCTCCGAGTGCGAACTCCTGCGCTACCACGCCTCCGGGGCGGGGATCCAACTGGACGACACGGTGGCCTCGTTGGAGGCCCTTGATCAGCTGGTGCCGCGCTGGCGGGACGACGAGGAGATCTTGCCCTGGCTGGGCAATGACGCCGGGCTGTATCTCGGCACCGTCATCGTGCGCACGGTGCCCGGCGCGGCGTGGGAGATCTGGCCGGACGGCCAGCCGGTCGTCCGGCTCGCGTCCGGCCGGGAGTTCGACGTGGTGGCGTCGGGGCGGGAGTGGGCCGTGAGCGGTGTGCCCGAGTTGTCGCAGCTGTACGCGGAGGTCGCGGAGTCCTGAAGCCCGGGCCGTGGAGACGCGATATAAGCGCCGAGTAAATACGGCTTATGTCCGAAAAGTGCGTGTCGCCCAATAAGTCAGCTCTTGTCCCGATAGTTTGCGGCCATCGCTACACGGCTGACATCGCTACACAGCTGAACAGGACTGGGGCTGGGCATGGCTGGCGATCCACTGATCGTGCCGCATGACGTCGACCATCACGTGGGGGACCTGTCACTTCGTGGTCTGACAACCCTTCCGACCCCGCCGGGTCCGACCTCGACTACGATGTTTCGTCCGTCCCCAAGGCCGTGGCGGTGGCCCCGCCCACGACCAGGGACGCTGCTGCCGGGTGGGGATCCCCCCACGGCCCCTGGGGACAGGGGCAGCAGGGGGCAGCAGTCACAGAGCCATACCCGTCCGGCGCCGGCCGGAGATCACTGTTCGCGCAGTGGAATCGACACGTACGACGGGTCGTTCGCCGGCGAGGAGAAGGTCAGCCGCGCGCCGGACGGGTTGTGCTCGATGTAGAGCGGGTCGACCGTGTCGACGACCAACGCGAGGCGGTGCCCTGCCGGGACGTCGTAGGACGTGGAGTACAGCTCCAGGTCGAGGCCGAACGGCTGTCCGGGTGTCCGTCCGTGGAAGGTGTACGGCGCGGTACTGACCAGCTTGCCGAGGCCGAGCGGGCCCACGTCGTACAGATAGGCGACGAGGGTGCCGCTCTCCTTGGTCGGGGTGACCGTGGTGTGCAACTGCGAGGTGCCGCGCACGCGTTGGGCCGAGGAGTACTTCTCCGACTGCCATACGGCCGCCCAGCGGCGGGGCAGCAGCGGGATCGAGGCCATCGGGGGCAACTGGGCCACCTGGTCGAGGATGCTGGAGAGGAAGACGACCCCTCCGTTGGCTCCCGAGTCGACGTTCGTGCGGATCGTCGTCGTGCCGCCGAGGGAGATCTTCCTGTCCGTCGCGCCGACCGACTTCCAGTCCGGATAGCCCTCGTAGGCGCCGCCGGACCGGGACTTGAGCTGGACCGGCAGCTCGCGGTTGATGCCGTTGTCCTCGCCCTTGAGGTAGTGGTCGAACCAGCGCTCGGTGTCCGTCCACACGTCGTTGGGCAGGCCGAACAGCCCGGTCAGTTCGGCGGTGGCGTGGTCACCGGGGCGGAACTCCAGCCGCTTGGGGCCGGAGAGCTTCTCGTAGAAGTCCGCGTACTGGTTGGGCGGGAAGATCGTGTCCCCCCAGGCGTTGGCCATCATGACCGCGGCGCCGCTGTCGTTGAGCTGGTCCACGTATGTGGCGACCGAACGTTTCTTCCCCCAGTTGATGAGGTCCTGTTCCTTGGACAGGTTGGAGGCGTAGAAGTCGTCGAAGACCTGCCGGAGTTCATCGCTGCGGCGGCCGGTGATCCGGCCCGCGCCGTCGAGCAGCGCGGCGGCCTGGACGTGCTGGGTGCGGCCCGAGTAGATCGAGCCGATGAGGTCGGCCCAGCCGCTGAGGGCGGCGACCGCCCGGACCCGTTTGTCGTGCGCGGCGGTCAGCAGGCTGATGCCGGCGCCGTAGGAGACGCCCGCCATGCCGATCTGCCGTGCGTCGGCAGGGGTGTTGGCGAGAGCCCAGTCGATGACCCTGGACGCGTCGGCTATGTCGGGCGGGCCCGCCACTTCTATCTCGCCGCCGGACTGCCAGAAGCCGCGCACGTTGTAACTGACCACGACATAGCCCGAGTCCGCGAGCTTCTGGGCCTGTGCGAAGTACTCGACCTGGGGCAGGCCCCAGCTCGTGGGCATGACGAGCAGCGGGTAGCGGTGCTTGCCGTCGGCGCCGGCCGGTGTGACGACGTTCGCCTTGAGCGTGGTGCCGCCGTCGCCGTGGATGTCGACGAAACGGACGCTGTTCGGGGCTGCTTGGGCGGCGGGGGCGAGCCCGAGGGCGCTACCGGCGACCAGTGTCGCGGAGACGGCGCCCACGGCGGTCGTACGCAGGGCCTTGCGATGGTGTCCCACGGGCCACTCCTCACTCGTGTCAGTGCAAAGTGACCCGACGGTAACCGTGGCCGCTTACCGCAAGTAACCCGTCGGTAAGTTACGTGCCAGTAACGATTAGTGGAATGTGGCGGACCTCAGGAGGCGCGGTGGCTATTGCGGGGAGCCGCGGCGGCCGGCAAGGGGGTCTGGGCGGCGCGGGTGACATCGGCGACCAGCTCCACCACGTCCGGGCCGTACGCCTGCGAGTTGACCACCTTCAGCAGCAGGGCGAAGGAGCCGGTGCCGTGCTTGCGGGTCAACCGCTCATGGTTGCGGGCGAGATAGCGGGTGGCCGCCTGGTTGGTGATGGCGGTCTGGCCGCAGAACAGGAAGACCGGGCGCGGGCCCTGGCTCTCGCCGACGGTGAGCCGGGCGAGGAGCGCGTACTCCTCCTTGCCGACCTCCACCCGGTAGCGCTCGGAGCCGATCTGGAACGCCCCCCGGTCCGGGCCGGGTTCGGAGTCCACGTTCACCTGCACGCCCGGCAGGAGCGAGGCCAGGTGCGCCGCCATGCGCCGGTTCGAGGCCGGGCCGCCGACGCAGAACTCGGTGCGCTCGCCGAAGCCCTGGCGGGCCGCGTCGTGCGGGATGATCTGGGCGTGAGCGTGGCAGTCCTTGATCAGGGCGGCCAGTTCGAGCAGCGCGAACACGTCGTAACGCATCACCGACAGCTCGGGCCCGCCGGCCCCGCGGTTGACCACCAGCAAGGACTCGGCGTTGTCGGGCAGCCCGAAGAAGGCCTGCTTGCGGCGCAGCCTGCGCTTCCACAGGTAGGTGCGGGCGAGCCAGCCGAGCGTGGCGCTTATACCGGCCGCGACCACGCCCAGGACGATGTTGCGTACGTCGTCATTCATGGGCGCGCATGGTAGCGGGCGAACGCAAACCCACGTTCGAGGAAAGGCGGCCGTGGGCTGGCTGACGCGGGCATGCCGATCGAATAGGCTGCGCGGACGGTCCCTGACTGGAGGTGCTGATGCGTCGCCCTGTCGCGCGGAAACTGTCGGTCCTGGCGATCTCGGCCACGGTGGTGTCGGTGGGAGCGGCGGCGCCGCCCGGCACCGGCACCCACGCCGTGCAGAAGGTTCCCGTGGCCGTGGGCTACGGCGGAGCCGTCTCGAGCGTCGACGCGGACGCCTCCGCGGCCGGCATCGAGGTCCTGCGCAAGGGCGGCAACGCCGTCGACGCCGCCGTCGCCACGGCCGCCGCGCTCGGTGTCACCGAGCCCTACTCCGCCGGCGTCGGCGGAGGCGGCTACTTCGTCTACTACGACGCCCGGTCCCGCACCGTGCGCACCATCGACGGCCGGGAGACCGCCCCGCTGAGCGCCGACGCGGGCCTGTTCACGGAGAACGGCACCGCGATCCCGTTCGCCGAGGCCGTCAGCAGCGGCCTCAGCGTCGGCACCCCCGGCACGCCCGCCACCTGGCAGAAGGCGCTCGACCAGTGGGGCAGCAAAAGCCTCGGGTCGGTGCTGAAGCCCGCCGAACGGCTCGCTCGCGACGGCTTCACGGTCGACGACACCTTCCGCTCGCAGACCGCCGCCAACGAGACCCGGTTCCGCTACTTCCCGGACACCGCGAAGCTGTTCCTGCCGGGCGGCGCGCTGCCGGCCGTCGGCTCCACCTTCAAGAACCCCGACCTCGCCCGCACCTACGCGGAGTTGGCGCGCAAGGGCGTCGGCGCGCTCTACCGGGGCGACATCGCCGACGACATCGTGGCGACGGTCGACGACCCGCCCGTGGACCCGGCCTCCGGCTGGAACGCCCGCCGCGGCGACCTGACCGCGAAGGACCTGGCCGGCTACCGGGTCAGGTCGCAGGCGCCCTCGAAGAGCGCGTACCGCGGTCTCGGTGTCTACTCCATGGCACCCTCCTCCTCCGGCGGCACGACCGTCGGCGAGGCCCTCAACATCCTGGAGAACACGGACCTGTCGAAGGCGAGCGAGGTCCGTTACCTGCACCGCTACATCGAGGCCAGCCGCATCGCCTTCGCCGACCGCGGGCGCTGGGTCGGCGACCCCGCCTTCGAGGACGTACCGACGAAGGAACTGCTGTCGCAGCGCTACGCCGACTCGCGGGCGTGCCTGATCAAGGACGACGCCGTGCTCACCAGCCCGGTGGCGCCGGGCGACCCGCGTGACCCGGCGTCCTGCGACGCGCGCGGCACCGCCGCCCCGACCACCTACGAGGGCGACAGCACCACCCACCTCACCGTGGCCGACAAGTGGGGCAACGTCGTCTCGTACACCCTCACCATCGAGCAGACCGGCGGCAGCGGCATCACCGTCCCGGGCCGCGGCTTCCTGCTCAACAACGAGCTGACGGACTTCTCCTTCACCCCGGCGAGCCCGGCCGTGCACGACCCGAACCTGCCGGGCCCCGGCAAGCGCCCGCGCTCGTCCATGTCGCCGACGATCGTCCTGGACCGGCACGACAAGCCCGTCGTGGCGCTCGGTTCGCCCGGCGGCGCCACCATCATCACCACCGTGCTGCAGACCCTGACCGGGTTCCTCGACCGGGGCCTGCCCTTGGTCGACGCGATCGCCGCGCCGCGCGCCAGCCAGCGCAACGCCGCCACCACGGAACTCGAACCGGGCCTGTACAACAGCCCGTTGAGGACCCAGCTGGAGGCGATCGGGCACGGCTTCCGGCTCAACCCGGAGATCGGCGCGGCCACCGGCGTCCAGCGCCTGCCGGACGGAAAGTGGCTCGCCGCCGCGGAGAAGGTCCGGCGCGGCGGCGGCTCGGCGATGGTGGTGCGGCCGGCGCGCTAGCGCCTCAGAGCTCAGGGGCGGGCGGCAGGTCCTCCGTGCGGAAGGCCAGCCGCCCGTCCGCCACGTCCACCGTGACCCGGCCGCCCTCGCCGATCCGGCCGTCCAGGAGCAGCCGGGACAGCTGGTTGTCGACCTCCTTCTGGATGGTGCGGCGCAGCGGCCGGGCGCCGTACTCCGGCTGGTAGCCGCGCTCGGAGAGCCAGTCGACGGCCGTGTCCGTGAACTCGACCGCGACGCCCTGGGCGTGCAGCAGCCGACGGGTCTTGTCCAGCAGCAGGTTGGTGATCTGCTGGAGCTGCTCGGGGGTCAGCCGGCGGAAGACGACGATCTCGTCGATGCGGTTGAGGAACTCGGGCCGGAACTGCTGGCGCAGCGGCCGCAGGATCCGCTCGTTGCGCGCCTCCTCGTCGGCCTCCTCGTCGCCCGAACCGAACCCGATCCCGGCGCCGCCCCGGCCGATCGCCTCCGAGCCGAGGTTGCTGGTCATCACGATGACCGCGTTGGTGAAGTCCACGGTGCGGCCCTGGGAGTCGGTCAGCCGGCCGTCGTCCAGCACCTGGAGCAGGATGTTGAAGACGTCCGGGTGGGCCTTCTCGATCTCGTCGAGCAGCAGCAGCGAGTACGGGTGCCGCCGGACCACCTCGGTGAGCTGGCCGGCCTCCTCGTGGCCCACATAGCCGGGCGGGGCGCCGATCAGCCGGCTGACGGTGTGCCGTTCCTGGTACTCGCTCATGTCCAGGCGGACCATGCGCTCCTCGCTGCCGAACAGCGACTCGGCCAGCGCCCGCGCCAGTTCGGTCTTGCCGACGCCGGTCGGGCCGAGGAAGAGGAAGCTGCCGATCGGCCGGTCCGGGCTCGCGAGCCCGGCCCGTGAGCGCAGCACCGCGTCGGACACCACACGCACCGCCTCGTCCTGTCCGACCACCCGCTCGTGCAGATGCTCCTCCAGGCCGAGCAGCCGGTCCTTCTCCTCCTCGGTGAGGCTGCTCACCGGGATACCGGTCTGCCGGGACACCACTTCGGCGATGGCCTCGGCGGTGACCTCCAGGTCCATGCCCTCGTCGATCTCCCCGTCGCCCGTCTCCGCGATGCGCTTCTTCAACTCGACGATACGGTCGCGCAGTTGGGTCGCCTGCTCATAGCTCTCGTCGGCGACGGCCTGGTCCTTGTCCCGGGTCAGCTGCTCGACCTCGCGCTCCATGGCGCGTACGTCCGTGCCCTTGGTCCGCGCGCGCAGCCGTACCCGGGCACCCGCCTGGTCGATCAGGTCGATGGCCTTGTCCGGCAGCCGGCGGTCGGTGAGATAGCGGTCCGACAGTTCCACGGCGGCCACGAGCGCCTCGTCGCTGTAGCGCACCTGGTGGTGGGCCTCGTAGCGGTCGCGCAGGCCCCGCAGGATCTCGATGGCGTCGGTGGTGGTCGGCTCGGGGACCAGGATCGGCTGGAAGCGGCGGGAGAGCGCCGCGTCCTTCTCGATCCGCCGGTACTCCTCCAGCGTGGTCGCGCCGACGACGTGCAGTTCACCGCGGGCCAGCGCGGGCTTGAGGATGTTCCCGGCGTCCATGGACCCGCCCTCGCCGCCGCCTCCGGCACCGACGACGGTGTGCAACTCGTCGATGAAGACGATCAGTCGGTCGGAGTTCGCCCGGATCTCCTCCACGATGTTGGTGAGCCGCTCCTCGAAGTCACCCCGGTAGCGGGTGCCGGCGACCACGCCGGTCAGGTCCAGCGCGACGACCCGGCGGCCGCTGAGCACGTCCGGCACGTCACCGTCGGCGATCCGCTGGGCCAGGCCCTCCACGATCGCGGTCTTGCCCACGCCCGCGTCGCCGATCAGCACCGGGTTGTTCTTGCCGCGCCGGGAGAGCACCTCGACGGTCTGCTCGATCTCCTCGTCCCGGCCGATGACCGGGTCGATACGGCCCTGGCGGGCGAGGTCGGTGAGGTCGCGGCCGTACTTGTCGAGGGTGGGCGTGCCGGAGTCGACGCGTGGCCGCTGGTCGGCGCCGGGGCGGGACTGCGTCGCGTCCGGCGCCTCGGGCGGCATGCCGGAGGGGGCGAACCGGGCCGCGTTCAGGATGTGCCCGGCCGCCGAGTCGGGGTTCGCGGCGAGGGCGCTGAGCACGTGCTCCGGACCGATGTACCCGGCTCCGCGCGCCCTGGCCAGGTCGTGCGCGTCCAGCAGGGCCCGCTTGGCCGCCGGGGTCAGGGACAGCGACGTCGGGGGCGGGGCCTCGCCCGGCGGATGCTGGACCGGGCCGGAGCGCTCGTCGATCTCCGTCGCCAGGGAGTCCGGGTCCGCGCCGGCCCGGGTGAGCAGGCTCCGGGTCGGCTCGGCGGACAGCGCGGCGCGCAGCAGATGCTGGGTGTCCAGGTCCCGGCTGCCGTGCTCGGACGCGTACTGGGCCGCGCCGCGCACCAGCTCCCTGGCCGGCTGACTGAGCAGTCGGCCGATGTCGATCTGCCGGGGGCCGGGACGCGGGCCGCCGAAGAAGCGGGCGAGGAATTCTCCGAAGGGGTCGTAGTCCTCGGGACCACTGAAGCCGCTGGTCATGCGCGTTCCCATCCGGCTTCCCTGCGCGGGCAGGGTCGCCCTCGCTGATCGACACGCCGGAGTCGGGTAACCCGGTTCGGGCTCGCTCATGCCACGATGGCACGTTCTGGCTCGGAGGGCATGTGCAGGCACGGCTCAGCCGTTCGCCCGGCCGTCGCGGCGGCCCACGGACGGCCCGCCGCCGGCGCGCAGCATCTGGCTGGTGGCCAGGTCGCGGTAGAGCGGGTCGCGCGCGAGCAGGTCCTCATGGCTTCCGCAGGCGGTGCTGCGGCCCCGGTCGAGGACGACGATGTGGTCGGCGTGCTGCACGGTGGACAGCCGGTGGGCGATGACCAGCAGGGCGCATTCCTGGGCGACGTCCTTCATCACCGTGGTCAGCGCCGCCTCGTTGATCGCGTCGAGGTGGGAGGTGGGCTCGTCCAGGAGCAGCAGCTCCGGGCGGGCGAGCAAGGCCCGGGCCAGGGCGACGCGTTGACGCTCGCCGCCCGAGAGGGTGCCGCCGCGTTCCCCGATGACGGTGTCCAGACCGTCGGGCAGCCGGTCGACGAGCTCCTCCAGCCGGGCCAGGGAGAGGACACGCCGGATCTCCGCCTCCGGTGCGTCGGGCACGGCGTAGGTGACGTTCTCCCGCAGAGTGCCGTGTACGACGTGGGTGTTCTGGTCGACCATGGCGATCCGCCGGCGGCAGGCGTCACGGCCGAGTTCCGCGGCGGGCCGGCCGTCGAACAGCACGGTTCCCGCGTCCGGTTCGTAGAACCCGGCCACCAGCGCGAAGACGGTGCTCTTGCCGGCTCCCGAGGGGCCGACGACGGCGACGTGCCGGCGGGGCGGGACGGCGAAGGAGACGCCGGACAGCACAGGGCGGCCCGCCTCGTAGCCGAAGCGGACGTCGTGCAGCGTGAGCACGGGCCCGCCGGTCGCAGCGGACGGCACGCGACGGGACCGCGCGGCCGACGGCCCCGTGCGCTCCACGGGCAGCCGCATTGCCTGGGCGACGCGCCGGTGGGCGCCCATGCCGCGCTGGACGAGGCTCACCGCGTGGAACACGGAGGACAGCGGCAGGACGAGGTAGGAGGCGTACAGCAGGAACGCGACGAGGTCGCCGAGGGAGCCCGCCTGAGCGCCCACGCGCAGGCCGCCGACGACCAGGACGACGAGGAAGGAGCCCTGGACGGCGAGTTCGACGGCGGGGCTCATGACGGACGCGAGCTTCGCGGTACGAACTCCCGCGTCGTAGGCCTCCTCGACCCGGGCTCCGATCCGGGCCGCCTCACGCTCCTCGGCACGATGCACCCGGACCATGGGCAGGGCGCCCAGCGCCCGTTCCAGATCCGCGGCGACGGCACCGACGGAGTCCTGCATGCGCTCGGAGGCTCTGCGGATGCCCTGGAGCAGCGAGCTGACCACGGCGGTGGCGACGGCCACGGTGGCGGCGACCAGAAGCAGCAGCAGCGGGTCGAGCCACGCCATCAGCAGGAGCGCCCCGGCGGCGACCAGGCATCCGGTCACCAGGTCGACGAGAGCCTGCGAGACGACCTCGCGCAGGAGGGTGGTGTCCGTGGTGACGCGGGAGATGAGGTCGCCGTTGCGGTGCCGGCCGTACTCCCGCATCTCCAGGCGGAGCAGACGTCCGACCAGGCCCATCCGGAGCCCGCGCACGACGCCCTCGCCGGTCCGCTCCAGCAGGAAACGGCCCGCCGACCCGATCGCCGCCTCCACGAGGAACAGTGCGCCGAGGAGCGCCAGCAGCGGCCAGACGACCTGCCCGCGGCCGCTCGCGTCCACCGCCTGCCGGGCCACCAGCGGCTGGGCCAGCCCCAGGGCGGAGCCGGCCAGCGTCAGCACGGTGGCCACGGCCACGGCGGTCCGGTGCCCCGCGGTGAGCCGGTACAGCGTGGCCACGGCGGCGCGGGTCGACCTGTCCTCGTCCGAGGGCTCTTGCCGTCCCCCGTCCACGACCGCGCCGCCGGCGGCCGGCTCGGCATCCCGCGGCGCCCGTCCGGCATCCCGCGGCGGCCCGGTGTCCGCCGCCTGTCCGGCATCCCGCGGCGGTCCGGCGCCCCGCGCCCGTCCGGCGTCCGGCGCCCGTCCAGCACCCGCCGCCCCTCCGGCATCCCGCGGCGGCCCAGCATCCGCCACCCGTCCGGCGTCCGGCGTCCGTCCGGCCCCCCGCGTCCGTCCGGTGTCCGCCTCCGTGTCGTCGCTCATCGCCCGGTCGGCTCGACGGCGACCAGCCGGGCGAAGTAGCCGTCGGGTACGTCCTCGCCGACGGGGCGGCCCTCCGCCTCGATCCAGGCGTGCGCGGTGAAGGGCGGGACGACGCGGACCCCGGCGCACCACGTCGGCCACGTGCCCAGCAGCCGGCACAGCAGCGCGGCCCCCAGGGAACGCGGCAGACAGCCTTTCGGCCCGGTGCAGCGCAGGCTGACGGCGCACATCGCGTCCCTCGCCCGCTGGGCCTGCGCGGTGCCGGCGGGCGCGGCCCCGCGACGCAGGACACCGAGGACGGCGCGCAGGCGGCGGGGCGGCAGCAGGGCGAGGACGACGGCGGGCAGGAGGACGAGGCGGGCGGCCAGACGGCGGCGGAGGGGCACGCCGGTGGGGCGTTCCAGCGCGCTGGGTGTCGTCATGAGGCCAGTCCCGCCTCACGCAGGTGCCCGACGAGCGCCTCGACGTCCCGCTGGGCCTGCGCCCGGTCGATGTCGAACTCGCGGACCAGCGCGGCGGTCGCGTCCGCCTCCTCGCCGCCGGCGAGCAGGGTACGGACCACGAGGGTGGCGGTCGGGTTCAACTCCCAGTAGGTGCCGGCTCGTTCGTCCAGCAGGACGGTGCCGTAGTCGGTCTCGGCCGTGGAGACGTGTGCGTCGAACCGCAAGGGCATGCGCTCGCCTTTCTCACGCGGTGCGGGTTCTTCAGGGAGTACGGGCGTGACCGCGGGACAGCGCCCGCAGCCACACCTCGGCGGCGATCGTGGAGTAGAGGATGGCGTCGGACAGCCCCGGCGAGGCGGGCCGGCGGGCCAGACGGCGCAGCTCGGCGCCGTCCACCAGTCCCAGCCGCGCGAGCCGGGAGTCCGCCCACAGCGCCAGCAGGTCGGCGCGGTGATCTCGCAGCCCGTCGGCGGCGTCCATGGCGGCCGTGGCCTTGGTGGCGCGCCGCAGGCACGCCTCGGGCACCAGTCCGCGCATCGCGGCGGTCAGCACCGGCTTGTACGCCCACGGCGTGACGCGCTCGGCGGGCCGTACGGCGAGACACGCCTCGATGACCCGGTCGTCGAGGAAGGGGTGGGCCATCGGCAGACCGGCGAGGGCCGCCATCCGGTCCCACTGGCGGATGATGCGCGTGGTCGAGCGGATCTGTTCCAGGTCCGTGTGCATCCCCCGGTCCGGATGCAGGGGTGTCGCCGTCGACGCGGCGTCGAGCAGCGCCCGCCGCGCCAGCCGCTCGGTTTCCGTGGTCACCCAGCCGAACAGCCGCGGTTCCATGCCCCAGCCGAGCCCGCTGGCCACCGACGTGGGGGACGGATCGCGCAGCCGTCCGGCCGTGTCGGCGAGCCATCCGCCGTACGGCCGGGAGGCCGCCAGGGCGCGTACGGTGCCGCCGAGCGGCCAGTTCCACAGGGCCCGGAACCCGCGCAGCTGCCGCACGGCGAACAGCGGACGGGTGCGCAGCAGCCGGTGGTAGTAGGCCTCGGAGCACCAGGCCACGTGGTCGCCGCCGATGCCGGTCAGGTGCAGCCGGCTGCCGCGGGCGGCGAGGGCCGGCAGGTGGTGCAGGACCCGGGAGCGGTCCATGACGCCGATGGTGGGCTCGTCGAGGAGGTCGTCGATGCCGAGCAAGTTCTCGTAGACCAGCGGTGAGGCGTCCGCGTCCCAGATGACGTGCTCGACGTCCGGGAGGTGGCTCGCGGCCAGCTCGGCCCAGTGCAGGTCGGTGTCCGCCGGATCGCGGCCCGGCCAGGTGCCGGCCACCACGCGGGCGCGGGAGCGGTCGGCGAGGAAGCATACGGACGTGGAGTCCAGCCCGCCGGACAGGTCGCAGCTGACCACGCCGCCCTGCCGGGTCCGCACGTCGACTGCCTCCTCCAGCGCCGTCCGGATGAGCGGCGCCGCCTCGGCGAGGGGTCGGACCGGCTCCGGCGGGGTCCACCAGGGGGTGTGCCGGACGGAGCGCCCGTCCGCGGCGACGATCACGGCGTCCTGCGGGGGCACGGCGGTCACCGGGCGCCACAGGGAGGTCTCGAACAGGGGGTACGGGGCCGGCCACAGCAGTCGGACGGCCAGTTCCTGCGGATGGGGGTCGAGGCCGAGGGAGGCGGCGAGGGTGTCGGCGCGACTGGCGGCCACCCGTACGCCGTCGATTTCCGCGTGGAAGACCAGCCGCAGACCGGAGGCGGTGCCCTGTACTCGGAGCCGGCCGCCGAGGGTGGCGACGAGATGGAAGCTGCCGGGGAGGGAGCGGGCCAGTGCGTCGAGCTCCGCGAGGTCCCTCAGCCGTGCGGCCGTGCGGCGCAGTTCGCCCGCCTCGACCGGGCAGCAGCCGATGACGGCGAGGGCCGTGTCGCCGGCGCTCGCCGTGACGACCTCGTCGTCGTGCCAGGTGCCGACCAGCCAGGGCCGGCCGGACGCGTGGGTGAGGGTGTGGGAGCCGGGCCGGGCGAAGGACCGGGCCACGGCGGCCGCGTCCGCACGGTCCGGGAAGACCGTGAAGTCCGCGTCGCCGAGGCCCGTCCCCGCACTTGCGTGCAGTTCAGTCATGACGTCGGGTCAGTGCCGTCGCCCGTCAGTTCTTGCTGAAGATCAGCCGGTCGTTGCCGTGGCGGGCAAGGAGCCCTGTCTCCTTGCGGAACGTTCCGAGCCGGACGAACGTCGGCGCTTCGTATGCCTTCTTCATGACTACTCCTCGCTGAGTCGTGCCCCGAGCCCACGTCGGGCTGGGCGCAGCACACAGCTAGCGGCCGAAGGTGAGGGCGCGGCAAGACGCGGCACGAAAGTATGAACATACGAGAAGGCTGATGACGTTGGTCCGCCGGCGGAGCGCGCGCCCCGGGCGTGCGGGTGTCGTGGCTGCCGGTGGCTCGCCGTGCGCATGTGCGAAGAATCGTTCTCACATGCGCCCGGTCGATGGTCGCGCCCGCCGAATCCGAAACCCCGGGAAGGAGCCGCCGGGGCGCATGGCGCATCCCACGGTGCGCACCACCTCCAGCAGGCGGGAGGCTCGACGGGCGGCGTGCTCAGAGGCCGTCCCGCGCGGTGAGGACGCGTGGTCCCGCGTCGGTGATCGCCACCGTGTGTTCCGCGTGGGCCGCGCGGGAGCCGTCGTTCGTGCACAGGGTCCAGCCGTCGGGAGCCGCGTGGTAGCCGTCCTCGCCGCTCGCGATGAGCATCGGCTCGATGGCCAGCACCATGCCGTGCCGCAGCGGCATGCCCCGGCCCGGGCGGCCCTCGTTCGGTACCCCCGGGTCCTCGTGCATCTTGCGGCCGATGCCGTGGCCGCCGAACCCGTCCGGGACGCCGTACCCCGCCGACCGGCACACCGAGCCGATGGCATGGGCGATGTCGCCGATGCGGTTGCCGACCACGGCCGCCTCGATGCCGGCCGCCAGCGCCCGCTCCGCCGTCTCGATCAGCCGTACGTCCGCCGGGCGGGCCCGGCCCACCGTGAAGCTGATCGCCGAGTCGCCCGCCCAGCCGCCCAGTTCGGCGCCGCAGTCGATGGAGACCAGATCGCCGTCGCGCAGCCGGTAGCCGGTCGGGATGCCGTGCACGATCGCGTCGTTCACCGAGGCGCAGATGACGGCGGGGAAGGGGGTGGGCGCGAACGAGGGACGGTAGCCGAGGAAGGGCGAGGTCGCCCCCGCGCCGCGCAGCACCTCGCGTGCCACCTCGTCCAGCTCCAGTAGGGAGACCCCCACGTCGGCGGCCTTGCGCACGGCCGTGAGGGCCTGGCCCACGACCTGTCCGGTCACGTACATCGCATCGATCGACTTGTCCGTCTTCAGTTCCACCATGCCAATTACTATACCGGTTTTGAATGGGGGTCGGTCGGGGGCGGTATTAGAATGGGCGCCATGGTGCGCACCCCTCTCACCCCCGAAGAGCGTGAACGCGGCGAGCGGCTCGGCCTGCTGCTCCGCGAGGCACGCGGCGGCCGCAGCATGACGGAGGTCGCGGCGAACGCCGGGATCTCCGCCGAGACGCTGCGCAAGATCGAGACCGGCCGCGCCCCGACGCCGGCCTTCTTCACGGTGGCCGCACTCGCGGCGGCCCTCGGGCTGTCGATGGACGAGCTGGTCGGGCAGTGCGCGCCGGCGGTCGAGGCCGCCGCCTGAGAGGTGCGCACGTCACGTTGCGGTAGCTCCGGCGTACTCTGCGTTCCGTCGGAAAACTCCCCGTAGCACGTCCGTAACACGGCTGGTGTTGCCTAACGGACCGGAGTGCTCCGGTCTGGCGGGAGTTGAGCGATGTCAGTGGATCAACTCCCGGCTCGGGTGCGGGAGTTCGTGAACTACCTGGACGGCCTCATGGCGCGCCTGGACCAGGGCGGCGGCTGGTGCGGGGTGTTCTGGCAGCGGGACCCGGAGGGCCTGCGGGCCTGCCTCGACGGCCGTGAGGTGCCGCCCTGGGACGTGGTGGAGTCCCTGCTGGACGACCTGGCCGCCCAGTACGGCCCCGGCGGCGCCGGCCCCGAGACGGAACGCGCCCGCGCCCTGCACGCCGCCGCCCTCGCCGCGCACGACTCCCGCCCGGGTGGGCGCGACGCCCTCGGGGACCGCCTCGACGTCATGCTCCGCGAACAGCGCCACGCCGCCGAACGGCAGGCGGAACTGGGCCGGTCGCTCACCTTCGCCACCGGCCGCGAACAGGCCGACGCCATCCGCCTCGACCTCGCCTGGGCCCGGGACGACCTCGAACGCGCGACCTCACGGTGCGACGAACTCCGCTTCCGGATGGCCGACTTGGAACGGCGAAGCGCGCGTGCGCGAGGACAGGCGCTACGACGGGACCGGATGGCGGAGCCCGTCTTCCGCGTGGAGGACGAGGCCGAGGGGACGACGGCGGGCCGGTTCGGCGGTGCGAACCTCCGGGACGACGGGTCCGGGGCCGGCCGGTTCGGCGGTGCGAACCTCCCGGACGACGGGTCCGGGGCCGGTCGGATGGGTGACGCGAACTTTCAGTACGACGGGGCCGGGGCCGGCCGGTTCGGCGGTGCGGACCTTCGGGGTGACGGGGCCGGGGCCGGTCGGAGGGGCGGTGAGGGCTTCAGGGAGGGCGGTACCGGGTCCGCCCCGGTGCCGGACGGCGGTCCTGCCGTGGGGGGCACCGCTCCCGCCCCCAAGCAGCGCAAGCGCCGCCGCGGCAGTGCCCGCTTCGCCGGGATGGATGAGGAGGAGGCCGCCCCCGTCGTCGTACCGCCGACCGCCGAGCCCGTCCTGCCCACGCTGCCCGCTCAGACCGCCGCCCCCACCTCCCGCAGCCCGCGCGGGGCGCGATTCGCCGGGGCCGCCGCCGAGGACGTGGCCGCGGCGCCCGTGCAGCCGCGGGACGCGGGGGTCGGCCCGGAGGACCGGCGGGAGGTCGCCGGGATCGTCCGGGCACTCGTGCGGCTGCGCGGTGAGGGGCGCAGCGGCGAGGCGCACGTCCTGCTCGTCGAGGCCGCGCACTGGCCCGCCGTACGTCTGCCGCTGCTCGCCGCGGAGATGCAGCGCGCCGGACTCGGGGCGGACTGGGCGACCCTGCTGTGGGAGGCCGCCTCGCTGCCGGCCGAGCGGCTCGTGGCCGCCGCCGACGCGCTGACCGCCGCGGGGCGCGCCGAGGACGGCGAGCAGATCCTGCGGCAGGGCGTGCTGCGGCCCGCGCCCGAGATAGGGCGGGCCGTGCTGGGGCTGGCCGGCGAGGGCCGGCGCCGCGAGGTCCGCGCGCTCCTCGACGCGTACGTCCGCATGCGCACCCCGGAAGAGGCCGCCCGCAGCGTCGAGGCGGACCCCGGGGCGCTCGTACCGCTGCTGCTGGAGGCCGCCCAGGGCGTCTCCGAGGAACGTCGGTGGGACCTCGTCCACGCCCTGCGGGTGGCGGGCTTCACCGCGTGAGCGGAACCCGCATCACCGGCCCCATCCCTCCCACCGGCCCCATCCATCACCCACAGGAGGGTGAAACCTGATCGACTCAGCGGGTTAACGACGATGGTCTTGGCAAGGCTGTCCCAGGGGCTTACTTTCGAGCCTCTACGGCCCCCTCTACGGGCGTAGAGGCTCTGACGTCCCGTCGAAGGAGCAGCTCATGGCCAACGTCGTACGCGCCGCTCTGGTCCAGGCCACCTGGACCGGCGACTCCGAGTCCATGGTCGCGAAACACGAGGAGCACGCACGCGAGGCGGCCCGGCAGGGCGCCAGGATCATCGGCTTCCAGGAAGTCTTCAACGCTCCCTACTTCTGCCAGGTCCAGGACCCCGAGCACTACAGCTGGGCCGAGCCGGTCCCCGACGGGCCCACCACACGCCGTATGCAGGACCTGGCCCGCGAGACCGGCATGGTGATCGTCGTGCCCGTCTTCGAGGTCGAGCAGTCCGGCTTCTACTACAACACCGCCGCCGTCATCGACTCCGACGGCACCTTCCTCGGCAAGTACCGCAAGCACCACATCCCACAGGTCAAGGGCTTCTGGGAGAAGTACTACTTCAAGCCCGGAAACATCGGCTGGCCCGTCTTCGAGACCTCCGTCGGCAAGGTCGGCGTCTACATCTGCTACGACCGCCACTTCCCGGAGGGCTGGCGGCAACTCGGCCTCAACGGCGCCCAGTTGGTCTACAACCCGTCGGCCACCTCGCGCGGTCTTTCGGCCTACCTGTGGCAGCTGGAGCAGCCCGCGGCGGCCGTCGCCAACGAGTACTTCGTCGCCGCGATCAACCGCGTGGGACAGGAGCCGTACGGCGACAACGACTTCTACGGGACGAGCTACTTCGTAGATCCGCGTGGGCAGGTTGTCGGGGAGATCGCCAGCGACAAGAGCGAGGAGCTTCTCGTGCGCGACCTCGACTTCGACCTGATCGACGAGGTGCGGCAGCAGTGGGCCTTCTACCGCGACCGCCGCCCCGACGCCTACGAAGGGCTGGTGCAGCCGTGACCAAGGACCTGCTGGGACGCCACCGTGCCGTCATGCCGGACTGGCTCGCCCTGTACTACGAGGAGCCGCTGGAGATCACCCACGGCGAGGGCCGGCACGTCTGGGACGCCGAGGGCAACCGCTACCTCGACTTCTTCGGCGGCATCCTCACCACGATGACCGCGCACGCGCTGCCCGAGGTCACCAAGGCGGTGAGCGAGCAGGCGGGACGGATCATCCACTCCTCGACCCTGTACCTCAACCGGCCCATGGTCGAACTCGCGGAGCGCATCGCGCACTTGAGCGGCATCCCGGACGCCCGCGTCTTCTTCACCACCTCCGGCACCGAGGCCAACGACACCGCGCTGCTGCTCGCGACGACCTACCAGCGGAGCAACTCGATCCTCGCGATGCGCAACAGCTACCACGGCCGCTCCTTCAGCGCCGTCGGCATCACCGGCAACCGCGGCTGGTCACCGACCTCGCTGTCACCGCTCCAGACCCTGTACGTCCACGGCGGCGTCCGCACCCGCGGCCCCTACGCCCACCTCTCCGACGACGACTTCATCGCTGCCTGCGTCGACGACCTGAAGGACCTCCTCGGCCACACCCGCACGCCCGCCGCGCTGATCGCCGAGCCGATCCAGGGCGTCGGCGGCTTCACCTCCGGCCCGGACGGGCTGTACGCCGCCTTCCGCGAGGTGCTCGCCGAGCGCGGCATCCTGTGGATCGCCGACGAGGTGCAGACCGGCTGGGGCCGCACCGGCGACCACTTCTGGGGCTGGCAGGCGCACGCCCGCTCCGGCCCGCCGGACATGCTGACCTTCGCCAAGGGCATCGGCAACGGCATGTCCATCGGCGGGGTCGTCGCCCGCGCCGAGCTCATGAACTGCCTCGACTCCAACAGCATCTCGACCTTCGGCGGCACCCAGATCACCATGGCGGCTGGCCTCGCCAACCTGTCGTACCTGCTGGAGCACGACCTCCAGGGCAACGCCCGGCGGGTCGGCGGGCTGCTCCTGGAGCGGCTGCGGGCCGTCGCCGCGCAGGTGCCGCACGTCAGGGAGGTGCGCGGCCGCGGCCTGATGCTGGGCATCGAACTGACCAGGCCCGGCACCGACGAGGCCGACCCCGCCGCCGCGTCCGCGGTGCTGGAGGCGGCCCGCGACGGCGGCCTGCTCATCGGCAAGGGCGGCGGCCACAACACCAGCGCCCTGCGCGTCGCGCCGCCCCTGTCCCTCACCGTCGCGGAGGCCGAGGAAGGCGCCGCGATCCTCGAGAACGCTCTGAGGAGCATCTAGCACGAACGCCCGAGTGCCTGAGCAAGGGAACGCCGCCATGACCACCACCTCGGAGCCCTGGGAGCCCACGGAACTCTCCGAACCCGCTCTGTCGGTCCGGCAGGTCCTCACCCTGGAGCGGGTGCTGGCCGGGGAGCCCGAGGTGGTGGCGGGCGCCGGCCAGCTCGACCGGCCGGTGCGCTGGGTGCACGTCGCCGAGGCACCGGACGTCGGGGTGATGCTCACCGGCGGCGAGATGGTGCTCACCACCGGGGTACTGCTGGCCGGGGACGAGGACAAGCAGGCCGAGTACATCCGCTCCCTGCACCGGGCCGAGGCGTCGGCCGTCGTACTGGGCCTCGGCCGGGCGTTCCCCGCCCCGCCGGAGGTGATGCGCCGGGCGGCCGAGCGGTGCGGGCTGCCCATGGTGGTGCTGCACCGGCCGTTCCCCTTCGCCGAGCTGACCGAAGAGGTCCAGTGCCGGCTGGTGCGGCGCAAGTTCGCCGCCGTCAGCCTCTCGGAGTCCGTACGGACCACGCTCACCGCGCTCATCACCGCGGGTGCCCCGCTACAGAGCCTGCTTGACGAGGTCGCCTCGCACAGCGCCTGCCCCGTCGTCGTCACCAACCTCGCCCACCGGGTCCTCGCCACGGCGGGGGAGCGGTCCGCCGTGGACGACGTGCTGCGCGACTGGGAGCGCATCGCCCGGCAGGCATGGGCGCACCACCCAGGCCGCTCAGGCACGGGGGGAGGCAGCGCGGGCGACGGCTGGATCCGCGCCGAACTCGGCGGGCGCGGCGAGCGCTGGGGGCGGATCACGCTGTGCGGGCACCGCGGCGACACCGCCACCGGACGGCTGCTCGCCGACCGTGCCGCCGAGGCCCTCGTCCTGCACCGCATGCTCGGCGGGAACTCCGCGCACACCTGGGAGGAGCAGTCCGCGCAGAGCCTGCTGACCGACCTCGTCAGCGGCGTCGTACCGGCGCGTCAGCTGCTGCCCAGGGCGCGGGCGGCCGGGCTGCCCGTCAACCGGCGGACGTTCGTGCCGCTGGTCGTGCGGGACGTCGAACCCGACCAGCTCGATCGCGTACTGCGGATGGTGGGGCTGTCCGGGCTCGTCGCCGAGCTGGCCGAGGGGGCCGTGGCGGTGCTGCTCAGCCTCGCCCGGGACCAGGACGCCTCGGTGCTGACGGAGAACTTCGCGGCCCGGGTGCACTCGGAGGCCGCCCGTACCGTCGTGGCCGCCGCCGACGCCCGTACCGCATGGGACGACGTGCCGACCGGGCTGCGCGAGGCCCAGCACGTCGCCGACGCCGCCGACTCCTCGGCGGCCCGTGACCTCCCGGCCGTGGTCCGGCTCAGGGACGTCCATCTGCGCGGCCTGATCCGGCTGTTGCGCGACGACCCGCATGTGCAGTCGTTCGCGGAGCGGGAGTTGGACGGGCTGCTGCGCACGGCCGACGACGACATGGTGTCCGTGCTGCGGACGTATCTCGCGACCGGCCGCAACAAGTCCCGCACGGCCCAGCTCCACCATGTCTCACGGCCCGCGCTCTACCGCCGCCTGGAGGCGATACAGACACGGCTCGGCGTCGACCTCGACGACTTCGAACAGGCCGCCTCCGTGCACATCGCACTCCTCGCGCACGACGCGCAACAGAGCTGAAACCTGCAACGACCTGGGAAAACGGCGGTGAAACATGGGATCACGACAGGGTGACACCGTGGCACGCCGTATGCCCGCAGACGTGACACCGTGCAACTCAAACCGCCGCTTCGGACTTCCTAGCCTTCTGGCACACCGAGTGACCGGAGGTCCCGATGAGCCGAGTGATCCGCGCTGCCCTCTTCCAGACCGCCTGGACCGGCGACAAGGAGTCGATGATCCAGGTCCACGAGCAGGCGGCCCGCGACGCGGCCGCGCAGGGCGCTCAAGTGCTGTGCTTCCAGGAGCTGTTCTACGGGCCGTACTTCTGCCAGGTGCAGGACAAGGCGTTCTACGAGTACGCCGAGCAGATCCCCGAGGGCCCGACCGTGCGGCGCTTCCAGGCGCTCGCCAAGGAGCTGGGCATCGTCCTGGTGCTGCCGATGTACGAGGAGGAGCAGCCGGGCGTCCTGTACAACACCGCCGCGGTGATCGACGCGGACGGCTCCTACCTCGGCAAGTACCGCAAGACCCACATCCCGCAAGTTCAGGGATTCTGGGAGAAGTTCTACTTCCGCCCGGGGAACAGCGGCTGGCCCGTCTTCGAGACGGCCGTCGGGAAGATCGGCGTCTACATCTGCTACGACCGTCACTTCCCCGAGGGCTGGCGGGCGCTGGGCCTGGCCGGCGCCGAGATCGTGTTCAACCCCTCCGCCACCTCCCGCGGGCTCTCCCGCTATCTGTGGCAGCTGGAGCAGCCGGCGGCGGCCGTCGCCAACGAGTACTTCGTGGGCGCGATCAACCGGGTCGGCGTCGAGGACCTCGGCGACAACGACTTCTACGGCACCACCTACTTCGTGGACCCGGAGGCCCAGTTCGTCGGCGAGGTGGCGAGCGACAAGGAGACCGAACTGGTCGTACGAGACCTGGACTTGGCCAAGCTCCGCGAGGTCCGCGACCGCTGGCAGTTCTACCGGGACCGCGCCCCGGGAACGTACGGCCCGCTGACGGCACCGTAAATACGCCGGCAGCGCAGCCGACTCAGGGGCGCGGGGAACTGCGCGACCAGCCACGAACGACCCGCACGCGACCACGAGGGAGAGGACCCATGACCGGCCGAACAGTAATCCGCGGCGGCCTCGTCATCACCGCATCCGACGAGCTGCACGCCGACGTCCTGATCGAGGACGGCCGTATCGCCGCCCTCGCCGCCGCCGGAACGTCCGCCGCCGAGGCCTGGACGGCCGAGCGGACCATCGACGCCACCGGGAAGTACGTCATCCCGGGCGGCGTCGACGTCCACACCCACATGGAGCTGCCGTTCGGCGGCACCTTCGCCTCCGACACCTTCGAGACCGGCACCCGGGCGGCCGCCTGGGGCGGTACCACCACGATCGTCGACTTCGCCGTGCAGAGCGTGGGCCGCTCGCTGCGCGAGGGCCTGGACGCCTGGCATGCCAAGGCCGAGGGCAACTGCGCCATCGACTACGGCTTCCACATGATCGTCTCCGATGTGAACGACGAGACGCTCAAGGAGCTGGACCTGCTGGTCGAGGAGGGCGTGACCAGCTTCAAGCAGTTCATGGCCTACCCGGGGGTCTTCTACTCCGACGACGGCCAGATCCTGCGCGCCATGCAGCGCTCCGCCGAGAACGGCGGCCTGATCATGATGCACGCCGAGAACGGCATCGCGATCGACGTGCTGGTGGAGCAGGCGCTGGCGCGCGGGGAGACCGACCCGCGCTACCACGGCGAGGTGCGCAAGGCGCTGCTGGAGGCCGAGGCCACCCACCGCGCGATCCGGCTCGCCCAGGTCGCCGGCGCCCCCCTGTACGTCGTACACGTCTCGGCCATGGAGGCGGTGGCCGAGCTGACGCGGGCGCGCGACGAGGGCCTGAACGTCTTCGGCGAGACCTGTCCGCAGTATCTGTTCCTGTCCACCGACAACCTCGCCGAGCCGGACTTCGAGGGCGCCAAGTACGTGTGCTCCACGCCGCTGCGGCCGCGTGAACACCAGGCCCAGCTGTGGAAGGGCCTGCGGACGAACGACCTCCAGGTCGTCTCCACCGACCACTGCCCCTTCTGCTTCGTCGGTCAGAAGGACCTCGGCCGGGGCGACTTCTCCAAGATCCCCAACGGGATGCCGGGCGTCGAGAACCGGATGGACCTGCTCCACCAGGCCGTCGTCGAGGGCCGTATCTCCCGCCGCCGCTGGATCGAGATCGCCTGCGCGTCCCCGGCCCGGATGTTCGGCATGTACCCGAAGAAGGGCACCATCGCGCCGGGCGCCGACGCCGACGTCGTGATCTACGACCCGCAGGCGACCCAGATCATGTCCGCCGAGACGCACCACATGAACGTCGACTACTCGGCCTACGAGGGCAAGCAGACCACCGGCCGGGTCGAGACGGTCCTCTCGCGCGGCGAACTCGTCATCACCGAGCGGGAGTACACCGGTCACGCCGGGCACGGTGTCTACACCCCCCGCTCCACCTGCCAGTACCTCAACTAGGAGCGGAGCACATGGACTTCGGACTCGTCCTGCAGACCGACCCGCCGGCCTCGCGGGTCGTGAGCCTGATGAAACGCGCCGAGCGCAGCGGGTTCAGCTACGGCTGGACCTTCGACTCGGCCGTGCTGTGGCAGGAGCCGTTCGTCATCTACAGCCAGATCCTGGCCAACACGCAGAAGCTGACCGTCGGACCCATGGTGACCAACCCGGGCACCCGGACCTGGGAGGTCACCGCCTCCACCTTCGCCACCCTCAACGACATGTTCGGCAACCGCACGGTCTGCGGCATCGGCCGCGGCGACTCGGCCATGCGTGTCGCCGGCCGCAAGCCCAACACGCTCGCCCGGATCAGTGAGGCCATGAAGGTCATCCGGGCGCTCGGCAGCGGACATGAGGCGGACCTCGGCGGCGGCACGGTGGTCCGGTTCCCCTGGATCAAACCCGGCGCCGAACTCCCCGTGTGGATGGCGGCGTACGGTCCGAAGGCGCTGAAGATGACCGGCGAGGAGGCCGACGGGTTCATTCTGCAGCTCGCCGACCTCTATCTGACCGAGTACATGGTCAAGGCCGTGAAGGCCGCGGCGGTCGCGGCCGGCCGTGACCCGTCCGAGGTGAAGATCTGCGTGGCCGCGCCGGCGTACGTCACCGAGGACGACTCGCCCGAGAAGCTCGCCCACGCCCGTGAGCAGTGCCGCTGGTTCGGCGGGATGGTCGGCAACCACGTCGCCGACCTGGTGTCCAAGTACGGCGAGCACTCCGCCGCCGTCCCCGACGAACTCACCGACTACATCAAGGCCCGTGAGGGCTACGACTACTCCCACCACGGGCGTGCCGACAATCCGGACACCGCGTTCGTGCCCGACGAGATCGTCGACCGGTTCTGTCTCATCGGTCCGGTCGAGAAGCACATCGAGAAGCTGAACGCCCTGCGCGAGCTGGGCGTCGACCAGTTCGCCGTCTACGACATGCACGACGCGCAGGAAGCGGTGATCGACGCGTACGGCGAGTCGGTCATCCCCGCGGTCAACTCCTGACGCCGGTAGGCGAGTTCACGCACCACCGCACCGCTCCACCGACCCCCCACCCCTTGTCTCCCTCCCCACCGGTCCCGGCCTCCCCGCCGCCCCGGGGAGGGGAGGGGTGGCGGGGCCCGGGGAGGGGAGGGCCCGCACCCGCATCCCGCGGGTCCGCACCCGCCCGTTCCCGTCGCCCCGCCGGCCCCCGCACGGCCTCTCCCGTTCCCGTCCAAGATCGATTGGCCTGCTCATGACCAATACAGTCCCCAAGGGGTCACCGATATCCCAGTCCGCCGACACCGGCGGCCGGATCGAACTCGCCCCCGAGGCGTTTCCCGCCGACAGCCCCTTCGCCAACGAGGATCTGCGTCCCGTCCCGGTCGCCGAGCGCAAGTGGACGACGTACAACTTCGCCGCCCTGTGGATCTCGATGGCCCACTGCATCCCCAGCTGGACCCTGGCCTCCGGCCTGGTCGCGCTCGGCATGGACTGGAAGCAGGCCGTCTTCACCATCGCGCTGGCCAATGTCATCGTGCTGCTGCCGATGCTGGCCACCGGGCACGCCGGACCCAAGTACGGCATCCCCTTCCCGGTGCTGGCGCGGGCCTCCTTCGGGCTGCGCGGCGCCAACATCCCGGCGATGATCCGGGCGGCCGTGGCCTGCGGCTGGTTCGGCATCCAGACCTGGATCGGCGGCAGCGGCATCTTCGCGCTCGGCTCCAAGCTCACCGGGGGCCACTGGGAGAACGCCGGCAAGATCGCGGGCAACCCCTGGCCGCTGTGGCTCTGCTTCATCCTGTTCTGGGCCGTGCAGATCGCGATCATCTACCGCGGCATGGACTTCCTGCGGCACTTCGAGAACTGGGCCGCGCCCTTCGTGATCGTCGGCGCGCTGGTGCTGCTGATCTGGATCGCGGTCGAGGCGGACGGGTTCGGCGCGCTGCTCGACCAGCCCTCGAAGCTCGGCTGGGGTCCCGACTTCTGGCCGGTCTTCTTCCCGTCCCTGATGGGAATGATCGGTTTCTGGGCGACCCTCTCCCTCAACATCCCCGACTTCACCCGCTTCGGTGCCAGTCAGAAGGCGCAGACCTGGGGGCAGTCCCTCGGCCTGCCCACGACCATGACGCTCTTCGCGATCCTCGCCGTCCTGGTCACCTCCGGCTCCGAGGTCGTCTACGGCGAGGCCATCTGGGACCCGGTCGCCCTGGCCGCCAAGGCCGACAGTGCCTTCGGTCTGCTCTTCGCCCTCGTCGTGGTGCTCATCGCGACGGTCTCCGTGAACATCGCGGCGAACGTGGTCTCCCCTGCGTACGACCTGGCGAACCTGGCGCCGAAGCTCATCAACTTCCGTACGGGCGCGCTGATCACCGGCGTCGTCGGTATCCTGATCTTCCCGTGGAAGCTGATCTCCACCCCGGAGTTCTACATCTTCACCTGGCTCGGGGTGGTCGGCGGCCTGCTCGGCACGGTCGCGGGCATCCTGATCGCCGACTACTGGATCGTCCGCCGCACGGTCCTGCACCTCGCCGACCTGTACACGCCCGGAGGGCGCTACTGGTACTCCTCCGGCTGGAACTGGCGCGCCATCGCCGCGTTCGTCGTCGGCGGCGTCCTCGCGGTCGGCGGCTCGTACTCGGGTGTGGGCGCGGACGGTTCGAGGACCGGGCCGTTCCCGGCCGACGGACTGATCCCGTTCCTCAAGCCGCTCGCCGACTACGGCTGGGCGGTGGGCCTGGGCACCTCTCTGGTGCTGTACGTGGTGCTGATGGGCGGGCGCAAGGAACGCGCGGACGCCTGATGAGGCAGGGGAGGACGGTCAGCCCTTCTGGCCGTCCTCCAGGGCGGCGACCGCTTCCTTGGCCGCCTTGATCGCGCCCTTGTTGATGTCGTCGGTGTCGGGCGCCTTCTTCGACTCGAAGTCGCTTCCGCTGTAGGTGATGGAGACCAGCGCGTTGGACGCGCGGACCAGCACCGTGCCCTCCCGGGTCTGCTGCCCGTCCTCGGTGCTGAGGTTCACCACGGAGTACCCCGAGTCGCCGACCCCGGGCACCGCGCCCCCGCCGCTCTTGTCCGCGACGCGCTCCTTGTAGGACTCCTCGGCCGCCTCGTCCGACGCCGTGATCTCGTAGGACACGTCCAGCCAGCGGTACTCGTAGCCCTTGAGCGCGTTCCACGAACAGGTGCGGCGCAGCTTGGAGTCGGTCGACGGAATCTCCTTGCCGGCCGTCTTGGCGCCGGGCACGAGATCCTTTATCGACTTCGAGCCCAGGCTTGCGCACGGCGAGGGAGCGGCGGCGTACGTCTTCGACGCCGCGGCCGTCGCGGGAGCCGAGGGCGAGTCCTCCTCCGTCTTCTGCGTCGCCGTCCGGTCCTCGGCGGTCGGCGTCGTGGCGGGTCCGGACGACAGCGCCCAGCCCGCGGCGGCGAGCACGACGACGGGCGACAGTCGTGCGGTGAGGGCGAGCGGCAAGGGAAGGGAACGCACGGCGCACTTCTCGTGGGGGACGGTGCGGAAGGAGTCCGCACTGCGGACGGGACGCCAGTGTCACATGACTCCCTGTGAGGCGAAAGGGCCAACTCGCTCCGTGCCGACGCCATTACGGACGGGTCGCGATCACGGGGTGTCCTGGGTGAGTTACACGACCTCCTGGGTGATCTGGGCGGAAAGTGCGCTTTCGATACGGTCCACGGCGATGAAGGCGCCGTAGGCCACGAGATGCACCAGACAGTGGTCGGTGTGCTCCGGCCGGCGCCACGCCGCCACGTCCTGGTCCGTGATGCGGTACGGCGCCAGGGCGGCCAGCAGCGCGAGCCGCGCGCCGGGACGCTCCCGGCGGTCCGGGAACCCGTCCAGGGCGAGCGGTGGATGCGTGCCGTCCCAGTCCTGCAGGACCGCCTCCACGAGGTCGTGGTCCGCGGCGTCGAGCAGACCCGCTCCCCGCATCGCGGCCCTGAGCAGCGACGCGTACGCGATGCCGACGGGTGTGCCGAGCGCCCACGCCGGGGCCTCACCGGGGTCGATGTCGTCGAGCAGCGCCAGCGACTGGCCGGGGCCGGCGGTGCGGCGCACGGTCCGCGAGAGCGCCCGGCCCGCGATGCTCCGCACCGCACGGAAGCGCTGGGCGCCCGCCGGAAGCAGGTTCTCGGTCAGCAGGGCCGACGCGATCCGGTTGATGAAGTGGAAGGTCAGCGCGGTGCCGAGATAGGCGGGGGCGTGCTCGCGAGGGAAGGGGAACGGCTCCAGGTCGGCGCCCGGCACGCGCGTGCGCTTCCCCCAGGCGAGCAGACGCGCGTGCTCCTCGTCCTGCGGCGTCTCGCCGCGGGCCACCCGCTCGGCGAGCGCGTGGTCGCCGGTGGCGTGCAGCAGCACGGTGTGCGCGTCCACGCAGAACGGGCACCGATTGGCGAGCGACACTCCGAGCGCCACCAGCTCCTTGCCGGTCCGGCCGCCCGGACCCGCGATGAGCGACTCACGCAGCAACGCCCATGCGGGGGCCAGGAGTTCGGGCGCAGACGACAGGACCACGAAGGTGGACGGCTCGGCGATGCCGAAGTCGAGGGCGATCTGCGCGTACACCTCGGCGACGGTGCCGGCGGCAGATCCGGGCGGAAGGGGTTCGGTGTGCCTGAAGGGTGTGGACATGGCAGTAGCGTGCGCCGCCGGGGCCCTGCGGGTCGTCGTACCGGCGAACGGAGTCATGGCTGCGCCGGCGGGGCGGGCCGGCGGGCCGCACTACTGCGCCGGGAGTAGTCCGGGAGCCGTCCACAGGGCTGACGTCGCTGTCGGCGGCGCCGTCTAGTGTGCGGGCATGAGCGGGCACCGAATCACACGCGAGCGGTTCGCCGACGCGACCGTCGCGGTCGTGGCCGGCGTGATCACCGTGCTCGCCGCCGTGGCGGACGACCGTGCCGGGCCCGTCGACTGGGCCCTGATCGCGGCCGGTTCACTGGCCCTGGCCGCACACCGCACCGCCCCGCGCGTGGTCCTCGCGATCACCACCGTCTGCCTGCTCGCCGACGTCGTCCACGCCGGACCGGCGAGCAGCCTCGCCCTCCCCGTCGTGGGAGCGGTGCACACGGCCGCCCGCACCGGGCACCGGGGCACGGCGGCCGCGGCGGCCGCCGTCTTCCTCGGCGGATACGTCGCGACCGGCTCGGCCACCTCGGACGTCGTACGCGAAGCGCTGCTGCTCGCCGGATGGTTCCTGTGCGCGGTCGTCACCGGCCTCGCCGACCGCAACTGGCAGGCGTATCTGCGCCAGACCGAGCAGCGCGCGCTGGAGGCCGAACGCACCCGCGAGGAGGCGGCCCTGCGCAGAGCGGGCGAGGAACGCCTGCGCATCGCGAGGGAGTTGCACGACTCCCTCACCCACAGCATCTCCATCGTCAAGCTCCAGGCCGGCGTCGCCGTGCACCTCGCCCGCAAGCGCGGCGAGGAGGTGCCGCCGGCCCTGCTCGCCATCCAGGAGGCGAGCGGCGAGGCCATGCGCGAACTGCGCGCCACGCTGGAGGTGCTGCGCACCGACGAGCCGACCGGCACGCCCGCGCTGCTCGTGGAGCGGGCACGGGCCGCCGGGCTCGCGGTCGACCTGACCGTGACGGGGGACGAGCGGCCGCTGGCGGCGACCGTCGACCGGGCCATGTACCGCATCGTCCAGGAGGCACTCACCAACGCGGCACGGCACGCGGGGCCGGCCAAGGTGAGCGTGCATCTGGCCTACGGTGAGGGCGACTTGACGATACGCGTGGCGGACGACGGCACCGCGGACCCGGCCCGCCCGCCCGCCGACGGCATCGGCCTGACCGGTATGCGCGAGCGTGTCACGGCTCTGGGCGGCACACTGGAGGCCGCCCCGCGCGAGGAGGGTGGATTCGCGGTGCGGGCACGGCTGCCGCTGGGGGAGGCGGGATGACGCACGACGTGATCAGGGTGGCACTGGTCGACGACCAGGCGCTGATGCGGGCGGGCTTCCGGGCCCTGCTGGACGCCGAGGACGGCATCGAGGTGGTCGGCGAGGCGGGGGACGGTGAGCGCGGCCTCGCGCTGATCCGCGCCCAGGTCCCCGACATCGCGCTGATCGACGTGCAGATGCCGGTGATGACGGGCATCGAGGCCACCCGCCGCATCGCCGCCGACCCCGCCCTCGCCGGTGTGCGCGTGGTGATCCTCACCAACTACGGCCACGACGAGTACGTCTTCGAGGCGCTGCGGGCCGGCGCGAGCGGCTTCCTGCTGAAGGACACCGAACCCGCCGACCTGCTCCAGGCGATCGAGGTGGTGGCCCGCGGCGAGGCGCTGCTGTCCCCGGCGGTCACCCGCACCCTCATCGGCGAGTTCGTCGCCCGCCCGCCCGACCGGTCCACGGCACCGGGCCTGGAGTGCCTGACCCGCCGCGAACGCGAGGTGACCGCGCTGGCGGCGCGCGGACTGACCAACGAGGAGATCGCCGCGCACATGGTGATCAGCCCGTTCACGGCGAAGACCCACATCAGCCGGGCGATGACCAAGCTCGGGGCGCGCGACCGGGCCCAACTCGTGGTGTTCGCCTACGAGTCGGGGCTCGTGGCCCCACGGGGTTCCGACACCTCGGTGTGCTGATCGCGCACGCCCTCGAACGCCGCGAGGATCCGCTCGGCGGCCAGCGTCGCCGTCAACGCGCCGTCCCTGACCTGCTGTTCGAGTCCCGGCGCGACGGCCCGCACCGACGGGTCCGCGTGCAGCCGGCCCAGGAGTTCGTCGCGGACCATGGTCCAGGTCCAGTCGATCTGCTGCTCACGTCGCTTGGCGGCGAGCCGGCCGGTGGAGTCGAGCAGCGCGCGGTGCTGTTCGAGCCGGTCCCAGACGGTGTCCAGGCCGATCGACTCACGGCCGCTGCAGTGCAGGACGGGCGGCGTCCAGGCGGCGTCCTTGCCGTGCATCAGCCGCAGTGCGCCGGCCAACTCCCGGGCCGCGGCGCGGGCGTCGCGCTCGTGCGGACCGTCGGCCTTGTTGACGGCGAGCACGTCGGCCAGTTCCAGGACGCCCTTCTTGATGCCCTGGAGCTGGTCGCCGGTGCGGGCCAGCGTCAGCAGCAGGAACGAGTCGACCATGTTCGCGACCGCGGTCTCCGACTGGCCGACCCCGACCGTCTCCACCAGGATCACGTCGTAGCCGGCCGCCTCCATCACCACGATCGACTCACGGGTGGCCTTGGCGACCCCGCCCAGCGTGCCGGCCGTGGGGGAGGGGCGGATGAAGGCCGCCGGATCCACGGCCAGCCGCTCCATCCGCGTCTTGTCGCCCAGGATCGACCCGCCCGTCCGGCTGGACGACGGGTCGACGGCCAGCACCGCGACCCGGTACCCCAGCCCCGTGAGCATGGTCCCGAACGCGTCGATGAACGTCGACTTCCCGACCCCCGGCACCCCGCTGACGCCGATGCGCCGCGCCTTTCCGCTGTGCGGCAGCAGCTCGGTGAGCAACTGCTGCGCCAGCACCCGGTGCTGGGGCCGGGTGGACTCGACGAGGGTGATGGCACGCGCGACGATCGCCCGCTTCCCGTCGAGCACGCCCTTCACATACGCGTCGAGATCGATCACAGCTCGTGCCCGAGGTCGGCCCCCAGCCGCTGCACGAGGTCGTACGCGGCGTCCGGGATCACCGTCCCGGGCGGGAAGACCGCGGCCGCGCCCATCTCCAGGAGCGTCGGTACGTCCTGCGGCGGGATCACACCGCCGACCACGATCATGATGTCCTCGCGGCCCTCCTCGGCCAGCGCCTCCTTGAGCGCCGGTACGAGGGTGAGGTGACCGGCGGCCAGCGACGACACCCCGACGATGTGCACGTCCGCCTCGACGGCCTGGCGGGCCACCTCGGCAGGCGTCTGGAACAGGGGGCCGACGTCGACGTCGAAGCCGAGGTCGGCGAAGGCGGTCGCGATCACCTTCTGGCCGCGGTCGTGGCCGTCCTGGCCCATCTTGGCGACCAGGATGCGCGGGCGGCGGCCCTCGGCCTCCTCGAAGTCGGACACGAGGGTGCGGGTGCGGTCCACGGACGGCGACTCCCCGGCTTCGTTGCGGTACACGCCGGTGATGGTACGGATCTGGCTCGCGTGCCGGCCGTACACCTTCTCCAGCGCGTCCGAGATCTCCCCGACGGTGGCCTTCGCGCGGGCCGCGTTCACCGCCAGCTCCAGCAGGTTGCCCTCGCCGCCGGCGGCCCGGGTGAGCGCGTCCAGGGAGTCCTGGCAGACCTGCTCGTCGCGCTCCGCCCGCAGCCGCCGCAGCTTCTCGATCTGCTGGGCGCGCACGGAGGAGTTGTCGACCTTGAGCACCTCGATCTGCTCGTCGCTGTCGACGCGGTACTTGTTGACGCCGATGACGGGCTGGCGTCCGGAGTCGATGCGGGCCTGGGTGCGGGCCGCGGCCTCCTCGATGCGCAGCTTGGGGATGCCGGCGTCGATCGCCTTGGCCATGCCGCCGGCCTGCTCGACCTCCTGGATGTGCTGCCAGGCACGGCGGGCGAGGTCGTACGTCAGCTTCTCCACGTAGGCGCTGCCGCCCCACGGGTCGATGACCCGGGTCGTGCCCGACTCCTGCTGGATCATCAGCTGCGTGTTGCGCGCGATGCGGGCCGAGAAGTCGGTGGGCAGCGCGAGCGCCTCGTCGAGGGCGTTGGTGTGCAGCGACTGCGTGTGGCCCTGCGTCGCCGCCATCGCCTCGACGCACGTGCGCGTGACGTTGTTGAACACGTCCTGCGCGGTCAGCGACCAGCCCGAGGTCTGCGAATGGGTGCGCAGGGAGAGGGACTTGGTGTTCTTCGGGTCGAACTGCTTCACCAGCTTCGCCCACAGCAGGCGCGCCGCCCGCAGCTTGGCGACCTCCATGAAGAAGTTCATGCCGATCGCCCAGAAGAACGACAGCCGAGGCGCGAACGCGTCCACGTCCAGGCCCGCCTCACGGCCCGCGCGGATGTACTCGACGCCGTCCGCGAGGGTGTACGCCAGCTCCAGATCGGCCGTCGCACCGGCTTCCTGGATGTGGTAGCCGGAGATGGAGATGGAGTTGTAGCGCGGCATCCGCTGCGAGGTGAAGGCGAAGATGTCGGAGATGATCCGCATCGACGGCTTCGGCGGATAGATGTAGGTGTTGCGGACCATGAACTCCTTGAGGATGTCGTTCTGGATGGTCCCGGCCAGCTTCTCGGGCGGTACGCCCTGTTCCTCCGCCGCCACGATGTACAGCGCCAGCACCGGCAGCACGGCGCCGTTCATCGTCATCGACACGGTCATCCGGTCCAGCGGGATGCCGTCGAAGAGCTGCCGCATGTCGTAGATCGAGTCGATGGCGACACCCGCCATGCCGACGTCGCCCGTCACCCGCGGGTGGTCGCTGTCGTAACCCCGGTGCGTGGGCAGGTCGAAGGCGACCGACAGGCCCTTCTGGCCGGCCGCGAGGTTGCGGCGGTAGAACGCGTTGGACTCCTCGGCCGTGGAGAAGCCCGCGTACTGGCGGATCGTCCAGGGCTGGTTGACGTACATCGTCGGGTACGGGCCGCGCAGATACGGCGCCATGCCCGGGTAGGTGCCGAGGAAGTCCAGGCCCTCCAGGTCACGGCCGGTGTACAGCGGCTTGACCGCGATGCCCTCCGGGGTCTCCCAGAAGGCTCCGTCGCTCCCCGCCGCCTTCCGCCACTCGTCGACGCCGGCGTCGGTCCTCGGTTCCCCCAGCTCGATCCCGGAGAAGTCGGGGATTCCCATCAGGACACTCCCATGCGGTCGAGGGTGGCGGACAGCACGGCGACGGCGTCGCAGCCGGCGAAGACGTGACTGTCGACACCGGGGTGGTTCCCGGGCCGTCCGGCGAGGAACACGTGCGAGGCGCCGGCGGTCTTCAGCTGCTCGGTCACCGCCTCCGCCTGCTCCTCGTACACGGCGTCACTGGAGCACAGGCACACCTCGGTGGCGCCGCTTTCGGCGAACGTGCCCTCGGTGACGGGCTCGACGCCGCCCGCCTGGAAGAGGTTGGAGGCGAAGGTCAGGCGCGCGGTGTGCGCCGCCGCCGGACCGAGCGCCGCCAGGAAGATCCGCGGCCGGGAGCCGGTCGCGGCCAGGTGGGCGTCGGAGCGGGCACGCAGCGCCTCGTACGCCTCGTCGCGCCGGACGCGGGGCAGGCCGCCGGAGCGGGCCTCGGGGGCGGGCTCGCGCACCACGAGCTGCTCGGCGAGGTTCGGGAACTCGCTCACGCCGGTGACCGGTTCCCGGCGCTTGGCGAGCTTGCCGGTGCGGGCCTCCCAGGTGGCGGCGAGGTCCTGGCCCAGCTGCCCGGAGCGCAGCGCGGCCGCGAGGCCGCCGGCCCCCTCGATCCGCTGGAAGAACTCCCAGCCCGCCTCGGCCAGTTCGTCGGTGAGCCGCTCCACGTACCAGGAGCCGCCCGCCGGGTCGATCACCCGGGCCAGGTGCGACTCCTCGATGAGGATGGTCGAGGTGTTGCGGGCGATACGCCGCGCGAACGCGTCCGGCAGGCCGAGCGCGTGGTCGAAGGGCAGCACCGTCACGGACTCGGCGCCCCCGACGCCGGCGGCCAGCGTGGCGACCGTCGTGCGCAGCATGTTCACCCAGGGGTCGCGGCGCGACATCATCACCGGTGAGGTGACGGCGTGCTGCACCTGCGCGCTCGGCGCCCCGCACACCTCGGTCACCCGCGCCCACAGCCGGCGCGCGGCGCGCAGCTTGGCGATGGTCAGGAACTGGTCGGCGGTCGCGGCGAGGCGGAACTCAAGCTGCGCGGCGGCCTGTTCGACCGTCAGGCCGGCCTCGGTGAGCTCACGCAGATACGCGACACCGGTCGCCAGCGAGGCGCCCAGCTCCTGGGCGGCCGACCCACCGGCCTCGTGGTACGGCAGCGCGTCCACGGTGAGCGCCCGCAGTCCCGGGTACTCCTCGGCGCACAGCCGCGCCAGCGTGGCGGCGGGGGCGAACCCGGAGGACTTTCCGGTACGGGCCTCGTGGCCCAGGGGGTCGGCGCCGAGGTTGCCGCGCGCCGCCTCCTTGGCGACGCCCCGCTCCTCGTACAGCCGCAGCAGCTCACGGGCGGCGGGCTCCACCTCGGTGCCCGCGTCGAGGACGACCGGGGCCAGGTCGAGGTACACGCCGTCCAGGGCGCGGCCGAGTTCCGTCACCGGGATGCCGCCCTCGCCGAGGACCAGCCAGAGCGAGGTGACGCCGTTCTCCAGGTCCGCGAGCACCACGCCGTCGGTGAGCGCCGTGTGCCGCTGCCGGACGTCCCAGCCGCCGGCCGTGTTGCCCTCGGCGCGACCGCCTCGGACGAACGGGGCGAACCCGGGCAGACCGGCATCGGGCGCGGTGTCGCGCGCGCTGTACAGAGGGCGGGTGCGCAACCCGTCCTCCAGGGCAGTGGACAGGGCGTCTTCCGCAGCCGGGCCCGAGACGTCCTTGCCCGCCTTGCGCAGCACACCTTCCACCAGGTGTTGCCACTGCTCATGGGTTGCGTCAGGGAACTCGGCGGCCAGCGAGAGCCCGTCGTCAGGCAGGACCGTCATGCTCGGATGCTAGGTCAGATCGACAAAGGAGCAGCAGAGGGCACGGCTGTGACCTTGCCCTCTCCCGCATTGTGACCTGGATCTCCGCCTGATTCCCGGCGGTCGGGGAAGGGGCGTTCCGCGGCTTTCGTCGCAGGTAAAGGTTCGGTCAGAGCAGGGCCCGGCAGGCCCGTCCGCCATTGGTCATGTCCCGGTCGAGCGGTACGGTCGGGGCGATATCGACGACGGCACGACGGAAGCCGGTGGGAATCCGGCACGGTCGCGCCACTGTATGCCGCCCCCTTCGCGAGGGGCGGCGAGTCAGACCCGTGGCCGTCGTCCTGTGCACCACCGAGATGGGACGCGAACTCCCCCAAGGAGGCTCTGCCATGGCGCAGCATGTCGCCCAGCCGACCGCCACGACCCCCGCTCTCCCCGCCAAGCTGCCGATCGGCGCGATCGTCCCGTGGGCGGTCTTCTTCGGCATCCTGATGCTGGTCCTGCTGTACTTCGTCGGCGCCGAACAGGGCGCCACCTCCGTCGTCTCCGGCGAGGACGTCCACGAGTGGGTGCACGACGCCCGCCACCTGCTCGGCTTCCCCTGCCACTGACCGGGGACCCGCAACCCTCATGAACTCCGCAACCGTGCGCAACCTGCTCGTGCGAGGCATGCTCGCCGGCCTCGCCGCGGGCGTCCTCGCGCTGATCGTGGCGTACGTCCTCGGCGAGCCGAGCGTCGACAAGGCGATCGGCTTCGAGGAGGCCCACGCCGCCGGGCACGAGCACGAGGTCGAACTCGTCTCCCGCAGCCTCCAGTCCACCGCCGGCCTCGCGACCGGTGTCCTGATCTACGGCGTCTCCTTCGGCGGCATCGCCGCCCTCGCCTACTGCTTCGCCCTCGGCCGCGTCGGCCGTTTCACCCCGCGGGCCACCGCGCTGCTGCTGTCCGGCTGCGCGCTGCTCGCCGTCTACGTCGTGCCGTTCCTGAAGTACCCGGCCAACCCGCCCGCCGTCGGCGACCACGACACCATCGGCAAGCGGACCACCCTGTACTTCCTGATGATGGTGCTCGGCGTCCTGCTCGCGGTGGCCGCCGCGATGCTGGGCAGGCGCCTCGCCCCGAGGCTGGGCACCTGGTACGCCACCGTCGCCGCGGTGGCCGCGTTCGCCCTGCTGATCGGTCTGGCGTACGCGTTCCTGCCGGCCGTCGACGAGGTCCCCGCGGACTTCCCGGCGACCGTCCTGTGGCGGTTCCGGCTGTCCGCGCTGGCCATGCAGGTCACCCTGTGGGCGGGCTTCGGACTCGTCTTCGGCGAGCTGGCCGAGCGGCTGCTGAACCCGAGGCCGGCCGCCGCGGCACCGGCCTCGGCGGTGACCACGCCCGGCTGACCGGTATGCGCTCACGCGCGAGGGCCCGCGGAACCATCCGGGGGCCCTTTCGCGTTCCCCGGGCACCGAGTCGACCGGACGGACAGCGCCCGGACGGACAGGGCCCGGACGGACAGGGCCCGGACGGACAGGGCCCGGACGGACAGGGCCCGGACGGACAGGGCCCGGACAGACAGGGCCCGGACAGACAGGGCCCGGACAGACAGGGCAGGGACAACGGCCGATCACCCGCCGGTCCTTCCGGCGGGGAGCGGAGGAGTCGAGTGGCCAGACATCCACAGCCGCGCCGTATCACTCTCGGCGGCCGCGAGGCGGTGGCGCTCACCGTGGAGGAGTACGAGCAACTGATCGCCAGCCGACGGCAGATAGGCGGCCAGAGCGCCCGCGTCCGGGTCCTCGGTCAGCAGGTCAGGCGAACCGAGCAGTTGCTGCGGGACCTGGAGACACTGGTCGCGCGGCCGCTCCCGGCCTGCCGCGAGCAGCAGGGCACGGCGTGCGCCGCAGAGGCGGGGACGCAGACCGACGCCGACCCGGGCTGTCTGCGCTGTGCGGTGGCGGCACTGCTGCGCCGCCACCGCGACACGGCGTCCTGACGCCGGGGAGGGGTCGCCACGTCGGTGTCCGGCATTGCTGCGCCGCCACCGCGGCACGGCGTCCTGATGCCGAGGAGCCGTCGCTAGTCGTCGGTGTCCGGCATTGCTGCGCCGCCACCGCGATACGGCGTCCTGATGCCGGGGAGCCGTCGCTAGTCGTCGCTGTCCGGCGCGGCGAGGGGCCGCCCCAGCCGCAGGTTCCAGCGTCCGCTCCGTCCGCTGAGCGCGGTCGCTGTCAGCGGGGCGACGTCGAGCCGCCAGAAGGCCGCCACGGGCATGCCGAGCGCGTGCACGACGGCCGCGCGGACCACCTCCGGCTCGACCACGGCGAGCGTGCGGCCGTCCAGGTCCCGGGCGTCCGCCAGCCATCGGGCGATCCGGTCGCAGAACTCCCGTACCGACTCGCCCCCGTGCGGCGCGCGGTCGGGGTCGGTGAGCCAGCGGCCCACGGACTCCGGCTCGGCGGCGCTCACCTCGTCGAGCGTGCGGCCCCGCCAGCCGCCCATGTCCGGCCCCGCCAGTTCCGGTACGACCGGGCCGTGCAGACCGAGCGCCTCGGCGGTCTCACGGCAGCGCAGGCCCGGCGAGGTGAGCACCCGGGCGGCCGGGCGCAGGGTTGCGGCGGCCGAGCGGGCCTGCGCGGTGCCGATGTCGTCGAGCGGGGTCCAGCCGTCGTCGAAGCGGGCCCGGCGCAGTGCCGCGTTCATCGCGGGTGAGATGAAGGTGACGCGACTGGTCACGGGGTTGCTCCTCGGGCCGGGGTCATGACGTGCTCCTCGCTGTCCGGGGGCCCTCACCGCGGCGGCGAGGGCCCCCCGGCCGGCCGGGTCAGGACGAGGACAGCTCGCCCCGTACCGTACGGGCCGCAGCCACCAGGTTCTCCAGCGAGGCCCGGGTCTCCGGCCAGCCGCGGGTCTTCAGACCGCAGTCGGGGTTGACCCACAGCCGCTCGGCGGGGATCGCCTTCAGCCCGGTGCGCAGCAGTGCGGCGGCCTCCCGGGCGCTGGGCACACGCGGCGAGTGGATGTCGTAGACACCCGGTCCGGCCTCGCGCGGATAGCCGTGCGCGGCGAGTTCGCGGGCGACCTGCATGTGCGAGCGGGCCGCCTCCAGGCTGATGACGTCCGCGTCGAGGTCGTCGATGGCCTGCACGATGTCGCCGAACTCGGCGTAGCACATGTGGGTGTGGATCTGGGTGTCCGGCCGGACCCCGCCGGTGGTGAGCCGGAACGCCTCCGTGGCCCAGGCGAGATACCCGTCGCGGTCGGCGGCGCGCAGCGGCAGGGTCTCGCGCAGGGCCGGTTCGTCGACCTGGATGACGGAAGTGCCGCCCGCCTCCAGGTCGTTCACCTCATCGCGCAGCGCGAGAGCGACCTGGCGGGCCGTCTCGCCGAGCGGCTGGTCGTCGCGGACGAAGGACCAGGCGAGCATGGTGACCGGCCCGGTGAGCATGCCCTTGACCGGGCGGGACGTCAGGGACTGGGCGTACGCCGTCCAGCGGACCGTCATCGGCTCGGGCCGGGAGATGTCGCCGGCCAGGATCGGTGGGCGGACGTAGCGGGTGCCGTAGGACTGCACCCAGCCGTGCTGTGTGGCGAGGTACCCGGTAAGCCGCTCGGCGAAGTACTGGACCATGTCGTTGCGTTCGGGCTCGCCGTGCACCAGGACGTCGATGCCGGTCTTCTCCTGGAAGGCGACGACCTCCTGGATCTCGGCCCTGACACGGTCCTCGTAGGCGGCCGTGCCGATCCGGCCGGCCCGCAGGTCGGCACGCGCGGTACGCAGCTCGCCGGTCTGCGGGAACGAACCGATCGTGGTCGTCGGCAGCAACGGCAGCCTGAGGTGGGCGCGTTGGGCCGCGGCTCGCTCGGCGTACGGCTGCGAGCGGCGGGCGTCCGCGGCGGTGACGGCCGCCGCACGGGACCGTACGGCCGCGTCGCGGGTGATCGGCGAGCCCGCTCGGGAGACCAGGTCCGCCCGGTTCGCGGCGAGTTCGGCGGTGATCGCGCCGGTGCCCTGGGCGAGGCCCTTGGCGAGGGTGACGACCTCGGCGGTCTTCTGCCGGGCGAAGGCCAGCCAGCGCCGGATCTGCGGCTCGATGTCGCGCTCGGCCGCCGCGTCCAGCGGCACGTGCAGCAGGGAGCAGGAGGCCGCGACGTCGACCCGGTCCGCGAGGCCCAGCAGGGTGCCGAGCGTGGCGAGCGACGCCGACAGGTCGTTGACCCAGACGTTGCGGCCGTTGACGACGCCGGCGACCAGCCGCTTGCCGGGCAGCCCGCCGGCCGCGGCCAGCGCCTGGAGGTTGCCGCCCGCGGCCTCGGTGAAGTCGAGCGCCAGCCCCTCGACCGGGGCCTTCGCCAGCACGGGCAGCGCCTCGCCGAGCCGGTCGAAGTACGAGGCGATCAGCAGCTTCGGCCGGTCGGTGAGCGTGCCGAGGTCACGGTAGGCGCGCCCGGCGGCGTTCAGCTCGGCCGGGGTGCGGTCCTGGACCAGCGCGGGCTCGTCCAGCTGGACCCACTCGGCGCCCGCCGCGCGCAGGTCGGCCAGGATCCGCGCGTACACCGGCAGCAGCCGGTCCAGCAGGGTGAGCGGCTCGAAGTCCGCGGCGACGCCGGGTGCCGGCTTGGCGAGCAGCAGGTAGGTGACCGGCCCGACCAGGACCGGCCGGGCGGTCAGGCCCAGCGTCAGGGCCTCCTTCAGTTCGGCGACCTGCTTGGCCGAGTCCGCCGCGAACACCGTGTCCGGGCCCAACTCGGGTACGAGGTAGTGGTAGTTGGTGTCGAACCACTTCGTCATCTCCAGCGGCGCGACGTCCTGCGTGCCGCGGGCCATGGCGAAGTAGCCGTCCAGGGCGTCGGCCTCGACGGCGACGCGATGCCGCTCGGGAATCGCGCCGAGCGCGACGGTGGTGTCCAGGACGTGGTCGTAGTACGAGAAGTCGCCGGTCGGCACCTCGTGGATGCCGGCGTCGGCGAGCCGGCGCCAGTTGGCGCGGCGCAGTTCCGCGGCGGTGGCACGGAGGGCGTCGGCGGTGACGCGGCCCTTCCAGTAGCCCTCGATCGCCTTCTTCAGTTCCCGGTCCGGGCCCTGACGGGGGTAGCCGTACACGGTGGCCCGTGCTGCCGCGGCTGCGGGCTTGGTGGTCACGGAGATCTCCTTCGCGAGATGAATCCCTGAGATCCCGGCGACGGGACGAGAGCGCGAAGGGGTGACGGACCGGACGGCAGCGGCCGTACGGCTACCGCTCGGTCATGTTCGCCGACCCGCCCTCGAGGTCACCGGGATGTCCGCGCACGAGTGGTTCGCGCGCGGGCAGTTGGCAGGTCTTCGGACTCGCGGGCACGTCCTCACCTCGTGAGGACTCCTACTGGCCGTCGCTTCCCAGGCCCGGTATGTCGGGCTCAGTGCTGATGACGGCGGTCGTTCCCGCTCACCGCTGCGGGGCAGTCCCGGATTCCCACCGGGTTCCCTCTTACGACGCATCCCGCCTGGCGGACGGGGCGAACCAGCTGCACCGGTCAGCCTACCCGGCCGTACGTGTGGAACCCCCGCCCGCTCCTGCGGCCCAGCAGCCCCGCCTCGACCATCCGCAGGAGCAGCGGGGGAGGGGCGTACAGGGGCTCCTTGAACTCGTCGTAGAGGGACTCGGCGATCGAGGCGACGGTGTCGAGGCCGATCAGGTCCGCGAGCCGGAGCGGGCCCATGGGGTGGGCGCAGCCGAGTTCCATGCCGGTGTCGATGTCGGCGGCGGTGGCGAAGCCGGACTCCGCCATCCGGATCGCCGACAACAGGTACGGGATCAGCAGGGCGTTGACGACGAAGCCGGCCCGGTCGCGGGAGCGGATCACGCTCTTGCCGAGCGCCCCCGCGGCGAACGACTCGACAGCGGTGATCGTCGCGGCCGAGGTGTGCAGCGAGGTCACGACCTCCACCAGCGGCAGGACCGGAACGGGGTTGAAGAAGTGCAGGCCCACGACCCGGTCCGCGCGGCCGGTGGCCATGCCGAGCCGCATGACGGGCAGCGAGGAGGTGTTGGTGGCCAGGACCGCCGCCGGGTCCTCGACGATCTTGTCGAGCGCGGCGAACACCTCCGTCTTGGCGTCGGGGTTCTCCACGACGGCCTCGATGACGAGCTGCCGGTCGGCCAGGTCCTCCAGGTTGCCGGTGCACACCAGACGGGCGAGCGCGTCGGCGGCGGCGGGCCGCGTCAGCTTCCCCCGCCGTACCGCACGGTCGAGGGATGCCGTCACCCGGTCCCGGGCGGCCCGCGCCGCGACCGCGTCCACCTCGCACAGCACCGTGTCGAGACCGGCCCGCGCGCACACCTCGGCGATCCCGGCGCCCATCTGCCCGCCGCCGACCACACCGACCCGTCGGACGTCCCCGCTCATGCCGCGGCCTCCGTCCGGCGCACCAGATGACGGGTGTAGGCGTCGGGAGTGAAGAACAGCGGCAACTCCCCTGCCATCGCGCTCCGTTCGAACAGCGCGCGGACCTCTTCGACCGGTGCCCACGGGTACTCGGCGCCCAGCGCCGCGAGTTCGTCGTCGAGCAGCCGCAGCACCGTCTCCCGGTCGATCACCCGGTGCCGCAGCCACTGCCAGATCTGCACCCGGGCGATCTCGGCGGTGGACGCGTCCTCCCACAGGCCGTCGACTTCGACGGCGCCCTGTCCGCGCAGCCAGGCGGCGAAGTAGCGCAACGCGACGGCGATGCCGGTGCGCACGCCCTCGTCGGTCGGCGGGCCGCTGATCCGGCGCACCGACAGCAGGTCCGCGGCGGTGACCTCGACGTCGTCGCGGGTACGGTCGATCTGGTGCGGGCGTGCGCCGAGGACGTCGTCGAAGACCTCGCGGCAGACCGGGACGAGGCCCGGGTGGGCCACCCACGACCCGTCGAAGCCGTCCTCCGCCTCCCGCTCCTTGTCCAGCCGGACCGTGGCCAGCGCGGCCTCGACGGCGGCCGGCTCCCCACCCGGCACCTGGGCGGACCTAGCGCCGATGGCGTGCGCGCCGCGACGGTGGCAGGTGCGCACGAGCAGTTCGGTGTACGCCCGCATGAACGGGGCGGTCATCGTCACCTTCGCGCGGTCCGGCAGCAGGAAGTCGGTGCGGTGGCCGAACGTCTTGATCAGGCTGAACAGATGGTCCCAGCGGCCCGCGTCGAGCCCGCACGAGTGCTCGCGCAGCTCATGGAGGATCTCCTCCATCTCGAACACGGCGGTGATCGTCTCGATCAGGACGGCGGCCCGGACCGTGCCGCGCGCCATGCCGAGCAGCTCCTGGGCGAGGACGAAGACGTCGTTCCACAGCCGGGCCTCGTACCTGTTCTCCAGCTTCGGCAGACAGAAGTACGGGCCGCCACCCGCGTCGATCCGGCGTTGCGCGCAGTGGAAGAAGTAGAGGCCGAAGTCGACGAGCGCGGCGGGGACGGGGCGGCCGTCACAGGTGAGGTGTTCCTCGTCCAGATGCCAGCCGCGGGGGCGGACCATGAGAGTGGGGTGCCGCTCGTCGACGTCGAGCAGGGTGAGCTGCCCGTCGATGATGTTGTCCCAGGTCGGGGAGGTGGCGTCCTCGAAGTCGGCCACCCACACCTGAGCACCGGAGTCGAGCGCGGCGGACGCCGTACGGCGATCGGGCGGTCCGGTGATCTCCACGCGCCGGTCGGCCAGCCCGGGGGCGGGCGGTGCGACACGCCAGGTGGGATCGGCGCGGACGGCGGAGGTGACCATGGGGAAGTCGAGCGGGGAGCCGGCGGCGAGCCGGAGGGCCTGTCGCCGGCGTTCTCTCATCAGGTCCTGACGGCGCTCACCGAACTCCGCGGCCAGCCGGCCGACGAAGTCCAGGGCGGCGGGGGTGAGGATCTCGTCGTGCCGGTGCCCGGGGGAGCCCAGCACACGGACGGGGTGGGTGACTGCGGTGACGGACATCGGGCTCTCCTCGTCGAGACCGTGCGGGGTATCGCCCTGCGAGGGGCGCGGGGCTGTGTCGACATGCGGGTTCCGCCACGTGTGCGGGACCAGCCCCCACGCACCCGCGCACGGCGAACCGGCTAGTGGAACTGCTCTTCCTCGGTGGACCCGGCCAGCGCGGTCGTCGAGGAGGCGGGATTCACGGCCGTCGACACGAGGTCGAAGTACCCCGTACCGACCTCCCGCTGATGCCGCACCGCCGTGAACCCCTGCGCCTGCGCGGCGAACTCCCGCTCCTGGAGGTCGACGTACGCCGTCATGCCGTGCTCGGCGTACCCCCGCGCGAGGTCGAACATCCCGTGGTTGAGCGAGTGGAAACCGGCCAGCGTGATGAACTGGAACCGGTATCCCATCGCCCCCAGCTCACGCTGGAACTTGGCGATCCGGTCGTCGTCCAGCGCCGCCTTCCAGTTGAAGGACGGCGAGCAGTTGTAGGCGAGCATCCGATCCGGGTACCGCGCGTGGATGGCCTCCGCGAACTCCCGCGCCTGCGCGAGGTCCGGCGTACCGGTCTCCACCCAGATCAGGTCGGCGTACGGGGCGTAGGCGAGCCCGCGGGCGATGACCGGTGCCATTCCGTTCCGTACCCGGTAGAAGCCCTCCGCCGTGCGCTCGCCGGTCACGAACTCGGCGTCGCGCTCGTCGACGTCGCTGGTGAGCAGGTTCGCGGCGAGGGCGTCCGTACGGGCGATGACGACCGTCGGCACATCGGCGATGTCGGCGGCGAGCCGCGCCGCGTTGAGGGTGCGGATGTGCTGGGAGGTCGGCACCAGGACCTTGCCGCCGAGGTGGCCGCACTTCTTCTCCGAGGCGAGCTGGTCCTCGTAGTGGATCCCGGCCGCGCCGGCCGCGATCATCGCCCTGGTCAGCTCGAAGGCGTTCAGCGGGCCGCCGAACCCGGCCTCGGCGTCGGCGACGATCGGCGCGAGCCAGTCCGTGGTGTCACCGGCGTCCTCGGAGGCGGCGATCTGGTCGGCGCGCAGGAGGGCGTTGTTGATCCGACGGACCACCTGGGGAACGGAGTTGGCCGGGTACAGGCTCTGGTCGGGGTAGGTGTGCCCGGCCTGGTTGGCGTCCGCGGCGACCTGCCAGCCCGACAGGTAGATGGCCTGGAGGCCGGCCTTGACCTGCTGCACGGCCTGGCCGCCGGTGAGCGCGCCGAGCGCGTGGACGTAGTCCCGCTCGTGCAGTTGGCGCCACAGCCGCTCGGCACCGCGCCGGGCCAGGGTGTGCTCCTCGCGGACGCTGCCGGAGAGCCGGACGACGTCCTCGGCGCCGTAGGTGCGCTCGATGTCCCGCCAGCGCGGGTCGGTGGCCCAGCGCCGTGCGAGTTCCTCGGCCGCCTGCGTCCTCGCCTCTGCCATGACTGTCACCGTCTCCTCGGTCTGTTGTGTCTGCCAAGCCCGTGCCGTTCACGGCAGGGCGTGGCACCGCGTGTCGTAGGGGGGATGCGGCCCGCCGTCGCCCTCGCGGGCGAAGCTGAGCAATGCTGCCTGCGCAGGGTGCCGCCACCGCCGGGATCGCCGACGTCAGGGCGTGAGTCGTCTCCCGGTTCCGGGCGGTTCCTGCCGGGTCCGGCGGGCCGTACGAAGACTCTGGCACTGGCACTGAGTGCCATCAATGGTGGACGTCTGCCAAGTTCTGCGAATCTTCCGACCGTCGTTCGCGAAGTTTGCGAAGGGTGCGCACAGTCCGCGTTCGCGTACGCTGACCGGGTTCCGTACCGGACCTGGAGGTGCGCGGGTGAGCAAGACGTACGCGGGTACGCGGCTGCGGCGGCTGCGTGAGGAGCGCCGGATGAGCCAGGCGGAACTCGCCCGCGTCCTGGGCATCTCCGCGAGCTATCTGAACCAGATGGAGCACGACTCCCGCCCGCTCACCGTGCCCGTCCTGCTCCGGCTCACCGAGACGTTCGGCGTCGACCCGGGCTTCTTCTCCGAGCGCGACACCGCCCGGCTCGTCGCCGACCTGCGCGAGGCGCTCACCGGCGAGATCGCCGCCGCCCGCGTCTCCCCGACCGACCTCGCCGAACTCGCCTCCCGCATGCCCGCGGTCGCGCAGGTCCTGCTCGACCTGGGCCGCCGCAACCAGCTGCTGTCGGAGCGGCTCGCCGGAGCGGACGGCCGGGCCCCCGCCGACGGCCGCGACACCGCTGACGCGCTGCCCCGCTCGCCGCACGAGGAGATCCGCGACTTCTTCTACCGCCGCCAGAACTACCTCCACGACACCGACCTCGCGGCCGAGCGGCTCGCCGAGCGGATCGGCATCCGGCCCGGCGAGGTCCTGCAGGCCCTGACCGCACGTCTCACCGACGCCCACGGGATCCGCCTCGCCGACGCCCCCGGGACCCACGGCACCCGCCCGGCCGAGGGAGGCCCCCCGCCGGCCGGCTCCGGCGACCGCCTGCACCACTACGACGCATCGACCCGCACCCTGCACCTGTCGAACCGACTGCGCCCCGGCCAGCGTGCCTTCCGGATGGCGACCCAGCTCGCCCTGCTGGAGTACGCGGACGAACTGGACCGGCAGGCCGGCGAGGACTTCCCGGCCGGCTCGCCCGCCCACACCCTGGCCCGCATCGGCGTCGCCCACTACTTCGCCGCCGCGCTGGTGTTGCCGTACACCGCCTTCCACGCCGCGGCCGAAGAGGTCCGCTACGACATCGAGCGGCTCACCGACCGCCACGGCCTCGGCTACGAGACCGTCTGCCACCGGCTCAGCACCCTCCAGCGCCCGCGCCTGCGCGGCGTGCCCTTCTCCTTCGTGCGGGTCGACCGGGCCGGCAACATGTCCAAACGGCAGTCCGCGACCGGGTTCCACTTCTCCCGGGCCGGCGGCACCTGTCCGCTGTGGAACGTCTACGAGGCGTTCGCCGCGCCCGGCCGCATCCATGTGCAGATCGCCGAAATGCCGGACGGGCAGCGGTACTTGTGGACCGCCCGCGCGGTCACCCGGCACCGCGGCGGCTGGGGCGGGCCCGGCAAGACGTACGCCATCGGACTGGGCTGCGAGATCCGGCACGCCCAGCGCCTCGTCTACTCCGACGGACTCGACCTCACCAGCCCCGCCGCGGCCACGCCGATCGGCATGGGCTGCCGCGTCTGCGAACGCCTCGACTGCCCGCAGCGTGCCGTGCCGCCCCTCGGCCGCACCCTGCGCATCGACCAGAACACCAGCACGTTCGTGCCGTACCCCGTGACCGAGCGCACGACCTGAGCGGCAGGGGGAGTTGATAGCCTCGACGGGCCAGTCGAGCCACATCCGAGGCCAGGGAATCCGGTGCGAATCCGGAACTGACGCGCAGCGGTGAGGGGGACGGGCGGGGCACGCGAAGCCACTGGAAGGGGTCCGCGACGGCCGTGGGGCCGCCGGGGGCCGGGACCGGGAAGGCGCCCCGACCGGACGAACCCGAGTCCGAAGACCTGCTGGCACCTCCGCGCCCCCGGGCGGGGAGGACGTCCGCAGGCCAGGCTCCGCGTACGAGCCCCGACACCCGAGGCATACCCGTGCTCCCCAGCCCCGCGTCCCGCAGCACCACGTCGTCCACGCCGACCGAACCCCCGGCACGGGCCGCCGCACCCGCGCCGACCGCACCCCGTGCACCCGCCGAGTCCACGCCGACCGAACCCCCGGCACCCGCCGCCGCACCCGCGCCGACCGAACCCCGGGCACCCGCCGAGTCCACGCCGACCGAACCCCCGGCACCCGCCGCCGCACCCGCGCCGTGCCGCGTCGTCCTGTGCCGGGACTGCTGCTGCGGCACCCCGAAGGTGACCGGCGTCGACCACGCGCGGCAGACCGCGCGCCTCGCCGAGACCGTGCCCGTACGCGTCTCCGACTGCCTCGACGTGTGCGAACACGCCAACGTGATCGTCGTCCAGCCCTCCGCCGCCGCCCGCGCGTCCGGCGCCCGCCCGGTCTGGCTCGGCCTCGTCAACGACCCCGACGCGACCGAGGACATCATCACCTGGGTCCGGGCCGGCGGCCCCGGCGTCGCGCCCTGCCCCGACGTGCTCGACCTCTATACCTTCACACCGCCGAGGCGGGCCGGAGCCGCGGGAAGGTTGAAGCCCGAACAGTGAGTGCCCGAAGATCGGACGGACCGATCCGCGCGACAGCGAGGTGAGAGACCCGATGTTCACCACCCGTCCCACCCTCCAGGGCACCTTCGGCATGGTGTCCTCCACGCACTGGCTCGCCTCGCAGTCCGCGATGGCCGTGCTGGAGCGCGGGGGCAACGCGTACGACGCCGCCGTGGCCGGGGCGTTCGTGCTGCACGTGGTCGAGCCGCATCTCAACGGCCCGGCCGGCGAGGTGCCGATCCTCGTCGCCCCGGCGGGCGGCGAGGTGCGGGTGCTGTGCGGGCAGGGGCCGGCGCCGGCCGGGGCGAGTGTCGCGCACTACCGGGGACTCGGACTCGACCTGGTGCCGGGGACCGGGCCGCTGGCCGCCGCCGTGCCCGGCGCCTTCGACGCCTGGATGCTGCTGCTGCGGGACCACGGGACCCGGTCGCTCGCGGAGGTGCTCGGGTACGCCATCGGGTACGCCGAACACGGCCACGCGCCGGTGGAGCGGGTCGGCGAGACCGTGGAGACCGTCCGGGAACTGTTCGAGACGGAGTGGACCTCGTCGGCCGAGGTCTATCTGCCGCACGGCCGGGCGCCCCGCCCCGGGGAGCTGTTCCGCAACCCCGCCCTCGCCGCGACCTGGAAGCGGCTGCTCGACGAGGTCTCGGGCGCCGGTGACCGGGTCGCCCAGATCGAGGCCGCGCGCCAGGTGTGGCGGTCCGGATTCATCGCCGAGGCCCTCGTACGGCAGGCCGGGCGCCCCACCCTGGACACCAGCGGCGAGCGGCACTCCGGCACGCTCACGGCCGCCGACCTCGCCGGCTGGACCGCGACCTACGAGGCGCCCGCGACGTACGACTGGAACGGCTGGACCGTGTGCAAGGCCGGTCCCTGGAGCCAGGGCCCCGTCCTTCTCCAACAGCTCGCGCTGCTCCCGCCCGAGCTCCCGCGGTACGGGTCCGCCGAGTACGTCCATCTGCTGATCGAGGGCTGCAAGCTGGCCATGGCCGACCGGGAGGCCTGGTACGGCGACGCGGCCGAGGTGCCGCTGGCCGAGCTGCTGTCGGACGAGTACAACGCGGCCCGGCGGAAGCTGGTCGGCGGGACGGCGTCCCGTGAGATGCGGCCGGGCAGCCCCGGCGGGCGCGCCCCGCGGCTGTCCGCGCACGCGCGCGTGGCGGCCGACGTGGAGCCCGGCTCCGACGCGCTGGGCGTCGGGGAGCCGACCGTCGCCAAGCGCCCGACCTCCCCGGTGCCGGGCGAGCCCGACGTCGCCGCCGACGGCGGGACCCGCGGCGACACCTGCCACCTCGACATCGTCGACCGCTGGGGCAACATGATCGCGGCGACCCCCAGCGGCGGCTGGCTCCAGTCGAACCCCGTCGTACCCGAGCTGGGTTTCCCGCTCGGCACCCGGCTCCAGATGACCTGGCTGGAGGAGGGCCTGCCGAACTCCCTGACGCCGGGCCGGCGGCCCCGCACCACCCTCACGCCCTCCGTCGCCCTGCGCGACGGCGTGCCCGTCATGGCCTTCGGGACGCCCGGCGGGGACCAGCAGGACCAGTGGCAGCTGCACTTCCTCCTCGCGGTCGCCCTGCGCGGCCCGGTGCGCGGCGGCCTCGACCTGCAGGGCGCGATCGACGCCCCGAACTGGCACAACGACAGCTTCCCCGGCTCCTTCTACCCGCGCGGGATGCGGCCGGGGAGCGTCACCGTGGAGTCGCGGACGGATCCCGCGGTGGTGGCGGAGCTGCGGCGCCGCGGTCATGACGTGACCGTCGGTGACGCCTGGTCGGAGGGCCGGCTCTGCGCGGTGGCCAGGGACCCGGACACCGGCGTCCTGTCGGCGGCGGCGAATCCGCGGGGGATGCAGGGCTACGCGGTCGGACGCTGAGCATCGCCGGTCCGGCGCTTTCGGCCCGGCGCTGCCCGCCCCTCATGTTCACGCCGATGCCATCCGGCGGTCACCCGGCGGGCGGGGGTTGTCAGTGGGGCGTGTTCTTATTGACACGTGATCGAAGACAACGAAACCATCGAAGAGTTTCTCGCACAGCACTCGGCCGACGTGGAGGAAGCGGTCCGCAAGGCGGCCGCCGCCGAGATCATGCCCCGCTTCCGGCAGCTCGCCGAGCACGAGATCGACCAGAAGAGCGGCCCGCACGATCTGGTGACCGACGCCGACCGGCTCGCCGAACAGTTCCTCACCGGGGCGCTGAGCACCCTCCTGCCCGGCTCGGTCGTGGTCGGCGAGGAAGCGGTGCACGCCGACCCGGCGTCGTACGAGGCGATACGCGGCGACGCGCCGGTCTGGATCATCGACCCCGTCGACGGCACCCGGCAGTTCGTGAACGGCGACACCGGCTTCTGCACGCTCGTCGCGCTCGCCCGGCACGGTGTGCTGCTCGCCTCCTGGACCTACGCCGCGGCCCGCGACCAACTCGCCACGGCGGTGCGCGGCCAGGGCGCCTACCTGGACGGCGTACGGCTGCGGTCCGGCGCGCCGGAGCCCGGCCGTGACCTCGAAATCGCCACGTCCCACCCGGACTACACCACCGAGGAGCAGAAGCGCGGGCTGCTCGGCCTGTGGACCGACGGCATCGCGCCGCGCTCCTGCGGTTCGGCGGGCCTGGAGTATCTGGCCGTCGCGCGGGGCGAGTTGGACGCCACCGCATTCAGCTGGGAGGCCGCCTGGGATCACGCCGCGGGCATTCTCCTGGTCGAGGAGGCGGGCGGCGCCCACCTGACCCGCACGGGCGAGCCGTTCCGGATCACCGGCGGCAACGCACTGCCGTTCACGGCGGCGCGGGACGCGGCTACGGCCCGGCGGGTGGCGGGACTGCTGGCCGGCGGGGTGTAACGACCCACCTGGGCCGCGCCCACGGAGGCCCGGGGCTCTGTCGCTGTGCGGCTCCGCCGCGTGGGCGTGACAAGCCCTCCAGCCAGCCGCGGTCGCGCTGCCACCGATGGGACCGAGAACCCGGGCGGTACTGCCCGCGCCCTCCGCTGTCAGTGCCCCGGCATATCCTGACCCTTCAAGGCCATCGGCTGACGAAGGAGTCCGAAGGTGCCGTCGATGCTCGATGCGGTCGTGGTGGGTGCGGGGCCGAACGGACTGACCGCTGCCGTGGAGCTGGCCCGCCGCGGCTTCTCCGTCGCCGTGTTCGAGGCACGTGACACCGTCGGCGGGGGCGCCCGCACGGAAGAGCTGACCCTCCCGGGCTTCCGGCACGACCCGTGCTCCGCCGCGCACCCCCTCGGCATCAACTCACCGGTCTTCCGGACCATGCCCCTGGACCGCTTCGGCCTGGAGTGGCTGCACCCCGGCCTGCCGATGGCGCACCCCTTCACCGACGGCACCGCCGCCGTGCTGTCCCGGTCCGTCGCCGAGACCGCGGCCTCCTTCGGCCCACGCGACGCGGGGCCCTACCGCAGGCTGGTCGAGCCGTTCCTGGCCAAGTGGGACACCCTGGCCCGTGACTTCATGTCCCTGCCGCTGACCGCGCTGCCCCGCGACCCGGTCACGCTCGCCCGCTTCGGCCTGGTCGGACTGCCGCCGTCCACCTGGCTGATGCGGCGCTTCCGGGACGAGCAGGCCAAGACCCTGTTCTCCGGTCTCGTCGCGCACGTCATGGCCCCTCTCGGCGGCTTCGCCACCGGCGCCATCGGCCTGGTCTTCGCGCTCGCCGCGCACGCCCGCGGCTGGCCCCTGGCCCGCGGCGGCTCCCAGTCGATCTCCGACGCGCTCACCGCGTACCTGGAGGACCTCGGCGGCAACGTCCACACCGACTACGAGGTCAAGCGCCTCGACGACCTGCCGCCCGCCCGCGCGTACGTCTTCGACACCTCGCCCACCGCGCTGGCCCGCATCGCCGGCCTCGGCAACTACTACGAGGGCTACCGCTACGGCCCCGGCGTCTTCAAGATCGACTACGCCCTGGACGGCCCCGTGCCGTGGACCGCGCCGGAGGCCCGCCGCGCCGGCACCGTGCAGATCGGCGGGGACAGCGCCGAGATCGACGCCGCGCTGCGAGCCGCGTCCCGGCAGGGCCGGGCACCCGACAAGCCGTTCATGATCACGGTGCAGCCCAGTGTGGTCGACCCGTCCCGGGCCCCCGAGGGCAAGCACGTCTTCTGGGCGTACGGACACGTCCCGAACGGCTGGACCGGCGACCTCACGGACGCCATCGAACGCCAACTGGAGCGCTTCGCCCCGGGCTTCCGCGACCGTGTCCTCGCCCGGGCGACGGCCGGCCCGGCCGAACTCGCCGTCCGCAACGCCAACTACGTCGGCGGCGACATCGGCTCCGGCGCCGCCTCCGGACTCCAGCTCCTGCTGCGCCCCAAGCTGTCGCTGTTCCCCTACACCACCCCGCACCCGGCGGTCTTCATCTGCTCGTCGGCCACGCCGCCCGGACCGGGCGTGCACGGCATGTCGGGTCACAACGCGGCCAAGGCGGTGTGGCGGCGGCTGCGTCAGGAGCCGTGACGGCGCTCAAACGACTTACTTCTACCGGTAGTTGAGGCCGCGGGGTGAGGAAGACCTGTGTCTTCTTTGTCACTCCGCTTACCGGGGAGTAGGGAGCTGAATGCTCAACGGCCGCCAGTAGGGTGCGGCCATGAAAGATCGGAAAGCGGTTGTCCGCTGTGGATCCCGGTCTGCCGTGCGCCTCGCCGACCTCGCCCTGGGCGCCCGTGCCGGGGCGCAGGTCCGTGCGTCCCTCGAGGGTGTTGGCGCCGTCGACTCCGCAGTGTTTCCGCGTGGCCTTGTCGGGGCTGCCGCCCTTGCCTGTCTCGGGACGTACGGAGCCGCTCAGGCTCGTGCGGTCCGGGAGCCCTCGGCGGAGAACGTGCGGCGGGCCGTGGGGGCCGGGATTCTCGGGCTGCTGCCTCTTCAGGCGGCCTTGACCGCGCGGGGCGGCGCGCCCCGTGTCGCCGCGGTGCTCGGCGTCGTCCACCCCCTCGCGCGACGGCCGGCCCGGCGCATATCCCCCACCTGAGACCCACCCACCTCCGTGTGAGGAACCGGCACCATGAGACCTCCCCCCACGCCCCTCAAGTTCGGCTACGGCACCAACGGCTTCACCCACCACCGGCTGTCCGACGTCCTCGCCGTCCTCGCCGACCTCGGCTATGACGGCGTCGCGCTCACCCTGGACCACAATCACCTCGACCCGTACGCGGACGACCTGCCCCGCCGGGTCGACGCGCTCGCCCGGCAGCTCGACCGGCACGGGCTCGACGTGACCGTGGAGACCGGCGCCCCCTACTTCCTCGACCGCTGGGCCAAACATCTGCCCACGCTGATGTCGGACGGCTCCGAGCTCAGGATCGACCTGCTGCGCCGCGCCCTGCGCACAGCCGCCGACCTCGGCTCGCCCACGGTCCACCTGTGCAGCGGCCCGGCGCCGCAGGGCATGCCGGAGCAGGACGCCTTCAAACGGCTCGCGGAAGGCATCGAGACGGTGCTGGAGAGCGCCGAGACGTACGGGGTGGCGCTGGCCTTCGAGCCGGAGCCGTACATGTTCGTCGACACCGTCGAACGCTGTCTGCGGCTGGGCCGACTCGTCGGCGGGCACCCGCTGTTCGGGATCACCCTGGACATCGGCCACGCGCACTGCGTCGAGGAACACCCGCTGCTGGACTGCGTGCGCCGGGCCGCGCCGCTGCTGCGCAACGTGCAGATCGAGGACATGCGGCGCGGGGTCCACCAGCATCTGGAGTTCGGTGCCGGCGAGATCGACTTCCCGGCCGTGCTGGCCGCCCTGCGCGCCCTCGACCACCGCGGCCTGGTGTCCGTGGAGATCCAGGGCGGCTCGCTCGACGCCCCCGAGGTCGCCCGCCGCTCGATCGAGTTCCTGCGCACGGCCGAACGCGCCGCCGCGGACCTCTGGCCCCCACCCGGTCCCTCGCCCGCCCCGGCTCCGGGCCGGGCGGCCGGTCTCGTCCTTCCTTCCCCACGCCCCTCAGGAAGTTGACCCCATGGCTGTCACGACCGCCTCCCCCTCGGATCCGGCCGACCCCCGCCCCGCCCTGAGCCTCATCCACTCCGGGATACGGCGGATCGCCACCCAGGACGTGGAGCTGTCCGGGGTCACCATCCGGGCGGGGGAGGGCGTCGTGGTGGCGTTACAGTCCGCAAACCGTGACCCGTCGCGCCACGCCGCCCCAGACGATCTCGACGCGCGCCGGGACGCGTCAGGCCACCTGGCCTTCGGTCACGGACCGCACCAGTGCCTGGGCCGGTCGCCGGCCCGCGCCGAACTCCGCCTGGGCCTGGCCACCCCTGTTCCGCAGGCTCCCGATGCTGCATCCGACGGCCCCGCCCGCCTCGCTCGCCCTGTCCACCAGCACGGTCCACGGAGTGCGCTCGCTGCCCGTCGCCCGGCGGTGAACCTGCGAGGGCGGTACCGCCCTGCTATAGAAGCAGTCATGACCACGATCAGGCTCGTGCAGGGCGACATCACACGCGAGACGGCCGACGCGATCGTCAACGCCGCGAACTCCTCCCTCCTCGGCGGGGGAGGAGTCGACGGCGCCATCCACCGCCGCGGCGGCCCCGCGATCCTCGCCGCCTGCCGCGACCTGCGCGCCTCCCACTACGGCAAGGGCCTGCCCACGGGGCACGCGGTCGCCACGACCGCGGGGGACCTGGACGCCCAATGGGTGATCCACACGGTCGGCCCGGTCTGGTCGGCCTCCGAGGACCGCTCGGCGCTGCTGGCCTCCTGCTACCGGGAGTCCCTGCGGGTGGCCGACGAGCTGGGCGCCCGTACGGTCGCCTTCCCGGCGATCTCCACCGGCGTGTACCGGTGGCCGATGGAGGACGCCGCGCGGATCGCGACGGAGACCGTGCGGGACACGCCGACCTCCGTCGAAGAGGTGCGGTTCGTCCTCTTCGACGACCGGGCCTACGAGGCCTTCGCCCAGCAGGGCTGACGCTCCCCGGGCCGGTGTCCCGTATGCTCCCACCAGGTTGTGTTCGCTCAGGAGCCGAGGAACCAGGGAGGTGGGGTCGATGACCGCGCTCGAGGCCGCCGTGCGCAGCGTCCGGGTCTCCCTCACGCCCCGGGCCGTGGCCTGACATCGGCCGGTCCGCCCTCACCGGGAGCGTGAGCCCGCGGGGCACCCACCCGAACACGACCATGAAACGGATCTTCATCCCTCATGCGTACCTGGAGCACGCGCGCCGAGACCGGCGCCGACATCCCCGCCGTCCGTGACATCAACCTCGCCGCGTTCGACACCCCCGCGGAGGCCGACCTCGTCGACGCGCTGCGTACGGACCCCGCCTGGATCGAGGGCCTGTCCCTCGTCTCCACCGACGACGACGGCCGCCCCGTCGGATACGCGCTGCTGACCCGGTGTCACATCGGCGACGTCCCGGCCCTGTGCCTGGCACCGTGCGCCGTCCGGCCCGAGTGGCAGCGCGGCGGCGCCGGCTCGGCGGCCGTCCGTGCCGCCCTCGCCGCGGCCCGGGACATGGGCGAGCACCACGTCGTCGTCCTGGGGCACCCGGGCTACTACCCCCGGTTCGGCTTCACCCGCGCCTCCGCCCATGGCATCGGTCTGAGCATCGACGTGCCCGACGAGGCCCTGATGGCCCTCGCCCTGGACGCCGGCCACCCGCTGCCCGGCGGAACCGTGCGCTACGCCGCGCCGTTCGGCATCTGACCCGAACCGTGGTGCGGGGGAGGTACTCGACCACCCCCGCACCATCGGCCGCTAGCGGCCGGTCGAGCCGTCGATCAGCTCCCGCAGGATGTCCGCGTGGCCCGCGTGCCGGCCGGTCTCCTCGATCATGTGGGTGAGCGCCCAGCGGACGCTGGGCGCGGGCCGGCCCGGCCGCGGCCGGGGAAGCGGCGTGCCGAGGTCGGTACATCCGTCGAGCGCTTCGTTCGCACATGCGACCGCGTGCCGGTAGCGGATCACGACATCGGCCACGCTGTCCGTCGGCGCGGCCCGGAACGTCGCCTGCCAGTCGGGGACGTGCTCCCCGAGGAAGAGCGACCGCTCCACGCACGTCAGATGGTTGAGCAGGCCGAGCAGGTTCGTCCCCGACGCCGTCGCGGCGGTTCGCACCTGCGGCTCGGGCGCGCCGTCGACCTTCGCGGCGACCGAGGTGCGGAGGTAGTCGAGGAAACCGCGCAGGACCTCGCTCTCGCTGCCTCCGGTCCGGGGCGGCGGGGTGTCGCCGCGACGGCTGCGGCGCGTGGGGCCGGGCACAGTGGTCTCCCTTCACTGATCGGGGCGGCGCGCCGGGGGCTCGCGACGTCGCCGGATCCCCAGTCTCGCGAGGCGCCCGCGGCCGCACCGGGAATCTTGCGGGAACGGCAACAACGCCGAGGTTGTGGAGGACGCGTGGAGACGCCGGCGGCCGGCGCCAGGCGGCATTACGCCGGGTGACCCGGCTGGTGGCCCGCGTCCCGCCCGCCTCTCCCGACCGTGCCGCCTCTCCCGTTCATCTCCCCTCCGTTCGGCCTTCACTCAGCCGTGAACACAGATCGCACACAGGTCCGCGACTCTCAGTGCGCTTTGGGTGGTTCATCGCCGCTGGCGAAAAACGGCCCATCCGGTGGAGTGGAGAGGGGGTGGTTTCCATGGTTTCGTCACGGTTCTTGTATGTGGTTTGGGGGACGCCGCAGAGACCCGGTGGCGAGGATCAGTCGGTCGGCTGGCGACTGGTCGGATCCAATCACCGTGAACTGGGGCGCAGCGCCGAGTCGTTCGCCGGTTTCACGGAGTGCCGGGCCGCGGTGCTGTGGCTGAGAGAGCGGATCTCGGACGCCAGAGTGCTGCTGACCACGACGGAGGCGGCGGGCGGCTGGAGCTGGCGCCTGGAGATCGACGGCCGGGCGGTCGCGGTCGCCGGGCGGCTCTACCAGCGCCAGCGGGACTGCCAGTACAACTTCGGGCAGTTCCTGAACACGGTCCAGGTGGCGGAGTTGGCGGAGCCGTTGCCGCCGCTGTCCCGAGGGGCCGGTGCGCGCCGTGCGTACGGCCCTCGCCGCCCGGCCGGTCCGACCCGGCCCGGCAGCCCCGGGAAGGAACCGGACGCCCCGGGCCACCGGCCCTCCGGCGACGACGGCGGTGGCCGCGAGCGTGCCGGGACGCGTGCGCGATGAGTGTCGTCATCCCCAGACCCGGGCCGCCCTCCGAACCCGCACCGGGGGCGGAAGGCGGCCCCGACGACGCCGCCCGGCGCGCACCGCGCGGCCGGACCGAGCCCGCGGACCGCGTCTTCCAGGGCGTGCTCCGCGGCAGCGGCGCGGTCGTCCTGGCGATCATGCTGCTGGTCGGCGTCTTCCTCGCCTACCGCGCGTCCCAGGCACTCGGCGTCGCCCAGTGGTCGTTCCTCACCACCTCCGCGTGGGAGCCCGACTCGCGCCGCTTCGGCATCGCCGCCGTGCTCACCGGCACGGTGCTCATCGGCGTGACCGCGATCTGCGTCGCCCTGCCGCTGGCGCTCGGCACCGCGCTGTACATCTCGGAGTACGCGCCCCGGAAGCTGCGGCGGACCCTGATCAGCCTGGTGGACCTGATGGCCGCCGTGCCCAGTGTCGTGTACGGGCTGTGGGGCTTCTTCCTGCTCCAGGGCCAGGTCGTCGGGCTCTCCCGCTGGATCGCCACGTACTTCTCCTGGATCCCGCTCTTCGAGGTCGACGGCGTCGTCCCGGGCGATCCGCTCCAGACGGCCACCGTGTACACCTCGTCCACGTTCATCGCCGGCATCGTCGTCGCCCTGATGGTCACGCCCATCGCCTGCTCGGTGATGCGGGAGACCTTCTCGCAGGCACCGCCCGGAGAGCGTGAGGGCGCCCTGGCGCTGGGCGCGACCCGGTGGGGGATGATCCGCGCGGTCGTCCTGCCGTACGGGCGGGGCGGCATCATCGGCGGAACCATGCTGGGCCTTGGCCGGGCCCTGGGCGAGACGATCGCCGTCTACATGATCATCTCGCCGGTGTTCTCCGTGCAGTGGCACGTCCTGCAGAACGGCGCCAACTCCGTCTCCGCGCTGATCGCCCTGCGCTACGGCTCCGCCAGCGAGTTCGGCATGTCGGCCCTGATGGCCGCGGGACTCGCGCTCTTCCTGCTGACCCTCGTCGTGAACTTCGTCGCGTCCTCGATCGCCGCCCGCAGCCGCTCCGGCGCCGGAACGGAGGCCTGACCATGACCACCGAGCTCCTCAAGGAAGCGACGACCGTGCGGCCGCCCGCCGAGGACCACGACAGCGCCCCCGAGGTCCGCCGGAACACCTCCTCCGTGCACGCCTTTGACCTGCTCGCCCTCGCGGGCGCGGCCGCCGGCGGGGTGTCGTTCACGGCGCTGTTGTTCGTGTGGATCGCCCCGTTCGACTCGGTCCTCGGCTTCGTCGTCGTCGCGTACCTGCTGTTCCTCGCGCTGTACGCGGTGCTGGTCTCCTTCGACGAGAACTCCGTCGCCGTACGCGACAAGGTCGCCGCCGTGCTGTGGCAGAGCCTCGCCGTGCTGCTGCTCGGCTCGCTCGCGCTGGTCGTGGGGTACACCCTGTGGCGCGGCAGGTCCGCGCTCGTGCACATCGGCTTCTTCACCGAGGACATGTCGGGCACCGGCCCGCTGGAGCCGCTCAGCGAGGGCGGCGTGGTGCACGCGATCGTCGGCACGCTGGAGCAGATCGCCCTCTCCCTCGCCGTCACCGTGCCGCTCGGACTGGCCTGCGCGGTGTTCCTCAACGAAGTGCCCGGACGCTACGCGCGTTTCGTACGCACCATCGTCGAGGCGATGACCGCCCTGCCGTCGATCGTGGCCGGCCTGTTCATCTACGCCACCGTCATCCTCATCCTCGGCTTCGACAAGTCCGGCATCGCCGCCGCGCTGGCGCTCGGCGTGATGATGCTGCCGATCATCATCCGCGCCGCCGACGTGGTGATCCGGCTGGTGCCGGGCTCGCTGCGCGAGGCGTCCTACGCCCTGGGCGCCGGCCGCTGGCGCACCGTGTGGACGGTCGTCCTGCCCACCGCCCGCTCCGGGCTGACCACCGCCGTGATCCTGGGCACCGCCCGGGGCATCGGCGAGACCTCCCCGGTGCTGCTGACGTCCGGGGTCAACGCGGGCCTGAACGCCGATCCGCTCAACGGCCCGCAGATCTCGCTGCCACTGGCCACCTTCGACCTGGTGCGCTCGCCCCAACCCTCCTTCATCGCGCGCGGGTTCGGCTCCGCCGCGCTGCTGATGGCCCTGGTCCTGCTGCTGTTCGTGCTGGCCCGGGTGATCGGCGGGCGCGGGCCCGGCGAGCTGACCCGCAACCAGCGGCACCGCCGCGTGCTCGCCTCGCGGCGCGACGCCGAACGCATGAGCAGGCGCGCCCGGGTCCGGCCGCGACCGCCCGCCGGTGCCGCGCCAGCCGGTGCCGCGCCACCCGTCGACCCCGTCCCGGGGCCGGCCCCCGAGTAGTCCCTCCCGCACCCCGCCCCGGCCCTACCCGCCGCATCACCGACGACCTGGAGTTCCTCGTCATGCCCGGATCACTTCCGGCCACCTCCGCACGCCTGCGTACGAGAGCCGTGACCGCCCTCGTCCTTCTGGCCGCCCTGCTGGTCGGCGCCGTACCCGCCGGCGCCGCGACCTACGTGCCGATCTCGGGCGCGGGCTCCACCTGGAGCCAGAACGCGCTCGACCAGTGGCGGGCCAACGTCAAGCAGTACGGCATGACCGTGAACTACAACGGCACCGGCTCCTCCGACGGCCGCAACCAGTTCCGCAACGGCACCGTGGACTACGCCGTCTCCGAAATCCCGTACGGCATCAAGGACTCGGGCGTCGTCGACTCACCGCCGTCCCGCAAGTACGCGTACATGCCGATCGTGGCCGGCGGTACCTCGTTCATGTACAACCTCACCATCGGCAACCGCCGGGTGACCAACCTGCGGCTGTCCGGCGAGGTCATCGCCAAGATGTTCACCGGGCAGATCAGGACCTGGAACGACCCCGCCGTCAAGGCCGACAACCCGGCCCTGGCCAACGCGCTGCCCGCCCGCCGGGTCGTCCCGGTGGTCCGCTCCGACGGCTCCGGTACGACCGCCCAGTTCACCACCTGGCTGAGCAAGCAGCACGCAGGTCTGTGGGACGCCTACTGCCGCCGCGCCGGCCGCACCACCCCGTGCGGGGCGACCTCCAACTACCCGGTCGTACCCGGCGGCGGCTTCGTCGGGCAGTCGGGCTCGAACGGTGTCTCCGGCTATGTCGCCCAGGCCGGCAATGTCGGCACGATCACCTACGTCGAGTACTCGTACGCCGTGTACACGACCGGTTTCCCGGTCGCCAAGGTGCTCAACAGGGCCGGGTACTACGTCGAGCCGACCGCGAAGAACGTGGCGGTGGCGCTGACCAAGGCGGACATCGAGGAGAACGCCGCGTCCCCGGCGTATCTGACCCAGAAGCTCGACCGTGTCTACAACGACTCGGACGCGCGCAGCTACCCGCTCTCCAGCTACAGCTACATGATCATCCCGACCAGGCTGGAGTCGAACTTCAACGCCCAGAAGGGCAAGACGCTCGGCGCCTTCTCGTACTACTTCCTCTGCCAGGGCCAGCAGCGCGTCGACAGCCTCGGGTACTCGCCGCTGCCGATCAACCTCGTGCAGGCCGGGCTGAAGCAGGTCCGCAGGATCCCCGGGGTCGACGTCGAGAGCGTCGACATCAGGAAGTGCAACAACCCGACGTTCTCGCCGGACGGCACCAACACGCTGGTCAAGACCGCGCCTTACCCGCCCGCGTGCGACAAGAAGGGCGCCGGCCAGTGCTCCACCGGTACGGGGGGTGCCAAGGCGCCGACCCAGGTGGGCGGGGGTTCGGGGAGCGGGGGCTCCGGTGGGGGCGCGTCCGGTGGCCCGGGGACGGGTTCCGCGGGTGCCTCGGGCGGTGCCGGCGCGTCCGGTGGCGGCGGGACCGGCGGGGCCGGTGGGACCGCGACGGGCGGAACGGCTGCCGGAGCCACCGGCGGGTCCGGGGGCGCCGGCTCCGGGGGTGCGTCCGGGACGCCCGCCGCGAGTGGCGGGGGGACGTCGATCGACCCGGACACCGGGCAGGTCATCGGGGCCGGGGGTGCCGCGGGCGGCGGGACCGGGGCGGACGCGTTCGCCCAGCCCGTCAGCACGGCGCGGAGTATCAGTGGGGGGACGCGTACCGCGTTGATGGCGCTGGCCGGTGTGCTGTTGCTGGCGATCACGGTGGGGCCGCCCCTGATCGGCCGGAGACTTCGAGCTCCGCAGGGGCGGCCGTGATGGGTCGTTCGTCGTCCGCGGCGCCGTCGTGGCTCGTCGCGCAGTTCCCCGCGCCCCTGAAGGGCGTTGCACGCAGGTTCATCCGCACCTTCCTGTGCGTCGCGGTCGCCCTGCTCTCCGTCATCGGCGTCGCCGTGCTCGTCTCGCCCGGGCCCGCATCGGCCGCCGACTCCTCCTCCGATGTGACCGTCTCCGGTGAAGGGCCGTTCGCGGACCTGAAGGTGACGGTCAGTCAGACCCGGAACCTCGTCAACCAGGTCGTCCGGGTGTCGTGGAAGGGCGGTGCCCCCACCGTCTCGGACACCACCTACGCCGCCGACTACCTCCAGATCATGCAGTGCTGGGGGGACGGGAGCGGTGGGCCCGATCCCGAGCAGTGTCAGTTCGGTGGGTCCTCCGCGCTGGGAGCCGGCGCCGGTAGTCAGGCCGCCGGGGCGTACACCAACACCCGGCAGCTCAGCTACGGCGGGCTGAAGGATCCGGCGCAGGAGCTGCCGCCGGCGTCCGGGACCGGGATCTCGTACGTGCCGTTCCGGTCCGTGACCGGGGATGTGATCACGAAGGGGAACTGGAACGAGTTCTACGACGTGAACACCTCCAACGAGGTGCCGTACGCCCGCACCGGACCCGACGGAACCGGAGAGGTCTACTTCGAGGCGCAGACCGGGCTGGAAGCGCCCGGCCTGGGATGCGGCGAGGTGCCCGCCGGGGCCTCCGGGGCCACGGCGGGGCGCAGGTGCTGGCTGGTCGTCGTGCCGCGCGGGGAGAGCGAGGTCGACGGCAGCGCCTACACCGCGCGGTCCAGCGGCCTGCTGGAATCCTCGCCGCTGACCGCGAGCAACTGGAAGCACCGGCTCGTCGTCCCGCTGGCCTTCGAGCCGATGGGGCGGTTCTGCCCGATCGGAGCCGACGAGCGGGGCACGCTCGGCAACGAGATCGTCGCCGAGGTCGTCACGCGCTGGCAGCCCGCTCTCTGCCAGTCCGGCGGCAGGACGATCTACGGCTATGCCCAGGTCACCGACGACACCGCGCGCGCCAAGCTGGTCTCCGGCTCGCCCGGGCTGGTGTTCCTCGGCCGTCCGGCCACCGGCGATCAGGTGCCGGCGGGGCAGCGGCCCGTCTACGCGCCGGTCGCCCTGTCGGGACTGACCCTCGGCTTCTTCATCGAGAGCCAGGCCGGCTTCAACGCGCCCGCGGCCGTCAAGGCACGGGACGGAGCCCGGCTGACCTCGCTGAACCTCACCCCGCGACTGGTGGCCAAGCTGCTCACCGAGTCGTACCAGGACGGCAATTCCCGGCTCGCGCCGAGCACCGCGGACAACCCGTTCAACCTGGCCACCGACCCCGAGTTCCTCAAGCACAACCCCGGCTACCAGGACCTCAGTTTCGGCGGCAGTCTCGGTGACGCGCTCGTACCGGAGGCACTGGCCGACGCCACGTGGGAGCTGTGGAACTGGGTGCGCCAGGACCCCGCCGCCCGTGAGTTCCTGAGCGGCACCGCCGACGACGCGGGGCGGTACGGCGACCCCGCCTTCTCCGGGATGAAGGTCAACCCGCACTACAAGGACATGGAGCTGCCACGGGAGGAGTTCCCGAAGAGCGACCCGTTCTGCCAGCAGTTCCAGGACCACCCCGACCACCCGCTGTGCATCCAGGACAAGCACCCGTACGCCACCGACCTGCACTCCGCCGCCCGCGCCGCCGCGCGCGGCGACACCCTGGCCCGCACCAACTGGGACAACACCGCGACACCCCCCGGCTACAAGAAGAACCCCCCGCAGCCCGCGGGCCGGCGAGCCGTCCTCGCCCTCACCGACACGGCGACGGCGGCGCGCTACGGCCTGGTGACGGCCAGGCTGCAGAACGCCGCCGGCCGGTTCGTCGCCCCCGACACCCGGGGAATGCTCGCCGGGCAGGCGGCGATGAGGGCGAGCGGTGTGAGCGGGGTGGAGGTCGCCGATCCGGCCACCAGGAGCCGTGACGCCTATCCGCTGACGCTGCTCACCTACGCCGCGACCGTGCCGGAGAAGCTCACCCGGCAGGAGGGCACCGACTACGCCGCCCTGCTGCGGTACGCGGCGGGCGACGGCCAGCGGCCCGGCGTGGCCGCGGGCACCCTGCCCGAGGGCTACGCCCCCCTGCCGGCCGAGGTACGCGGTCGTACCCGTGCCGCCGCCGAGGCCATCGCGTCCCGGGCCGGGGCACCGGCCCCGGGCCCGACGGCCGGCGGCTCCACGGCCGGGGGCTCGACGGGCGGTTCGGGCACGGTGTCCGGCGGCTCCGGTGACACCGGGGGAGCCGTCGCCGCGGGCTCGCAAGGTGCCGGCCTCGCCGGCGGCGCCGGGTCCCCCGGCGGGCAGGCCGGTGCGAGTGGTGCGGGGGGCACCGGGGCTTCCCCGTCCGCCGCCGCGAGCGGCGGCACTCCCTCGGGCTCCCCGTCCACCGCACCGGCCGCCGCCTCCGCCCAGGACAGCCCGCTGCTGCGCACCCCTGCGTGGGCGCTCGGCGCCGTGCGCTACGCCCTGCTGATCGCCCTGGTCACCGGTCTCGCCGCCGCCGTCGGCGGCCCCCTCCTGCCGAGGGCCGTGCCGCGACTGGCCGCCGCCGTCGCCGACCGGCGCTCCAGGGCCAAGTCCGCCACCGGCGAAGGGAGGTGATGCCCGCACCCGACACACCGACAGGTCCGCGCCAACGAACTGTCCGAAAGTCCGCGCCGGGCACCACCGCCCGGGCGAAAGCCTAATCGAGAGGTACAGCACGTGAACAAGAGAATGGCCGCCGTCGCCGCCGTGGGTCTCGCAGGTCTGGTCACCGGCACCCTCAGCGCCACGCAGGCCGCCGCCGACCCGGCCGGCCCGCCCACCTACCGTCAGCTCGCCGGCGTGGGTTCCGACACCACGCAGGACGTGATGAACGGGATGGCCCAGGCCATCACCATCAACGGCACCAAGGTCATCGGCTCCTACGACGCCACCGGCTCGGCCCAGATCACCACCAAGGACCCGGCCGCCACGCCCGGTTGCACCATCGCGCGCCCGAACGGCTCCGGCGCCGGCCGCACCGCCCTGCAGAACTCCCTCCAGGCGGGCAACGGCTGCCTGGACTTCTCGCGTTCCTCCAGCCTCAACCTGGCCGCCGCGAGCCCGGGTCTGACCTACGTCCCGTTCGCCGTGGACGCCGTCAGCTACGCGATCACGCCCACCAGCACGGTGCCGCGCAAGCTCACGCTGGCCGACCTCAAGGCCATCTACCACTGCGACCCGGGCTACGTGGGCGCCGGCCCCAACTACAGCCTGACGGTGTACCTGCCGCAGGCCGGCTCGGGCACCCGCAGTTTCTGGGAGTCCCAGATGGGCATCACGGACGCCGACGTCGTCGCCGGTGTCTACCCCTGCATCAAGGACACCAAGAACGGCAGCCCGGTCCAGGAGCACGACGGCCGGGTCCTCGACGACAAGTCGATCGTCCCGTTCTCCATCGCGCAGTACAACTCGCAGGCCTCGCAGACGATCGCCGACCTCCGCGGCCGCGCGATCCTCGGCACCGTCGACGGTCTCGCGCCGACCGTTCTGAACAGCAACTTCGGTGTGAAGCGCGACGTCTACAACGTCATCCCGACGAGCAAGATCGGCACCGCGCCCTGGAGCACGGTCTTCGTCGGCAACAACTCCCTGGTCTGCCAGCAGACGTCGGTGATCAACACCTACGGCTTCGCCACCAACCCGAACTGCGGCGACACCAGCAAGCAGACCTCCTGACGCCCCGTTCGGATCTTCGGAAAACATCCTCCAGAAGGAGAGCACGACAGTGCTGAAGAAGACTCATCTGCGGGCCCTGGCGGGCGGCCTCGCGGGCCTGGTCGCCGTCCTCGCGGGCGGCATCGCCGCGGCCCCGGCCGCGCAGGCCGCCGAGATCGGCACCGCCGAGGTCACCCCGGCCACCGGCGCCGACACCTCCCCGATGTCGCTGACGACCACGGGCGCCTGCCCCGGCAACGCCACCAACGTCATCGCCTCGGTCACCGGCTCCGGCTTCCCCGCCGGCGGCCAGATCGTGGTCGGCAACTCGCCGATCAGCAGCTACGGCACGACGGCCGGCGGCGGGCTGATCATCCCGCTGACCGACACCATGCGGGGCTACGCCCAGACGGCCGGCTTCACCACCCTGACCGGCAAGTACACCTTCACCATCACCTGCCGTACCGCGTTCAACGCCACCAGCCTCGGTGACTTCCCGGCCTCGGTCTGGTTCACGTCCAACACGGCGTACCAGAACACCGACCCGGCCGTGAAGACCGACACCACCACGTCCCTCGCGGTGTCCCCGGCGTCCCCGGTCACCGCGGGCACCCCGGTGACGCTGACCGCGACCGTCGCCCCCGCGGGCGCGGCCGGTGAGGTCCAGTTCCGTGACAACGGCGGCGCGCTCGGCGCCCCGGTGGCCGTCACCGGCGGCCAGGCGCAGCTCACCACCAGCAGCCTCGGCGCCGGCAACCACTCGCTGACCGCCGTGTTCACCCCGTCGAGCGCCGCCTACAACGGCTCGACGTCCAGCGCGGTCGCCTTCTCCGTCGAGGCCGCCCCGGCGACCCCGACCACCACCGCGCTGGCCGTCTCCCCGGCCGGTACGGCGGACAAGTTCAGCCCCGTCTCCATGACCGCGTCGGTGTCGCCCGCCTCCGCGGCCGGTTCCGTGAAGTTCCAGGACACCGTGGGCGGCACCACGACCACCCTGGGCACGGTGCAGGTCGCGGGCGGCCAGGCGGCCTTCAGCACCAGCAGCCTCGCCGAGGGCGACCACTCCTTCACGGCCGTCTTCGTCCCCGCGGACCCCGGCACCCACACCGGCTCCACCTCCGGCAACGTCCCGTACGTGATCGGTGCCTTCGAGGGCGTGACGGCCTCGCAGGACATCACCACCACCGTCGAGTCCGGCGCCCTCGTCATCAGCGTGGACAACCCGCACGTCACGCTGCCCTCGCCGCAGCTGAACACCGACGCCGACCTGCTCACCACCGCGGGCGGGATCAACCCGGTCACGCTCACCGACACCCGCGCCGGCAACCCCGGCTGGTCCGTCAGCGGCCAGGTCACCGACTTCGCCGACGGCGGCTCGCACCAGATCAACGGCCAGAACCTGGGCTGGACCCCGAAGGTCACCGACAAGGGCGCGTCCCAGACGGTCACCGCGGGTGCGGCGGTCGCCGCTGCCCACGGCGCCGCCCCCGGCGACGCCGGCTCGGCCGGCCTGAAGTCCTCCCGCTCGCTGGCGAACGGCACCGGTCTGGGCACCGCCCACCTCGGCGCCGACCTGGCCCTCAACGTGCCGACCTCGACCGTCGCCGGCACCTACACCGCCACCCTCACCCTGACGGCCATCTGACCCGGGCGGATGGCTGACGGGGCGGACCTCCACATCCCCCGCGGATCCGCCCCGGGCCGGGACGGGCAGCCCTCCTGCCCGTCCCGGCCGCACCCGCTCGACCAGGCCCCCGCCCACCCGTGCACCGGTACCGCGCCCGAACGGACGACCCCGACATGATCACGACATCGGCCCGCCGCATCGCCGCCGTCCTGGCCGCCTGCCTCCTCGCCGTCCTCCCGGCCGCGCACGCGTCGGCCGGCGCGCCCGGCGACGGGGGACGGACCAGCCCCGGCCGCACGACGTTCGGCGTCCAGCCCTCGGCCGCGAAGAAGCCCGACACCCGGCCGAACTTCTCCTACGGCGCCACTCCGGGCGCCCTCGTCAAGGACCACATCGCCGTCTTCAACTACGGCCGGAAGCCACTGACGTTGCGGGTGTACGCGCAGGACGCCTTCACCACCGCCGACGGCGGCTTCGACCTGTTCGCGGCCGAGCACCGGCCCACCGACGCCGGCTCCTGGATCAAGCTGCGCGAGAACCGGGTGAAGGTCCCCGCCCGCTCCCGCGTCATCGTCCCCTTCACCCTGACCGTCCCAGCGAAGGCGACCCCCGGCGACCACACCGCCGGCATCGTCGCCTCGCTCTCGGCGGCCGGCGCCGACAAGAAGGGCAACAAGGTCGCCCTCGACCAGCGGGTCGGCGCACGCGTCTACCTCCGAGTGGCCGGCGCCCTCACACCCCGCCTCGCCGTCGAGGACCTGCGCACCGTCTACCAGGGCACCGCCAACCCCTTCGGCACGGGCACCGCGACGGTGACGTACACCGTCCGCAACACCGGCAACGTCCGGCTGGCGGCCCATCAGACGGTGAGCGTCCGCGACGGGTTGGGCGGCACGGCCGAGGTGGCGAAACTCCGTGACCTCCCCGAACTGCTGCCGGGCGACTCCGTGGCCGTGACAGCGAAGGCCACCGGTGTGCTGCCCGCCTTCCGGGACACGACCAGCGTCACGATCGACCCCGAGCCGGTCCGCGGCGACATCCAGCACCGCATCCTGCCCCGCGTCACCTCCACCGAGGCCTTCACCGCCGTGCCCTGGGCGTTCCTGGCCCTGCTGCTGGTGCTCGCCGCGGTGGCCGCCCTCGTCCTGATACGCCGTCGCCGGCGCCGCGACACCGAGAGCGCGCCGGTGCGTTCGGCGTACCGCCCGAAGCAGGCCGTCGGCCTCGCGGCGGTGACCCTGCTGGCCGCCGGTGCCGTCGTCGGGGGCACCCCGGTGGACGCCCGCGCGGCGGACGCCGACAAACTCGCGGTCACCCCGGCGAGGGGCAGCGACACCCAGCCCATCACCCTCACCGCCGAAGCGCCCTGCCCCGCGAAGACCACCAACGTCATCGCCCGCGTCACCGGGGCGGGCTTCCCGCGCGGCGGGCAGATCGTCGTCGGCAACGCGCCCCTCACCACGTACGGGAAGGTGCCGGGTGCCGGGCTGAGCATCCCGCTGACGTACACCATGCGCGACTACGCCAGCACCGCCGGATTCACCGCCCTGAGCGGCACGTACACCTTCACCGTCAGCTGCCTCAAGGGCCCCTTCGAACCGCGCGGTCTGCGGAACTTCACCGGCTCGCTGCGGTTCGCCCAGCAGCACGCCTACCGGGACGGCACCGAGGTCGCGCTGCCCGAGAAGGCGCCGGTGCCGCAGAGCCCGGCCGCGTCGGCGCCGGGCGCCGGCACACCGGCCGCACCCGGACGGTCCGGGCCGTCACAGGAACAGCCCGCGCCGGCGCCGACCGAGCAGGGCGGCGCCGCCGTCCCGCCGGACGACGCCCGGGCCGTGCCCGCCGCCGACCCGGCCCCCGCCCTCAGCGCCTGGTCCGTCACCGGATTCGGCGTCTTCCTGCTGGCGCTGGCGACCGGCGTCGCCCTCCGGGTGCGCGGACGCCGGGCCCGGAGCCGGTGACCACGCACCACACCCCGTACCGACCGAACCAACTGCCCAGGGAGAGAAACCCCGTGTCCATCACACCCCGCACACCCCGGATGCCCAGGGCGGCCGCGGTCCGCGTCGGCTCGGTCGTCGCCGCCTGCGGCACGGCCGGGCTGCTCGTCACCGCCGCCACCGTCGTGCAGGCGTCCGCCGCCGAGGCCCCCGCCGCCATGTCCGTGACCCCCGCGACCGGTACGGACACCGAAGGCATGAGCCTGACCACCTCCGCCGCCTGTCCGGCCGAGGCCACGAACCTGATCATCGACGTGAAGGGCTCGGGCTTCCCCGCCGACGGCCAGAACGTCGTCGGCAACTCCCCGATCACCACCTACGGCACCACCCCGCAGGGCGGGATCGTGGTGCCGCTGTCCGACACGATGCGCAACTACGCCAGCACCGCAGGGTTCACCACCCTCCAGGGCCGCTACGACTTCACACTGACCTGCCGCACCGCCTTCAACGGCACCAGTCTGCGCGACTTCGCCGCGTCCGTCTGGTTCACCTCCAACACCGCCTACCAGAACACCGATCCGGCCGGAGGGGGCAACACACCGACGCCGACGGACACCGCCACCCCGACCCCGACGGACTCGGGCACGCCGACGGACACGGCCACGCCCACCGACCCGCCGACCGGGACGCCCACGGACACCGGGTCGCCGACCGACACCGGCCTCCCCATCGAGACCCCGACGCCGACCGACACCGGAGTTCCGGCCGACCCCGGGGCGGCCGACGGCGGCACCTCGGGCGGCGGCGGTTCGCAGGACATCTCCACCGACGTCAGCGGCGGTGCGTCCGGCGGCGGTTCCGGCGGCGGCTCCATGGCGGCCACCGGCGTCAACGCGGGCGCGCTCGGTGCCGTGTCCGCCGCGCTGGTGCTCGCGGGCCTCGTCATCGTCCGCCGGGCCCGCCCGCGCGAGGACTTCCCCGCCACCGACACCCCGACCGCCTGAATCCCGTGCCCGGACCCCACAGGAAGAGACGACACACCATGCAGGTCAAGGCCGTACGCCGCCCCCTGGCGGCCACCCTCGTCACCGCGCTGGCCGCCGGGGCGCTCGTGCTCGGCACCACCGGAGCCGAGGCCGACGCCCTCGGTCCGATGGAGGTGTCCCCGGCCACCGGCACCGACACCAGCGGCATCACGCTGACCACGCCCGCGCCCTGCCCGGACCCGGCGACCAACCTCATCGTCGGCGTCAAGGGCGCCGGCTTCCCCGCGGACGGCCAGATCGTCGTGGGCAACTCCCCGATCAGCACGTACGCCACCACCCCGCAGGGCGGGATCGTGGTGCCGCTGTCCGACACGATGCGCAACTACGCCAGCACCGCAGGGTTCACCACCCTCCAGGGCCGCTACGACTTCACCCTCACCTGCCGGGGCGCGTTCGGCTCGGCGACCCACGGCGACTTCACCGCGCCGATCTGGTTCACCTCCAACACCGCGTACCAGAACACCGCACCCGTCACCGCCACGGCCACCAAGCTCGCGGCGAGCCCGGCCGGCCCGGTCGTCCAGGGCACGTCCGTGAAACTGACGGCGACCGTCTCCCCGGCCACCGCGGCCGGCACGGTCCGCTTCCTCGACGGCACCACCCAGATCGGCAGCACGGTCACCGTCTCCGGCGGCGTGGCCACCAAGACCACCAGCACCCTGGCCGTGGGTACCCACGCGCTCAAGGCCCAGTTCGTACCGGCCGACCCGGCGGTGCACGCCGGCTCCACCTCAGCGGCGCTGTCCTACACGGTCAGGATCAAGCCCCCGGCGGTCGTCTCGGCGGCGAAGGTCACCGGCACGGTCCGGGTCGGCTCCACCGTGACCTGCTCGGTGACGTTCAGCGGCGCGAGCTCCGTCGCGTACTCCTGGCTGCGGGACGGCACGGTGCTCAGCGGCGCGACCGGGCGCACCCGCGCGCTCGGCGCCGCCGACCAGGCGCACAGGATCGCCTGCCGGGCGAAGGGCACCAACAGCACCGGCAGCACGACCTCGACCAGTCCTTCGGTGACCGTGGCCCTGGGCCCGGCCCTGAAGAACGGTACAAAGCCCTCGTTCACCGGCACCCGCAAGGTCGGCTACAGGCAGACCGCCAAGCCCGGCACCTGGACCCCCGCCGCCCAGTCGTACAGCTACGTCTGGAAGCGCGACGGCCGGGCCATCACCGGCGCCACCCGCTCCACGTACACCCCCACCGGGGCGGACCGCGGCCACCTGCTGTCCCTGACCGTCACGGCGAAGCGTGCCGGATTCGCCAACGGCACCGCCACCTCCGCCGCGGTGAGGATCGGATGACGGCACCGGTCATCGCCCCCGCCGGGCCCGAGGCGGCCGACCGCGCGTCGGCCCCCGGGCCCGGCCGGGCGCGGCCCGCCCGCCCCACCGCCGGACCCGGACTGCGCGTCGCCGGCGCGGCGTTGAGCATCCTGGCCGCGCTGCTGCTCGGCTTCGTCGCCGACGCCGGTGTGGTCGGCGATCTGCGGCAGGCCCGGGACCGGCAGGTCGACTACGCCGCGTTCCGTGCCGCCCTCGCCAACGGCACCGCACCGGTCGGGCGGTCCGCGGGCGGCGGCCGGGCGCCCGAGGCCGGTGAGCCCGTGGCGATCCTGGCGATCCCCCGCCTCGGGGTGCGCGAGGTGATCCGCGAGGGCACCACGGCCGGCGACCTCTCCCACGGGCCCGGCCACCGCAGGGACACCCCCCTGCCGGGCCAGTCGGGAGTCAGCGTCGTCATGGGCCGCCAGGCGACCTACGGCGGACCCTTCCGGCGGCTCGGCGAGCTGAGCACGGGCGACACCTTCACCGTGACCACGGGGCAGGGCAAGCACACCTACCGGGTCGTCGGACCGCGCCGGGCCGGCGACCCCCAGCCGGCCGTGCCCGCGGCGGACAAGGGGCGGCTGACGCTGATCACGGCCGACGGAACGCCCTTCATGCCCCGGGGCATCCTGCGCGTGGACGCCGACCTGGTGTCGACCGCGCAGCCCACGCCCGCACCCGCCCTCGCCCCCGGCGCGCTGCCGGAGGAGGAGAAGCCGATGGCCGCCCAGCAGTCGGCCTGGCTGCCGCTGGTGCTGTGGGGACAGGCACTCACCCTGGCCGCCGCGGGCCTCGCCTGGGCGCGCGCCCGCTGGGGCCGACGGCACACCTGGGTCGTCGGCGTCCCGCTGCTCGGCGCGCTCGGCCTCGTGGTCGCCGACCAGGCCCTGCTGCTCCTTCCCAACCTGCTGTGACCACCCGCCCCGACGCCCCTCGTGGCCGACGCCGATGAAGGACTTGCCGTGACCGACCAGACAACCCAGACCGCGACCACGCTGCCCCTCCCGCCGGTGCCGGCGGGCGAGGTGACCGGCGCGACGCTCCAGGCCCGCCGGATCTCGGCCTGGTTCGGCGACCACAAGGTCCTCGACCGGGTGTCCCTGACCATGCCGGCCGGCCGGGTCACGGCCCTCATCGGCCCGTCCGGCTGCGGCAAGTCGACGTTCCTGCGCATCCTCAACCGCATGCACGAACTCGTCCCGACCGCGTCGCTGGCCGGTGAGGTCCTGGTCGACGGCCGGGACGTCTACGCCGCCGGGCAGCGGCTGACCGAGGCACGGCGGACGATCGGCATGGTCTTCCAAAAACCGAACCCGTTCCCCGCGATGTCGATCTACGACAACGTCACGTCCGGCCTGAAGCTCACCGGAACCCGCCTGAACGGGGACGCCAAGGACGACCTGGTGGAGGAGTGCCTGACCAAGGCGGGCCTGTGGCGGGAGGTCCGCGACCGGCTGCGCCAGCCCGGCGGCGCGCTCTCCGGCGGCCAGCAGCAGCGCCTGTGCATCGCCCGGTCCCTGGCCGTGCGCCCCAAGGTCCTGCTGATGGACGAGCCCTGCTCGGCCCTCGACCCCACCTCGACCCGCCGCATCGAGGAGACGATCCGCGAACTGGCCCACGAGGTCACCATCGTGATCGTCACCCACAACATGCAGCAGGCCGCCCGGGTCTCCGACCAGTGCGCGTTCTTCCTGGCCGAGCAGAACACCCCCGGCGCCATCGTCGAGCACGGGCCCACCCCGGTGATGTTCTCGGCCCCGTCGGACCCCCGCACCGCCGACTACGTGGAGGGCCGCTTCGGCTAGGAGTCGCTCCGGGTGAGGAAGTCGACGAGCGCCGCGTTCACCTCGGCGGGCCGTTCCTGCTGGGTCCAGTGTCCGCAGCCCGGCAACTCCACCGGCGGACGCCACAGGTTGGGCATCAGCGCGGGCAGCCGCTCGATGAACTCGGGCGTGCCGGGGAACGCGGGGACCAGGTCACGGTCGCCGTAGACGTACAGGGCGGGCGGGGTGACGACGGCGCCGTGCCAGGGCGCGGTCAGCTCCCAGTTGCGGTCCATGTTGCGGTACCAGTTCAGGGCGCCGGTGAAGCCCTGGGCGAAGCTCTCGGTCAGCGCGTCGAGGTCGTCCTCGGTGAACCAGTCCGGCAGCACCTCGGGGTCCGGCATGTCCGCGAGCCAGCCCCGCTCGGGGTCGACCAGGGGCTGCCGCCGGCCGCCCGCGTGGGGAGCGTCTCCCGAGGCCGCGTAGAAGAACTTCCGCAGTGTGGTTCGGGTGTCCTTCGCGAACTCGGCGTCCGCGACCCCCGGCCGCGCGAAGTAGTTCCAGTAGAACCGGCCGCCGAACCGCTCCCGCGTCGAGGCCAGCGGCGGATGCGTGCCCCGGAACGGCGGCGGCACGCTCAGCCCGGCCACCCCGCGCACCAGGTCCGGGCGCAGCAGGGCGGTGTGCCAGGCGACCGGCGCACCCCAGTCGTGCCCGACGACGTACGCCTTCTCCTCGCCGAGGGCCTGGATGAGCCCGACGACGTCACCGACCAGATGCAGGATGGTGTACGCCTCCACGGCGTCGGGACGGTCGCTGCGCCCGTATCCCCGCTGATCGGGGGCGACCACCCGGAACCCGGCGTCGGCCAGCGGCCCGAACTGGTGGTGCCAGGAGTGCCATGACTCGGGGAAGCCGTGCAGGAGCACCACCAGCGGCCCCTCACCCTGCTCGGCGATGTGCAGCCTGATCCCGTTCACGTCGACCATCCGATGCGCAACCATGCGGACGAGCGTACGTGCCGTGATACCGGGACGGCCATGCAGGTCCGCGGGGGTGCGGGGTGCGACAACTGGCCGACTTTCGACGGGAGTTGCGCCGAATCCGGGGAACACTCCCGAGACGCCGGTGAGTTCCGGCGACACGGGGGAGGGGAACGGCGTGAGCGGTGCGGGGGACGGGACGCCTTCGAGGCGGCGGATGAGTGCGGGCGAGATCGCCGCGTTGGTGTCGGCGGCCGCGGCCGTCGTCGGTCTGCTGCTGGCGGTGTTCGGGGTGCCGCTCCTCGGGGGATCGTCGCCCGGCCGGCCCGTGGTCGACGGCGCCGCGGCGGCACCGGCCGCGTCGGACACACCGCGGGCGTCACCGTCGCTCCCACTGCCGAACGGCTGGCGCCGCGTCGAAGCACCCGACCTCAGGGCCGCCTTCGCCCTTCCCGACGACTGGACCCAGGACGTCGACAGCGCGATCCAGAGCAGCTGGAGCTCCCCGGAGGAGCAGCACGCCATGAGCCTCAAGCGTGACTCCTCGTACGGGCCGACACCGAAAGCCGCCGTCGCCGGCCAGCTGGAGTGGTACCGCGACACATCCGCGTCCTCCATGGCCGACCTGAAGGGTCGCCACCCGCCCCACCCGGCAGAACGGCAGGGAAGCCCTGCTGCTGGAGATCGACTACCACTACGCCGACCGGTCCGAGGCCCGCAGACGCGTCGAGGTCTTCGTCGCGGGCAAGGCCGGCCAGGTCTACCAGCTGCTGTTCGACACCGTCGCCACCCGCGAGAGGCTGGCGGACCAGAAGGAACTGCTCGCCACGGCCCGGGCCCAGCTGCAGATCGACACGAGCGTGCGGGGGCGCACGGAGGCCGGCGGGGCCGGTATGTCTACCGTTGACCCATGACGCCACCGCTGGACGTGCTGGTCGTGGGAGCCGGGCCCACCGGGCTCGCGCTCGCCGCTCAACTGCGCTCCTACGGAACCCGGTTCCGTGTCGTCGACCGGTCCCTGGACCGGGTACGGGAGTCCCGGGCGCTCGGTATCCAGCCCCGCACCCTGGAGGCGCTCGCCGGGTTCGGGGTGAGCGGGGAACTCGTGGAGCGCGGCAACCCGGCGATGGGGCTGCGGCTGCATCTGAACCGGCGCACGGTGTCCCTGCCGCTCTTCGACATCGGGGCCGCCGACACGCCGTACCCCTTCCTGCTGTTCCTCGCGCAGGCCGAGACGGAGAGCGTGCTCGGTGAGCACCTCGCCGAGCGGGACGTGACGATCGAGCGTGGCACCGAGGTCGTCGCGCTGGAGCGGGCGGGCGCGCACGTCGTCGCCCGGCTGCGCGGCCGGGACGGCACCGAGGAGACGGTGACGGCCCGGTACGTCGTCGGCTGCGACGGCGCCCACAGCACGGTGCGGGCCCGGGCGGGCATCGGGTTCGAGGGGTACGCCTATCCGCAGACGTATCTGCTCGCCGACCTGGAGGTGGACGGGCTGGAACCGGGCGCCGTGCACTCGTACATGACCGGACGCGGGATGCTGTTCTTCTTCCCGCTCGGCTCGCCCGCCCCCTGGCGCATGCTCGCGATGCGGCCCTCCGACGCCCCCGACACCCAGGTGACCCTGCCGTTTCTGCAGGAGATCGCCGAACGGTACGGCGCCCGGGGAACGGTCCTGCGGGACCCGGTCTGGATGACCGACTTCCGCCTCCACAACCGCGGCGCCGCCCGGTACCGCTCCGGCCCGTTCTTCCTGGCCGGCGACGCCGCCCACATCCACAGCCCGGCCGGCGCCCAGGGCATGAACACCGGCATCCAGGACGCCCTCAACCTGGGCTGGAAACTCGCCCTCGTGTGCCGGGGTGCCGCGCCGCGGGAACTGCTGGACACCTACGGTGCCGAACGGTCGCCGGTCGGCCGGGACGTACGGCGGTTCACGGACCGCGCCTTCGTCATCGGCACCGGCGCCAACCCCGTCCTGCGCTTCGCCCGCTCCCGACTCGTGCCCCGCCTCGCGCCGTTGGCCGGACACGCGACGTTCCTGCGCCGACGGGTCTTCCGTACCGTCTCCGAACTCGGCATCCACTACCGCCGCAGCCCTGTCTCGACGACGGGCGCGCACCGGCCCCGCCGCGGCCCGCGCGCCGGGGACCGGCTGCCCGACCTGCCCCGCGGGCTCCAGGCCGAGGTCGCCGCCCCCGGCTGGCATCTGCTCCTGACCGGCCCGCCGCACCTGTGGCCGGACGAGCGGCTCGCCCCGGTCCTGGCGGGCCGGGCCGGCCTCCTCACCGTGCACCGCCTCGGCGACCGGGGCCCCTGGCCGGGCGTCGCCCAGGGACTGGTACGCCCCGACGGCCACCTCGGCTACGTCGCGCGCGGCACCGAGCCGGACGGGCTGCTCGCCTACGTCGCCCGCTGGCTGCCGGCCGGGCCCGCGTGATCCCTGCGGTGAACGGCTCCCGGGCTTGATCCGTATCCCTCGGCGTGCAGGCACAGCGAGGAAGCGAAGGCGGGAGCGGAGGCATCCGTCGCGTCGCGGTGGCCGGGGCGGTCGTTCTGCTGCTCACCGCCACCGCGTGCGGCGGCGGTGACGACGAGGGGGGCGCCGCGCAGAGCGGCCCGTCGAACGTCGCCGCCACGGTGCCCGGTGTCGTGGCGCCGGCGAAGGTCGAGGTGATCGCCGACCTGACCGGGTGCAAGGTCAGGATCCGGACCGAGGCGGACGAACTGCGCGAGGGCGTCTGCCGCACGAAGCGGGGCGACTACCTCATCACGACGTTCCCCGAGGAGCGGCTCAAACTGACCTGGCTGGACGCGGCGGCCGTCTACGGCGGCAAATACCTCGTCGGCACCCGCTGGGTGGTCAGCGCCAAGCCGGAGCTGCTCGAACAGCTCCGCCCCCAACTGGGCGGAAAGATCCAGGAGTTGCAGGGGGTGGGTCCCGCGCCGGGCCCCAGTGGTCAGTGACGCGGTGGGCTCACTCCGCCTTGTCGCTGATCCCCAGCCGCAGATGCTCCACGTGGTACACGGCCTGGTCGAGGAGTTCGGCGACATGGTGGTCGTGCAGCGCGTACACGACCGACCGGCCGCGCCGCTCGCCCACCACCAGACCCAGATTGCGCAGCAGCCGCAGCTGGTGCGAGCACGCGGACTGCTCCATGCCCACCTCGGCCGCCAACTCCGTGGCCGGCAGCGGCCCCTCGCGCAGACGCGCCAGGATCAGCAGGCGGGAGGGGGTGGACAGGGCCTGGAGGGTGGTGGCCACCTTCGCCACGTTCGCCGCGTCCAGACGTACGCGCTCGGGGGTGTCCTGCGCGGCGGTGACGGCTCCATGACCCATGGGGGCATCCTACCCACCGCGACCAGAAGTATGAATGATCATTCATATTTCAAGGGCCGGACCCCCCTGACGTGATCCGGCGGCTCCCAGCGCAGGCGAGGCCCATGTCGGATTCTCGCCAGCCCCGACCGCTGCCGTGGTCGATGCTGGACGTATGCAGAAGGGGATGCACATCGACACGGAGCGCTGCGTGCGCGCCGTACAGTCCAAGGACGCCCGCTTCGACGGATGGTTCTTCACGGCGGTCGTCACGACCGGGATCTACTGCCGGCCGAGCTGCCCGGTGGTCCCGCCCAAGCCCGCGAACATGCGGTTCTTCCCGAGCGCGGCCGCCTGCCAGCAGGCCGGGTTCCGGGCCTGCAAGCGCTGCCGCCCGGACACCAGCCCCGGCTCCCCGGAGTGGAATCAGCGCGCCGACCTCGTGGCCCGCGCGATGCGGCTCATCGCCGACGGCGTCGTGGACCGCGAGGGCGTGCCCGGCCTCGCCGCCCGGCTCGGCTACAGCACCCGGCAGGTCGAACGCCAGCTCCTCGCCGAACTGGGCGCCGGCCCGCTCGCCCTGGCCCGCGCCCAGCGCGCCCAGGCGGCCCGCCTCCTCATCGAGACGACGCCGCTGCCCATGGCGGACGTCGCCTTCGCGGCCGGGTTCGCCTCCATCCGCACCTTCAACGACACCGTCCGCGAGGTCTTCGCCCTCTCGCCGAGCGACCTGCGCGCCCGCGCACCCCGCGGCAACCCCGGCAACACCACCGGCGCCCTGACCCTGCGGCTGCCGTTCCGCGCCCCGCTCAACCCCGACAACCTGTTCGGGCACCTCGCGGCGACCGCCGTGCCCGGCGTCGAGGAGTGGCGCGACGGCGCGTACCGGCGCACGCTGCGGCTGCCGTACGGCCACGGCGTCGTGACCCTGACGCCGCGGCCCGACCACATCGCCTGCCGGCTCACCCTCGGCGACCTGCGCGATCTGACCGTGGCGATCAGCCGGTGCCGCCGGATGCTCGACCTGGACGCCGATCCGGTCGCGATCGACGACCAGCTGCGCACCGACCCGCTGCTCGCGCCCCTGGTCGACAAGGCACCCGGACGCCGGGTGCCGCGCACGGTCGACGAGGCCGAGTTCGCCGTCCGGGCCGTGCTCGGCCAGCAGGTCTCCACGGCCGCCGCCCGCACCCACGCGGCCCGTCTGGTCACCGCCCACGGCGAGCCGGTGGACGACCCCGAAGGCGGTCTCACCCACCTCTTCCCGTCCCCCGAGGCGCTCGCGTCGGTGGACCCGGAGTCCCTGGCGATGCCCCGCACCCGCCGCACGACGTTCACCACCCTGGTCCGCCGACTCGCCGACGGCGACATCCGCCTGGGCCCCGACAGCGACTGGCCGCAGACCCGGGAGAGGCTCCTGTCCCTGCCCGGCTTCGGCCCCTGGACGGTCGACGTCATCGCGATGCGCGCCCTCGGCGACCCCGACGCCTTCCTCCCCACCGACCTCGGCATCCGCCGCGCCGCCCAGGAGCTGGGCCTGCCGTCCACCCCCGCCGCCCTCACCACCCGAGCGGCGGCCTGGCGCCCCTGGCGCGCGTATGCCGTCCAGTACCTGTGGGCGACGGACAGCCATCCGATCAACTTCCTCCCCGTGTAAGGAAAGCAAGTGAAACAGCACACCGTCATCGACAGCCCGTACGGCCCGCTCACCCTCGTCGCCGACGACGGCGTCCTGTGCGGCCTCTACATGACCGACCAGCGCCACCGCCCGTCCGAGGAGACCTTCGGCCTCCGCGACGTCTCACCCTTCGCGGAGGCCGAGGAGCAGCTGGAGGCGTACTTCGCGGGCGAGTTGAAGGAGTTCACCCTCGAACTGAGGCTGCTCGGCACGCCGTTCCAGCGCAGGGTCTGGGAGCAGCTGCGGAAGATCCCGTACGGCGAGACCCGCTCCTACGGCCAACTCGCCGACCTTCTCGGCAACTCCGGCGCCTCCCGCGCGGTCGGCCTCGCCAACGGCAGGAACCCGATCGGCATCGTCGTCCCCTGCCACCGCGTCGTCGGCGCGAACGGCAGCCTCACCGGCTACGGCGGCGGCCTGGAGCGCAAGCAGCGTCTGCTGGACTTCGAGAGCGCCGCGGCGCTGTTCTGAGCGCGGGTCCTCAGTCGTCCCGCTGCGCCGCACCGCGCTCCACACAGAACTCGTTGCCCTCCGGGTCGGCGAGCACCGCCCAGCCCGTGCCGTCCGGGTTGCGGCGGTCGTCGACCAGCGTGGCACCGAGCGCGAGAACCCGCTCCACCTCCTCCTCCCGGGTGCGGTCCTGCGGCTGAAGGTCCAGATGCACGCGGTTCTTGACGCTCTTGGGCTCGGGGACGGTCACGAACAACAGACCCGCGCCCTCGATGAGCACGGCCTCGTCCCCCGGCTCGTCGTCCTCGTGCACCGGCAGACCGAGCACCTGGGACCAGAAGCCGGCCAGGCGGTAGGCGTCGGCGGAGTCGACCGTCACATGGCGTATCGCAGAAGTCATGATCGCAATTCTGGTCCACGAGCCCGTCCCGCGCAGCGGAAGCCGTGACCTGTATGGCGCACCCCGCTCTGCCTCCCGGGTGACCCCGGTGGCGTGAGCGCCCCGTGCGCCCGTGTCTGTACGAAGGGGGAGCAGGCGGAAGGCGGGAGACCATGGAGCCGAAGCACCGACACCTCGCGACACCCTGGGCCGCCGGGGTGGCCGGAGTGGTGTTCGCGGCCCTGATGGCCGTGGCGATCGTCCTGGTCCGCGTCGCCCTGCCCGACGGCCCCACGGGCAGCTCCGTGACCGTCGACGCCGGACAGCGCGACGCCGTGCGGACGGCGCTGGAGCTGCTGCCGTTCGCCGGAATCGCGTTCCTGTGGTTCATGGGCGCCCTGCGCGAGCAGGCCGGCCGGGCCGAGGACCGGTTCGTCTCCACCGTGTTCCTGGGCAGCGGCCTGGTCTTCGTCGCCACCCTGTTCGGCGCCGCCGCGGCCGCCGGGACCGTGCTCGCCGAGACGCAGCAGAACTCACCCTTCGGACGCGACTTCGCCTACGCCCTGCTGACCACGTACGCGATGCGGATGGCGGCGGTGTTCGTCATCACCACCTCGACCATCGGCCGCCGGCTCGGCGTCCTGCCCCGCCCGCTCGTCGTCCTCGGCTATCTCGCGGGCCTCACGCTGCTCGTGGTCGGATCCAACGTGCCCTGGTGCGAACTGGTGCTGCCGGGCTGGGCGCTGCTCATCAGCCTCGACATCCTCTGGCGGCGCCGACGGCCCGCCGCCCCCTCCTGACCGGGCCACCCCGCTCACTCGATCGGTCCGCTCTTCGTCGCCGCATCCCCGCCGGGCGCCCAGAGTGGTGCGCAGGAGGAGTGGCCGGGCCGCCCGAGAGGACCGATCCGTGGTCAGGATTGCCGTCGATCTGAACCGCTGTCAGGGGTACGCGCAGTGCGCGTTCCTCGCCCCCGAGGTCTTCGCCATGCACGGCGAGGAGGCCCTGCTGTACACCCCGCAGGTCGACGAGGAGCAGCGCGAGAAGCTGGAGCGGGCCGTCGCGGCCTGCCCCGTACAGGCCATCCTCGTCGACACGGTCGACGTACCGGCCGAGGCGGTGTCCGGTGCTCGGTGACGTGGCCGCGGAGCGGCTCAGGAGCGAGGGCCGCATCGTCGTGGTGGGCGCGTCCCTGGCCGGTCTGCGGGCCGCCGAAGCCCTGCGGGCCGAGGGCTTCACGGGCTCACTGACCATGATCGGCGACGAACCCCACGAACCCTACGACCGGCCGCCGCTCTCCAAACAGGTGCTGCTGGGCAGGGCCGCCGCCGAGCGCACCGCACTGCCCAGGCTGCGGGCCGTCGACGCCACCTGGCGGCTCGGCGTCGCGGCGAGCGGCCTGGACATGGCCGCCCGGCGGGTGCGGCTCGCCGACGGCGACGAGGTGCCCTACGACCGGCTGCTGATCGCCACCGGCGTACGGGCGCGACCGTGGCCGCACGAGGCCGAGGCGGAACTCGACGGCGTCTTCGTGCTGCGGAGCCGCGACGACAGCGCGGCACTCGCCCGGCGGCTCGATGCGGGACCCCGGCGGGTCCTCGTCATCGGAGCCGGGTTCACCGGCTCCGAGATCGCCTCCGCCTGCCGCGAACGCGGCCTCCCCGTCACCGTCGCCGAACGCGGCGAGGCACCCCTGGTCGGCGCGCTCGGCGGCGTGGTCGGCGCGGTCGCCGCCGACATGCAGCGCGAAGGGGGCGTGGACCTGCGGTGCGGGGTCATGGTGACCGCCCTGGAGGGCGACGCCTCGGGACGGGTGCGTGCCGCGCGGCTGTCCGACGGCTCCACCGTGGAGAGCGACGTCGTCGTCGTCTCGCTCGGCGCCACCCGCAACACCGAATGGCTCGCCGGGTCCGGACTCGGCGCCGGCCCCCGCGGCATCGCCTGCGACGCCGGCTGCCGCGCCTTCGACATCCGCGGGATCGTCACCGACGACATCTACGCGGCCGGCGACGTCGCCCGCTGCCCGCACCCCCTGTTCGGCTACCAGTTCCTCGCCCTGGAGCACTGGGGCAACGCCGTCGCCCAGGCCCGGATCGCGGCGCACAACATGATCGCCGAGAGCACCGAACGCGTGCCCCACATGGAGGTGCCGTCCTTCTGGTCCGCGCAGTTCGGCGTCAACATCAAGTCGGTCGGAGTGCCGTCGTTGGGGACCGAGATCCTCATCTCCCAGGGTTCCCTCGAAAGCCGCCGGTTCGTCGGCGTCTACGGATACCAGGGCCGCGTCATCGGCGCCGTCTCGTTCGACCACGGCCGGTGGCTGCCGTTCTACCAGGAGCTGATCGAGACCACGGCGCCGTTCCCGCCGCCGTTCGCCACGGTCGACCGGCGCCCGGGCGCGCAGCGGCCCGTGGACGCGGAGTTCCCCGACCCCTCGGTCCCCACCCACGGCCCCACCGTGACCCTCAGCGGCTACTCGCCGGCCGACCGGCGGCCGACGTTCGTCCCCGCGCACTGACCCGCACGGCCCCGAGGACCTGCCATGACGCCATCCCTGCTGCACCGGATCCTGGACCACGCCAACCGGGCCGATCCGTACCCGATCTACGAGGAGCTGCGCAGGACACCGGTCCACCACGAGGACGACGGGCCGTACGTGATCAGCACCTACTACGAGATCCGCGGCCTGCTGCACGACCCCCGGATCAGCTCCGACGCCCGCAACCAGGCCGTGGCCGCGGGCGACCCGCTGGCCGAGGCGCCCAAGGAGGAGAGCGCGCTGCCGCCCGGCTTCCTGCGGCTCGACCCGCCCGAACACGACCGGCTGCGCCGCATGACCAACCGGCCCTTCGGCCCGCCGCACACGCCCCACCGCGTCGACGGCATGCGCCCCGAACTCCACGACATCGTCAGCGGCCTCATCGACGGCATCGGCGATCCCTCCCGGATCGACCTGGTGGAGCAGTTCTCGTACCCCTTCCCGGTGACCGTGATCTGCCGGCTGCTCGGAGTGCCGCGCGAGGACGAGGCGCGCTTCCACACCTGGGCCGACACCCTCGCCGCGAGCCTCGACCCGGAACCGGGCGCCGACCGCGGCGACCGGGACAAGGAGGCGCACGACGCCCGGATGCAGCTGGGCATGTACCTGGCCGGGCTGATCGAGGAGCGCCGCAGGAACCCCGGGGACGACATGCTCTCCCAGCTGGCGACGGCCGAGGGCGAGGACGGCGCGATGACCACGATGGAACTCCTCAGCACCGCGGCACTGCTGCTGATCGCCGGGCACGAGACCACCGTCAACCTCATCACCAACGGAATGCTGACCCTGCTGCGCAACCCCGACGTCCTGCGCCGGCTGCGTGCCGAACCGCGGCTGGCGGTGCCCGTCGTCGAGGAGTTGCTGCGCTTTGAACCGCCGGTGCAACTGCTGCCGCAGCGCACCACCCTCGCCGACATCGAGGTCCGCGGGGTCACCATCCCCAAGGGCTCCGGCCTCTGGCTGGTCCTGGCGTCAGGCAACCGCGACCCGGAGCGCTTCACGGACCCGGACCGCTTCGACCCGGACCGCCCGGACATCCAGCACCTCGGTCTCGGCAGCGGCATCCACAGCTGCTTCGGCGCACCGCTCGCCCGGCTGGAGGCCCAGTTCGCCCTGGCGGAGCTGGCCCGGAGGCTGGAGAACCCACGACTGCTGGAGGACCCGCCGCCGTACCGGCAGAACGCCGTACTGCGCGGGCCGCGCCATCTGCACATCGGCTGCGACGGGATCCGCCCCTAGCCGTGCCGCGGGCCCGCGGGCCCGGCGGATCAGCCCGCCCGACCGCTCGGGGCGCCCAGCCCCCGCAGCAGCTCCGGCAGGGCGGTGCCGATCGGTTCGCGGATCACCTCGGCGGCGCGGTCGTCGTAAGGCGTCGGCTCGGCGTTGACGATGACGAGCCGGGCGCCGTGGTCGGCGGCGACGCCCGCGAGACCGGCCGCCGGCTGCACCTGGAGGCTGCTGCCGACGGCGATGAACACCTGGCAGGCCTTGGTGATCGCGGCCGCCTCGCCCAGGACGACCGGGTCCAGCCGCTCGCCGAACATGACCGTCGCCGACTTCAGGATCCCGCCGCACTCCAGGCACGGGGGATCCGCCTCACCGGCCTCGACCCGGGCCAGGGCGTCCTCCATCGGCCCGCGCGCATGGCACTTCGTGCACACCACGCTCCGTGCGCTGCCGTGCAGTTCGAGGACCTTGCGGGCGGGCATCCCGGCGAGCTGGTGCAGCCCGTCGACGTTCTGTGTGATCACCCGCACCGGCACCCCGGAGCGCTCCAGCTCCGCCACCGCCCGGTGCGCGGCGTTCGGCTCCGCCTTCAGCGCGCGGTTCTCGCGCCGCATCTGCCACGAGCGGCGCCGGATCTCCGGATCGCCCATGTAGTACTCGTACGTCACGAGCTTCTCGGCCTCCGGGTCCCGGCGCCACAGACCGTTCGGCCCGCGGTAGTCGGGGATCCCGGAGTCCGTGCTGATACCGGCGCCGCTGAGCAGGGCGACGAGGGGCGGCTTGGTCATGTCCCCGAGAGTAGGGCCGGGTTGTGGTGGCGGCGAACGGATTTCCGCCGGCCCCGCGAAGAGCGCAGGGCGACAGCCGTGCCGCCGTGAACGCCCTGGCCGAGGAGGCGGGCGCGGCGTCAATCGTGTCGCCGTGCATGCCCCCATCGGCCACCTCTGACGGGGGCACGGGCGGGTGAGGCCGTGATTCCCCGACTTCTTCCGGCCATTCCCGCCCGCTTCCGGAAACACCACGGTGCCCGGGAATTCCCGGGCACCCAGCCGGACTCACACGGCGCCGGAGTCCACCCGGTGCCCGTTCTCCAGCTCGACCGTCCCGCCGCCGTCCGCCAGGACGTCGAGTGCGGCCAGGACACGCCGGCCGAGCGAGCCCGGCAGATGCGCCGTGAGCTCCTCGCGCGCGACCAGCCGCCAGGACACCAACTCCTCCTCCTGCAACCGGATCGCCTTGAGGTCGTCCTCGCCGAGGACCCCGCCGTCGTACAGATAGGCCACCACGGGCGGCCGCCCCGTCCCGTGCACCCAGTCCACCGCGAGCAGCGCGCCCAGCTGCCGGTCCAGGCCGATCTCCTCGGCCGTCTCCCGGCGCGCGCCCTGGCGGGGTGTCTCGCCGTCGTCGGACTCGACCGTGCCGCCCGGAAGCGCCCAGCCCTCTCGGTAGTTGGGCTCCACGAGCAGCACCCGGCCCTCGCCGTCCCGGAACAGGGCGGCGGCACCGGCGAGGACGCGGGGGAGACCGGCGATGTACGTGGCGAAGTCTTGCGTGGTGGTCATGGGGGGAAGCGTAACCAGCGGGCGCAACCACGCCCTCGGCCCAGAGCCCGACGCTGCGGAGCGGACCGCGCCCCTTCCACCCCCTATTCCTCCGCCGTCCCGGCCAGCCGCACCGTCCGCTCCGCCAGCTCGCTGATCCGCGCCCCGTCGAACCCGAACACCGCGCTGCGCACCCTGTCCTCCAGCGGCTCGGTCCACTGCTCCGGGATCGCCTCCGCCCCGGTCAGGACACCGGCCACCGAACCGGCGGTCGCCCCGTTGGAGTCGGTGTCCAGGCCGCCGCGGACGGTGAGCGTGATGCTGCGGGTGAAGTCGCCGTCGCCGTACAGCAGCCCCGCGGTGAGCACGGCGGCGTTCGGCACGGTGTGGATCCAGCCCAGCCCGGCGGTCTCCTCGGCGACCGTGGTGAGCGTGTCCTCCCAGGTCATCCGGGTGTCGTGCAGCGAGACGACCCGGCGCACGGTGCGGGCGAGGCGGCAGCTCGCCGGGATCACCGCGAGCGCCTGGTCGACCGCTTCCCGGATCGTGGACGCCGTGAACGCCGCCGCGATCAGCGCCGCCGCCCACATCGCGCCGTACACGCCGTTGCCGGTGTGCGACAGCACCGCGTCCCGCCGGGCCAGCGAGGCCGCGCGCCGCGGGACGCCGGGGCAGGTCCAGCCGTAGATGTCGGCACGGATGAGAGCGCCGATCCACTCCTGGTAGGGGTTGTCGTACGTCGCCGTCAGCGGCGGTTTCAGCCCGTTCGCGAGATTGCGGTACGCGGCCCGCTCCGCGGTGAAGGTCTGGAGGTACGGCAGCCGCAGCAGCCACAGGTCCCCGACCTGCTCGGTACTGAAGCCGAAGCCGTGGGTCTCCAGCAGGTCGAGGCCGAGGATGGCGTAGTCGACGTCGTCGTCCCGGCAGCTGCCGTGGATACGGCCGCGCACGCAGCTGCGCCACTCCGGGCGCAGCTCGAAGCCGTCGGCCTCGCTGGGCGGCTCGGGGAGATAGTCGGTGAGCGGCAGGGCGGCGGCCTGCCGCAGATACCGGTCGATACGGTCCCGCGTCCACAGGTCGCCCTGCTCGACCGGCTTGCCGAGCATGTTGCCCGCGATCCGGCCCAGCCAGCCTCCGAGAACGCGGTCGGCGAGCTCCGGCTCAGTGCCCACAGGGGTCATAGGACCGGTTTACCCAATTCCGGGGCCCTCCGCTCGGGGTTCGCCCGGTACGCACAGCGGGCCCGCAGGGCGTTCTCAGGCTCCGGGCAGGGCATGACGCCACGGGCCTCCTCCGGTTAAGGTCGCAGCGGCGCGACTGGCCTTGACGTGCGCGAGGCCCGGAGAGCAAGGGGAAAACAGGTGACACAGCGCGTGCTCATCGCCGCGGACAAGTTCAAGGGGTCGCTGACGGCCGTGCAGGTCGCCGAGCGTGTGACCGCCGGTCTGCGCCGGATCGTGCCGGACCTCGAGGTGGAGGCCATGCCCGTGGCCGACGGCGGCGACGGGACCGTGGACGCGGCGGTCGCGGCCGGTTTCGAGCGGCGGGAGGTCCGGGTGGCCGGGCCCCTCGGGGACGAGGTGAGCGCGGCGTTCGCGCTGCGCGGCGACACGGCGGTCGTGGAGATGGCCGAGGCGAGCGGCCTGCAGCGGCTGCCCGCGGGCGTCTTCGCGCCGCTCACGGCGTCCACCTGCGGCTCCGGCGAGCTGCTGCGGGCAGCCCTGGACGCCGGTGCCCGCACCATCGTGTTCGGCGTGGGAGGCAGTGCCACGACGGACGGCGGCGCCGGCATGCTGACCGCGCTCGGCGCGCGCTTCCTGGACGCGGACGGCGAGCCCGTGCCGCCGGGCGGCGGTGGCCTCGGCGACCTCGCCACGGCCGATCTGTCGGGTCTGGACCCGCGCCTCGCGGCCGTCGACCTGGTGCTCGCCAGCGACGTCGACAATCCGCTCACCGGCCCGAAGGGCGCATCCGCCGTGTACGGGCCGCAGAAGGGCGCCTCGCCGGACGACGTGGAGACGCTGGACGCGGCTCTCGCGCACTTCGCGAAGGTGTTGGAGGAGTCGGTCGGTGCCGGTGCCGCCGAGCACGCCGCCGCGCCCGGCGCGGGTGCCGCGGGCGGTATCGGCTACGGCGCCCTGCTCCTCGGTGCCCGGTTCCGCCCCGGTATCGAGGTCATGCTCGACGTCCTGGGCTTCGCGCCCGCGCTGGAGCGGGCGACGCTGGTGATCACCGGTGAGGGTTCCCTCGACGAGCAGACCCTGCACGGCAAGGCGCCCGCGGGCGTCGCCTCCGCCGCCCGGGCGGCGGACAAGGAGGTCGTCGCGGTCTGCGGCCGCCTCGCCCTGGCCCCGGAGACGCTCGGCCGGGCCGGCATCCGGCGGGCCTACCCCCTGACGGAGATCGAGCCGGACGTCGCGAAGTGCATCGCGGAAGCGGGCCCCATCCTGGAACGCTCGGCGGAACGGATCGCCCGCGACTTCCTGTCCTGACCCGATTCCTCCCGCCCTCGCCGCCCCGACCCGTCCCGTCTTCCGGCTCCTCAAACGCCGGAGGGGCTGAATACGGGTCACGCCGGAGGGGTCTGAGTTTTCAGCCCGTCCGGCGTTCGAGGACGAGGCCCGTTCAGGGCCGATGCGGGGGTCTGGGGGCGTCAGCCCCCAGGAACGTCCGCCCGAGCGCCGCCCGCGGACAAGCGAAGGGCCCCGAACCAACCCGGTCCGGGGCCCAAGGCAAGCGCAGCGTTACGGCTGAGCCGCCCGCGCCTCACGTCGATTGTCACGGAAGTTGTTCACCCGGCGAGCCGTGGCGAACAGCGGAATCACCGCGCCCATCACCAGCTGCAACGCACAGCCGGTCTGCAGCAGCAGCTGACCGCTCGGGGCGTCGAAGGCCCAGGCAGCGAGCAGGCCCATGCTGACCACGATCCAGGAGAGCATCGCCACCGCGAGGCGCCCCCGCGGCTTCGGGTACTCCACCCGGCTCACCATCAGCCACGCCGTGCCGAGGATCGCGAGCAGCGTCGCCACGAAGGGCAGCTCCAGCAGCACGATCGACACCACCGTCAGCGCGCCGAACGGCGAGGGCATGCCCTGGAACATGCCGTTCGGCGGTGTCACGCAGGAGAATCTGGCGAGCCGCAGCACCACGGCCAGCAACACGACGATCGCGCCGACCGCCGCCACCCGCTGGTGGGCGTCGTCGGCGACCATGCCGTAGACCAGGACGAAGTACGCGGGCGCCAGACCGAAGCTGATCAGGTCGGACAGGTTGTCCAGCTCGGCGCCCATGGGCGACGAGCGCAGCTTGCGCGCGACCAGGCCGTCGAACAGGTCGAAGACCGCCGCGCACAGCATCAGGATGACCGCCGTGGCCGCGCTGTGGCGGGCCATGCCGGTCTCCTGGTCACCGGTGAGGTGCGGGATCAGGATGCCGGTGGTGGTGAAGTACACCGCCATGAAGCCGCAGGTCGCGTTGCCGAGCGTCAGGGTGTCCGCTATCGACAGGCGCAGAGAAAGAGGCATCTCCTCCTCTTCGTCGACCTCGTCGGCCTCGGGCACCCAGCCCGGCTGGGTCTCAGGATCAATCACGGTCAATGCGAGTCACCCCAGCCACGGTCTTCTGCCCGACCTCGACCGCGACCTCCACGCCCTCGGGCAGGTAGATGTCGACACGCGAGCCGAAGCGGATCAGACCGATACGGTCACCCTGCTCGACCTTCGTCCCCTGCGGGACGTAGGGGACGATACGGCGGGCCACCGCGCCGGCGATCTGGATCATCTCGATGTCACCGAGTTCGGTGTCGAAATGCCAGACCACGCGCTCGTTGTTCTCGCTCTCCTTGTTGAACGCCGGAACGAACCCACCGGGGATGTGCTCCACGGAGGTCACCGTGCCGGACAGCGGCGCACGGTTGACGTGGACGTTCAGCGGGCTCATGAAGATCGCGACGCGGGTGCGGCCGTCCTTCCACGGCATGATGCTCTGCACCACTCCGTCGGCGGGCGAGATGACCCGGCCCTGGGCGATCTCGCGCTCGGGGTCGCGGAAGAACCACAGCATGCCCGCCGCGAGAGCGGTGGCGGGCACGGCGACGGCCTTGGCGACGCCGGAGCGGCGTGCGCGCAGCAGGCTGACGGCTGCGGTGGCGACGGTCGGGAGAAGCCACGGCGATGCTCCGCGCGCGAGGCGTACGCCGCCGACCTGGCTGTCGCGTGGTGCAGAGGTTTGGCTGTGGGGCATGGATGACCTTCGTAGCGGATGATGCCGCGCGGTATCAGGGGACGGCGGCTTTCCCGGGATCGTACCGGTCGCGGACCACAACTGGGCAAGCCAGGAAGCCGAGTCGGCGGCCGAAGAGTGTTGACGGGGTGTGATCTTCTTCTCCAAGAAAACACCCCGTATCCGGACAATCAGCCCTGGAAGCGATACTCTTCGAGCAACCGGCGACCGATGATCATTTTTTGGATCTCGGCAGTTCCTTCACCGATCAGCAGCATCGGAGCCTCGCGGTAGAGGCGCTCGATCTCGTACTCCTTGGAGAAGCCGTAGCCGCCGTGGATCCGGAAAGCATCCTCCACGACCTCCTTGCAGTACTCGGAGGCGAGGTACTTCGCCATCCCAGCCTCAAGGTCGTTTCGTTCCCCGGAGTCCTTTTTGCGTGCTGCGTTCACCATCATGGCATGGGCGGCCTCGACCTTGGTACCCATCTCGGCCAGCTTGAACTGAATGGCCTGGTGCTGGGCGATCGGCTTGCCGAAGGTGTGCCGCTGCTGGGCGTACTGGACACCCAGCTCGAACGCACGCTGAGCGACGCCGCAGCCACGCGCCGCCACATTGACGCGCCCGACCTCGACACCGTCCATCATCTGGTAAAAGCCGCGCCCGGTGACGCCGCCGAGTACCCGATTGGCCGGAATGCGCAGGCCGTCCATGATGAGCTCGGTCGTGTCGACGCCCTTGTAGCCCATCTTGTCGATCTTGCCGGGGATGGTGAGGCCGGGGCGGACCTCTCCGAAGCCGGGCTCCTTCTCGACGAGGAAGGTCGTCATCGACTTGTGGGGCGCCGTGCCCTCGGGGTGTCCTTCGTCACTTCGGACGAGAACGGCGACCAGACTTGACGTCCCGCCGTTCGTCAGCCACATCTTCTGGCCGTTCAGGACGTACTCCTCGCCGTCCTTCACCGCCTTCGACGTGATGGCCGACACATCGGAGCCCAGGGCCGGCTCCGACATCGAGAAGGCGCCGCGGATGTCGCCGGCCGCCATCCTCGGCAGGAAGTGGTCCTTCTGCTCCTGCGTGCCGTGCTGCTTGAGCATGTACGCCACGATGAAGTGCGTGTTGATGATGCCGGACACCGACATCCAGCCGCGGGCGATCTCCTCGACGCACAGGGCGTACGTCAGGAGCGACTCGCCCAGGCCGCCGTACTCCTCGGGGATCATCAGGCCGAACAGGCCCAGTTCCTTGAGGCCGTCGACGATCTGCTGCGGGTATTCGTCGCGGTGCTCCAGCTCGGTGGCGACCGGGATGATCTCCTTGTCCACGAAGTCGCGGACGGTGGAGAGGATCTCCTGCTGGATGTCGGTCAGACCGGCGGTCCGGGCGAGACGTGCCATGGCTACTTCTCCTGCTCCTTGAGCTCGGGGCGGCCCGGCTGCTCGCCGCCGCGCTCCTTGATGTACGTCTCCGTCGGCACCATCACCTTGCGGCGGAACACACAGACCAGCGTGCCGTCCTGCTTGTAGCCCTTGGTCTCGACGTAGACGATCCCGCGGTCGTTCTTCGACTTCGACGGCCACTTGTCGAGCACGGTCGTCTGGCCGTAGATCGTGTCGCCGTGGAAGGTCGGCGCCACGTGCTTGAGCGACTCGATCTCCAGGTTGGCGATGGCCTTGCCGGAGATGTCCGGCACGCTCATGCCGAGCAGCAGCGAGTAGATGTAGTTGCCGACGACGACGTTCTTGCCGAAGTCCGTCGTCTTCTCCGCATAGTTCGTGTCCATGTGGAGCGGGTGGTGGTTCATCGTCAGGAGACAGAAGAGGTGGTCGTCGTACTCCGTGACCGTCTTGCCCGGCCAGTGCTTGTACGTCGCGCCGACCTCGAACTCCTCGTAGGTGCGTCCGAACTGCATCGCGCTCAGGCCTCCGGGATCTCGAACTTCGACGTGCGCTGCATGCCGGCGGCCCGGCCCTTGCCCGAGATGACCAGCGCCATCTTGCGGCTGGCCTCGTCGATCATCTCGTCGCCGAGCATCGCGGAGCCCTTCTTGCCGCCCGCCTCGGACGTGTAGTAGTCGTACGCGTCCAGGATCAGCTCGGCGTGGTCGTAGTCCTCCTGCGAGGGCGAGAAGATCTCGTTGGACGCCTCGACCTGGCCCGGGTGCAGCACCCACTTGCCGTCGAAGCCGAGCGCGGCGGCGCGCTGGGCGACCTCGCGGTAGCCGTCGATGTTGCGGATCTGCAGGTAGGGGCCGTCGATCGCCTGGAGGTTGTTGGCGCGGGCGGCCATCAGGATCTTCATCAGGATGTAGTGGTAGGCGTCCGCCGGGTAGCCGGGCGGCTGCTCGCCCACGACCAGCGACTTCATGTTGATGGACGCCATGAAGTCGGCCGGGCCGAAGATGATCGTCTCGACGCGCTGGGACGCCGTCGCGATCTCGTTGACGTTGTTCAGGCCCTGGGCGTTCTCGATCTGCGCCTCGATGCCGATCTTGCCGACCTCGAAGCCCATCGTCTTCTCGATCTGGGTGAGGAGGAGGTCCAGGGCGACGACCTGCTGGGCCGTCTGCACCTTCGGCAGCATGATGCAGTCGAGGTTCTGGCCGGCGCCCTCGACGACCGTGACGACGTCGCGGTACGTCCACTCGGTCGTCCAGTCGTTGACGCGCACGACCCTCGTCTTGCCCGTCCAGTCGCCCTCGTTGAGGAACTTGACGATGGTGTGCCGCGCCTCGGGCTTGGCGAGCGGGGCGCACGCGTCCTCGAGGTCGAGGAAGACCTGGTCAGCCGGGAGACCCTGCGCCTTCTCCAGGAAGCGGGGGTTCGAACCGGGTACTGCCAGGCACGAGCGCCGCGGGCGGAGACGGTTGACGGTCGTCATGCGGGGACCTCCAGGGGGTCGAGCTTGTTCGCTTTCCGGATCTCGTCGACGATGCGGCCGATGATGCCGGTGATGTCGAAGTCCTTCGGGGTGAAGACGGCGGCCACGCCCGCGGCCCGGAGCTGCTCGGCGTCACCATTCGGGATGATGCCACCGGCGATCACGGGTATATCTGTGGCACCGGCCACACGGAGCCGTTCCAGGACGTCCGGAACCAGCTGCGCGTGCGAGCCGGACAGGATCGACAGGCCGACCGCGTGCACGTCCTCGGCGAGGGCCGCGTCCGTGATCTGCTCCGGCGTCAGCCGGATGCCCTGGTAGACCACCTCGAAGCCGGCGTCACGCGCACGGACGGCGATCTGCTCGGCGCCGTTGGAGTGCCCGTCCAGGCCCGGCTTGCCGACCAGGAAGCGCAGCTTGCCGACGCCGAGGTCGTCCGCCGTCAGCTGCACCTTGCGGCGGACGAGGGACAGCGCACTGCCCTCCTCGGCCGGCACGGCCACCGGGGCCGACGAGACACCCGTGGGCGCCCGGAACTCACCGAACACCTCGCGCAGGGCCCCGGCCCACTCGCCGGTCGTGACGCCGGCGCGGGCGCACTCCAGGGTGGCCTCCATGAGGTTGGCGGTGCCCTTGGCGGATTCCTTCAGCTTCTCCAGCGCCTTGCACGGGCGCGGGTGGTTGAAGGGCGGCTGGTAGCGGGTGTCGCGCCAGTGCTCCAGGCCCGCGATGACCCGGGCCTCGACCGCCGGGTCGACCGTCTGGATCGCGGTGTCCAGGTCGGCGGTCAGCGGGTTCGGCTCGGTCGTCTCGAAGATGTTGACGCCGATGATCTTCTCCTGGCCGGACTCGATCCGGGCCCGGCGCTCGGCGTGCGAGGAGACGAGCTGCGACTTGAGGTAGCCGGACTCGACGGCGGCCATCGCGCCGCCCATCTCCTGGATCCGCTCGATCTCGGCGAAGGACTGCTCGACCAGGGCCGCGACCTTCGCCTCGATGACGTGCGAGCCCTCGAAGATGTCCTCGTACTCCAGCAGGTCGCTCTCGTGCGCCAGGACCTGCTGGATACGCAGCGACCACTGCTGGTCCCAGGGCCGGGGCAGCCCCAGCGCCTCGTTCCAGGCGGGCAGCTGCACAGCACGGGCGCGTGCGTCCTTGGAGAGGGTCACCGCCAGCATCTCCAGCACGATCCGCTGGACGTTGTTCTCCGGCTGTGCCTCGGTCAGACCGAGGGAGTTGACCTGGACGCCGTACCGGAAGCGGCGCTGCTTGGGGTTCTCGATGCCGTACCGCTCGCGCGTGACCTGGTCCCAGATCCGCCCGAACGCCCGCATCTTGCACATCTCCTCGATGAAGCGGACGCCCGCGTTCACGAAGAAGGAGATACGGGCCACGACGTCCCCGAATTTCTCGGCGGGGACCTGCCCTGAATCGCGTACGGCATCGAGAACCGCTATCGCGGTGGACATCGCGTACGCGATCTCCTGGACCGGCGTGGCGCCCGCCTCCTGCAGGTGGTAGCTGCAGATGTTGATCGGGTTCCACTTCGGGATGTGGGAGACCGTGTACGCGATCATGTCCGTCGTCAGCCGGAGTGAGGGCCCCGGCGGGAAGACATGCGTTCCCCGCGACAGGTACTCCTTGACGATGTCGTTCTGGGTCGTGCCCTGGAGCTTGGTGATGTCCGCGCCCTGCTCCTCGGCGACGACCTGGTAGAGCGCCAGCAGCCACATGGCGGTGGCGTTGATCGTCATCGAGGTGTTCATCTGCTCCAGGGGGATGTCCTGGAACAGCCGGCGCATGTCACCGAGATGGGCCACCGGCACGCCGACCCGGCCGACCTCGCCGCGGGCGAGGATGTGGTCGGAGTCGTAGCCGGTCTGGGTCGGCAGGTCGAACGCGACCGACAGACCGGTCTGGCCCTTGGCGAGGTTGCGCCGGTACAGCTCGTTGGACGCCTCGGCCGTGGAGTGACCGGCATAGGTCCGCATGAGCCACGGCCGGTCCTTCTCCCGCTTGCCTTCGGCGGGCTGACGCTCAGTCATCTATGACCTCGGGTGTCTCAGACGTTGCGGAAGCGGTTGATGGCGTCGATGTGCTGGGCGCGCATCTCCTCGTCGCGCACGCCGAGACCCTCCTGGGGGGCGAGGCACAGGACGCCGACCTTGCCCTGGTGGAGGTTGCGGTGCACGTCGAACGCGGCCTGGCCGGTCTCCTCCAGGGAGTAGACCTTCGACAGGGTGGGGTGGATCTTGCCCTTCGCGATGAGCCGGTTGGCCTCCCAGGCCTCGCGGTAGTTGGCGAAGTGCGAACCGATGATCCGCTTCAGCGACATCCACAGGTAGCGGTTGTCGTACTCGTGCATGTAGCCCGAGGTCGAGGCGCAGGTGGTGATCGTGCCGCCCTTGCGGGTGACGAAGACGCTCGCGCCGAAGGTCTCACGGCCGGGGTGCTCGAAGACGATGTCGATGTCCTCGCCGCCGGTGAGTTCGCGGATGCGCTTGCCGAAGCGCTTCCACTCCTTGGGGTCCTGGGTCTGCTCGTCCTTCCAGAACTTGTAGCCCTCGGCGCTGCGGTCGATGATCGCCTCGGCGCCCATCGAGCGGCAGATGTCCGCCTTCTGGTCGCTGGAGACGACACAGATCGGGTTGGCGCCGCCGGCCAGCGCGAACTGGGTGGCGTACGAGCCCAGTCCACCGCTCGCGCCCCAGATCAGGACGTTGTCGCCCTGCTTCATGCCGGCGCCGTTGCGGGAGACCAGCTGGCGGTAGGCGGTGGAGTTGACCAGACCGGGAGCGGCGGCCTCCTCCCAGCTCAGGTGGCCCGGCTTGGGCATGAGCTGGTTGGACTTGACGAGCGCGACCTCGGCGAGGCCGCCGAAGTTGGTCTCGAAGCCCCAGATGCGCTGCTCGGGGTCGAGCATCGTGTCGTTGTGGCCGTCCGAGGACTCCAGCTCGACGGACAGGCAGTGCGCGACGACCTCGTCACCGGGCTTCCAGGAGTTGACGCCGGGGCCGGTGCGCAGGACGACGCCCGCGAGGTCGGAGCCGATGATGTGGTACGGCAGGTCGTGGCGCTTGGCCAGGTCGCTGGTGCGGCCGTAGCGCTCGAGGAATCCGAAGGTGGACAGCGGCTCGAAGATCGAGGTCCACACCGAGTTGTAGTTGACCGAGGAGGCCATGACGGCCACCAGGGCCTCGCCCGGGCCGAGCTCGGGCAGCGGCACCTCGTCGAGGTGGATCGACTTGCGCGGGTCCTTGTCACGGGTCTCAAGGCCCGCGAACATCTCCGTCTCGTCCTTGTGCACGGTGATCGCGCGGTACGACTCGGGGAGCGGCAGGGCGGCGAAGTCGTCCGGCGTCGAGTCCGGCGACTGGATCGCGTCCAGAATGGCCTGAGTGGTCACGGTGTTGCCTCCGGCGATGCGCACCCTGAGGGAGGGGTGCTGAGGGTTACGTCGGTGCTGCTGGGGGATTTGGTGGTTGCCGTCGGTTCGGCGGTTCTTGCTGTTCGGCAGCGCTTTGTGGCGCGGGAGGTTGCCTGTGACGCAGGCGCCCGGGCGCGCAGGTCCCGGGAGGGACTTGCGGGGACAGCCGACGTACGAAAGGTCTCTGCACGCCGGCCGCCCGGACACTTTCAACGTATGGCACCGCGTGTCACCTGGCAAGGCACCGAGTGCCAGAACTTGCTCTCAGATGAAATCTTTACGTAACAAATGAGCGATGATCGATCAAAGCTACTGGCGAGTAGGTACTAATCGGTTGCTATCGGTCGTCGCCCGCCGGTCATCCGCACGGCATCGGCCGGACACGCGAGATTCCTCGCTCTCGCGCTCCGCGGCTCGTGCCGCAACGCCCGGCGGCTCCCCGCTCGTGAACGCACAAACGCGCGATGGTTCCCGCTGGGGGATCCATCGCGCGCGTCCTGCTGTGGCACCCGGGGCCCTGACCGGCCCGCCGCGGGCCCCGGGAGCGGTGTGTCTAGGCCCGCTCCTTCAGCGCCTGCTCGATCGTCCGCATCACCTCGTCGAGCGGGGCGTCGGTCCTGGCCACCGTCACCAGCACCTCGCCCTGCGCGGCCACCGACGCCGGCGCCGTGCGGGGCGCGGTCTCGCGGCCCGCCCCGATTCCCGACCCGAAGGTCCTGCGGACGATCGCGAAGGCGTGGTCGAGCTGGGCCTCCACGTCGCCCTGGCCGCCGGCCCGCAGCCAGCGCCGCAGCACGTGGTTGTGCGCGGTGACCACGGCCGACGCGGCGACCTCCGCCAGCAGCGGGTCGTCGTTGGCGTCGTCGTCGTGGGCGTGCTCGTCGAAGTGGCCGAGGAGGTAGCGGGTGAAGAGGCGCTCGTAGCGGGCCACCGAGGCGATCTCCGCCTCACGCAGGGTGGGCACCTCGCGCGTGAGCTTGTAGCGGGCGACCGAGATCTCCGGTCGGGCCGCGTACATCCGCATGACTTCCTTGATGCCACGGCACACCGTGTCGAGCGGGTGCTCGTGGGCCGGGGCGGCGTTCAGCACCGCCTCGGCGCGGATCAGGGTGTCGTCGTGGTCCGGGAAGATCGCCTCTTCCTTGGAACGGAAGTGGCGGAAGAACGTACGGCGGGCGACCCCGGCCGCGGCCGCGATCTCGTCGACGGTGGTCGCCTCGTACCCCTTGGTCGCGAACAGCTCCATCGCCGCGGCCGCCAGTTCGCGGCGCATCTTGAGACGCTGAGCGGCCGCGCGACTGCCGGCGGCACTTTCCGGCGCGTCGGGCGTGGTGGGTGTACGTGAGGACTTGGCGGGCTGGGACATGACCCGAACGTACTGCATGTGCGCAGCTTGATGCGCATGCACGGGGTTTCCCCCGCCCTTGGCGGGCGGGGGAGTGCCGGGTTCGGCGGGCGGGAGCGGGCCACGCCGGGCGACCGGGGGCGGGCAGCCGGTCCCGGGACTCGGCGTACATGGCGTCCAGGAC
>NZ_JBIDDQ010000031.1:0-102261 GCF_043195415.1 Streptomyces sp. Y7
CGCCGGACGGGCTGGAAGAACACACGCCGGACGGGCTGGAAGAACACACGCCGGACGGGCTGGAAGAACACACCCGCCCGGCGGGCTGAGTGCGGCTAGCGCGCGGCCTCCTTCGACACCAGGGCGACCGCCTCGTCCACGTCGTCCGTGACGTGGAACAGGAGCAGGTCCTTCTCCGACGCCTTGCCCTGGGCGATCAGGGTGTTCTTCAGCCAGTCGACCAGGCCGCCCCAGTAGGCGCTGCCGAACAGGACGATCGGGAAGCGGGTGACCTTCTGGGTCTGGACGAGGGTGAGGGCCTCGAAGAGTTCGTCGAGGGTGCCGAGGCCGCCGGGCAGGACCACGAAGCCCTGGGCGTACTTGACGAACATCATCTTGCGGACGAAGAAGTACCGGAAGTTCAGGCCGATGTCGACGTAGGGGTTGAGGCCCTGCTCGAAGGGGAGCTCGATGCCGAGGCCGACCGAGATGCCCTTCGCCTCCAGCGCGCCCTTGTTCGCCGCCTCCATGGCGCCGGGTCCGCCGCCCGTGATCACGGCCCAGCCGGCCTCGACCAGGCCACGGCCGAGGCGGACGCCGGCGTCGTACTCGGGCGAGTCCACGGGCGTGCGCGCCGAGCCGAAGACGCTGATGGCGGGCGGGAGTTCGGCGAGGGTGCCGAAGCCCTCGATGAACTCCGACTGGATGCGCAGGACGCGCCAGGGGTCGGTGTGGACCCAGTCCGACGGGCCGCCCGCGTCCAGCAGCCGCTGGTCCGTGGTGCTCGCGGTCACCTGGTCGCGCCGCCTCAGAACGGGTCCCAGGCGCTGCTCCTCCGGTGGCTGCTTCTTGCCCTCGGGGTTGCCGGTAGCCATGTAGCGCTCCCTCCGCTTGCCAGGTCTTTCCACCTCAGCGTAGATCCACGCGGGTTACGGACGGGGGACGTGAGCATGTCCGCCATGAAGCGCCGTCCCGGCGATCCCGAGGCCCACGCCCCGTCGCACGCGCGCGTGCCCCGCGACGGCTACGCCGTGAGCCACGCCCGCAGCCGCTCCTCGCCCGCCAGGATCTTCGCCGTTTCCACCCGTTCGTCCCGCTTGTGCGCCAAGTGCGGGTTGCCGGGACCGTAATTGACCGCCGGGATGCCGAGGGAGGAGAAACGGGAGACGTCCGTCCAGCCGTACTTGGGCCGCGCGGTGCCGCCGACCGCCTCCATGAACGCCGCTGCCGCCGGGTGGGACAGCCCCGGCAGCGCGCCGCCGCTGTGGTCGTCCACCACGAACTCCTCGACCCCGCAGTCGGCGAAGACCTCGCGGACGTGCGCGACGGCCTCCTCCTCCGTGCGGTCGGGGGCGTAGCGGAAGTTGACGGTCACGACGCACTCGTCGGGGATGACGTTGCCGGCGACGCCGCCCGAGATGCCGACCGCGTTCAGGCCCTCGCGGTACTCCAGGCCGTCGATCACCGGGTACCGCGGCTCGTAGGACGCCAGGCGCGCCAGGATCGGCGACGCCGCGTGGATCGCGTTCGAGCCCATCCAGCCGCGCGCGGAGTGGGCGCGCTCGCCCTTGGTCCTGAGCAGGACCCTGAGCGTGCCCTGGCAGCCGCCCTCGACCTCGCCGTCCGACGGCTCCAGCAGCACCGCGAAGTCGCCCTCCAGCCACTCGGGGCGGTTCTCGGCGATGTGCTTGAGGCCGTTGAGCTCGGCGGTCACCTCTTCGTTGTCGTAGAAGACGAAGGTCAGGTCGCGGTTGGGGGCCACGACCGTCTCGGCGATGCGCAGCTGGACGGCGACGCCGGACTTCATGTCGCAGGTGCCGCAGCCCCACAGGACGCCGTCGTCGTCGAGGCGCGAGGGGACGTTGTCCGCGATCGGAACGGTGTCGATGTGGCCGGCGAGGATCACGCGCTCCGGCCGGCCCAGGTGCGTGCGCGCCACGACGTTGTTGCCGTACCGCTCGACCGTCAGGTGCGGCAGGGCCCGCAGGGCGGTCTCGATGGCGTCCGCCAGGGGCTTCTCCGTGCCGCTGACGGAGGGGAAGTCGACGAGCTGCGCGGTGAGCTTCGCGGCGTCCAGCGTGAGGTCAAGGGAGGTGTCGGCCATGGTGCCGACCCTAACGCGCCGGGCCGTCACCTCACTTTTCCCACCGATTTTCCACTGCGCCGGTACCCCTCAGTAACCTCAGCTACCTTGTACGACGTGCCAGAGCCGTCACCCACTCCCCAACGCCGTGGCCGCCTTCTCCGTCGCGGAGCGGCCCTCATGGTCCTGCTCGCCGTCGCGGGCTACCTCGCGGTGCAGTACGTCACCGGGGGCACGGGAACACCGGGCTGCGACGTCGTGTCGGGCAACGGCGACGGAGCCGGGTACGAGTTCACGCCCGAGCAGGCGGTGAACGCGGCGACGATCGCCGCCGTCGGCACCGGCCGCGGGCTGCCCGAGCGGGCCGTGACGATCGCGCTGGCCACCGCACTGCAGGAGTCGGGGCTGCGCAACATCGGGCACGGCGACCGCGACTCCCTGGGCCTGTTCCAGCAGCGGCCCTCGATGGGGTGGGGCACCGAGGAGGAGATCCTCGACCCGATCTACTCGGCCGGCGAGTTCTACGAGCACCTGGTGAAGGTCCCCGGTTACACGCGGCTGCCGCTCACCGTCGCCGCCCAGCGCGTCCAGCGCAGCGGCTTCCCGGAGGCGTACGCCAAGCACGAGCCGGACGCGAAGCTGCTCGCCGCCGCCCTCACGGGCCGTTCGGCGGCCACGCTGACCTGCGAGGGCCGCCCCGGAGCCACTCGGGCGGCGGGGGCGGACTCGGTACGGGACGCACTGCTGCGGGACTTCGGGCGCGACGCGCTCCAGCCGGCCGCCGCCGAGGTGAGCGGCGAGAAGGCGACGCCCTCGCCCACCCCGTCCGTGATCAAGGAGGACGAGCGGACCGTGCTGCTGCCGGTGGCCGACGGTGAGGGAGCCGGGCGCGGGGCGAGGGAGCGCGGCTGGCAGCTGGCCCACTGGGCCGTGGCCAACGCCTCCGATCTGCACATCAAGCGGGTGTCGTACGCCGGTCGGCAGTGGACCGCCGGGAACACCGACAGCCAGTGGCGCGCGATCACCGGCCCGGGTGCCCCGGCGGCCGGGAGCGGTGCGGACGCGGTCCGGATCGTCACGTCCGGGTAGTACGCGCGGCAGTTCGACGGATCACTCCCACGGGTTGGTCGAAGTGTCGGAAGGCACCGGTGTGGGAAGGTTTTCGCGCGGCTCCTTCGGAATCCGTCAAAAGCCTTGAGAACAAAGGGCTGTAAGGATTCCGCGGGCTTTCGGACGGGACGCGCTTTGCCCGTTTTTATCCGCAGGCGATAATGCGACGCATTGCCAACTCTTTACATTGGCGCGCCGCAACCTTCGCGGCCTTCGAGCGGTAGTCACTGCGTCCGAGCCCGGAGATCAACAGCCAGTCGGTCCACCGTCAGTCGCCGCAGCCAGTCGGCCCAACTGCCGGGCGCGGTCGGACACTTCATCGTTCTCATCCGACAGACCCGTCGAAGGAGCATCATGTCCCTCCCCCTGACCCGCCGGATCGCCCGTGCCGCGCTGCTCGTCGCTGCGGGGGCGGCTGCCGGGGTCGGTGCGGCCGGCTCCGCCAGCGCGGCCCCCGATCTGACCAACACCCCCCAGGTCGGCGGCCTGACGGCCCTGGACAACACGAGCGTCGTCGACGGCGCGACCCAGAACGCCGCCGGGCTCGCGAGCGGCGCCGTCGACACGGCCGTCGACAAGGCGCTGCCGACCGCCGCCAAGGCCGGCGACAAGGTGACCAAGACCGGCGGCAAGGCCGCGAAGAAGGCCGTGCCGACCGCGACGAAGGCCGGCGGCAAGGTCACGAAGACCGGCGGCAAGGTCGCCAAGGAGCGTGCCGCCTCCGCGCAGCAGACCGCGGGCGGCATGGCCGGTTCGGTCGGTGCCGTCCTCGGTGACGCGGCGGGCTCCGCCACGCAGGGCGGCCTGCCGGGCACCGGCTCGCTGCCGGTGCAGGGCCTTCCGATCGGCTGACGCGCGGCCGCGCCCGGCTCGTGCCGACGGGGTTCAGGGAGTTCCCTGGGCCCCGTCGGCTTCTGCGTTCCTACGGGATCACGCCAGGCGGCGCACCGCCGCCTCCACCCGCTCGTCGGTCGCCGTGAACGCCACCCGTACGTACCGGGCGCCGGCCTCGCCGTAGAAGTCGCCGGGGGCGACCAGGATGCCGCGGTCGGCCAGGTGGGCGACGGTGGCCCAGCAGGACTCGTCGCGGGTGGCCCAGAGGTAGAGGCTCGCCTCGCTGTGCTCGATGCGGAAGCCGTGGGCCCGCAGGGCATCGCGCAGGGCCGAGCGGCGGGCGGCGTAGCGGTCGCGCTGGACGCGGACGTGCTCGTCGTCGCCGAGGGCCGCGACGACGGCCGCCTGGGTCGGGGCCGACGTCATCATGCCGCCGTGCTTGCGGATCTCCAGGAGCGGGCCGAGCACCGCCGGGTCGCCGGCCAGGAACGCCGCCCGGTAGCCGGCCAGGTTCGAGCGCTTCGACAGGGAGTGCACCGCGACGATGCCGTCGTAGGAGCCGCCGTTGACGTCCGGGTGCAGGACCGAGACCGGGTCGGCCTCCCAGCCCAGCTCCAGGTAGCACTCGTCGGAGAAGAGCAGGACGCCGTGCTCACGGGCCCAGGCGACGATCCGGGTCAGCTCGCGCTGCGACAGGACCTTGCCGGTGGGGTTGGACGGCGAGTTCAGCCAGAGCAGCTTCAGACCGCGCGGATCCAGCTCGGTCGGGTCGTCGTACACCTCGTACTCGGCGCGGGCGAGACGGGCGCCCACCTCGTAGGTCGGGTACGCCAGCCGCGGGTAGGCCACCCGGTCGCCGGGGCCCAGGCCCAGCTGGGTGGGGAGCCAGGCGACCAGTTCCTTGGAGCCGACGATCGGCAGGACGTGCCGGTGGGTGACCTCACGGGCGCCCAGGCGGCGCTCCACCCAGCCGGTGAGCGCGTCGCGCAGCGCCGGGGTGCCCCAGACCGTCGGATAGCCCGGGGAGTCCGCCGCGTCGATCAGTGCCTTCTGGATCAGCTCGGGCACCGGGTCGACCGGCGTGCCGACGGAGAGGTCGACGATCCCGTCCGGATGCGCGGCGGCCGTCTTCTTGTACGGCTCCAGCTTGTCCCAGGGAAAGGTCGGAAGGCGATCGGAGACTGCGGACACGGGATCTGGCTCACTTTCTGGTACTGCCGGTACTGCCGGTGTCACGGGTACTGCCGGATACGGCAACGCCTCGGTCCCGTACGGTGATCAAGGCGATCAGGCCGTACGGGACCGAGGCGGCACGCTGTGCGGGTCGCCGTGGGGACTACTCGGCCTGCGGCGGCAGGGCGGCGATGAAGGGGTGGTCCCGCTCGATCAGGCCCAGCTTGCTGGCGCCGCCCGGGGAGCCGAGCTCGTCGAAGAACTCGACGTTCGCCTTGTAGTAGTCCTTCCACTCCTCCGGAGTGTCGTCCTCGTAGAAGATCGCCTCGACCGGGCACACCGGCTCACAGGCTCCGCAGTCGACGCATTCGTCCGGGTGGATGTACAAGGACCGGGAGCCCTCATAGATGCAGTCGACCGGGCACTCCTCGATGCACGCCTTGTCCTTGACGTCGACACAAGGCTGCGCGATGACGTAGGTCACGCTGTCGTTCCTCCTCGATAGGGCGCTGGCGGGCCTCCTCAGGCTCCGCCGCCTGGCGCGCGGGAGCGCGGCGTCGTCGATGCCCGCCCCTAGTATCTCCGTTCTTGGGCATGATCCGAACAGGAGGGGTGAACTGACCTGTGGAAATATCTGCGACCGGGCGCCTTGAGGTCCGTATCACCGCTGCTGACGTGGGCAAACGAGTCTCCGTACGCCGCCTGGACGATCCTGCGACCGAGGGTGAGAAGTTCACCGACACGGTGGGTGTTCTCGCATCATGGGACGACGGTGTGCTGCTGATCACACGGAAGAGTGGTGAGACCGTCCACATTCCGGAAGCGTCACTGGTCGCGGGCAAGGTCGTGCCCCCCGCTCCGGCCCGCCGTCGCGGGCCCGCCGCCTCCTACGAGGAACTCGCGCACGTCTCCGCGCGCGCGTGGCGTCCGGTGGAGAGCGAGCGGCTCGGCGAGTGGGAGCTGCGTGCCGCCTCCGGGTTCACCCGCCGGGCCAACTCGGTGCTGCCGCTCGGCGACCCCGGCCTCCCGCTGCCGGCCGCGCTGGACGCCGTACGCCGCTGGTACGCCGACCGTGGGCTCCCCGCGTACGTCCAGACCGCGACCGGCGCCGAGGGCACGCAGGAGCTGCTCTGCGCGGAGCTGGAGCGGCTGGGCTGGACCCGGGAGGTCTCCGCCGAGCTGTGGATCGGGGCGCTGGCGCCGGTCGCGGACCGGGACGAGGGCGCCGGAGTGGTGCTCTCCCGGGAGGCGGACGACGCTTGGCTTACGCGGTATCAGCGCAAGGGGGTGAGCGAGGTGGCCCTGAAGGTGCTGGGAGGGGGGTCCCCCCGCGCGGGCGAAGCCGGGAGCGGGGGAGGTCCGTCGGTGTGGTTCGCGACGGTCCCGGCCGAGGGCGGTGGTGCGCCCGCCGCCATCGGGCGGTGTGTCGTGGACGGGCGGTGGGCCGGTTTCGCCGCCGTGGAGGTGGATCCGGCGCTGCGGCGGCAGGGTCTGGCCACCCGGGTGATGGCCGCGCTGGCCCGGCGGGCCCTGGACGAGGGCGCGTCGGCGGCGTGGCTCCAGGTCGAGGCGGACAACGCGGCCGCGCGCGGGCTGTACGCCGGGATGGGGTTCGCCGCGCACCACGCGTACCACCACTATCGATCAGTCTGAGCAGCGGTACCGATCGCCGTGAAAGGGCACGAGCCAGCTATGCGTCCCCTGTACCCCCCGACCCCGGAGCGTTCCGCCGAGCTGAGGCGGCGGTTCGCCGAGGAGGCACGCTCCGAGCGGCCCGACCTGTCCACGCTGTGTCTGCTGGTGGGCGCGGAGGCCGACGGCGCGCTGGACGAGGCGGGGATGGACGCCGCGCAGGTGACACTGGACGACCTGGCCGGACAGCTGCCGTACCGGCCCGGCGGACCGCGGGCGTGGGCCGTCGCGCTGCGGGAGCTGCTCGGGGAGCGGTACGGGTTCCGCGGCTGCGCGGCGGACTACCAGCGGCTGGAGTCGTCGCTGCTGCACGAGGTGCTGCGGCGGCGGCGTGGGCTGCCGATCCTGCTGTCGGTGGTGTGGCTGGAGGTGGCCCGGCGGGCGGGGGCACCCGTGTACGGGGTCGCTCTGCCCGGCCACTTCGTGGTGGGGTTCGGGCCCGCCGACGATCAGGTGCTCGCCGATCCCTTCGACGGCGGCCGGGTGCTGACGGGCGGCGACGCGGATCTGCTGGTGGCGGGGGCCACGGGGGCGCCGTTGCAGCCGTCGATGCTGACGCCGGCCGATCCGCTGGAGGTGGTGCTGCGGATCCTGAACAACATCCGGGCGTGGGCGTCGGCGCGGCCCGAACGGACGGATGTCGCCCTGTGGGCCGTGGAGCTGTCGCTGTCGCTGCCCTCGCATCCGGCGCGGTTGCGGTTCGAGCGGGCGGAGTTGCTCGTCCAGCGGGGCGACTTCGTCGCGGGGGCCGTGGAGTTGGAGGAGTACGCGGAGCTGATCAGTTCGGTGGACGAGGGGGCGGCGGAGCGGGTGCGGGGGCAGGCTCGGGCCGCTCGGGCGATGTTGAACTGAGGTTCGCCGGGTCGCCGTGGGGGTGCTGCCGGTTGGCGACTGCGGGTGACGTCGTGGCTTGTCGCGCAGTTCCCCGCGCCCCTGAAGGGCGCTTCCGATGAGCCGCGTTCTACAGCCAGCCCTTCTCCCTCGCGATCCGTACCGCCTCCGCCCTGTTGCGTACCGCCAGCTTCTGGATGGCTGTGGAGAGGTAGTTGCGGACCGTGCCCTGGGAGAGGTGCAGGGTTGCTGCGAGTTCGGCGTTGGTGGAGCCGTCCTCCGCCGCCCGCAGGACCTCTCGTTCGCGGTCGGTGAGGGGGTTGGCGCCCTCCGCGAGGGCCGCTGCCGCCAGGGTGGGGTCGATGACCCGCTCCCCCGCCAGCACCTTGCGTACCGCTTCCGCGAGTTGGGCCGCGGGGGCGTCCTTGACCAGGAAGGCGTCGGCGCCGGACTCCATCGCGCTGCGCAGGTAGCCGGGGCGGCCGAAGGTCGTCAGGACGACCAGCTTCACGGACGGCAGCTCCTCGTGCAGGAGGGCCGCCGCCTCTATGCCCGTCGCGCCGGGCATCTCGATGTCCAGGAGCGCCACGTCCACGGCGTGCTCGCGCGCCGCCTGCAGGACCTCGTCGCCGCGGGCGACCTGGGCGACGACCTCGATGTCGTCCTCCAGCCCGAGCAGGGCGGCCAGGGCCTCGCGGACCATCGACTGGTCCTCGGCGAGGAGGACCTTGATCGTGGGGCTCATGTCGCGGATCCTACGGGGGCCGAAGCGTCCACCGGGACGCGGGCGGTGAGGCGGAAGCCGTGCCGGGTCCCGCCCGCCTCCAGGGCACCGCCGGCTTTCGTCAGGCGTTCCGTCAGGCCCGTCAGGCCGTGGCCGGGGCCGCCGCCCCGGTCGCCGGAGCCGTCGTCCTCGACGGAGAGTTCCAGGACGGGTCCGTCGAGGGTCTGGCGGCGCAGCAGCTCGACCGTGCAGCGCCGGGCGCCGCTGTGCCGTACGACGTTGGTGACCGCTTCGCGCAGTGCCCAGGCCAGGGCCGTCTCGCTCTCCTCGGGGACACCGGTGAGGTCCGGCTCGGCGGGGAGCTCGGCCCTCACCTCGGCGGCCGTCAGGGCGACTCTCGCGCCGGCCAGTTCGGCGGCCAGGCGGGGACGGCGGTAGCCCGAGACGGCTTCGCGGACGTCGACCAGGGCCTGCCGGCTGACCTGCTCGATGTCGGCGACCTGCTGGGCCGCCTTGTCGGGCTGACCGGGGAGCATGCGCCCCGCCAGCTCGCTCTTGATGGTGATCAGGGACAGCGAGTGGCCGAGCAGGTCGTGCAGGTCGCGGGCCAGGCGCAGGCGCTCCTCGTTGGCGGCCAGCTGGGCGACCGTGGCGCGGGCCTCGCGCAGCGCGATCGTGGTGCGGACGAGTTCGCGTACGCCGGTCATGGCGAAGCCGCCCAGCAGGGCCGGGATCAGCAGCCCGGCCAGGAACGCCTTGCCGCCCGGCGTCGCGAACGCGATCACGGTCATCAGCACGGACGCGCCCGGGATCGTCCAGCGGGCCATGCGCAGCGGCAGGGCCGCGCCGGACGCGATCGATACGTACACGAACAGCACCAGCCACTCGCGGCCCAGGGTGAGGGCGAGGATCGTGGACTGGGCGGCGAGGACGCCGAGCGAGGCGAGGACGACGCTGTTGCGTTCGCCCCGGCCCGTGCGGAAGAGCAGCAGCATGTACCAGGTGACGAACGCCGCGAGGCCGATCCAGCCGAGGATCCGCACGCCCGTGCTGTGCCCGCCGTGCAGCAGGTCGTTGGCCGGTGCGCTCAGGTACACCAGCCAGATGCCGGTCCAAAGGATCTTGACGAAGCGTTGCTTGCGGTTCTCCGGGCGCTGCCCGATGCCGACGCCTGTGCCGCTCACGCCTTCAACGTGTCCTTCCGGTACAGCCAGGCCGCGCCGCCCGTGAACAGGGCGAAGGAGACGACGAGGACGGCGAGGTCCTTCGCGTGCGGTGCCTGGCTCTGTTCGATCGCCTGCCCGAGGGCAGCGTACGCGCGCGTGGGCACCCACTCGGCGATGTCCTGCAGCCAGCCCGGGAAGGAGGTGGTCGGCATCCACAGGCCGCCGAGGATGGACAGCCCGAAGTAGGTGATCATCGTGATCGGGCGGACCGCGTCCCCGCTCGCGAGGTAGCCGAGGGCGACGCCGAGCGCGGCGAAGACGAGGCTGCCGGCCCAGATCGCGCCGGTGAGGGCGAGCCACTGCCAGCCGTCCAGGCGTACGTCCTTCACGGCCGCCGCGACGACGAAGACGATCACGATCGACGGCAGGCTGACCACGGCGGAGCCGGCCGTCTTGGCGAGGACGTAGCCGTGTCCGGGCAGTGTCGTCAGCCGCAGCTGCCGTACCCAGCCGCCCTCCCGCTCCTTGGCGATGCGCTCGCTGTTGCCCATCAGGACGGCGGTCAGGGCGCCGAAGGAGGCCATGGACACCATCATGTAGGTCGGCAGCGTCAGGCCCGTCCCGTCGATCTTCGTGGTGCTGTCGGCGCTGCCCGCGATGAGCAGGAACAACAGCGACGGGTAGAGCACGGAGAAGAACAGGAACTTCCGGTTGCGCAGGGCGCGGGTGAGTTCGAGCTTGATCAGGCCGGTCATGGCGTGCGGGCCTCCTCGGCCTCCGTGATGGCGACGAACGCCTGCTCCAGGCCGAGCCCGGCGACTTCGAGATTGCGGGGGTACAGGCCGAGGCCGTAGAGGGCGTGGACGGTGGCGTCGGCGTCGGAGGACTGGATGCGGACCGTCCGGGCCGAGCCCGCGGCGGAGCCGCTGTTGGACACCGTGAGGTGCGTCAGGAAGGGCAGCGCCCGCAGCGCGCGCTCGTCGACGTCGGTGTCGGGCAGGTCGAAGGAGACGCGCCGCGCCCCGGCCTTCGCCTTGATCTCGGCCGCCGTGCCGTCGGCCAGCAGCCGTCCCCGGTGCAGCACCAGGACACGGTCGGCTATCGCGTCGGCCTCTTCCAGGTAGTGCGTGGCGAACAGCACGGTCCGGCCCTGGTCGGCCTGCTCGCGCATGGTGGCCCAGAACGCCTGGCGGGTGGTGACGTCCATGCCAGTCGTCGGCTCGTCCAGGACGATCAGGTCGCTGTCGCCGGCGGTCGCGAGGGCGAAGCGCACGCGCTGGGCCTGGCCGCCGGAGAGCTTGTCGACCTTGCGGTCGGCGATCTTCGAGACGCCCGCGCGGGCCAGCACGTCGGAGACCTTGTAGGGCCTCGGGTGCAGATCGCAGGCCAGCCGCACCAGTTCGGCGACGGTGACCTCGTCCATCAGCCCGCCGCTCTGGAGCATGGCGCCCACCCGCCCGGCGACGATGGCCTCGCGCGGTCCGGTGCCGAAGATGTTCACCGTGCCGCTGTCGGGCTGCTTGAGGCCGAGCAGCAGGTCGAGCGTGGTCGACTTGCCCGCCCCGTTCGGGCCCAGCAGGGCCACGGTCTCCCCCGGATGCAGCGTGAGCGTCAGACCGTCGACGGCCCGTACGCTCCCGTAGCTCTTGCTCACCCGGTCGAATCCGACCGCCGCGGCGGTCGTGTTCAACGCTGTCGTCGTCATGTGCTCAAGGGTGGCCGTGAAGGCCGGGAGCCCGGCAGTGTCGGCGGTCCTGACTGCCGGATGACAGATGTCATACGCCGATGAGGGGGCACCGGCGCGTGCCGGTGCCCCCTCGTCCGAGCGGGTGCCTGCTAGCTCGGGTCGGTGTCGATGGTGACGGTGCGCTCCGCCGCCGTCTTGCCGCGCAGCGCCTTGCGCAGGGCGGAGGCGACATCCTGCGGGAGGACGTCGCGCTTGCCGCTCGCGCCGTTGATCTGCACGCCGTCGAAGGTGGCGCCGTACGCCTGCTGGAGCGCCTTCAGGTCGTACGTGTCCACGAGCTTGCCGCCGACCGCCTTGACGCCGAGGATCTTCGGCAGGGACAGGGAGCCGAACGGGATGCTGTGCGCGGCGTCCGTCTGGACCGTGACCTTGTCGGCCATCGCCGGCTCGGCGAACTCCTTCATGAACCGGTCGACCTCGGCCTTCGAGACCGTCGGCTGCTGGGCGGTGGTCGCCACCTTCACCGGGGCGGACGTGCCCGTCTCCACCTGGGTGCGGTACGCCTCCTCGACCGCCGTGGTCGAACCGGCGACGTCGATGCCCTGGCCGGCCTTGCCGTACACGGCGACCGCCTTGCCTGTCTTGAAGGAGACCGTGCCCTCGGTCACCGAGCCGGAGCCGCCGGAGGCGTCCTCCAGGGCGGCGTGCAGCTTCTCCTCGTCGGTGGGCATGACCGGGTCCACGACCCGGTGGTTGCCGAAGAGGGAACCGATCACGGAGATCGGGTTGTAGTCGCTGCTCGCGGCCGTGCTGACCGTCTGCTGCATGTCGAACTGGAGCCCCGCCTGGTCCGGCTGCAGTTCCACGGTCCTGCCGCCCACGGACAGCTTCAGCGGCTTGTTGACCCGCTCGTCGAAGGCGTCGTTGAGCTTGCGGACCGCGTCGTCACGGGTGCCGCCACCGATGTCGACACCGAGCACGGTGCTGCCCTTGGGCACGTCGGTGTGGTTCATCAGCAGACCCGCGCCGTACAGGCCGCCCGCGAGGACGACCACGCCGCCGCCGACCAGGGCCAGCTTGTTGCGGCCCTTCTTCTTCGGCGGCCGGGAGGACGAGGAGCTCGACGAGGACGGCTCGGGGAGCTTCGGGGGCGTGTGCGGCCCGGACGGCGTATCGGTGCCGCCCGGCCCGAAGGGGCCGCTCTGGGCGCCGCCGGGCACGACCGGGATGCCGCTGGTGACGGTGTGGCCGGAGACGTTGTCGGCGACGCCGTAGTTCCCGCCGCCGGGCTCGGGGGCCGGCTTCTGCGGGGTGAGGATCGCGGTGTCGTCGCTCATGGCGCCGGGGCCGTGGCCCGGGGCGTTGAAGGCGGCGGGTCCGTTCGGACCGGGTCCGTTCGGGCCGTTGCCGGGAGCGCCCGGGCCCGCGGGGCCGGCCGGGCCGACGTTGATGCCGGGAATGCCGGCACCACCGGGGCCGCCGGGAGCGCCCTGACCGCCGGGCACGCCCGGGCCGCGACGGCTTCGGCCGCCCTGTCCGTTGCCGGGGACCGGCGGCACCGCCGGACCGTCGCCGGTGACCGGGCCGGTCGTGGGGCCGGTGGGGCCCTGCGGGCCGCCTCGGCCGCCACCGCCGTTCGGGCCGTTGAAGTCGCTGGAGCCACCGAAGTCGCCCGGGGCGTTGAAGTCGGCGGCGGGGTCGAAGCCGGCCGGGCCGCCCTGGGCGCTGTAGCCACCGGGCCCGTTCGGGCCGCTCTGCGCGCCCTGGCCGCCGAAGCCGCCCTGGCCGTTCGGAACACCCGGGCCGTTCGGACCGCTCTGGCCGCTCTGGCCGTTCGGGCCGCCGGTGCCGTTCTCCGCGAAGTACGGCAGGTCGTCGCGGCGCGGCTCGCCGCCGGGGCGGGCGCCGTTGCCGTTGCCCAGGGGGCCCGCGGCCAGCGCCTCGGTGACGTCGAAGGAGCCGGTGCCGCCGCCGTGCCCGGGTGCCACGGGGCCACCGGTCGCGCCGGGGAGCCCCGCGCCGCCGGGACGGGAGCCGCCGTCCGGCCGTGCGCCGTTCGGGCCACCGGGGCGGGGGCCGCCGGGCGCGCTCATGGAGCCGACGACGCCGCCGGGCCGACCGGGTCCGGCAGGCGCGCCGGTTCCGGCGGCACCGCCCGCGGCGGGGCCCGAACCGCCGGGCAGACCGGCACCGTTGGTGGCCGGTCCGCCCTGAGGGCCCTTGCCGCCGGAGGACTTGCGGGGTGCGAACCAGTCGCTCGTCTTCTCCCCGGGCTGCGGAGCGGGTTCGGCCGGGGGCTCGGCGTTGCCCGTGGCCGCGGCGGTGGCGCCGGCGGGCGGCGGTGCCTCGGTGTCGGCACTGTCGCCGGGCTGCTCGGCTTCGGAGACGGGCTTGCGCACGACGACCGGCGGAATGGGCCGCGATCCGGGGATGTTGATCCGGATCCGGGTCGTCAGCGTCGTCTCGGTCTTGCGTTCCTCCGGCTGGGCGGCCGAACGGCCCGCGTCCGCACCGCTGTCGGAAGCCATGGGGGTCCCGTACGGCGGCGTGCCCGAGGGGTATGCGGCTCCGCCGCGCCCGTTGGGCCCGGAGGACGGAGTGTCAGTTTCACGACTCAAGGCAGGTTCTCCCGGTTGGCTCCACCGCCCGTTTCGACCTCATTGCTGGGGGCGGCTCGGCGGCGCGCACCACCATACTGGCCACCTCTGGCGCGTATCCCACGACCGCCTGGGAAACCCACACGGGACTCGCACGAGTACGTCGTGGAGAAGTGGTACGTCAATTGCCAAGTCGGACGCCGTCGCCACCCGGTTGCCGCAACGGTGCGAGGGTGGCGCAGATCACAGCAACAGCCATGCCGCCGAGCAGGAAGAGATAGGAGGAGGCTCCTGTGCCGAACAGGAAGTCGCCCTCCGGACGGCTGGCGGTCAGCAGGATCACGGAGATCATCCAGCCGCCGGCGGGCGCCACGGCCCCGGCGCGGCTGCCCATCGCCCGGCCGGCGCCCAGCAGCAGCCCGGCCTCGCCGGCGACGGCGAGCAGCAGCCCGCCCGGGAACCACGCGGGCTGCATCAGCGCGCCGGCCACACCGACCACCGCGCCGAGCACGAAGAGGCCGAGGTAGGCGAGGACCCGCAGGGCGGAGGGCCGCTTCAGCTTCAGCGGCTGGGCGAGCATCGAGCTCATGACGCCTCCCCGGGCGTGACACCGGCGAACAGGTCGGACTCCGGCTCCGCCCCCGGCCTGCCGCGCACCAACTCGTAGTACTCGGTGGTGAACAGGGGCTGCGCGAGTTCGTTGGACAGCGCGAAGTACGGCTCGGCCACCTCGATCTGCGTGGCGTGCGCCCGCATCGCGGCGGCCTTGGCGGCGGCGTGCGCGGTGCCGTCGAGCACGGTGGTGATCCGCTCGTCGGCGACGACTCCGGGGACGTCGGCGACGGTGGCGGCCTTGTCGAAGGGCAGTCCGGGCAGATCCGCACGAAGCCGGGCGAACGCCTCGTCGGCGGCGGTGCGCGGGACCCGGTTCCAGTAGATCTTGGGGATCTCCCACCCGGCGTCCACGGCCAGCTCGGCAGCGCGCATGGCCACGCGGTGGGCCTGGATGTGGTCGGGGTGGCCGTAGCCGCCGTCGGGGTCGTAGGTGACCAGGACCTGGGGGCGTACCTCCAGGATGACCTCGACCAGGGCGCGGGCGGCCTCGTCGACGTCCGCCTGCCACAGGCTCGCGGGGTCGTCGTTGTCGGCCAGGCCCATCATCCCGGAGTCCTCGTAACGGCCCCTGCCGCCGAGGAGACGGAAGTCCTCGACGCCCAGCTCGCGCATCGCCGCGGTGAGCTCGCCCAGGCGGTGGGCGCCCAGCTCGGCGCCGGTCAGGTGCCGCAGCTCCGGGGGGATGACCTCGCCGTGCTCGCCGAGGGTGCAGGTCACCAGGGTGACCCGGGCACCCTCGGCCGCGTACCGGGCCATGGTCGCGCCGTTGTTGATCGACTCGTCGTCCGGGTGCGCGTGCACCAGGAGAAGACGCCGGTCGGGGAGTTCCGTCATGGACCCCACCCTACGAGGCGGCCGTGGGGGTCCCCGCACTCGAGCGAAGCCGAGCGGCGGGGGAGCTCAGAACTTGATGCTTCCGATCATGCCCGCGATGTTCGTCGTCAGCTCGCTGATGGTCGGAGCGACGGTCGAGGACGCCAGGTAGAAGCCCAGCAGCATGCACACCACCGCATGCCCGGCCTTCAACCCTGATTTCTTGATCAGAAGGAAGACGATGATCGCCAGCAGCACCACCGCCGAAATCGAGAGTGCCACGGCGGCTCACCTCCAAGAATCCCAGGCGCGGGGGTCGGACTATGGGGGCAGATAAATCCATCAAGCAGCCAGCAGGTTCATACCCACTATGCGGTTGTGATCATAACTATCCGTACGTGCGCATCGATCGGCGCACAGCCGCACAAGGGGGCGCACTGGCCAATATGGTCGGGGCATGACGACCGACCCTGTGTCCTTCCCCCGACGGCACGCCCGCACCCAGAGGTTCACGCTCGGCGCGCCGCGCGCCTTCACGGTGTCGCCCGACGGTTCCCGTGTCGTGTTCCTGCGCTCCACCTCCGGTACGGACCCGGCGAGTTCGCTGTGGGTGCTCGACACGGTGAGCGGCGAGGAGCGCGTGGCCGCCGACCCGCGCGCCCTGCTGGGCGGCGCCTCGGAGGACCTCTCGCCGGAGGAGCGGGCGCGGCGCGAGCGCAGCCGTGAGGGCGGTGCCGGCATCGTCGGCCACGCCACCGACAGCGCCGTCGAGTTGGCGTCTTTTGCCTTGTCAGGGCGGCTTTTCACGGCCGAGCTGCAAGCCGGTACGGCCCGTGAACTCCCCGTCCCGGGGCCGGTGATCGACCCGCGCCCCTCCCCCGACGGGCGGCACATCGCGTACGTCGCGCGGGGCGCCCTGCGGGTGGTGGGCGCCGAGGGCGAGGGCGACCGTGCGCTCGCCGAGCCGGAGTCGGACGGCGTCACCTACGGGCTGGCCGAGTTCATCGCGGCCGAGGAGATGGCGCGCTACCGGGGCTTTTGGTGGAGCCCCGAGTCGGACCGGCTCCTGGTGGCGCGCGCGGACGACACGCCGGTGCGCCGGTGGTGGATCTCCGATCCGGCGCGTCCGGAGCGGGAGCCGCAGCAGGTGGCGTACCCGGCGGCGGGGACGCCCAACGCGGACGTCCGGCTGTTCGTGATCGGGCTGGACGGGGCTCGTACGGAGGTCTCCTGGGACCGGGCGCGCTACCCGTATCTGGCGCGAGTGCACTGGTCAGCGGCGGGTGCGCCACTGCTGCTCGTACAGGCGCGCGACCAGCTCAGCCAGCTGTTCCTGGCCGTGGACCCGGCCACGGGGACGACCCGGATGGTGCACGCCGACGAAGATCCACAATGGCTGGAACTTTTCCCTGGCGTGCCCTGCTGGAGCCCCGCCGGGCATCTCGTGCGCATCGCCGACGAGGGCGGCGCGCGCGTGCTCACGGTGGGGGAACGTCCGCTGACGGGACCGCAGTTGCACGTTCGCGCGGTGCTGGACGTGACCTCCGACGACGTACTGGTCTCGGCGTCGGCGGGCGAGGCCGCGGCCGAACCCGAGATCGGCGAAGTGCATGTGTACCGGGTGAACGAGCTCGGCGTGGAGCGCGTCTCGCAGGAGCCGGGGGTGCACGCGGCGGTGCGCGCCGGGGGCGTGACCGTGCTGGTGTCCCATACGCCGGACCGGCCCGGGGCCGAGGTACAGGTACTGCGGGACGCCGACCGAAGGGAGATGGGGGTACCCCCGGCCGGAGGCCGGGGGAGGATTGGCTCGGTCCGCTCCTATGCCGAAGATCCAGGTCTGTCCCCGCGCCTGACCCTCACCACAGGGGGCGCACGCCGCATCCCGTGCGCCGTGCTTATGCCTCGGGACTACGCCGGTGACACCCCACTCCCGGTTTTGCTGGATCCCTACGGGGGACCGCACGGCCAGCGGGTGGTCGCCGCCCACAACCCGCATCTGACGTCGCAGTGGTTCGCCGACCAGGGCTTCGCCGTGATCGTCGCGGACGGCCGCGGCACGCCGGGGCGCTCGCCCGCCTGGGAGAAGGCGGTCAAGGACGACATCGCGGCGGTCGTGGTGCAGGACCAGATCGACGCCCTGCAGGGGCTCGCCGAGCGGTTCCCGCTCGACCTGACCCGGGTGGCGATCCGGGGCTGGTCCTTCGGCGGCTATCTGGCGGGGCTCGCGGTGCTGCGCCGCCCGGACGTCTTCCACGCGGCCGTCGTCGGCGCCCCGGTCACCGACCTGCGCCTGTACGACACGCACTACCAGGAGCGCTACGTCGGGCACCCCGAGAAGCAGCCGGAGGTCTACCGGCGCAACTCGGTGATCGACGACGCCGGCCTGGTCGAGGCGGCCGAGCCGCACCGGCCGATGATGATCGTGCACGGGCTGGCGGACGACAACGTCGTCGTCGCCCACTCCCTGCGGCTGTCCTCGGCCCTGCTCGCCGCCGGCCGCCCGCACGAGGTGCTGCCGCTGTCCGGGGTGACCCACATGACCCCGCAGGAGGAGGTCGCGGAGAACCTGCTGCTGCTCCAGCTCGACTTCCTCAAGCGTTCGCTCGGGCTCGCCTAGACGGCAACGGACCGGGGTGACATGGCGCACCCCGGTCCGTTTACGGCACCCGCACGGCCGTACGCCGTACAGCCTGACGCGTCCGTATATCGGAGCCGGGTCGGTCAAGTTGCCTGCGTGTTAACGCAGTTGAGGCACCTTTGAGCGGGTATGGCCGCGCCGGTCACGACGCCTCGGCCCCGACCACCTGCTTCTCCTGCGCGAAATGGCACGCCGAGTCGTGCAGCGCGGGCCCGCCCGCCTCCCGCAGCCGTGCCGGTACCGCGAGCAGCGGCACCTCCTCGGCGCAGCGGTCGGCCGCCTTCCAGCAGCGGGTGCGGAAGCGGCAGCCGGAGGGCACGTTCGTCGGGGACGGGACGTCGCCGGTGAGGATGATGCGCTCGCGGCGCTCCCGGGCCTCCGGGTCGGGGACGGGCACCGCGGAGAGCAGCGCCTGGGTGTAGGGGTGCGTGGGATGGTCGTAGATCTCGGTGTCCCGGCCCCGCTCCACGATCCGGCCGAGGTACATCACCGCGACCCGGTCGGAGATGTGCCGGACGATCGACAGGTCGTGGGCGATGAAGACGTACGACAGGTCGAACTCGCTCTGGAGGCGGTCCATCAGGTTGACGACCTGGGCCTGGACCGACACGTCGAGCGCGGAGACCGGCTCGTCGGCGACGATGACCTCCGGGCGCAGGGCCAGCCCCCGCGCGATGCCGATGCGCTGGCGCTGGCCGCCGGAGAACTGGTGCGGATAGCGGTTGATGTACTCGGGGTTGAGGCCGACCACGTCCAGCAGCTCCCGGACCTTCCGGCGCCGGTCGCCCCTGGGCGCCACCTCGGGATGGATCTCGTACGGCTCCCCGATGATGTCGCCCACCGTCATCCGGGGGTTGAGGGAGGTGTACGGGTCCTGGAAGACCATCTGGATGTTGCGGCGTACGGCCTTCAGGGCGCGGCCGGAGAGCCGGGTGATGTCCTCGCCCTTGTACTTGATGGAGCCGGCCGTCGGGCGTTCCAGGTTGACCAGCATCCTGGCGACCGTCGACTTGCCGCAGCCGGACTCGCCGACGATGCCGAGGGTCTCGCCGCGGTGGAGGGTGAAGTCGACGCCGTCGACCGCCCTGACCGAGCCGACCTCCTTCCTGAACAGGACGCCCCGGGTGAGCGGGTAGTGCTTGACGAGCCCGCTGACCTCCAGAATCGGCTCAGCCATCGAGGCACTCCCTCCACAGGTGGCAGGCGCTGCGCCGGTCCTCGGAGACCTCGTACGGGGGCGGCACGTCGGTGCGGCACACGTCCTGGGCCATCGGGCAGCGAGGGTGGAAGGCGCAGCCCCGCGGGATGTCCATGAGGTTGGGCGGCAGGCCCCTGATGGCGCGGAGCTCGCGTCCCTTGAGGTCCAGGCGGGGAACGGAGTCCAGCAGGCCGCGGGTGTACGGGTGGGCGGGCGCCTTGTAGATGTCGTGGACCGGCGCCGACTCCACGATCCGGCCCGCGTACATCACCGCGATCCGGTCGGCGACGTCCGCGACCACGCCGAGGTCGTGGGTGATGAGGATCAGGGCCATGGCGTACTCGCGCTGCAGCTCCGCCAGCAGATCCATGACCTGGGCCTGGACGGTGACGTCGAGGGCGGTCGTCGGCTCGTCGGCGATGATGAGCGCCGGTTCGAGGGCGAGGGCCATCGCGATCATGATGCGCTGGCGCATGCCGCCGGAGAACTGGTGGGGGTACTGGCGGACGCGCTCCCTGGCGGCCGGGATGCGCACCCGGTCCATCAGCTCGACGGCCTTCGCCCGCGCGTCCTTCCTCGACATGCCCCGGTGCACGACGAACATCTCGCCGAGCTGCTCCCCCACGGAGAGCACCGGATTGAGGGAGGACAGCGCGTCCTGGAAGATCATCGCCATCTCGGCGCCGCGGACCTTGCGCCGCTCCTCCTCCTTCAGCTTCAGCAGGTCCCGCCCCTGGAAGAGGATCTCGCCCCCGGTGATCCGGCCGGGCGGTGTGTCGAGGATCCCCATCACGGCCTGCGCGGTCACCGACTTCCCGGACCCGGACTCGCCGAGCACGGCGAGCGTCTCGCCGGCGTCCACGCCGTAGCTGACCCCGTTGACGGCTCGGGCGACCCCGTCCCGGGTGCGGAACTCCACCTGCAGGTCACGCACTTCGAGCAGCATGCGGCGGCTCACCTCAGCTTCGGGTCGAGGGCGTCGCGCACGGCGTCGCCGAGCATGATGAACGCCAGGACGGTGACCGCGAGCGCCCCGGAGGGCCACAGCAGGGCGTGCGGCGCGTTGCGGATGTACGGGGACGCCGCCGAGATGTCGATGCCCCAGGAGACGCTCGGGGGCTTCAGGCCCACGCCCAGATAGGACAGGGTCGCCTCCAGCGCGATGTACGTGCCCAGCGCGATGGTCGCGACCACGATCACCGGCGCCACCGCGTTCGGGGCGATGTGCCGCAGCAGGATCCGGGAGTTCGAGGCGCCCAGGGCGCGGGCCGCCTGCACGTAGTCGTTCTGCTTGGCGGTGATGACCGCGCCGCGGGCGATGCGGGAGATCTGCGGCCAGCCGAGCAGCACGATGAAGCCGATGACGGGCCAGACGCTGTTGCTGGTCACGACCGACAGCAGGACCAGGCCGCCGAGGACGACCGGGATCGCGAAGAAGACGTCGGTGATCCGGGACAGGACCGAGTCCCACACGCCGCCGAAGAAGCCGGCGAGCGCGCCGAGGACCGAGCCGAGGAGGGCGACCCCGAGCGTGGCGCAGACCCCCACCGAGACGGACGTACGGGCGCCGTAGACCGTGCGGGTGTAGACGTCGCAGCCCTGTCCGTCGAAGCCGAAGGGATGGCCCGGTCCGGCGCCCTGCTGGGCCTTGGCGAGGTCGCACTGGAGCGGGTTGCCGGAGGCGATCAGCGAGGGCCACAGGGAGATGACGACGAGGAAGACGATGATCAGGGCCGAGACCAGGAAGACCGGGTTGCGGCGCAGGTCGCGCCAGGCGTCGGACCACAGGGACCGGGGTCTGCCCCCGGGCTCCGGCCCGCCGCCCGCCGCCCCCGCGGTGGCCGGCGGCCCGTTCTCCAGGATCTCCGTCTCGGTCGTGGCGAGGCCCGTCACCGCGCCCATCGCCGCGCCCGTCCCCGCGGCGGCACCCTCGGGCTCGAACGACGGCTCAGGCATAGCGGATCCTCGGGTCGAGTACGGCGTACAGGAGGTCGACGACCAGGTTGCAGAGCAGGAAGACGAGGACGAGGACCGTCACGAAGCCGACGACGGTCTGTGTGTTCTGGCGCAGGATGCCCTGGTAGAGCTGGTAGCCGACGCCGTGGATGTTGAAGATCCGCTCGGTGACGATCGCCCCGCCCATCAGGAAGCCGATGTCGGCGCCGATGAAGGTGACGACGGGGATGAGGGAGTTGCGCAGCAGGTGCCGGGTGACGACCCGGTGCCGGGGCAGGCCCTTGGCGATCGCCGTGCGGACGTAGTCGGAGCCGCGGTTCTCCGCGATGGAGGTGCGCGTCAGACGGGTGACGTACGCCAGGGAGACCGACGCGAGGACGAGGCCGGGGACGAGCAGCTCGTCGAAGGGGGCGGCCGGGGAGACGGACGGGCGGATCCAGCCCCACTCCACGCCGAGCAGCAGCTGGAGCAGCAGGCCGGTGACGAAGGTGGGGACGGAGATGACGACGAGGGTGAGCAGGAGGACACCGGAGTCGACGGGGCGGCCGCGGCGCAGGCCGGTGACGACGCCCAGGCTGATCCCGATGACGACCTGGAAGACGATGGCCACGATGGTCAGCCGGATGGTGACGGGGAAGGCCGTCGACATCAGCTCGGTGACCTCCTGGCCGTTGAAGGCCGTACCGAAGTCCCCGGTGAAGAGGTTCCCCATGTAGGTCAGGTATTGCTGCCACACGGGCTTGTCGAGGCCGAACTCCTTCCTGAGCTGCGCGGCCGTCGCCGGGTCGCACTGCCGGTCGCCGCACAGGCCCGCGACGGGGTCGCCCATCACGTTGACCATGAGGAAGATCAGCAGGGTGGCCCCGATGAACACCGGGACCATCTGCACCAGGCGCCGGAGGACGTACCCGCCCATGACGGGCTCAGCCGACCTTGATCTCGTTGTAGACGGGGACGCTGAACGGGTTGAGGGTCACGTTCGACAGCCGCTCCGACCAGCCGGCGCTGCCGTTCTGGTACCAGAGCGGGATGGACGCCATGTTGTCCCGGACGACCTCCTCGGCCCGCTGGAAGGTCTGCACGGCCTTGGCCACGTCGGTCTCGGCGTTCGCCCGGTCGATGAGCTTGTCGAACTCCTCGTTGGACCACTTGCCGTCGTTGGAGGAGGCGTTGGTGTAGTAGAGCGGCTGGAGGAAGTTCTGGGGCAGCGGGTAGTCCATCTGCCAGCCCGCCCGGAAGGGGCCGGAGAGCTTCTGGGTCGTCGACTTGCTGCGGAAGTCGGCGAAGGTGCCGATCGGGTTGCCGACGCAGGCCCGGTCGTTGTCCAGGGCGTTGTTGATGGAGTTGCAGACGGCGTCCACCCACAGCTTGTGGGAGCCGGTGTCCGCGTTGTACGTGATCTTCACCTGGCCGCCGGGCAGGCCGCCGCCCTCGGCGATCAGCTTCTTGGCCGCCGCCGCGTCGTACTCGCACCACTGACCGCACAGCCCCGCCTTGTAGCCGCCCTCGGCGCCGAGGACGGGTGAGGTCCAGTCGGTGGCGGGGGTGCGGGTGCCCTGGAAGATCGTGCGGGTGATCTGCTCGCGGTCGATGGCCCGGGACAGCCCCTGGCGGACCTTGACCGACCCGGCCTTGTTCCACTCCTTGTCGTAGTGGGGGAAGGACAGGGTCTGGATGATCCCGGCCGGGGTGTTGAGGTAGCGGTCGCCGAGGTCGCCGCGGACGTTCCTCAGCTGCTGGGCCGGTACGTCGTCGACGAGGTCGAGGTTGCCGGCCATGAGGTCGGTGTAGGCCGTGTTGTTGTCCGTGTAGACCTTCAGGGTGACGCCGTCGTTGCGTGCCGCGTCCTCGCCCGGGTAGGCGCCCCACTTCGCCAGCTGCATCTCGGAGCCCTTGGTGTACGACTCCACGGTGTAGGGACCGTTGCCGACGGGCTTGGACAGCCAGGCGGCGTGGTCGTCGAAGAACGCCCGGGGCAGCGGCACGAAGGCGTTGTAGCCGAGGGTGTCGGGGAAGCTGGAGAACTTCTGGCTGAGCGCGACGGTGAAGGTGCGCTCGTCGACCACCTTCAGCCCGGACATGGTGGCGGCCTTCTGCTCGCCCTGTTCCGGGTGCACCTGGTCGTAGCCCGCGATGTACCCGAAGAAGTAGGCGTTCTTCTGGTTGTTCCTCAGGCTCGCCCCGTAGTTCCAGGCGTCCACGAAGGACCGCGCGGTGACCTTCTCGCCGTTGCTGAAGGTCCAGCCGTCCTTGACGGTGATCGTGAAGTTCCGCGAGTCGGTGGTCTCGATCTTCTCGGCGAGCACGTCCTCGGCCTCGCCGGTCCTCGGGTCGTACTGCTTCAGCCCCCGGAAGATCATGTTGAGCACCTTGCCGCCCTGCACCTCATTGGTGTTGGCCGGCTCCAGCGGATTCTGCGGATCGGTCCACGAAGAGCTCAGCACCGCCCCGCCGGCGCCGGTGCTGCCACCCCCGCCCCCGCAGGCGGTCGTCGCGAGCGCAACCGCCATCGCGCATGCGGCCCATCGGGCGTGCGTCGCTCCACGCATGGAGTGCCTCCTCCGATACTGATCCAGTACAGGCCAATATCGAGTCATAAGCCGCATATCGCACATGGGCTCCGGCCAAAGGGGCGACACACCATCCGGATGCACGCATCGGCGCGGGCGACGAAACGGACTTCTCCCACCCACCCCCTTCACGCCCTCCGCCGATCTTTGACAGACCGCGCAATGGATCTTCGCCATCCGATGCCGAACCGTTGGATTGTGACCCTTGGATGTACACATTTCGGTACTGGAGCGTCCGCATAACGAACTCGTTGCCCGAATGGTCCAGTTGGTCCGAGTCAAGGCACGACTCCATCACGTTGCGCTACCCGCGTAGCTACGGAATGGTCAAGGCAGGGTAAAGAACGTAAAGAGACAACCAAGTCGGCCGAGAATTTATTGACCTTGAATGAATTGCGTTGAAAAAGTCCGGCGTAGCCCGTAGGGGAGCGTGCCCTGCGGAGTCATCAGACCCTCCCTTGGGCCAGGAGCACCATGACCCCCCCAACTCCATCCGCGGCTGCCCCGCTTGAGGCGACTGACGAGAGCATCGAGAAGTCGCCTTCGCCCTCCACCCATAAGGGCAGCGAGAGCCGCTCGCCGGGACGGCTGGCGTGGAACCGCTTCAAGCGGGACCGCACGGGCGTCATATCGGCGTACGTCGTGATCTTCTTCTTCGCGATCGCGCTCGGTGCTCCACTCATAGCCAAGCTGTACGGGAAGGATCCGTACACGACCTATGCGAGCAAGCAGCCCGAGCTGCTGAACGCCTTCGCGTACCCGGCGGGTCCGAACGGCGGCATCAGCTCGGACTTCTGGTTCGGCGTCGAGCCGCAGCTCGGCCGCGACGTCTTCACCTTCCTGCTCTACGCGATCCGCACCTCGCTGGGCATCGCCCTCGCAGCCACCGTGCTCACCGTCGTCGTCGGCGTGATCATCGGTGTCACCGCGGGCTATCTCGGCGGCAAGACGGACTACCTCGTGGGCCGGATCATCGACATCCTTCTGTCGTTCCCGTCCACCCTCTTCTTCATCGCCTTCATGCCTGTCGTGTACGGGCTCTTCGTCGCCCCTGACGAGAACATCCCGACCTGGCTGCGTGCCGCCGGCCTGATCATCGTGCTCTCCGCCTTCGGCTGGGCGTCCATCGCCCGACTGCTGCGCGGCCAGGTACTCGGCCTGCGCGAGCGGGAGTTCGTCGAGGCCGCCAAGGTCACGGGCGCATCACCGAGGCGTATCGTCTTCAAGGAGCTGCTGCCCAACCTGTGGACGCCGATCATCATCCAGTCCACGCTGATGCTCCCGGCCTTTGTGACCGCGGAGGCGGGTCTCGCCTTCCTCGGCGTCGGCATGATCGACCCGACCCCGGACTGGGGCGTCATGATCCAGCGAGGCGCCCAGTTCTACACCGAGGACCTCACCTTCATGCTCTTCCCGGGCCTGTCCATGGTGATCTTCGTGCTCGCGTTCAACCTCCTCGGTGACTCGGTGCGTGACGCACTCGACCCGAAGTCCAAGCGCTGACTCCGGCTCTTTTCAGGACCACGGCAAAGTCGCCGGGTGCCGGATCTCTCTCATCAACCCAACAAGGCAGGATGCGATGTCCTTCTCGCGTAGAAACTTCCTGATCGCCACCGGCGTGGCCGCGGCGTCCACCTCGGTGCTGAGCGCGTGCAGCAGCGGCAGCGAGGGCGGCTCGCAGGACAAGGCCCCGAAGGTGACGGGCTCCAAGACCACGGAGATCCCCGTCGGCACCAAGGCCGACTCCACCGGCCCCGCCCCCGAGGTCAAGGGCGCGGTCAAGGGCGGGACGATCTACTCGCTCCAGCAGTTCGACATGGACCACATGGACCCGGCGCAGATCTACGTCTCGACCGAGGGCGCCATCACCGTCCCGATCATGCGTGGTCTGACCGGCTACAAGCTGGACGACAAGGGCAACGCGATCCTGGTCGGCGACGCCGCGACCGACGCCGGCACCATGAAGGACGGCGGCAAGACCTGGACGTACACCATCAAGGACGGCATCAAGTGGGAGGACGGCTCCGACCTCTCCATGGACGACGTCCGCCACACCTTCGAGCGTCTCTTCGCCTCGTTCGTCACTGAGGGTCCGCGTTACGTCCAGGACTTCCTCGAGGGCGGCGACAAGTACAAGGGCCCCTACGAGGGCAAGAGCCTCGACTCCATCGAGATCGACGGCAAGAACATCACCTTCCGCCTCAAGGAAGCCCGCGTCGACTTCAACTACACGCTCGCGATGCGTGGTTACTCCCTGGTGCCGAAGAAGCAGGACACCAAGGAGAAGTACGACAAGAAGCCGTTCTCCTGCGGCCCGTACAAGGTCGACAGCCGTAGCATCGGCAAGTCGATGACCTTCGTGCGCAACGAGCACTGGGACCCGAAGACGGACCCGATCCGCAACGCCTACCCGGACAAGTTCCTCTTCCAGTTCGGCTACGAGCTGGTGGCGTCGACCGACCGCTGGATCGCGGACCAGGGCAACGACCAGTACGCGGTGCCGATCTTCAACGAGGTCGCCCCCGAGCGCCTCGCCCAGGTCCTCACCAACGCCGAGCTCAAGAAGCGCGTCCTCACCGCGGTCGACACGGTCACCTACTACTGGCCGATCAACACGACCCGCATCAAGGACGTCAAGGTCCGCCAGGCCATCAACTACGCCTGGCCGCACCAGCAGCTCCAGACCATCGGCGGCGGTGCCGCGTCCCAGGAGATCGCCACCACGATCTTCGCCCCGGTGACGCCCGGTTACACCAAGTTCGACCTGTACGGCGTGGACAAGAAGCCGGGCGGCAACCCCGAGAAGGCCAAGGCCCTGCTGAAGGAGGCCGGCAAGGTCGGCCAGAAGCTGGTCATCGCCTACCAGCAGTCGGACACCGCGGTGAAGACCGCCGTCGCGATCAAGAACGCGCTGGAAGAGGCCGGCTTCACGGTCGTCAACAAGCAGGTCGACAAGTCGACGTTCTACACCCAGATCGGCAAGATCGACAACGACTTCGACCTGTTCGCCGCGGGCTGGAGCCCGGACTGGCCGGGTGGCTACTCGCAGTTCTACCCCTGCTGGAGCGGCAAGAACATCGGCGACGGCCGCAGCAACTACGCCCAGCTGAACGACCCGGGCGTCAACAAGGCCATCGACGCCGCGGGCAAGATCGCGGACGTGGAGGAGGCCAACAAGGCCTGGGGCAACGTCGACAAGATGATCATGGAGCTCGCCGCGGTCGTCCCGGACTACCACAAGATCCGGAACTACCTGTACGGCTCCAAGGTCGGCAACGTGCTCTGGGACGCCGGCAACACCTGCGTCGCGCTCACCAAGCTCTACGCCAAGAAGTAAGCGAGCACGACCCCTTGGGGGCGGCCATCCCGTATGGCCGCCCCTGCGGCCCACCCCCCTCTACTTCCTCCCGGCGACGGCGCCCCGTCCGGAAAGTCACGCCTCATGTTCCGCTTCCTTGTCCGCCGAGTCACCGGCGCGCTGGTCATTCTGTTGATCATCAGCGCCATCACCTTCTGGCTCTTCTACGCCGTGCCGCGTGACCCCGCGATGATGTCCTGCGGCAAGAACTGCACGCCCGAGAACCTGGCGCAGATCCGGCAGAACCTGGGCATCGACAAGCCGATCCCGGTGCAGTACTGGCTGTGGCTCGTCGGCGTCTTCGTCGGACGCGACTACACCACCTGGGGCCACTGCGACGCCCCGTGCCTCGGGTACTCCTTCTCGAACAACGAGCCCGTCTTCGGCACGATCATGGACCGTCTGCCGACGACCCTCTCGCTCGCCTTCGGCGCGGCCGTCGTCTTCCTGATCCTCGGTGTCGGCGCCGGCATGATCGCGGCCCTCAAGCAGGGCAAGTTCCTGGACAAGTTCGCCAGCTCGGCCTCGCTGCTCGGCTCCTCGCTCCAGATCTACTTCGTCGGTTACATCGCGATGTTCTTCTTCGTCGCGCAGCTGGGGTGGCTCGACCAGCCGCAGTGGACGCCGCTCACCGAGAACCCGGCCGCCTGGTTCTCCGGACTGTTGTTGCCCTGGCTGGTCCTCGCGATCATCTTCACGGCCAACTACACCCGTATGACCCGCTCCCAGCTCGTGGAGCAGCTCAGCGAGGACTACGTCCGTACGGCCCGCGCCAAGGGTCTGTCCCGGTCCAACGTCTTCTTCCGGTTCGCCTGGCGCGGCGCGATGGGGCCCATCGTCACGGTGTTCGGCATCGACCTGGGCACACTGATCGGTGGCGCCATCATCACGGAGTCGACCTTCAGCCTCCCGGGCATCGGCCGGCTCGCGGTGAAGTCCGTCGACCAGAGCGACCTGCCGATGCTGCTCGGAGTGACCCTCCTGGCGGCCGGCGCGATCGTCTTCGCCAACATCATCGTCGACGCCGTCTACGCCCTCATCGACCCGCGGATCCGGCTCGCCTGACCACCGCCCCGGCGTGCCACCGACCACCCACCGGCAGCCCTCCCACCGCCCCACCGGGCAATCCCCTCGCATCACCCCTCCAGGAGCGTCCCCGTGACGAGCACCGATCAGCAGCCCTTCCTCTCCGTCAGGGACCTTCAGGTCCACTTCTCCACCGAGGACGGCATCGTCAAGGCCGTCGACGGGCTCTCCTTCGACCTGGCCAAGGGCAAGACGCTCGGCATCGTGGGTGAGTCGGGATCCGGCAAGTCCGTCACCAACCTGACGATCCTGGGTCTGCACGACCCGTTCCGCACCAAGATCGACGGCGAGATCCTGCTCGACGGCAAGGAGCTGCTCACCGCCTCCGAGCGGGAGATGGAGCGGCTGCGCGGCAACAAGATGTCCATGATCTTCCAGGACGCGCTCGCCTCGCTGTCGCCGTACCACACCATCGGCACGCAGATCGGTGAGACGTACCGCAAGCACACCGGTGCCTCCCGCAAGGAGGCCCGGGCGCGGGCGATCGAGATGCTGCGCCGGGTCGGGATCCCGCAGCCGGACATGCGGGTGGACGACTATCCGCACCAGTTCTCCGGCGGTATGCGCCAGCGCGCGATGATCGCGATGGCGCTGGTCTGCGACCCCGAGCTGCTGATCGCCGACGAGCCGACGACGGCCCTCGACGTGACGGTCCAGGCCCAGATCATGGACCTGCTCAAGGACCTCCAGCAGGAGTTCGGCACGGCGATCGTCTTCATCACGCACGACCTCGGTGTCATCGCCGACATCGCGGACGACGTGCTGGTGATGTACGGCGGCCGCTGTGTGGAGCGGGGTACCAAGAAGGAGGTGCTGGCGACGCCGCAGCACCCCTACACGCTGGGCCTGCTGAGCTCCATGCCGAGCCTGGACGGCCCGGTCGACGTGCCGCTCTCGCCGATCCCGGGTTCCCCGCCGTCGCTGCTGAACCCGCCCTCGGGCTGCCGTTTCCACCCGCGGTGCACCTTCGCCGAGAAGGTCCCGGGCGGACTGTGCTCCACTGAGCGGCCCGCGCTGGACGTGGTGGAGGGCCGGGGTTCCGCCTGCCACCTGCCGCTGGAGCAGCGCACGGACCTCTTCGCCGACTTCGCCGGATCCCGGCACTGACTGACGTACACGAGACGGGACTTCACCATCATGAGCAACGCGCAACCGCTCCTGGACGTCAGCGGTCTGACCAAGCACTTCCCCATCAAGGGCGGCTTCCCGATCAAACGCACGGTCGGTGCCGTCAAGGCCGTGGACGGCCTCGACTTCCAGGTCGCCGAGGGTGAGGCGCTCGGTCTGGTCGGCGAGTCGGGCTGCGGCAAGTCGACGACGGGCCGGCTGATCACCCGGCTGCTGGAGCCGACCGGCGGCAAGGTCTCCTACCGCGGCCAGGACATCACCCACGCGGGCCGCAAGCAGCTGGCGCCGATCCGGTCCGAGATCCAGATGATCTTCCAGGACCCGTACGCGTCGCTGAACCCGCGCCAGACGGTCGGCAAGATCATCTCCGGCCCGATGGAGATCAACGACATCAACCCGGCGGGCGGCCGCGAGAAGCGCGTCCGTGAGCTGCTGGAGATCGTCGGCCTGAACCCCGAGCACTTCAACCGGTTCCCGCACGAGTTCTCCGGCGGCCAGCGCCAGCGCATCGGCGTCGCCCGCGCGCTCGCCCTGGAGCCGAAGCTCATCGTCGCGGACGAGCCGGTCTCCGCCCTGGACGTCTCCATCCAGGCACAGGTCGTCAACCTGCTCCAGAAGGTCCAGCAGGAACTCGGCATCGCGTTCGTCTTCATCGCCCACGACCTCGCCGTCGTACGGCACTTCTCGCAGCGTGTCGCGGTCATGTACCTCGGCAAGATCGTCGAGATCGCCGACCGGGACGACCTGTACGAGAACCCGCGCCACCCGTACACGCGGGCGCTGCTGTCCGCCGTGCCGGAGGCGACCGTCGAGGACACGCCTCGCGAGCGCATCCGTCTCCAGGGCGACGTCCCCTCCCCCATCAACCCGCCCTCCGGCTGCCGCTTCCGCACCCGCTGTTGGAAGGCGACGGACAAGTGCGCGAGCGAGGCTCCGCCGCTGGTCCAGGTCGAGGGCAACAAGCCGGGCCACCTGACCGCCTGCCACTACCCGGAGACGGACGAGACGGTGCCCGCGCCGCGTCTCGCCAAGGACCCCCAGCCGGCGGCCTGACACACCCCTTTTCGTCGGTCGCCGAGCACGGAACGGACATTCTCCGGCCCATTGACCCGAGCCCTTGAACGTCCGGTTCCAGGGGCCGAGGGCCCGCGCCTCCCCCGGCGCGGGCCCTCTCCCGTTTCCCTACGACAACTCCCTTGCCGTTCGGCTAGGTTGAGGCGGGTGGCCCTTCATCTGCGCGGCACCCTCCTGCCCGACGACACCGTCCGCGACCTGTGGATCCTCGGCGACCGGATCACCTTCGAGCGCCCTTCCGTCGAGGCGGTGACGGTGGCCGACGGCGGGTTTCTGCTGCCGGGGCTGGTCGATGTGCACACGCATCCGGGGTCGCCGTCCGAGAACGAGCCGCGCTGGGACCCGGAGGCGTTCGCCGGGCAGATCGCCGCGCACCGGGACGCGGGGACGACGGCGCTGAGGTTTCCGGGGCTGCTCGGGGAGATCCCCGAGAGCCTGCGCGAGGCCCCGGACGCGCCCCGCATGATCACGGCCGGACGCTGGCTGGCGTGGGCCGGGCTGTCGAAGAACGCCGACTTCCACCTGGTGACCGACGACCTCGTCGCCGCCGCGGTCGCCGAGGCGAAGGCACACGACGGCTGGTGCAAGCTCATGGGCGACTGGGACTTCGAGGCGGACCCGGTGCCGTACGACCTCCTGCGGGCGGTCGTGGACGCGGTGCACGCGGCGGGCGGACGGGTCGCCGCGCACTGCCAGTCGGCCCGCGGAGTGCTCAACGCCGCTCGCGCCGGGGTCGATTCGATCGAGCACGGGATGGCGATGCCCGAGGAGTGCGTGGAGCTGATGGCCGCGCACGGGACGAGCTACGTCCCCACCCTCACCGCCTTCGCCCGCCGGGCACCCCAGATCATCGACAACCCGCGCGGCAGGCTCTGGCACGAGGGCCACGCGACCATGATCCGCCGGGTGCGCGAGGCCCATGACGCCGGCGTCACCGTCCTCGCCGGCACCGACTCCGCCCCCTTCGGCAACGTCGCCACCGAGGTGGCGCACCTCATCGCCGCCGGGCTGCCCGCCGACGTGGCGGTCGGCGCGGCGAGTTGGACGGCCCGGGACTTCCTGGGCCTGCCGGGCCTGACCGAGGGCGGCCTCGCCGACGTCACGGTCTACGACGCGGACCCCCGACGCGAACCGGCGGTCCTGCGACACCCTCGCCGGATCGTGCTGCGGGGCCGGGTCCTGCGCCGCTGACCGGAGACACCCGCCCGGCTCAGGTCCTCTTGGTGCGCGCCGTCCACTCCTCGAGGAGCATCCCGAACAGCACGCCGTCGTACCACTGGTCCCCCACCCGGACGGCGGCCCGTCGTCGCCCCTCCTCAACGAACCCGACCCTGCGGAAGGCCCGCATCGCGCGTTCGTTGCCGCTCCAGGTCTCCAGCTCGATCCTGCGGAGCCGACAGGCGCCAAACAGATGGCCCGCCAGCAGCTCCAGCGCCTCGGAGCCGTAGCCGCCGCCCCAGCGGTCGCGCTCGCCGATGGTGATCCCGACGGTCGCCTGTCCCGTGAACGGGTCGAGGTCCCGGTAGTCGGCCATCCCGATCGCCCGCCCGTCGGCGACCTCCTCCACGGTGAACGTGGTCTCACCGCGCGGGTTGTCCCGCAACCGCGCCTCGTGAAACCCCGCCACGGCCTCCCGCGTGACCGGCCCGAACAACGGATCCCCGCCGGTGGCCCAGTGCACCACCTCGGGATCGTTCCGCCAGCGCACATGATCATCAAGATCCCCGGACCGCAGAGCCCGAAGCCGAACAAGCCTGCCTTCAATCATCAACCGATCATAGGGAACACCCCGTCAGGCGTTACTCACCACCAACTCCACCTCGAAAGCGTCCGTGTTCTCCAGATACGCCGCACAGTGCTCCGGCCCGCCCGCGTACGGGTGCCGGTCCGGGAAGAGCAACCGCCAACCGTGCTCGGACGCCTCCGCGACCAGCGCGTCCAGGTCGCCGCGGTCACCGGGGGTGTGGAAGGCCAGGTGGTTGAGCCCTGGGCGCAGTCGGTCGTGGTGGCCGGTCGTCATCGCCGGGGACTGCTCGACGACGACGTACGTCTTCCCCGCGCGCCAGCTGCGGCCCGTTGGCCAGGTCTGGTGGGGCTCGTGGCCCAGCCGCTCCAGCAGCCACCCCCAGGACTGCACCGCTCGCCCGAGATCCGGCACCCACAGCTCGACGTGATGCAGCAACTCCCCCGCCTCTCCCTCGCGTTGCACTTTCGTGTGGCAGACTTCCGCGCGTGGTCGATCGTTCGTTCGCGGATCTCTCGCTCGCCGCGTTGTACGACATCCTCAACCCGTGGGGGCCGGGTGACGACTTCTACCTCGGGTTCGTGATGCGTGCCGACGCCGTGCTCGATGTCGGGTGCGGGACGGGGCAGTTGCTGCGGCGGGCCCGCGGTGACGGGCACCGTGGGCGGCTCGTCGGGCTCGATCCCGCCGCCGCCATGCTCGTACAGGCCCGGCGGCGTGCCGACGCGGTCGAGTGGGTGCTCGGGGATCTGCGGACGCGGGACTGGGCCGCGGAGTTCGATCTCGTCGTGATGACCGGCCACGTCTTCCAGGTGCTGGTCTGCGACGAGGAGCTGCGCGCGGCCCTGGAGGCGGTACGCGGCGCCCTGCGTCCGGGCGGTCGGTTCGTGTTCGAGACCCGGAACCCCAGGGCGCGGGCATGGGAGGGCTGGACGCCCGAGCAGGTCCGGGAGGTGACGGACCCGGAAGTGGGCGCCGTACGGGTCTGGCACGAGGTGGAGCGGCCCGTCCTCGGGGACCGTGTGACGTTCACGGAGACCTTCGACAGCGACACCTGGAATCGGCCCCGCGTCAGCCGCACCACCCTGCGCTTCCTCGGCCCCGACCGCCTGAACCGCTTCCTGCACGCGGCCGGCTTCACGGTCGTCGACCAGTACGGCGACTGGGAGCGGGGCGCGCTCACCCCGGCCGCCACCGAGATCATCACCGTGGCCGAGGCCAGGCCCTAGTCGCCGTCCGTCCCCTCCTCCAGCGCCGCCAGCGCCGGGTCCAGGACGATGTCCTCGTCGCGCGCCTCGATCGTCGGCTCCTCCGGGAAGTGGCAGGCCGTCAGATGGCCGCTGTGGTTGCCGGAGATCTGGATCAGCGCAGGCTCCTCCGTCGCGCACTTGTCCTGCGCCTTCCAGCACCGGGTGCGGAAGCGGCAGCCGGAGGGCGGGGAGATCGGGGACGGCACGTCACCGGCGAGCCGGATGCGCTCCCGCTGGGCCGCTTCCTCGCCGGCCACGTTCACCTCGGGCACCGCCGACAGCAGGGCGTGGGTGTACGGGTGCCGGGGCCGGGTGTAGATGGAGTCGCGGTCGCCGACCTCGATGACCTTGCCGAGGTACATGACCGCCACGCGCTGCGAGAAGTGCCGGACCACAGCGAGGTCGTGGGCGATGAACAGGAACGCGATGCCGAGTTCCTGCTGCACCTTCTGGAGCAGGTTGACGACCTGCGCCTGGATGGAGACGTCCAACGCCGAGACCGGCTCGTCCGCCACGATCAGCTTCGGTTCCAGGGCCAACGCCCGTGCCACTCCGATGCGCTGGCGCTGGCCGCCGGAGAACTCGTGCGGGAAGCGGTTGAAGTGCTCGGGGTTCAGACCGACGATCTCCAGCAGCTCACGGACCCGTTTCTCGCGGCCTCCCGAGGGCTCGATCCCGTTGATCTCCATCGGACCGGAGATGATCTTGCCGACCGTCTGCCGCGGGTTCAGCGAGGAGTACGGGTCCTGGAAGATCATCTGGATCTCGGAGCGGATCGGCGCCAGCTGTCTGCGCGTGGCATGCGTGATGTCCTGGCCGCGGTAGGCGATCCTGCCGCTCGTCGGCTCCACCAGCTTGGTGATCAGCCGGCCCGTCGTCGACTTGCCGCAGCCCGACTCCCCCACCAGACCGAAGCTCTCGCCGACGTGCACGGTCAGGTCGATGCCGTCCACCGCCTGCACCTGGCCGACCGTGCGGCGGATCGGGAAGCCGCCCTTGACCGGGAAGTGCTTGACGAGCTTGTCCACCACCAGCAGCGGTTCGCCGGGCGCGTCGGTGGCGGCTTCGCGGGGAGCCGGGAGGACGAGGTCCTCTGTCATAGCCGTAGTCCTCCTCAGACGTGGCTGATCGGGGGCGTTAACCGAGTCGGGGCTTGATCTCCTCGACGAAGATGGTCCGCTTCTGGTCCGCCGTGAGATGGCAGGCCGAGGCGCGGTCCGGGCCGAGCAGCGGGACCTCGGTGACGCAGCGGGTGCCGCCCACCCGGTCCCGGAAGGTGCAGCGCGGATGGAACCGGCAGCCGGAGGGCGGCCGCAGCAGCGACGGCGGGGTGCCCGGGATGGGCGCGAGCGGGGTGTCCGGGTCGGAGTCCAGCCGGGGCATGGAGTTCAGCAGGCCCCAGGTGTACGGGTGCTGCGGCGCCCGCAGCACCTCGTCGACCGTGCCCCGCTCCACCGCCCGGCCCGCGTACATCACCATGATGTCGTCGGCCATGTCGGCGATCACCCCGAGGTCATGGGTGATGAAGATGATCGCCGAGCCGAACTCCTGCTGGAGGTCCTTCAGCAGGTCCAGGATCTGCGCCTGCACGGTGACGTCCAGGGCGGTGGTCGGCTCGTCGGCGATCAGCAGGTCGGGGTCGCAGACCAGCGCCATGGCGATCATCGCGCGCTGGCGCATACCGCCGGAGAACTGGTGCGGGTAGTCCTTCGCCCGCTGCCGCGGGTTGGGGATGCCAACCTTCCCCAACATGTCCACGGCCCGCTCCCAGGCGGCCTTCTTGGAGACGCGCATGTGCTTCATGTACGGCTCGGCGATCTGCCGGCCCACCGTGTAGTACGGCGACAGCGCGGTGAGCGGGTCCTGGAAGATCATGGCGGCCTTGTTGCCGCGCAGCTTCTCCAGCTCGGACTCCCGGGCGGTCGTCAGCTCCTTGCCGTCCAGCAGGATCTCGCCCTCGACGGTGGTGAACATCGGGTTGTGCAGGCCGAGGATGGTCAGGTTCGTCACCGACTTCCCCGAGCCCGACTCGCCCACGATGCCCAGCGTCCGGCCGCGCCGCAGGTCGAAGGAGAGCCCGTCCACGGCCCGTACGACGCCGTCCTCGGTCCGGAAGCTGACGTGCAGGTCCCGCACCGAGAGGAACGCGCCCTCGCCGGACGGGACCGGGGCGCCGGCCTCCTTGGTCAGAGTGGTCACGTCAGTGCTCCTCAGCCAGTTCCTCGGCGCGGCCTAGGCCAGCCGCACACGCGGGTCGATGAAGGCGTACGTGGCGTCGACGACGATGTTGCACAGCAGAATCATGGTGGCGGAGAACAGCATCACGCCCAAGAGGAGCGGCAGATCGCTGAAGAACACCGACTCCACCGCCAGCCGGCCGAGACCGGGAAGTCCGAAGGTGTACTCGGTGATGATGGCGCCGCCGAGCAGCGAGCCGAGGTCGATGCCGAAGATGGTGATGATGGGGATCAGCGAGCCTCGCCAGGCGTAGCGGAAGAAGACGTACCGCCGGGACATGCCCTTGGCGCGGGCGGTGCGTACGTGTTCCTCCTGGAGCTGCTCGATCATCGACGAGCGGGACATACGGGTGTACTGCGAGGCGAAGATCGTGGACAGGACGACCCAGGGGATGATCAGGCCCGTGAACCAGGCCGCCGGGTTCTCGGTCAGCGGGTTGTAGGCCGGTTTGTCGAAGACCTGGGTCTGGTAGACGAGGATCGCGAGGGCGAGCGGGCCGAGGAAGTAGATCTGCATCGAGCTGATCACCATCGCGCCCGCCGTGAAGGTCTTGTCGACGAGCGTGCCGCGCTTCCAGGCGGCGATCAGGCCGGTGCCGAGGCCGACGATCAGGAAGCAGACGGCCCCGCCGAGGGTGAGGGAGACGGTGGTGGGCAGCCGGTCCATGAGGGTGCCCCAGACCTGCTCGTTGGAGTGGTACGAGTAGCCGAAGCAGGGGGCGGGGCAGGGGCCCTGGGCGAAGTCGTCGCTGCCCATGACGAGGTTGGTCAGGAAGATCCAGTACTGCTCGGGGATCGGTTTGTCGAGGCCGAGCACCCGGTGCAGGTTCTCCAGGTTCGCCGGGGTGCACGTCTTGCCGCACATCAGCAGCGCCGGGTCGCGCGGCATCCCGAAGAACAGCAGGAACGCGACGATGCTCAGCAGGAAGAGGATGATCACGGCGCCGAGGGACCGGCGGACCAAAAAGCGCAGCATGGCAGGCAGCTCTCAGACGTCGGCGGGCTCTGGAGCCCCTCCGGCGGCACCCGGCGCGGCCGTCACGGGACGGACGCGCCGGGTGCCGGGCGGGCGGGGTTACTTGACGTACAGGCGACGCGGGTCGACGCCGGCGATGACGTCGTCGTAGACGAGGCCGCCGATCTTGGATCCGGCGATCTGGATCTGCTTGTAGTAGGCGGTCGGTACGACGTTGACGACCTCGGTGAGCAGGTACTGGTTGAGCTTCTCCCACTCGGCCGCGGCCTTCGCGGGGTCGGTGATCTTGTTGATGCGGTCGATCTCGCTGTTCACCTTGGGGTCGTTGATCTGCGAGTAGTTCTGCGCGCCCTCGGCGATCACGCGCCCGTCGTACAGCGGCGGGATCACGGTCGAGGCGGAGGGCCAGTCGGCGCCCCACGCGGTGTGGAAGATGTCGTAGTTGTTGTCCAGCTTGCTGACCTGGTCGTAGTAGGTCTCGGCCGGGATCTCCTGGCGCTGGACGTCGAAGCCGGCCTTCTCCAGACCGGCCGCCATGGCGGTGGAGTACTGCTGGCCCTCCTGGGAGTTGATGTAGCCGAAGGTCAGCTTCATGCCGACCTTGCCGGCCTCCTCCAGGAGCTTCTTGGCCTTCGCCGGGTCACCGGCGGGCTTCTTCTTCTTGCCGAACGGGTCGAAGGCGGGGTCGTAACCGGTGACGGTCGGGCTGATGATGCCGCCCGCGACCTCCATCGCGTCGGTGCCGCCGTAGGCCCGCACGAACGGTGTGACCGGCAGGGCGTACGCGATGGCCTGACGGATCTTGAGGTCCTTCATGGCCGGGTGGCTCATGTTGATGTTGACCTGGCCGACGTAGGGCTGGAAGCCGATCACCGTGCGGGACTTCATCTTCGGGTCGCGCAGGACCTTGGACAGGTTGCCCGCGTCGACCGAGTTCTGCCAGCTGACGGAGGTCTGATCGGCGCCGCTGTCGGCGACGAGTGCCTTGGTGGAGTCCTCGTACTGCTGGTTGAAGGTGATGTTGAACCGGTCGACGTACTGATTGCGGATCGGGTCGGTCGCGGGGTCCCAGTTGGTGTTCTTCACCAGCACCATCGACTTGCCGGACTTGAACGACTCGATCTTGTACGGCCCGGTGACCACCGGGGCCTTGTCGTACTTCTCCTTGGTGTCGCCCTTCTCGGACACCACCGCGTAGCCCGTCATGGCCAGCGCGTACGGCAGCTCGGGGTGCGCGGTCTTGAACTTGAAGACGACGGTCTTCTCGTCCGGCGTCTCGAGAAGGCTGTCCGGGAAGTGCTTGCCCTTGTACGGGCCGTCCGGGAGCAGCTTGCGGTAGTCGGCGCCCGGGGTGTCGGCCAGCCACTGCTGGACGTACGGCGGACCCTGGTTGATGAAGGACGCGAACTGCCGCTCGAAGGTGTGCCGGACGTCCGCGGAGGTGATCGGGGAACCGTCCTCGAACTTGATGCCGTCCTTGAGCGTGTACTTCCAGGTCTTGCCGCCGTCGGTGGTGGTACCGGAGTCCGTGGCCAGGTCGCCGACGATCTCGTGCTTGCTGCCGTCGTTGCTGGTGGACTTGTAGCCGGTGAGACCTCTGTGCAGCAGCTGCGCGACGGCCATCTCGTTCTGCACATAGATCTGCGCGGGGTCGAGGTGGGCGTAGCTGTCGCGGGCGGGCACCGAGATGGTGCCGCCGGGCTTGGCTCCGGGCACCTCCGCGGCGGGTCCCTTGGAGGCCGCCTCGTCCCCGAACTTGATGGCAGCCTGCTGCCGTTCGGCGTTCTGCTTCTGTTCCTTGTCGTTGCCGCCGCCCTTGCTGCCGCCCTCGCTGCACCCGGTCAGCACCAGTGCGCCGGCCGCGAGCACCGAGATTGCCGCGTATACGCGGCGTCCGCCCTTGCTCATCACTCAGTTCCCACCCATCTGTGTGTCACCAGTGCCAAGGAAGTGCCAAGTGCCAACCAGTGCGTCAGCGCGCCGTCTTGGGGTCGAAGGCGTCTCTGACGGAATCCCCGAGCAGGTTGAACGCGACGATGAAGATGATCATCGAGATGCCGGGGAAGAACATGTAGGTGATGTCGTTCTGCATCACGAGTTCGGTGGACGCCTTGGAGAACATCTGCCCCCAGTCCGGCGTCGGTTCGACGATGCCCACGCCGAGGAAGGACAGACCCGCCTCGGCGGTCACGAAGTTGGGGAGCATGTAGGTGCCCTGCACGAGGATCGGCGTGACCACGTTCGGCAGGATCTCCTTGCGGATGATGCGCCACGGCGGGGCCCCGCTGACCTTGGCCGCGTCGATGAACTCCCGTTCTCGCAGGGCGAGTGTGGTGCCTCTGAGGATCCGTCCGAGGCTCATCCAGCCCAGGAACCACTGCACGAGGATCAGGGCGACCACCCGGACGTAGACGGGGGTCTCGTCGCGCGGGCTGACGAACAGGGAGACCACCACCGGCATGCTGGCGATGAAGAACAGCTGGGCCGGGAAGGCGAGCAGGAAGTCGATGATCCGGCTGAGCCAGTAGTCCGTCTTGCCGCCGAGGTAGCCGGCGGTGACGCCGAGGACGATGCCGGTGAGGACGGTCGCGAGGGTGACGGCGACCGAGATGCCGAGCGACGTGCGGATGCCGTAGAGCAACTTGGTGAAGACGTCGTATCCGTTGCCCGGTTCGAGGCCGAACCAGAACTCGCCGCTGATGCCGCCGTTGGGCTGCACGGGCACGCCCGCGCTGTCGAACAGTTCGGGGCGTTCGTCGGCGTACACCGTGTACGGATTCTTGCCGTACAGCCAGGAGATGACCGGGGCGAGCAGGCCGATCAGAAAGAAGAAGAGGACGACATAGGCCGAGATCACGCCGGTGCGGTCGCGCCTGAAGCGGATCCACATCAGCTGGCCGGGAGACCGGCCCACGAGCTCCTCGTCCTCGGCCTTCACCACGGCCGGTGGTTCACCGTCCGCGACGACCGAGGTCCCGCCACCCTCAATACCGATACGACTTGTCACGTTTCGCCCGTTTCGCTGGTATGGGTATGCCAAAGCGAGGCGTACGGAAGTCCGCAGCCGGACGCGCGTAGGAGGTGCTCGCCCCACCCTCCGACACCCCTGACGGAGGATCAGGCAACCGCCTGTGCTCGTGAGTCGGCACCGTCCCCACAGTGCGAGACCCATTGACCCGAGCGCTGCGGCTAACTATCTGCCATGAGCCAACTACCGACCACCGTCTTTAAATCTCAATTCAGTCACAGCTCACGCCTAGATCTTCCAAAATCCGGACAAACTGTTTGCGGGGAGAAGGCCGCGAAACGGACGTGTTACATGGGTATCGTGCGAGGATCTCCGCATTTCGGACATGGGGGCGACTCTCGGCCAGGAAAAAACGGCTTGCAAAAAAGCCCGGGCTCCCCCTATTAGGGGGAGCCCGGGCTCAAGTGTCCGTGAATCAGCCGTGCTTGGCGCGGCTCGCGGCGCGGGCGCGCTCGCGGGCGTCCAGGTTCACCTTGCGGATGCGGACGGCCTCCGGGGTCACCTCGACGCACTCGTCATCGCGGCAGAACTCCAGGGACTGCTCCAGGGAGAGCTTGCGCGGCGGGACGATCGCCTCGAACGAGTCGGCCGAGGACGACCGCATGTTCGTGAGCTTCTTCTCCTTGGTGATGTTGACGTCCATGTCGTCGGAGCGCGAGTTCTCGCCGACGATCATGCCCTCGTACACCTCGGTGCCCGGGTCGGTGAACAGCACACCGCGCTCCTGGAGGTTCGTCATCGCGAAGGCGGTGACGGCACCGGCGCGGTCGGCGACCAGGGAGCCGTTGTTACGGGTCTGCAGGGCCCCGAACCAGGGCTCGTGGCCCTCGTGGATGGAGTGGCCGATGCCCGTGCCGCGGGTCTGCGTCAGGAACTCGGTACGGAAGCCGATGAGTCCGCGCGACGGCACCACGAACTCCATGCGGACCCAGCCGGAACCGTGGTTCGACATGTTGTCCATGCGGCCCTTGCGGACGCCCATGAGCTGCGTGACCGCACCCATGTGCTCCTCGGGCACGTCGATCGTCATGCGCTCGACCGGCTCGTAGACCTTGCCGTCGACGTCCTTGGTGACGACCTGCGGCTTGCCGATGGTCAGCTCGAAGCCCTCGCGGCGCATCTGCTCGACCAGGATGGCGAGCGCCAGCTCACCACGGCCCTGGACCTCCCAGGCGTCCGGACGCTCGGTGTCGAGCACGCGCAGGGAGACGTTACCGATCAGCTCGCGGTCCAGGCGGTCCTTGACCTGACGGGCCGTGACCTTGCGGTCCTTGACCGCGGCCTTGTTGTCGGCGCCCTTGCCGGTACCGCCCCGGCCGACCAGCGGCGAGGTGTTCGTGCCGATGGTCATCGAGATCGCCGGCTCGTCGACCGTGATCAGCGGCAGCGGGATCGGGTTCTCGGTGTCGGCGAGGGTCTCGCCGATCATGATGTCCGAGATACCGGCGACGGCGCAGATGTCACCCGGGCCGGCCACCTCGGCGGGCTTGCGGGTGAGGGCCTCGGTCATCAGCAGCTCGGTGATGCGCACGTTGGACATGGAGCCGTCGCGCTTGATCCACGTGACGGTCTGGCCCTTGCGCAGCTCGCCCTGCTCGACGCGGAGCAGCGCGATACGGCCGAGGAAGTTGTCGGCGTCCAGGTTGGTGACGTGCGCCTGGAGCGGCGCCTCCTCGTCGTACTCCGGAGCCGGGACGTGGGACAGGATCGTGGAGAAGAACGGCTCCAGGCTGTCGCTGTCCTGCGGGACCGTGCCGTCCTCGGGCTTGGTCAGCGAGGCCACACCGTCACGCGCACAGGCGTAGACGATCGGGAACTCGATCTGGTCCTCGTCGGCGTCGAGGTCGAGGAAGAGGTCGTACGCCTCGTTCACGACCTCGTCGATGCGCGAGTCGGGGCGGTCCGTCTTGTTGATGCACAGGATGACGGGCAGGCGGGCCTGGAGCGCCTTGCGCAGCACGAAGCGGGTCTGCGGCAGCGGGCCCTCGGAGGCGTCGACCAGCAGCACCACCGCGTCCACCATCGACAGACCACGCTCGACCTCGCCACCGAAGTCGGCGTGGCCCGGGGTGTCGATGATGTTGATGGTGATGACGTCGCCGCCATCCTTCGGGTGGTACTTCACGGCCGTGTTCTTGGCCAGGATCGTGATGCCCTTCTCACGCTCCAGGTCGTTCGAGTCCATCATGCGGTCGTCGAGCGACTCGGCGGCGTGCGCTGCGAAGGCACCGGCCTGCTTCAGCATGGCGTCGACAAGAGTCGTCTTGCCGTGGTCGACGTGGGCGACGATAGCGACGTTGCGGATGTCGTGGCGCGTGGCCATAGTGCGGCGTACTCCCAAGTGGTGAGAAGGCCCTGCTGCGTACGTCCGTGTGACGCGGGCCTGCCGGGCTTGACACGCCACGGCCTCACCCCATGGTACGTGCCCTCCGCCACCGGGGCTCGCCGGGCCGACCCCCAAGGGGTCGGCCGCGGTGCCGATGTGCGGTGCCACCAGGGGTGCGACCAGCGACGATCCGTCCGCACCCGGTCGCGAGGGAGCTGTCCGTCACCTGTTGATGCCGGGCGCCGGGGCACCCGATCCCTTCTTCAGGAAGCCCATGTCCTCGTACACCGGCGTTCCGAAGCCGAAGGCGCCCGCGTTGGCGATGTTCGTCCTGGCCGCGGTGAGCTGGGGGCGCTGGTAGAGGGGGATCGAGCCGGCCGCCGCCCAGATGCGGGAGTCGGCCTTGCGGATCAGGGAGCGGGACTCGGACTCGTCCAGCGTGGCGATGGCCTGGTCGAAGAGCTGGTCCACCTGGTCGGTGCCGACGCGGGTGTAGTTCTGCTCGACGTTCAGGGAGCCGTCGGCGGCCGGGACCGGCTTGGCGTAGATCGGGCGGGCGTCGGTCGCCGGGTAGGCGGAGGTCGGCCAGGAGTAGAGGGCGAGGTCGTACTGGCCGGAGGCGATGTGGTCCTTGAAGTAGCTCTCGTCCGAGACCTTGCTGATCACGGTACGGATGCCGACGCGCTCCAGCATGACCGAGATCCGGTCGGCGACCGTGCGCAGCGACTGCGAGCCCTCACCGGCCGGGACCACGAACCGCAGCGTCAGCGCCTTGCCGTCCTTCGCCAGCGGCCGCACCGCCGCGCCCGCCGGGGCCGCGGTGCCCTGCGGGGCGTAGGCGCCGGGCACCCCGCCCTGCTGGAGCTGCTTGCTGCCGTACTGCTTGCCGTCCTGGGCGAGGTGCTCGCCCTTGCGGCCCTCGTCGCCGTCCCCCTTGTTGTCCTCCCCGACGATGTACGTCCCGTCGTCCTCGCCGTCGGAGTCCTTGCCGGAGTCCTTCTTGCCGGACTCCTTCTCGGAGTCCTTCCTGGAGTCCTTCTCCGACTTCTCGGCCTTCTCGGTCTTCTCGGCCTCGGAGCCCTTCTCGGTCTTCCCGGCCTCGGAGCCCTTCGCGGGCTTGTCCGCCTCGCTCCCCGCGGCCTTCTCCCCCTTCTTCTCCTCCTTGACCGGACCGCCCTGCACCCAGCCCGCGTCCGCGAGCAGCGCCTGGGCCTCGGCCGTGTCCTGGCCGCCGATCGCCCCGCTGTTGTCGGCGTAGGCGGCCTGGCCGGACAGCGCGAGATGGCTGCCGACCGGCTCGGCGGGCAGCCCGAGCGGGGAGAGGACGAGCTTCGCGAGCTCCTCGCGGTCCAGCGCGCGGGCCACTCCGCGCCGCACCCGCTCGTCCGTGAGCGGACCCTCGCCGCCGTTGAGGGCGAGCTGGGTGTACGCCGGCTCCAGCGACTTGCGTACCTCGAAGCCCCGGAACCGCGCCTTGTCGCGCTTCTGCGTGGGGGTCAGCGGGCCCCGTTCCGGGCCCATCAGCGGGGTGCCGGAGGCGCCGGCCGACGGTGACTGCGGGCGCGGCGGGGCGGCGAGGGCGATGCGCTTGGCCGCGGCCGGGTCGACCTCGGCCAGGTCCAGCTCCCCGGCGGCGAGCTCGGCCGCCCGCTGGTCGCGCGGCACGGCCCGCAGCACGATCTCGTTCAGCTTGGCGGGCTCGCCCCACCAGCGCGGATTGCGGGTGAGCCGGACCTGGTCGCCCTTGCGGTCGATCTTCTTCACGGTGAACGGTCCGGCGCTGACCTTGAGCTTGCGCCGCGCCCCGTCGTTGAAGGCGTCCGGCGTGCCCATGACCTCCTTCGGGTACAGCGGCGAGAACAGCGACCGCCAGTCCGCGTAGGGCTGCCCGAAGGTGACCCGGACCTCCAGGTCGTTGTCGCCGCGCTGGATCTTCTCGATGCGGTCGTAGCCCGCGTTGCGGGCGGTCCAGTAGGCGCTGTCCTTGCCGGACAGGGCCCGCCACTGGGCGGCGAAGTCGGCGGCGCCGATCTCCCGTCCGTCGCTCCAGACGGCCTGCTGGTTGAGCTTGTACAGGACGACCTGCTTGGGCTCGGTCTCGACGACCTTGGCCGACTCCAGATAGGCCGGATTGCGCTCCGGGCGCCCGGCGGCGTCGAACCGGAACATCGACGGCAGCGTGGCCTGCGCGATCCGGGTCGTGGTGGCGTCGGCGTCCGACTGGAAGGTGTTCAGCGTCTCCGGTACGGCGTCCACGGCCCAGCGCAGCGTGCCGCCGTCGGCGACCTCGGCCCGGGCGGCCGGGGCGATGTCCTGACCGGCGAGCGGCTTGCCGGCCGGGTCGGGGTCGCTGCACCCGGCGAGTACGGAGACCGCGAGCGCGCTCACGCCGAGGAAGGCGACCGAGCGCATGACCGAGCGGGTGGCGATGCCGTCGTGGGACATCTCTGGTACCTCCGTGGAGCAGCTCCCGCCGGTGACAATTAGTGCGTTCTGATCACGTTTGGCGGTATTTTGGAGTTGATCAGATCTACGGCCCCCCACTGAAGAGGAAAGGGTTCGCCAGGCGGAGACGACACGGCGACGGGGGCGGGTAAGCCCACCCGTCCGGAGTAAGGCACCCCCTTCTCGCCCCTTCGGCTCACCGGCGTACACAGAGCGCGTGCGAGCGCGCGTCGGAGGCGTGCAATCCGCCAATCGCTGCACATGCCTTCACAGCGACAGGTGTGACGCGCAACACTCGCAGGCGCATGAACGTTGCCACCCAGGGCCGAAGGGCCCACGGAAGTGAGGTCACGTCATGTCCGTGCAAGACGACCTGACAACTGTCCAGCGCTGCCTCGACGACCTGGCCCGGTCCGTGGGCCGCCTCGAGCAGCAGCTGGGCACCGGCGGGCTGGAGATGCGCCGTGTGCGCGCCGACGCCGACCACCTGCGCGAGAGCGTGGCGCTGCTGCGGGAATCCGCCGCGTCCCCGGCCGCGCAGCGCAGGCCGGAGCTGGTCTCCATCCCCGACACGCCGTACGACGACTCTCTGTGGATCGACACGGATGACGAGGGTCTCGGCGCCCGGGACCGCCGCGCCCCCTGATCCCACCCCCTGACCCGACCGGAGTCATGCATTGGCCACTGGTACGGAACCCCATCTGAACAGCGGCGGCGTTCGAACCGGAACGCGCGCCGCGATCACCGCCCCGCACCTGCGGACCGACCGCTGGTGGCTGGCCCCGGCCGCCACCGCGGCCGGTCTGCTGGCGTTCATCGTGTACTCGACCTGGCGGGCCTTCGCCAACGCGGACTACTACGCGGCGCCGTACGTCTCCCCGTTCTACTCGCCCTGTCTGGCGGAGAACTGCGAGCCCATGCACGCCGGGCCGAACTGGGACCTCTTCGGGAGCTGGTGGGGCATCTCCCCCGCGATCATCATCCTGATCTTCCCGCTCGGCTTCCGCCTGACCTGCTACTACTACCGCAAGGCCTACTACCGCGGCTTCTGGATGTCGCCCCCGGCCTGCGCGGTGGCGGAGCCGCACAAGAAGTACTCCGGTGAGACCCGCTTCCCGCTGATCCTGCAGAACATCCACCGGTACTTCTTCTACGCCGCGCTCCTGGTCGCCGGGATCCTGTCGTACGACACGGTGCTCGCCTTCCGCGACGAGAACTACGAGTGGGGCCACATGGGCCTCGGCACCCTCGTCTTCCTCGCCAACATCGCGCTGATCTGGGCCTACACCCTGTCCTGTCACTCCTGCCGGCACATCGTCGGCGGCAAGCTCAAGCACTTCTCCAAGCACCCCGTGCGCTACCGCATGTGGCAGTGGATCGGGAAGCTCAACGCCCGCCACATGCAGCTGGCGTGGGCGTCGCTGCTGAGCGTGGCGCTCGCCGACTTCTACGTCTATCTCGTCGCGTCCGGGGTCTTCGACGATCCGCGCTTCTTCTAATCGTGAGTGGGGACTGAACAGATGTCCGTGGTCGAACGGCAGGAGTGGGACGTCGTCGTGATCGGCGCGGGGGGCGCGGGCCTCCGGGCGGCGATCGAGGCACGGGAGCGAGGCGCCCGTACGGCCGTGATCTGCAAGTCGCTGTTCGGCAAGGCGCACACCGTGATGGCCGAGGGCGGCATCGCGGCGGCCATGGCCAACGCCAACGAGCACGACAACTGGCAGGTCCACTTCCGCGACACCATGCGCGGCGGCAAGTTCCTCAACCAGTGGCGGATGGCCGAGCTGCACGCGCAGGAGGCGCCGGACCGGGTCTGGGAGCTGGAGACCTGGGGCGCGCTCTTCGACCGGACGAAGGACGGCCGGATCTCGCAGCGCAACTTCGGCGGGCACGAGTACCCGCGTCTGGCGCACGTCGGTGACCGCACCGGCCTGGAGCTGATCCGCACGCTGCAGCAGAAGATCGTGGCGTTGCAGCAGGAGGACAAGCAGGAGACCGGGGACTACGAGTCCCGGCTGAAGGTCTACCAGGAGTGCACGGTCACGAGGATCCTGAAGGACGGCAGCCGGGTCTCCGGGGTCTTCGCCTACGAGCGCGAGACGGGCCGCTTCTTCGTCCTGGAGGCCCCGTCCGTGGTCATCGCGACCGGCGGGATCGGCAAGTCCTTCAAGGTGACGTCGAACTCCTGGGAGTACACGGGCGACGGCCACGCGCTGGCGCTGCTCGCCGGGGCTCCGCTGCTGAACATGGAGTTCGTGCAGTTCCACCCGACGGGCATGGTCTGGCCGCCGTCGGTGAAGGGGATCCTGGTCACGGAGTCGGTGCGTGGCGACGGAGGGGTGCTGCGCAACTCCGAGGGCAAGCGGTTCATGTTCGACTACATCCCCGACGTCTTCAAGGAGAAGTACGCCGAGTCGGAGGAGGAGGGCGACCGCTGGTACGAGGACCCGGACAACAACCGCCGGCCCCCCGAACTGCTCCCCCGTGACGAGGTGGCACGGGCCATCAACGCCGAGGTGAAGGCGGGCCGCGGCTCCCCGCACGGCGGGGTCTTCCTGGACGTGTCGACCCGTATGCCGGCGGACGTCATCCGGCGCCGGCTGCCGTCCATGTACCACCAGTTCAAGGAGCTGGCGGACGTGGACATCACGGCCGAGGCGATGGAGGTCGGGCCGACCTGCCACTACGTCATGGGCGGCATCGCCGTCGACTCGGACACGGCGGCGGCACGTGGGGTGCCGGGGCTGTTCGCGGCCGGCGAGGTGGCCGGCGGCATGCACGGCTCGAACCGGCTCGGCGGGAACTCCCTGTCCGATCTGCTGGTGTTCGGCCGCCGGGCGGGCTGGCACGCCGCCGAGCACGCGGCGGCACGGGCCTTCGAGCGCCCCGCGATCAGCGACCTGGAGATCGACACCTCGGCCGCGGAGGCGCTGCGCCCGTTCTCGGCGGAGGGTCCGCCCGGGTCCGAGGACGACGGCCGCCCGCCGGAGAACCCGTACACCCTGCACCAGGAACTCCAGCAGACGATGAACGACCTCGTCGGCATCATCCGCCGCGAGGGCGAGATGGAGCGGGCGCTGGAGAAGCTCGCCGAGCTGCGCGTACGGGCCCGCAGGGCCGGCGTCGAGGGGCACCGGCAGTTCAACCCGGGCTGGCACCTCGCGCTCGACCTGCGCAACATGCTGCTGGTCAGCGAGTGCGTGGCGCGGGCCGCGCTGGAGCGCACGGAGTCGCGCGGCGGCCACACCCGCGAGGACCATCCGACGATGGACCGCAAGTGGCGCAACATCAACCTGCTGTGCCACCTGGCCGACCCGACGGGCGGCCTCGCGGCCACCGACCCCGAGCGCGGCCAGATCGATCTCGTCCGTGAGACCACCGAACCCGTCCGCCAGGACCTGCTGGCTCTCTTCGACAAGGAGGAGCTGGTCAAGTACCTCGCCGAGGAGGAGCTCTACCAGTGAGCAGCTACGAGGCCCGCTTCAAGGTGTGGCGGGGCGATGTGCAGGGCGGCGGCCTGGAGGACTTCGAGGTCGAGGTGAACGACGGCGAGGTGGTCCTCGACATCATCCACCGCCTCCAGGCCACCCAGGCGCCCGATCTCGCCGTCCGCTGGAACTGCAAGGCGGGCAAGTGCGGTTCGTGTTCCGCCGAGATCAACGGGCGGCCGCGGCTGCTGTGCATGACCCGGATGTCGGTGTTCACCCGCGAGGAGACGATCACCGTCACCCCGCTGCGTGCCTTCCCCGTCGTCCGGGACCTGGTCACGAACGTCGGCTTCAACTACGAGAAGGCACGTCAGGTCCCGGCCTTCGTGCCGCCGGAGGACCTCGGCCCCGGCGAGTACCGGATGATGCAGGAGGACGTCGACCGCTCGCAGGAGTTCCGCAAGTGCATCGAGTGCTTCCTGTGCCAGGACACCTGCCATGTGGTGCGTGACCACGAGGAGAACAAACCGGCGTTCGCGGGCCCGCGCTTCCTGATGCGGGTCGCCGAACTGGACATGCATCCGCTGGACGCGGCGGGCGAGAGCGGCCTGGACCGCAAGAAGACCGCCCAGGACGAGCACGGCCTCGGCTACTGCAACATCACCAAGTGCTGCACGGAGGTCTGCCCCGAGGGCATCAAGATCACCGACAACGCGCTGATCCCGCTGAAGGAACGGGCCGTGGACCGCAAGTACGACCCGCTCGTGTGGCTGGGCTCGAAGATCAGGAGGCGCTCCTCGGCGGAGTGAGCGCCTGCTCCCTCAGCGGACCCAGCCCTCCTCGTACGCCGTCCAGTCGCTCTCTGTCGCCGCGAAGTCGACGTAGAGGGCGACGCCGAAGCGCGTCCGGCCCGCGTCCGTGCGGGAGAGGCCCAGGCGGACGCCGCGGACGGCGGCGGGGACGGTCTCGGCCGCCGCCCGGTGACCGACCGTGTTGTCGTGGAAGAACGGCAGGCCCATGAGCAGGTCGGTGCCGGGCGGCGTGACCTCCAGGGCGAGTGAGGTCTGCTGGGCGACATAACCGCCGTACAGGCTCTCCAGCGGCATGGCGGTGTCGTACGACATCACGGCGATCTGGTCGACGCGTCGGGCCACCTCGCCGAAGAACTCCTGCGACCACCACTTGGGGTGCCCGGTCAGCGCGCCGGCGACGGAGTGCAGGGCCGGCAGCGGGTCGATCTGGTGGGCGGCGACGGAGAGCGGGGCGTCGTGGGCGCGGGTGAGCTCGTGCAGGGCGTCGAGGAGGGTGAGGTAGTCCCGGTCCCCGGAGTGGAGGGGTTCGAGGTCGAAGTGGGCTCCGTCGAAGCCCGTGGTGAGGATCCGGCGGGTGGACTCGACGACCGCCGCGCGGGTCGCCGGGCGGCTCAGGCGCAGGCCGTCGTCGTCCTCGGTCGCGAGTTTGTCGCCGAGCCATGCCTGGACCCGGACGGCGGGGATCTCACGGTGCACCGCCGCTATGAGCCACCGGGCCCTGGGGTACGCCGAGGCGGGAAGGGTCCCGTCGTGTTCGAGGGGGCCGGCGTGGACGTAGAGGTCACGGATGCCGGTGCCGTGCAGGCGGCGGGCCAGGGCTTCGACGTCGGCGTCCTTCTTGCGGCCGTCGACCCAGGCGTGGCCGAGCCAGATGGCGTCCCGGTTCCTGGTGCGGGTGCCGTCCGCCGGGTCGCCGGTGTAGTTGAGGCGCAGGGCGAGGGCCGCGCCGAGGACGGGCAGGACGAGGAGCAGCACGAGGGCGAGGGCGGTGCGGCGCAGGAGGCGACGGCGGCGGATACGGCGTCCGGTGTCCTCCCGGGCTCCGGCTTCACCTCCGCCGTCCCTCTCGCCCCGGCCCACGCCCTCGCCCTGTCCCCCGCCCTCGTCCTCGGCCGAGCGCTCCTGCTCCTCGGTCTCGGCGTCGGGGGCGGAGTCGGAGTCGGTGTCGGTGTCGGTGTCGGTGTCGGTGTCGGTGTCGGTGTGGGTGGGTGGGTGCTCACTGCCCTGTCGGTCCATCGCCGGGTCCCCTCATCCGTCGCCCTGTGTCCCTCCACACCACCCTGGCCGCATCCCGGTCGCGCGGGGGCATTGCTGCTCATACGCTCCGAAATGTGACGTCATCCTTGATCCGGGGCCGGCCGCGACGCGGGCGCTCGCACATATCGGTGCGGGTGGCGCACGCCGTGGTGGGCGGTCTGGTCGGGGTGGTGTGGCTGGTGTTGCCCGGCATGACGATCAGTGGTGGGGGTGCGGTTGCGGGCGGGTCGCACCGGCCCGTCGCCGGTGCGCCGGAGCAGCGGGAGAGCGCGGGCGACGCGCAGGCCGAGGACACCTCCGCCGCCGACTTCGTACTGCCCGTGGTCGCCGTGGTCGCGGCCGGGATCCTCGCGGGATACGGGTTCCTGCGGCGTCGGCGGCGGGCGCGGGACCGTACGACTCCCGGCGGGGCACCGGTCCGGGCCGCTGAGCCGCCCGCCGGCGAGCTCGACGAGCGGGCGCGGGCCGCGCTGGTCGAGGCCGACGACTCGGTGCGGGTCAGCGAGGAGGAGCTGGGGTTCGTCGAGGGGCGGTTCGGGGCGCGGGACGCCGAGCATGTGGAGCCCTTCGTGCGGGTTCTGCGGGACGCGCGGGGCGAGTTGGCGGTGGCGTTCCGGATGCGGTGGCAGTACGAGAGCGGGGTGCCGGAGGAGGCCGCGGCCCGTCGGCACGCGCTGGCGGGGATCGTCGGGCGGTGCGAGGAGGTGGGGCGGCTGCTGGACGGGCAGGCCGCCGCGTTCGATCAGTCGCGGGGGCTGGAGGAGGGCCTGGGCGGGGGGCTGGGGCAGGCCCTGGTCGTCGCCGAGGGCCGGTTCCGTGAGCTGACCTGGCGGACCGGGGGCGCCGGCACGGTGCTGGGCGAGCTCGGCGCGCGGTACGCCCCCTCCGTGTCCGCCGCCGTCGCGGGCCATGTCGAACAGGCCAAGGACCGGCTGGTGTTCGCCACGACCCAGCTCAACCACGCCCGTCAGTCGGCCGACTCGGGCGACAACGAGCGTGCCGGGGGCCGGCTGCGTGCCGCCGAGGGCGCCATCGCGCAGGCGGGCGTCTTCGTCGACGGTGTCGAACGGCTCGCCGGGGAGCTCTCGACGGCCGCGGCGATGGTTCCGGCCGCGCTGACCGGCGGCGAGGTGGAGATCGCGGGGGCGCGCGAGCCGGTGCCGGCGGGGGTGGGCGACCCGTACGCCGATGTCCCGCCCGGCGAGCTGCGCTCCCGGGTCGCCCACGCGGACGCCACCCTGGCGGGCGTGCGTGAGCAGCTGGCCTCCGGGCGCCCGTACGACCCGCTCGACCTGTTGCGGCGGATCGTGCGGGGCGTCGCGCCCCTCGCCGCGGGGCGGGCCGGGGTGATACCGGCGGCCGCGGTGGTCTGCGCGCGCAGTGCGGTGAGCGGCGCGGACGACGTCGTCGCGACGCATCGGGCCGCGGTGGGCGGCGAGGCCCGCACCCTGCTGGCCGAGGCACGGCGACTGCTCGTTCCCCCGGTGCCGGCGCCGGCCGGGCGGGGGCCGCGTGAGGAACTCGCCGACCTCGTCTCGGCCGACACCCTGGCCCGGCAGGCACGCGAAGTGGCCGAACAGGACATCCGTCTCTTCGGCCATCCCGTCGGCGGCACCGGCCATGACATCAGCGGCCTCACCGGAGCGGTCCTGGGCGGCCTCCTGCTGTCGACCGAATCCCCCGGCGGCCCGCCCCCCAGCTTCGGCGGCCCCCACACCCGGACCCGCCGCCCGCCCCCGGCCGCCTGAGCCACCACGCGGCCACCGTGGACGTCGCCGCCGACGACGCCGGCTGGCTGCGCCACCGCCTGCCACGGAAGACGCCGTCGACGCCCGGGTCGGGCGGCGACCGGACAGGATCACCCGACAGCCCGGCCGGCCCTGCCGGCCCCCTCGGCCGCAGCGCCCGGCCGGCCCTCCTGGCGGCCGAACAGGCCACGCCCCGCCCGGGGCCCTCCCGGCGTCCACGACCGCCGCACGCACCCCGCGCGGGCGCCGCCTCAGAACAGGCTCAGCAGTGCCTCCGCCGGGTCCGTGAGGCCGTTCTCGCCGTCCGGCAGGGGGAGTTCGAACCAGACCGTCTTGCCGCGCGGGGTGCGGCGGGAGCCCCAGGCCGCGCTGAGGAGGCCGACCAGCTGCAGGCCCCGGCCGCCCTCGTCCGTGTCGCGGGCGCGGCGGCGGCGGGGCTGGACCAGGCCGGAGTCCCAGACCTCGCAGACCAGGGTGCGGTCCAGCAGGAGCCGCAGTCTGATCTCGCCCTCGCCGTAGCGCAGCGCGTTGGTGACCAGTTCGCTGACGAGGAGTTCCGTGGTGTCGACGAGGGGTTCGAGGTCCCAGGACAGCAGCTGGCCGCGGGCGTACTCGCGGGCCCGCCCCACGCTGCGCGGCTCGCGCGGCAGGGTCCAGTCGCCGACCGACCCGGCGGGCAGGCCCTGGACACGTGCCATCAGCAACGCGATGTCGTCCTCGCCGTGGTGGGTGTCCAGGGTGTTGAGGACGTGGTCGCAGACGTCCTCCAACGGGCGGGAGGGGTCGGTCAGCGCGCCGACGAACGCCTGGAGGCCCTCGTCCAGGGGATGGTCGCGGGACTCCACGAGTCCATCCGTGTAGAGCGCCAGCAGCGCGCCCTCCGGCAGTTCGACCTCGACCTCCTCGAACGGCTCCCCGCCGACGCCGAGCGGCATCCCCGGCGGCACGTCGAGCATCAGCGCCGCCTCGCCGGGCTCGACGAGGACCGGCGGCAGATGGCCGGCGTTGGCGAAGGTGCAGCGACGCGTGACGGAGTCGTAGACGGCGTACACACAGGTCGCGAGGTACACCTCGGACAGGTCCGCCTCGCGGGGCCGGCGGGCGGCGCGGGTGGCCTGCTGGACACCGCCGGGTGCGCCGAGGCCGCGGGCGATCTCGTCCAGGGCGGAGAGGACCTCGGCGGGTTCGAGGTCCAGCAGGGCCAGCGTGCGGACGGCGGAGCGCAGTTCGCCCATCGCGACGGCCGCGCGCAGCCCGCGTCCCATCACGTCACCGACGACCAACGCCGTGCGGTGGCCCGGCAGTTCGATGACGTCGAACCAGTCGCCGCCCACCTCGCTGGGCCGGTCCGACGAGGAGTCGCCGGGCAGATAGCGGCACGCGATGTCCAGGCCCGAGGCGACCGGGTCCCCCGGCGGCAGCAGCGACCGCTGCAGTATCAGCGCCCGCTCGTGCTCGCGCCGGTACAGCCGCGCGTTGTCGATGCAGACCGCGGCACGCGCGGCGAGTTCGACCGCCAGGTCCCGGTCGCGGTCGCCGAACGGCTCGCTGCCCTTGGTGCGCGCGAACTGCGCCAGTCCTACGACCGTGTCGTGGGCGACCATCGGCACGGCGAGCGTGGACTGGACGAGCCCCCCTTCCTCGCCGGGCACGTACTGCGGCCGGGCGGTGCGCAGGGCGTCCGCGCAGGGCGAGTTGAAGGGGTAGTGGTGGACGGCGCCGACCGCTACGGGCACGCCGCCGCCGACGAAGGGCGCGTCGGAGACGGCGCTGGCGAAGGCGACCCGGCGCAGCTCCGCGCTGCCGTCGGCGAGGCCGGGCGGCGCCTCGTCGCCCGCCAGCAGCCCTTGGTAGAGGTCGACGGTGGCCAGGTCGCAGAAGCCGGGGACGACGACGTCGAGGAGTTCGCGGGCCGTGGTCTCCAGGTCGAGGGAGTTGCCTATGCGGGCGCCGGCCTCGTTCAGCAGGGCGAGATTGCGCCGGGCGGCGGCGGCCTCGCGGGCGGCGGCACGGCGGGCGGTGATGTCGATTCCGAGCCAGGCGATGCCGATGGGGCGGCCGCTGCCGCTGTGCACCCGGTACAGGTTGATGGACCAGTGGCGACGCTCGTCGGAGCCCGGCACGAACCCGGTGACGTGCATGTCGGTGATGGAGTCGCCGCTCTCCAGGACGCGGCGCAGGGTGGCCGAGACGCGCTCGGCCTCGGGCCGCGACAGGTAGTCGTGGACGCCCCGGCCCCGGTGTTCGTCGGGGGTGCCGCCGAACAGCGAGGCGAACCTCTGGTTGGCGCGGCGCACCCGTAGATCGGGGTCGATCAGCAGGAAGCCGAAAGGAGATTGACCGAAAATCGCCTGCGAGGCGGCGAGGTCGGTCTCCATCCGGCGCAGGGTGCGCACGTCCACGACGATGCACACGGCGGCCTTCTCGCCGTCCTCGGTCCGCGTCGGCATGACGTACACCTCGGCGAGGCCGTCCGGGCCGGGCCGGCCGTCGGCCTCGTCGGGCATCCGGAAGGGGACCACGCCGGTCCACTCCCGCCCGTCCAGGATCTCCGCCATCTTGCGCTGGCCCTGCTCGCGCAGGTCGGCGTCGACGAACGCCTCGATGGGGTCCATGCCGACGGCGCGCTCGGCGGGGATGCCGAAGATCTGCTCGGCCCGCAGACTCCACTGGTCGACCAGGCCGTCGGGGCCGATGGAGAAGGACGCGACCTTGATGTAGTCGTAGATCGAGCCGGGCGGGCTGCTCTGCCAGACCGGGTCGCCGGGCCGGGGCTCGTCGAACGGGAACACCGGGTCGGAGTCGCCGGCGTCGCCGGAAGCCTGCTCGTCGCTGGAGGCTTGCGCGTCACGGGAGTTCGCCCCGTCGCCGGAGTCCTGTCCGTCACCCGCGACTCGTGAGTCCTGAGGGGCCCGTGTGTCCTGAGGGGCTTGCGAGGCTCGTGTGCCGTCGGACCGCTGCCCCGCGGCCCTCGTCCTCGCGCCCTCCGACGGGTCCTCGGACCTCGTGGCCTTCGCTGGTATCTCGCTCACGCGAACCGTCCCCTCCAGCTCACCGCGTCCGGCACCGGTCACCGGCGGCGGCTGCCCGCAGTATCCAGCACTACGGCCCCGCACAACACGGTGTTCACGATCACAGCACGGTCCCGATGGTTTTCGGTCCCGGCCGCAGAAACACTTCCAGACTTCTAACCAGCGGACACGCAGTCGAACCACCCGGTTCTCCAACTGCCACTGGCCTGAACCATTCGTTCGACAGGGTGAGGGGCGGCGTACACCGTCATGGACGTCTACTGACGGGTTGTACAGAGCCCGGGAACACCTCGCGGAACGCGCCGCGTCACTCCGGCACCGCGAGCTCGAACCAGACCGTCTTGCCCGCGTCCCGCGCGGGTCTGGTGCCCCAGCGGCGCGAGGAGTGCGCCACGAGCTGAAGTCCGCGGCCGCTCTCGTCCTCGAGATGGGCGACGCGTTCGCGTGGCGGGTCCGGGAGGGGGTCGGAGACCTCGACCAGCAGGGTGTCGCCGAGGCGGGCGGGGCGTACCAGGCGTACGCCGATGGGGCCCGTGGCATGCCGCAGGGAGTTGGTCACGAGTTCGCTGACCAGCAGCGCGGCGACATCGGCGAGACTGTCCAGCTCCCACTCGCGCAGCCTGTCCCGAACGGCGACACGCGCGGCCCGCACGGCACCCGCCTCCGCGGGAAAGCTCCACTCGGCGCAGTCGCCTTCGGTGTCGATCACGCCGATCACTTCCCAGGCCAACGGATTCACCCATGTCCGGTTTCGCAGGGTTAATGACCACATACCCGATATTCATGGGGCGGTACCGCGCGAAACGTGGAGGACACGTCAGGATTCCGGTAAAGCTCCTCAGAACCGGAGCCGTGCCGACACCTCGCGGACGGCGGGGACGTCCTGGTCCAGCCAGTCCACGTCCCAGAGTTCCCCCGGACCCAGCCAGCGCAGTTCGTCGTGGTCCTCCAGAGCCTTGGGTTCACCCGTTCCGGGGAGCAGCCGGGCCGTCCACACATGCAGCACATAGGGGGGTTTCAGGGGCCACGCCCCCGGTACTCGCTCGATCACCTCGGCGTCCACGCCGAGTTCTTCCCGCAACTCGCGCACGAGCGCCGCCTCGGGCGTCTCGCCGGGTTCGACCTTGCCGCCGGGCAACTCCCAGCGCCCGGCGAGTTCCTCGGGCGCGCTGCGCCGCGCGGCGAGCAGACGCTCTCCGTCCAGCAGGGCGGCACCGACCACGATCCGTTCCGTCATGCGCCGGAGCCTACGGGAGCTCAGGGGGAGTCAGTTGTCCGCGCTGTCGCCGTTCTGCGCGATCCGCTCGACCCAGTACAGCTGCTTGTGGCCCCGGCTGTCGAGGCTGTCCGCGATCTTCTGGGCCTCGGCCCGGGTCGCGTATCGGCCCACGCGATAGCGGTTGCCGTTGTCGTCCTGCCGGACGACCAGCCAGGGAAGAGTGATCGTGCTGTCGTTCATCGCGCCCCACCGCTCCTTCCCGCCCTCGACCGGCCGCTCGCTCCCGCCCCCCGCCGCCCGAGTGCTGCTCGCGGCGTGTGCCGTGCCCCGCCCGCTAAGGAAACCGCAATCCGCATATGCCCGAGCCTACGCCTAACCTTTACGCAGCGAATACGCCTTTTCACAAAGAGGTACGCAACCAGCCAAGTCGTAGGGGGCGCACGGCATCGAACGCGCCGTGCGGGGACCTCGGTGCTTCCGATCGCGGGCATGCCGCGCACGCCCGTGACGACCTGCGAGAACGGCCAGATTCCAACGGCCTCGGATGGGGCGGGAGTTGAGGCTCTGGCGGCGGCAACTGCGGTGAAGGTGTGCGCTACCTCACGAACACGCGCGCTACTTCACCGGAAGGTGGTACGAAACCCGGTAACGATCGGCGGGGATGACCACGTCCGCCGTCTCCACCGGACGGCCCGACGCGTAGTACGTGCGCTGGATGACGAGGACCACGTGGCCCGGGACGCCGCCCAGCGCGAGCAACTCCTCCGCGAGGCCGGGGCGCGCGCCCACCTCCTCGGTCACGTTGTCCACGACGACGTCGATGGCGGCCATGCGCTCGACGACACCCATGCCGCCGAGCGGGCCCTCCTCCGGCAGCATCACGGGAGTGCGGCCGGTGACGGCCAGGGGCTCCCAGGAGGTCGACAGCATCATCGCCTCGCCGGCGTCCCGGAAGAGATAGCGCGTGCACATCACGCGGTCGCCGGGCCGGATGCCGAGCCGCTCGGCGACGGCGACGCTGGCCTCGGCCTGCTCGCTCCTGGACTCCCAGGTGCCGCGCGTCTCGCCGTCGGCCTGCTCCTGGCGGAAGGGCGTCGCGCCGTTCGGCGGGCGGAAGCCGGAGCGGGCGACCCTACGGGGCACGGGCCGCTCCCGGACATACGTCCCGGAACCGGAGCGGCCCTCGACCAGGCCCTCGGCCATCAGCACCTTGCGGGCCTCCAGCGCGACGGTGTCCGAGACGCCGTACTCCTCGCGGATCCTGGCCTGTGACGGGAGGCGGGTGTGCGGTGGCAGTGAACCGTCGACGATCTTCTTGCGGAGATCACCCGCGACGCGCAGGTACGCCGGCTGCTCACCGAAAGTCACTGGCCGCTCCCATCAGGTTGTACAGACAGCAACAGCCTGGCAACCATGAGTTGTCTCACGCAAGCAAAGGCCAGAGAATCACTCGATGTGATGACTTGTGCCCTGCGAGGGCTTTACGCAGGCACTTTCTCCCCGCTATAGCCACGCCCACACCTCGGTTCACACATCGAGACCGCCGGCACCGGTGCTCTCGCCACCGCCGGAGGAGTCGTCCTCGTACGTCGGTACGGTGGTGTCCAGGCCCAGAGCCTCGCGCGCGGTGACCGTCGTGGGGCCGTCGACGTATTCGTACCCGTTGTCGTAGTGCGCGTAGTACGTGTCCACGTCCTTCGCCGCGGCCGCCTTCGCCCACTCCTTGCGGGCGTCCTCCATCTCGTCGATCAGGTCGGCGAGCGGCCGCTCGGTGTCCGGCCCCCAGCTGTGCCCGCGCAGCCCCTCGATCTGTTCGCCGAGGACGGCGTGGACGTCCTTCGCCCAGGCCCGGTTGGCGGCCAGGTCCTCCTCGGGGTACTCCTCGGGCTCCTCGTACAGGGCCGTGTCGACGGCGTTGGTCGCGGAGAGGAAGACGGTCTGGTCCACATCGAGGGTCGTGGGGTCGCTGCGCAGGGAGCCGGTCAGCTTGCCGTTCTTCTCGGTGCTGCCGAACAGGCAGGTGATCTCGCGGTCGCCGAGTCGCCAGCTCTGCCGGGAGGGGATGAAGTAGTACACGTCCGCGTCGTCCGGCACGGCCCAGCTGTCCATGGCGTAACCGTCGCGCAGGGCGTAGCACTTGTCGTCGGCGGTGCTGCTGACCTCCTCGTCGCCGGGGTAGTCGCCGCCCGGCAGCGAGACGACCGCGAAGACCTCGCCGTCGTGCGGGACGGAGCAGGGGACCTCGTCGATGTCATACGCGTCCCCCTCCAGGTTGCCCGTCGGCGAGTCGAAACAGTCGCCCTTGACGAGCGAGTAGGCGGTGCCCTCGCCTCTCGCGGCGTCCCTGAAGCCGTCCCAGAAGTCGGAGGCGCCGCCCGTGGCCAGCGCCAGTGCCCACAGCACGAGTCCGACGCAGGACAGGACGGAACCGGCGATCGCCATGCCCTTGCCGCGCTCGCCCTTCTTCTTGATCTGCGCCAGCGCGATCAGCCCCAGCACCAGACCCACGGCCGGCACGAAGCAGAGGATGCCGAGGACGAGGGCACCGATGGCGACGCCGTTGACGGGCACGGGGCGGCCGTACGGGCCGTAGGCGCCGTAGGGCTGGTACCCGTACGGCCCCGGGGCACCGGGTGCGCCCTGGCCGTACGGCGACGGCGGTGGTGCGTACGGCCCCTGCGCGGACGGCCCTTGGGCCTGCTCCGGGGACCCTTGCGGCTGGTGAGGTCCGGGAGGCGGAGGTATGGACACGGGTACCGTGCTCCTGGTTCAGGCGGTGGGAACGGGCGTACGACTGGGCGAATGGTAAGCGGGGAACGCGGGGCGCGGCGCGGGAGTTGCGCGGCGTGATGGCCACGATGCGGGGGCCGGACCCGGCGCCGGCGTCGCGAACGAAGTGGCCGCGGCCCTTCCACGAGTGGCCCTCGGTGCCGGAGGCCGGCCCTGGCGGGCGGATCTCCTCCACCGTCACGAGGTGTTCGCGCTCACGACGGCGATGCCGGGGCAGTTGCCCGGGCACGTCCCCGGGATCGGCGGCCTTCCCCTCCGCATCGAAGGGGCCGGGCGGCCGGCCAGGGCCCGGGGCGGCGGGCGCGGCTTCGAGGCGGCGGCGGTCGAGGGCTTCGGCGTGGCCACCCTCGACCGCCGCCCCTTCGGCTTCCTCGCCCCGCATCTCCACACACGGCTCGTCCTCGCGGCCGGCCGGGTCAGTGACCCTGAGCCGTACCGCGAGGACGAGGAGAACTGCTGAACACCGGTCCGGTCACACCCCGAGGGGCGCGGGGAACTGCGCGACCAGCCACGACGGCGCGTCAGAGGGCCGACGGCGCATCGCGGCCCGAGCCGCGCGGCGAACCGTCTAGAACTGCAGCGCCCAGGCGTCGATCCGCCCGGTGTCCAGGTTCGCGTTGTCACTCACGCGAAGCTTCCACGTGCCGTTGGCCGCCTCCGACGAGGCGTTCACCGAGTACGTGGTGTTGATGTTGTCCGAACTGCCGCCCGTGCCGTACGACTTCAGCGTGTACGCCGTACCGTCCGGGGCGATGAGCTGGACCTGGAGGTCGCCGATGTAGGTGTGCACGATGTGCACCTCGACGGCCAGGGCCGAGGGGGCGTTGCCGGAGACGCCGGAGACCGTCACCGGGGACTCGACGGTGGAGTTGTCGGCGATGGCGTAGTCGCCGGTGTTCTCGAAGCGCGGGCCGGGCGGGGTGGTCGTGCCGCCGCCGACGTACAGCAGCCGGTTGGGCGAGCCGGTGCCCGGGCTGGTGACGACGCCGGTGGTGGCGGCGGACGTCAGCGCCGAGGAGACCTGCGCCGGGGTGGACGAGGGGTTGGCGCCGAGGTAGATCGCCGCCGCGCCCGCTACGTGCGGGGTCGCCATCGACGTACCGGAGATGGTGTTGGTCGCCGAGTCGCCGGAGTTCCAGGCCGAGGTGATGGACGAACCCGGCGCGAACAGGTCGAGCACCGAGCCGTAGTTGGAGTAGCTCGCCTTGGCGTCGGTCGAGGTCGTCGCGCCGACCGTGATGGCCTCGGTGACGCGTGCGGGGGACCTGGTGGAGGCGTTGGTCGACTCGTTGCCGGCCGCGACGGCGAAGGTGACGCCGGAGGCGATGGCGTTGCGTACGGCCGTGTCGAGGGCGGTGTCGGCGCCGCCGCCGAGGGACATGTTGGCGACGGCCGGCTTGACCGCGTTCTGGGCGACCCAGTCGATGCCGGCGACGACCTGCGCGGTCGTACCGGAGCCGGAGTTGTTCAGCACCCGGACGCCGACGACCTTGGCCTTCTTGGCGACACCGTAGGCGTTGCCCGCGACCGTGCCGGCGACGTGCGTGCCGTGGCCGTTGCCGTCCTGGGCGGTGTTGTCGTTGTCGATGGCGTCGTAGCCGTAGGAGGCGCGGCCGCCGAAGTCGCTGTGGGTGATGCGCACGCCGGTGTCGATGACGTACGCGGTCACGCCCTGCCCGGCCGCGTCCGGGTAGGTGTAGGAGCTGTTCAGCGGCAGGTTCTTCTGGTCGATGCGGTCCAGGCCCCAGGAGGGCGGGTTGGTCTGGGTCGCGTCGATGCTGAACGTGCGGTTCTGCACGACGGAGGCGACCGCCGGGTCGGCGGCGAGCCGCTTCGCCTCGGTCGCGGAGGCCTCGATCGCGTAGCCGTTCAGGGCCTTCTTGTACGTCCGCTCGATGCCGGCGCCGTACCGCTCGACGAGGGCGCGTCCCGCTTGGGAGCCGGAGCGGGCGTGGTCGGCCCTGAGCGTCACGATGTAGCTGTCGGCGACGGCGTTGGCCGCCCCGGCGTACTGGACGCGGCCCTCGGGGGCGGCCGCCGCGGGGAGCGCGGAGACAAGGCTCGCGGCGAGCGCCGCGGTGGCCGTGAGGCTGAGGGCGGCGAGTCTTCGCCTGCTGTCTCTGCGGGAGTTACGCATCACTGCCATCTGAGGGGTCCTCCTCAATCGGTGGTGCGTCGGTGGGGGGAGCACGGGGCGAGAGGGAACGGAACCTGAATTTGGTCAGGAACATGTCAAATTCCCGTATCGCACCTGTGCACCAGCCGAAAGATTGAGGGCTCCACAGGAATTACACAAGGGCCCTGCACGGCGAACTCGACCGGCCCTCCGGATCGGTCGGGCCGTCCGGAGGGCGTTCACGGCCGACGGGTCACGGCCGCCGCCGCACCCGTCACTCGTCGAAGGCGGTCGCCCGGGCCCGCTTCTCCCAGGCCGCGACATCCGTGCGGACCTGGTCGAGATGGCCGAGGACCGCGTCCACTCCGTCGTCGCCCAACGGCAGCCGCAGCGGGGTGTGCTCGGACGTGAGGGCGGCGAGGATGAGGGCCGCCGCCTTCGCCGGGTCGCCGGGCTGAGTGCCGTCGCCGCCGGAGACGAAGCCGCGGGTCCGGCTCACCTTGGCGTACCGGCCGCTGTCCGTGCTGGTGCCGGCCCGCCCGGCCCTGAACAGCGAGGTCCGGAAGGAGCCCGGCTCGACGATCAGCACCTTGATGCCGAACTCGGCGACCTCGTCCGCGAGCCCCTCGGACAGGCCCTCCAGCGCGAACTTGGTGCCGCTGTACGCCGAGAAGCCCGCGAAGGACATCTGCCCGCCCATGCTGCTCATCTGCACGATCGCCCCCGACCTCCGCTCCCGCATGTGCGGCAGCACGGCCCGGGTGAGGGCGGCCGGTCCGAAGACATGCACCTCGAACAGCTCCCGCAGCTCCCGCTCGGTGGTCTCCTCGAAGGCGCCGACGTGGGTACGGCCCGCGTTGTTGACCAGGACGTCGATCCGGCCGTGCCGGGCGATCACATCCCGGACGGCGGCCTCGGCGGCCCCCGTGTCACCGACGTCCAGCCGCAGCGCCTCCACCTGATCGGGGTGGGCGGCCACGAGATCGTCCAGCCCCTCCGGGCGGCGTACCGCGCCCACCACGACATCGCCCTCGGCGAGGGCGGCTTCGGCGAGAGCACGGCCGAAACCGCTGCTCGCGCCCGTGATCAGCCACACCTTGTTCATGACAGCTCCTCGTCGCATCCGTTCGTCGGGGCTTGCACGGACCACCCTGCTTCCGGATGCGGTTGCCCGTCCAAGACCCATGCTGATAACCGATGGTTATGGCGATGGATGTTCATGTACGGGACCTGCGCTACTTCGTGGCGGTGGCCGAGGAGCTGCATTTCACCCGCGCGGCCGAACGGCTGTACGTCTCCCAGCCCGCGCTCAGCAAGCAGGTGCGCGCGCTGGAGCGGCAGCTCGGCGTGGAGCTGTTCCGCCGCGATCCGCAGGGCGTGACGCTCACCGCGGCGGGCGCGGCGCTGCTGCCGCACGCCCGGCGGGTGCTGGACGCCTGGTCGGAGGGGTCGGCGGCGCTGGAGGCCGCCCGGGCCGCCGCACGCGGCACGCTCGTCGTGGGCATGAGCACCAGTCCCGGCCGGGGCGGTCTGCTGCCCGCGATCCGCTCCCGGTTCACGGCCACCCACCCGGACATCGTCCTGCGGCTGCGTCAGGTGAGCTGGGAGGACCCCACCGCCGGACTGGCCGACGGCGACGCGGACATCGCCTTCGTCTGGCTGCCGCTGCCGGACGCCGGCCGCTACGGCTGGACGGTCGTCGCGGAGGAGCCCCGGCTGGTCGCCCTTCCGCAGACCCACCGCCTCGCCTCCCGCGCGGAGATCGACTTCACGGACCTGATGGACGAGCCGTTCCTCGCCCTGCCGGCCGGCGCGGGGCCGTTGCGTGACTACTGGCTGGCCCTGGAGGAACGGGGCGGGCGTGCGCCGCGCATCGGGGCGGAGATCGCGGGCACCGAGGAGACGTACGAGGCGCTGGTCGCGGGGCTGGGGGTGTGCCTGGTGGCCACGGGCAACGCTCCGCTGATCACCCTGGGCGGGGTGGTGACGCGCCCGGTGCGAGGGCTCGCGCCGAGCCGGTACGCGCTGGCGTGGCGACGGCAGGACGCCCGGCGGCCTCTCGTTCGGGCCTATGCGGAGGTGTGCCGGCGGGTGGCGGGCGGGTCGTGAGCCGTACGGCCGTACCCGGTACGGCGTTCTCGGGTCAGGCCCGTTCCGGCGCGGGTGCGGGCGTGGCCGGTGTCGTGCCCAGCCTGGCCTGCTCCTCCTCGACGATGCGGCGGGCCAGGGAGACGTCCGAGATGTCGACGGCGTCCGGGGTGGCCTCGGCGACCGCGCTGCGGCGGGCGTAGGCGTCGAACAGGCGGGACTTGTTCTCCAGCATCCGCACCAGCCGTTCGTCCACTCCGCCGGTGCTGAGCAGGCGGTGCACCTGGACCGAGCGGACCTGGCCCATGCGGTGGGCACGGGCGACCGCCTGGTGTTCGACGGTGGGCTTGAGCTGTGGCTCGCAGAGGATGACGACGGAGGCGGCCTGCATGTTGAGGCCCACACCACCGGCCTCGATCTGCGCGAGCAGGACGGCGTGGCCGGGCGCGGCGGCGAAGTCGTCCACGAGCTGCTGGCGGCGGGCGGGCGGCACGCTGCCGGAGATGGGGCCGAAGACCTGCCGCCGGTTCGCCGCCCGGTCACGGCCGGTCACACCTGCGCGCTCGTGCCGCCCGCCGCGTTCGTTCTGCCCGCCGGGCTTGTGCAGGTCGACGCGTCCGTCCGAGCCCTCGCGTCCGTCCGAGCCGACGCGCTCGTCCGGACCTTCGGGTCGGTCCGGACCTTCGGGTCGGTCCGGGCCGTCGGGTCGGTCCGGGCCGTCGGGTCGGTCCGGGCCGTCCTGTCCATCCGGGCCGTCCTGTCCATGCGGGCCCGGCCGTGGGGCTGTTGCCGGCTTCTGGGGTGCCTCGTCGGTGTCGGTCGCCTCCGCTGCCGGCACCGTGCCGTCGGCGAGGGCGTTCCGGGCGACTTGCAGGACGTCGCGGAAGGCCGAGAACACGACGACCTTGAGGCCGTTCTCGGCGGCCTCGGCGGCGATCTCGCGCAGCCTGTCCAGCTTCGCCGACCGATCCGGCCGGGCGTACGCCGCCCTGCGCATGGCCATGAAGTTGCCGGCGCGCACGGCCTCGCGGTACGCCTCCTCGTCCTGCGCGCTGGGCTCCTCCCACTCGTCCGTGTGCTGGAGCGCGGGGAGTTCGGTGAGGACGTCCTGCTGGTTGCGGCGCAGATAGACCGGGGCGACCGCCTTGCGGAACGCCTTGGAGCCCGCCACACCGTCGTGCTCGTCGACGCTCTCGGCCAGCTCGGGCTGGAGGATCCGCACCAGGCTCCGGAACTCCTCGACCCGGTTCTCCATGGGCGTACCGGTCAGGAACAGCACCCGGTCGCAGTGCTCCGCCCACTCGGAGACGGCCATGGCGCGGCGGGTCCGCGGGTTCTTCACGAAGTGCGCCTCGTCCACGACGAGCAGGCCCAGTTCGCCGCCGCCCGGCACCGGGAAGCCGCGCAGGGCGTCGAAGGTGGTGACCGCGACGCCGCCGCGCCCCTTCCAGTCGGCGAACGCCTCCTGCCGGTCGGGGCCGTGCAGCGGCGTCACGCGCAGGGCGCTGCGCTTCTCGATCTCCCGGGTCCAGTTGATGAGCACGCTGGCCGGGCAGACGACCAGGAAGTGGCTCTGGCCCTCCCCGGCGAGGTGCGCGAGCGCGGCGATGGCCTGGATCGTCTTGCCGAGTCCCATCTCGTCGCCGAGGATCACCCGGCGCTGGGCGAGCGCGAAGCGGGTGCCGAAGGACTGGTAGCCGCGCAGTGAGACGCGGCGGTGGGTGTCATCGAGCGTCTGGGTCCTGACCCGCTCGGCCACCTCGTCGGGCAGGAAGCCCTCCGCCGCCGCGGGATCGGGGGCGCGGCCCGAGAGTTCGGCGAGCAGGCCGTAGTACTCGGCGGAACGGAGCTCGAAGTCGACCAGGGCGGCCACCTCGGAATCCGGGTGACGCAGCAGGTCGACGGAGGCCTGCGCGAGCAGTCGCGGCACCTCGTCCCGGTCGGCCTGTTCGGTGAGGGCGCGGACCTCGGCCAGGGCCGTCAGCGCGCGTTCCCGGCCGGCCCGGCCCGCGAGCAGCATGCGCACCCGCCCGGACGTCGGCGCCGCGTCGGCCAGCGGCGGCCCGAGCCGCTCGGTGAGCGGGCCGGCGGTGTCGAGGGCGCGGCGTGCCTCGGGGCCCGCCTCCACCAGGACGTTGAGCGCGACGACCAGTGCGGTGGTGCGGGGCTCCGGCCGGTCCACGTCGATGTGGACGGCGACGGTCTCGCGCACGGCGTCGGCGATCCGCCGGGCGGCGGCAACCGTCTGGTCGGCCGTCTGCTGTCCGACGCCGGGCAGTTGGCGCAGCCGGTAGGAACCGGCGTCCAGGACCTGCCCGACCGTGCGGAACCCGCCCTTCTCCACCTCGCCGAGGCGCAGCCTGCCCTCGGTGAGGTCCTTCAGCCGGGCGACCGGGATGGCGTCGAGCTCGGTGCGGGCCAGGTCGTCATGGATCGGTTCCAGGGCGGCGCGGACGGCCTCGACGGCGCGCGCGTGGTCGTCGACGACGGCCTGCGCCGCCTCGAACAGCCGCCTGCCCCGGGCCACCGCCTCCCGCTCGCTCCGCCCCATCGCGCCCCGCCCCTCTCGCCCCTCTCACCGCGTCCCCGCATCCTGCCACCCCCGGTCCGACAGCCACCGCCGGGTGGTCGCCCCGGCCGCCACGACCGGTACGAGCCGCGTTCGCGATCCGTCCTGTGACCGCCTCCTTGTCCCTGGCCCCGGACGCGGGACACCGGACACGGTGTCGGCGCCGTCGGCGGCAGCCCCTTCGGCGCGTTCGGATCAGCAGTGAGCGATGAAACGGAAGGGGCCGGACTCACCCGAGTCCGGCCCCTTCCGGTCCGCATGGTCGGCGTACTTGCCGCGACGGCGGCAACGGGCCTGATCACACGTTGAAGCGGAACTCCACCACAACCCGTCTGACCTGCGGAAATGCAAAGTCATCCCAGCACCATCCCAGCACACCGGGCCCACGCGCAGTCCGGTCGTTTGCGCACTGGCCTTCTTGCCGGTGACGGGCTTCACCTTCGCTAGCAGGCTCACCCGACCAGCACGCCTTGCCTAGCGGTGGATCGTCGGTTACCGAAACCGGCGATCCACCGAAAGGCAGAAAGCGGACCAGTGGAAATCACACCCCCACGAGCCGGACCCGATCGCCGCACAGCTTGGCCATGTCGTCAATATCGGAAGTCAGCATGACCACGGGGCGGTGCTGTCGCAGCGCGGCCTCGGCGACGGCCGCATCGATCGCGTACTTGTGTCCGTGCAACCCGGCATTCATCAGCAACTTCGAGGCCGCCCTCGCCTCCTCGTCACCGACCGGGACGACCCGCAGCCCGGAAAGCACCCAGTTCAGGCGGGACTTGTTCGTACGGGCGTGGACGGCTTCGATGATGGTGAGCGCGCTGATCACGACCTCCATGCCGCGCGAGCGCGCCTCAGCGATCAGAGCCACCACCTGCTCGTCGTCGGCGAGCAGCTTCGAGAGCCCCTCACTGTCGAGGACCAGCGTCCCCTCGTGACTCAGCCTGCGGCGGGCCACTCGGCCTCCTCGGCGAACACCTCGTCGAAGACCTGCCGCGCACGCTGACGAGCCGGCTCGGAGACCGGCCCCTTGCGGCTCTCGTAGTCCGCCAGGTACTCGTCCAGGATCTGCCCGCGCAGCTCACGCTCGACCGCCTCGGCGATGAACGCGGAGAACTCCCGCTTGCCCACCCGAGCCCGGATCGCCTCCGCGGTCCCCTCCGGCAGCGACAGGCTCACCCGCGTCGCCGGGCCTTCCCCGATGCTGTACGTCGTCTCACCCATACCTCGAGTGTGTCAAACGAGTAGGAAAAGCGCCACGGATCGAATCTGCGGGGCCCGGAGTCGTGAAGAAGTCGTGCGGATGGAGCCCCACCCGCCCGCCTGTCGCATCGGGAGATCCCTGCCCGAAACCCAGCACGAGCTCCTCATCCCATCCCAGCACGATCCCAGCACGGTAGGGATGAGTAGAGGTGATGACAGGTGACGAGGGGTCAGCTATCCCAGCACCATCCCAGCACGGGAAAAGACGAAGGGCCCGACCCCGAAGAGTCGGACCCTATCTGACCTGCATGTTTGCCAGATCACCGACGTGGCGATATGCCGCCCGCTAGACGTTGAAGCGGAACTCCACCACGTCCCCGTCCTGCATGACGTAGTCCTTGCCCTCCATCCGCGCCTTCCCCTTGGCGCGGGCCTCGGCCACCGAGCCGGTTTCCACCAGGTCGGCGAAGGAGATGACCTCGGCCTTGATGAAGCCCTTCTGGAAGTCGGTGTGGATGACGCCGGCCGCCTCGGGGGCGGTGGCGCCCTTCTTGATCGTCCAGGCGCGGGACTCCTTGGGGCCGGCCGTCAGGTAGGTCTGCAGGCCGAGGGTGTCGAAGCCGACGCGGGCGAGGGTGGCGAGGCCGGGCTCCTCGGCGCCGACGGACTCCAGCAGCTCCATCGCGTCCGCCTCGTCCAGCTCCGCGAGGTCCGCCTCCAGCTTGGCGTTCAGGAAGATCGCCTCGGCGGGGGCGACCAGGGCGCGCTGCTCGTTCTTGAAGTCCTCGTCGACCAGCTCGTCCTCGTCGACGTTGAAGACGTAGAGGAACGGCTTGGTCGTCAGCAGGTGCAGGTCGTGCAGGAGCTCCTCGTTGCCGGAGCCCTGGACGATGCCCGCGGAGAACAGCGTGTCGCCCTTCTCCAGGATCTCCTTGGCCTCCTCGACGGCCTTCACCTTCGGCGCGATGTCCTTCTTGATCCGCGACTCCTTCTGGAGGCGGGGCAGGACCTTCTCGATGGTCTGGAGGTCCGCGAGGATCAGCTCGGTGTTGATCGTCTCGATGTCGTCCTTCGGCGAGACCTTGCCGTCGACGTGCACGACGTTCTCGTCCTTGAAGGCCCGGATGACCTGGCAGATCGCGTCGGACTCACGGATGTTCGCGAGGAACTTGTTGCCCAGGCCCTCGCCCTCGGAGGCGCCCCGCACGATGCCGGCGATGTCGACGAAGTCCACGGTCGCCGGGAGGACGCGCTGGGAGGAGAAGATCTCGGCCAGCTTGGTGAGACGCTCGTCGGGGACACCGACCACGCCGACGTTGGGCTCGATCGTGGCGAACGGGTAGTTGGCCGCCAGCACGTCGTTCTTGGTCAGGGCGTTGAACAGGGTCGACTTGCCGACATTCGGCAGACCGACGATTCCGATCGTGAGCGACACGTTGCGACTTCCCGTACGTGAGAGGACTTCTGGGGCGGGGCTGGGGCCCGGTCCTTCTTCGATCTTCGGTGCAGATGACGCGGATGCACGGGCCGATCCACCAGTCTACGGCGTGCCGGCCCCGGCCCCGGCGCCCCGTCGAACACCTGGCCAAGGTCCGCCCCCGGGCGTGTCCGATGGCCGATTCGCCGCCCGGATCGACCTAGGTTGGTGCTGTGGAGCAAGACAGGGCGCGACCCGCGGGCCACGCATCGCGAGGCGGGGCGGGAACGGGGTCGCGCGGGGTGAGGGCCGGTGCGCTCGAGAGCGGGGCCGGCTCGCGCCGGGCTATGGCGGTCATCCGCCGGACGGGGACAGTGTGGAGCGGGGCGAGAGTCGTACGAGGCACGGCGAGGGCCGATACCTGAGGGAGGGCGGCAGCATCGCACACGGCGGGGACGGCGGCGGGGACGGCTCCGGACGGTCGGACGGCCGGCCCGCCCGGGCCCCGAGGGCCACGGCCGCGGCCGACGACGCCAGAGCCGCCGCCAAGGCCGCCAGAGCCGCTCGGCTCGCGAAGATCCGGGCCTCCCGGAACGCCGCCTCCCTTCGGCCCGCCCGCTCCACCCGCCCCGGCCCGCAGCGCCGGCCACGGTCGGAGCAGAGCGCGGCAGCGGGTAGGCGTCCCGGGCCGGCTCCGGCGCCGCAGCCCGTGCGCCGGTTTCCCGACCCCCGGCTCACCGGACTGGGCAGCGGTCTGTTCTGCGCGGCCGCGATGCTGGTGCTGGGCTCTCTCGACTCACTGATGTTCGGGTCGCTGACGCTGTACAGCGTGCTGTTCCTGCCGGTGTGCGCGCTGACCGCCGTCTGGGTGCGCGAGGGCGATCTGCTGACCGCGCCGGTGGTCGTGCCGATCGCGTTCGCGGTGGGGCTGCTTCCGCTGGGCGAGGACGGCGGCGGGTTCGGCGGCCATCTGATGGGGCTGGTGAGTTCCCTCGCCACGGAGGCCGGGTGGCTGTACGGCGGGACGCTGATCGCCGGTCTCGTGGCGCTCGTCCGCAGAGTCCGCCTGATCGCCCGGCGGGCGGCGGCGCGCCGCCGGGCGAGTGCGGGCGGCGGCTAGCCTTCGCTCTCCGCCGCGTGCATCGCGGCGCCGACGATCCCGGCGTTGTTCTGGAGCTGGGCGGGCACGATCTCCGCCTTGATGCCCTCGATGTAGGGCAGGAACTTCTGGGCCTTGCGGCTCACCCCGCCGCCGATGATGAACAGCTCCGGCGAGAACAGCATCTCGACATGGGCGAGGTACTTCCGCACGCGGTGCGCCCAGTGCTCCCAGGAGAGCTCCTCGTCCTCCTTGGCCTTGCTGGAGGCGCGCTTCTCCGCGTCGTGGCCGTGGAGTTCGAGGTGGCCGAGCTCCGTGTTGGGCACCAGGCGGCCGTCGATGAACAGGGCGCTGCCGATGCCCGTGCCGAAGGTGAGCAGGATCACGGTGCCCTTGCGGCCGCGGCCCGCGCCGAAGTGCATCTCGGCGACGCCGGCCGCGTCCGCGTCGTTGACCACCGTCACCGGGTGGCCGCCGAGCCGGTCGCTGAACAGCGTGCGCGCGTCCGTGTCGATCCAGCTCTTGTCGACGTTGGCCGCCGTACGGATCGTGGAGCCGTCGGTGACCACGCCGGGGAAGGTGAGCCCGACCGGGCCCGTCCAGCCGTAGTGCTCGACGACCTGCTTCACGCCGTCGGCGACCCCGTCCGGTGTGGCCGGGTGCGGGGTGAGCACCTTGAAGCGCTCCTCCGCGAGTTCGCCCCTGTCCAGGTCCACCGGGGCGCCCTTGATCCCGGATCCACCGATGTCCAAGCCGAAGATCTGCATGGCCCTACGTTACGACGCGGGACCGACAGTCACTCCGCGGAGTCGCCGGAGCCCTTGCGCTCGGCGATCAGTGCCGCGGCCTCCTCGCGCAGGTCACGGCGCAGTTCCTTGGGCAGCGAGAAGGTGATCGACTCCTCTGCCGCCTTGACGAGCTCGACGTCTCCGTAACCGCGCTGGGAGAGCCACTCCAGGACCTCCTCGACGAGGACCTCGGGGACCGAGGCGCCGGAGGTGACGCCGACCGTGGTCACGCCCTCCAGCCAGGACTCGTCGATCTCGGCGGCGAAGTCCACGAGGTAGGCCTCGCGCGAGCCGGCGAGCTTGGCGACCTCGACGAGCCGCTTGGAGTTGGAGGAGTTGCGGGAGCCGACCACGATGACCAGCTCGGCCTCGGCGCCCATCTGCTTCACCGCGAGCTGACGGTTCTGCGTGGCGTAGCAGATGTCGTCGCTGGGCGGGGAGATGAGCTGCGGGAACTTCTCCTTGAGCGCGTCGACGGTCTCCATGGTCTCGTCGACGGAGAGGGTGGTCTGGGAGAGCCAGACGACCTTCGACTCGTCGCGGACCTCGACCTTGGCGACGTCGCCGGGGCCGTCGACGAGCTGGATGTGCTCGGGGGCCTCGCCGGACGTGCCGATGACCTCTTCGTGGCCCTCGTGCCCGATCAGGAGGATGTCGTAGTCGTCGTTGGCGAAGCGGACGGCTTCCTTGTGGACCTTGGTGACCAGCGGGCAGGTCGCGTCGATGGTGGCGAGCCGGCCGCGCTCGGCCTCCTGGTGGACGACGGGGGCCACGCCGTGCGCCGAGAACATCACGATGTTGCCCGGCGGCACCTCCTCCGTGCGCTCGACGAAGATGGCGCCCTTCTTCTCCAGGGTCTGCACGACGTACTTGTTGTGGACGATCTCGTGCCGGACGTACACCGGAGCGCCGTACTGCTCCAGGGCTTTCTCGACGGCGATCACGGCGCGGTCCACACCCGCGCAGTAGCCACGGGGGGCGGCGAGCAGGACACGGCGGCCAGGCGAAGCAGTCATGCGTCCCATCGTAAGGGTGCGTTCGGGGGCCCGGAGATCACGTGGGTGACGGGTTGACGAGGAGAACGGCACCGGGGTGTGAAGGGTGGGGAGCGGGGCGACGGGCGGGGCGGGCGTGTACGGCAGGTCGCGGACGGGCACCGCGGACCCTGCGCCGGACGACGGACGGCGCGGGTCCCGGACCGTCCGCACCCGGACCCGTCCGGCTGGTCGGCGTTGTCGGTGGCGGCCGTTACGCTCGCGGCATGGCTGTGAACACGACCCCGGAGTCCCCCCTGCCCGTCGGTGAGGTGTCGCGGCTCATCGGGGGGTGGATCGACCGGCTCGGGGCGGTGTGGGTCGAGGGGCAGATCACGCAGTTGTCGCGGCGGCCGGGAGCCGGCGTCGTGTTCCTGACGCTGCGCGACCCGTCGTACGACATCTCCGTGAGCGTGACCTGCTACCGGCAGGTGTTCGACGCGGTGGCCGACGTCGTGACCGAGGGCGCCCGGGTCGTCGTGCTCGCGAAGCCCGAGTGGTACGCCCCGCGCGGCCAGCTGTCCCTGCGCGCGACCGAGATGAAGCCGGTCGGCGTCGGTGAGCTGCTCGCCCGGCTGGAGATGCTGAAGAAGTCCCTGGCCGCCGAGGGGCTCTTCGCGCCGGAGCGGAAGAAGGCGCTCCCCTTCCTTCCCCAGCTGATCGGCCTGGTCTGCGGGCGGGCCTCCGCCGCCGAGCGGGACGTCCTGGAGAACGCCCGGCACCGCTGGCCCGCCGTCCGCTTCGAGGTGCGCAACGTCGCCGTGCAGGGCGTGCACGCCGTGCCGCAGGTCGTACAGGCGGTCAAGGAGCTCGACGACATCGACGACGTGGATGTGATCATCGTCGCCCGCGGCGGCGGCAGCGTCGAGGATCTGCTGCCCTTCTCCGACGAGCAGCTCGTGCGGGCCGTCGCCTCCTGCCGTACGCCGGTGGTGTCCGCCATCGGGCACGAGCCCGACAACCCCCTCCTCGACCATGTCGCCGACCTGCGCGCCTCGACCCCGACCGACGCCGCCAAGAAGGTCGTGCCGGACGTGGGCGAGGAGTACGAGCGCGTGCGGATGCTGCGCGACCGGGCACGGCGGTGTGTGGAGGGGTTCCTCGAGCGCGAGGAGCGCGGGCTCGCGCACGCCCTGGCGCGGCCGTCGATAGAGGATCCGCACCGGATGATCGACGAGCGGGCCGACCATGTGGCGTCCCTGCTCGACCGGAGCCGCCGCTGCCTGGGCCATCACCTCGACCGCGCCGCGTCCGAACTGACGCACACGCACGCGCGCGTGGTGGCCCTCTCCCCCGCCGCGACCCTGAAGCGGGGGTACGCCGTGCTCCAGCGGGCCGACGGGCATGTGGTCCGCGACCCCGGCGAGGTGACCGCGGACGAGGCGCTGCGGGCGCGGGTCGCCGAGGGCGAGTTCTCCGTACGGGTCGACGCTCATGTCGACGCACAGACCGATGCATAGGGTGGGCGCATGACCAGCAAGGTGGAAGAAGCGCTCGGGTACGAGCAGGCCCGGGACGAGCTGATCGAGGTCGTCCGGCGGCTGGAGGCGGGCGGCACGACGCTGGAGGAGTCCCTCGCGCTCTGGGAGCGGGGCGAGGAGCTGGCCAAGGTCTGCCGGCGCTGGCTGGACGGGGCGCGGGCGCGGCTGGACGCTGCCCTGGCCGAGGAGGCCGAGGCGGAGGCCGCGCAGGAGGGCGCCGGAGCCGAGTCCTAGGCCCGGCCGGCGGACCGGGCAACGGGGCCGCTGAGCGCCGTCACACCTGATCAGGCTGTGAAGCGGATCACCACGCCCCGCTTATTGTTGAACCTTGAACTTGTCTGGCGTACTGTCGTCATCGTAAGCGGGCCCCGGTCCGTTTACGCCCCACGACGCACGCACAACCAGAAGGTTCACGCATGTCTCTCGTTCTTGACCCCGCCGCCCAGGACCTGCTGTTCCGCGAGGCCCGCACCGCGAACACCTTCACCGACGAGCCGGTGACCGAGGAGCAGGTCCAGGCGATCTACGACCTGGTCAAGTACGGCCCGACCGCCTTCAACCAGACTCCGCTGCGCATCACCCTGGTCCGCTCGGCCGAGGCCCGTGAGCGCCTGGTGCAGCACATGTCCGAGGGCAACCAGGCCAAGACCGCGAGCGCCCCGCTGGTCGCGATCCTCTCCGCGGACAACGAGTTCCACGAGGAGCTGCCGACCCTGTTCCCGGCGTTCCCGCAGGCCAAGGACGTGTTCTTCAGCGAGCGCGCGGCCCGTGAGCACGCCGCCGGGATGAACGCCGCCCTCCAGGCCGCGTACTTCATCGTCGGCGTCCGCGCCGCGGGGCTCGCCGCCGGCCCGATGACCGGCTTCGACTTCGAGGGCGTCCGCAAGGAGTTCCTGGACGACGACCACACCCCGCTGATGGTCGTCAACATCGGCAGGCCGGGCGCCGACGCCTGGTACCCGCGCTCCCCGCGCCTGGCCTTCGAGCAGGTCGTCACCACCGTCTGAACCGACCGCGCATGACGAAGGGCCCCCGGCTTCCCGCCGGGGGCCCTTCGTCGTGCCTCGGGGTGTCACTCCGCCTTGAGCGCCTTCGCCATCTGCGTCAGCTGCTCGAAGGAGCCGGTGCCCGCCACGACGGTCGTCGCGCCCTTCTCCTGGTGCACGAGGGCGTCGTACCGGCCGCCGGTGTACCGCGTCCAGGTCCGCTCGCCGATCTTCTCGGTGACCTCGCTCGCCCGGCCGCCCTGGGTGGCCTTCTCCAGGAACGTGGCCGGCTTCTCGGCCGACTGCTCGACCTGGAGGTACTCCCCGCCGGACGTGTGGAAGCCGAGGTGCCAGGCGTCGAAGTCGTCGCCCTTGAAGCGCACCGAGGTCGCCTTCCAACCGTCGGGCAGGCCCTCGGGCGCGGCCACCGGGTAGGACGCCGCGCGCCGGGCCGTCAGCAGCTCGACGCGGTAGTCGATCCTCGGAAGGTCGGGAGCGCTGTCGTCACGGGGGACGAAGAGATAGATGACTCCTGCCGCGAGCACGGTCACTCCGAGCGAGAGCACCATGTTGCGGACCGACTTCTGCTTACCGTTCGAACCTGCCACGCCCCCTATCGTCGCAGGTGCCTCCCCTGCTCATCCGTGGGGCCCCCTGCTCATTCTGCGCGCCCGAGGATAGAGTCAGGGCCGAAACCCTCATCCGGCCGTCGTCGTATCAGAAAGGTGCGCCTCGATGACCGAGAATCATCATCATCTGCCGTCCGAGCTCGAAGTACCGAGTGAAGCCCCCGACCGCAACCTCGCCCTGGAGCTGGTCCGTGTGACCGAGGCGGCGGCGATGGCCGCCGGCCGCTGGGTGGGGCGCGGCGACAAGAACGGCGCCGACGGCGCCGCGGTGCGCGCCATGCGGACCCTCGTCCACACCGTGTCGATGAACGGCGTCGTCGTCATCGGTGAGGGCGAGAAGGACGAGGCACCGATGCTCTTCAACGGAGAGCGGGTCGGCGACGGGACCGGACCGGAGTGCGACATCGCGGTCGACCCGATCGACGGCACCACGCTGACCGCGAAGGGCATGCCGAACGCGATCTCGGTGCTGGCCGCGGCCGACCGTGGCTCCATGTTCGACCCGTCCGCCGTGTTCTACATGGACAAGCTGGTCACCGGCCCCGAGGCGGCCGACTTCGTCGACATCGACGCGCCCGTGGCCGTGAACATCCGCCGGGTCGCGAAGGCGAAGCGGTCCACGCCCGAGGACGTCACCGTCGTCATCCTGGACCGGCCCCGGCACGAGGGCATCATCAAGGAGATCCGGGACGCCGGAGCGCGCATCAAGCTGATCTCCGACGGCGATGTCGCCGGGTCGATCTACGCGCTGCGCGAGGGCACCGGCGTCGACATGCTGCTGGGCATCGGCGGTACGCCCGAGGGGATCATCTCCGCCTGTGCCGTGAAGTGCCTCGGCGGCACCATCCAGGGCAAGCTCTGGCCGAAGGACGACGAGGAGCGGCAGCGGGCGCTCGACGCCGGGCACGACCTGGACCGGGTCCTGATGACCGACGACCTGGTGGCCGGGGAGAACGTCTTCTTCGTCGCGACCGGCATCACCGACGGGGAACTGCTGCGCGGCGTGCGCTACCGCTCGGAGAACGCCACCACCGACTCGATCGTGATGCGGTCGAAGTCGGGGACGGTGCGGCGGATCGACTCCGAGCACCGGCTGAGCAAGCTGCGGGCCTACAGCGCGATCGACTTCGACAGGGCGAAGTGAAGTAGCGCCTGGTAGACCGGAACTGCGGCTCGTCGGCGACCGCGAGTCGACTGTGGTTGCTCGCGCAGTTCCCCGCGCCCCTCAAGGGCGTTGGGCGCCCCCGGTGCGGAGGGGGCGCCCTTTCTTCTGCCTGCCGCTCAGCCCGCCTGTGCTATCCGGTTCGTCGCCCGCGCCGCCTTCTTCAGCTCCATGTCGCGGCGGCGGCGCCTGGCCAGGACCACTCGGCGCTCCGCCGCGGTCAGGCCGCCCCAGACGCCGTACGGCTCGGGCTGCAGAAGGGCGTGTTCACGGCACTCGACCATGACGGGACAGCGGGCGCAGACCCGCTTGGCGGCCTCCTCACGGGAGAGACGGGCCGCGGTGGGCTCCTTGGAGGGGGCGAAGAACAGGCCTGCCTCGTCGCGGCGGCACACGGCCTCCGTATGCCACGGGGCGTCTTGATCCCTGTCTCGCGCTGGCACCCGCTGGGCCGGAACGGCAGCTACCTGCAGGGACGAATGCGGCGGTTGCAGCACGGTCTACTCCTGACGACGGCTTCGCGAGCGAGAGACGATGCAGCAAGGTCTACCCGCTGTGCGCGCGCCTATGCAGTGAGTTCCGAACCGCTGGATTTCGGGTGGTCCCGGGGGAGGACGCGCGGCCGCGCACCGGCCGCCCAGCCGGAGTCGGGCGGTCCGATTCACAACCGTCAATGGTTCAGATGCTTGCGCAAACTCTTGTCGACCTTGCGCTGCACGCGATCGAGAATGTCCGCGACGAGCTTGCCCCGTTTCGGCCTGCCTTCGATGTTGCCCAGCACGGCCCAGCCGTCGACATGCACGACCGGCGCCTCGGGGTCCTCCGCGTCGAGGTGGTCCACCTCGAAGTTGCCGAGGACGCCGCCGCCGGCACCGCGCAGCGAGACGTTCTCGGGGACGCGGACCTCGACATTGCCGAAGACCGAGACCGCCCGGATCATCACGTACTGGTACTGGAAGAGCGCCTCGCTGAGGTCGATCTCCACGCTGCCGAAGATCGCGTAGGCGTGGATCCGGCGGCCCGCGCGCCAGCGGCCCTTGCGGACGGCGCTGCTGAAGACCGCGACCACGTGGTCGTCGGGGTCGGGCGGGATGGCGCCCGGGGCGGGGCGGCTGGGGGCGGGGACGTAGGGATCGCGGCGCCGCTGTGCGGCGGGCAGGTCCCGGATGAACACCTCCAGTTCACCGACCGTCTTGGCGGCCAGGGCACCCTCGACCCGCTCGGCGTGCTCGTCGGCGGTGAGGCGCCCTTCGGCCAGGGCCTCACGCAGGATGTCGGCGATCCGGTCACGATCGGCGTCGGAGGCCCGGAGCTCGGTGGCGGCAGCGGGTGCGGTGCGCTTCTCAAGGTCCACGGCAGCAGCGTACCCAAACACGATAGATCGCGATACCCCCCGGAGCGTCGTGCCGGCGGTCGAACTGAGCCTTACCTCACAAGCTCGCCGCCGACAGCAGGTTCTACGCTGGTGGACGCTGCCAATGGAGGCCAGCCGCTGTCTGTCGAGTGAGGAATGGGCGAGATGCCTGAGTTCGCGTACACCGATCTGCTCCCCATGGGAGAGGACACCACCCCCTACCGGCTGGTGACCTCCGAGGGTGTCTCCACCTTCGAGGCCGACGGGCGGACGTTCCTCAAGGTGGAGCCGGAGGCGCTGCGCAAGCTGGCCGAGGAGGCCATCCACGACATCCAGCACTACCTCCGCCCGGCCCACCTGGCCCAGCTGCGCCGGATCATCGACGACCCCGAGGCCTCCAGCAACGACAAGTTCGTCGCGCTGGACCTGCTGAAGAACGCGAACATCGCGGCGGCGGGCGTCCTGCCGATGTGCCAGGACACCGGCACGGCGATCGTGATGGGCAAGCGCGGACAGAACGTGCTGACCGAGGGCGGCGACGAGGAGGCCCTCTCGCGCGGCATCTACGACGCCTACCTGAACCTCAACCTGCGGTACTCGCAGATGGCTCCGCTCACCATGTGGGAGGAGAAGAACACCGGCTCCAACCTCCCGGCGCAGATCGAGCTGTACGCCACCGACGGCGGCGCCTACAAGTTCCTGTTCATGGCGAAGGGCGGCGGCTCCGCCAACAAGTCCTTCCTCTACCAGGAGACCAAGGCCGTCCTGAACGAGTCCTCCATGATGAAGTTCCTGGAGGAGAAGATCCGCTCGCTCGGTACGGCCGCCTGCCCGCCGTACCACCTGGCGATCGTCGTCGGCGGCACCTCGGCCGAGTACGCGCTGAAGACCGCCAAGTACGCCTCCGCGCACTACCTGGACGAGATCCCGGCCGAGGGCTCGCCCCTCGGGCACGGCTTCCGCGACAAGGAGCTGGAGGAGAAGGTCTTCGAGCTGACGCAGAAGATCGGCATCGGCGCGCAGTTCGGCGGCAAGTACTTCTGCCACGACGTGCGCGTGGTGCGGCTGCCGCGGCACGGCGCCTCCTGCCCGGTCGCCATCGCCGTCTCCTGCTCCGCCGACCGCCAGGCCGTCGCGAAGATCACCGCCGAGGGCGTCTTCCTGGAGCAGCTGGAGACGGACCCCGCGCGGTTCCTGCCGGAGACCACGGACGAGACCCTCAGCGAGGGGGCGCAGGACGGCGACGTCGTCAAGATCGACCTGAACCAGCCGATGGACGACATCCTCGCCGAGCTGACCAAGTACCCGGTCAAGACCCGGCTTTCGCTCACCGGCCCGCTGGTCGTGGCCCGTGACATCGCGCACGCCAAGATCAAGGAGCGCCTGGACGCGGGCGAGGACATGCCGCAGTACCTGAAGGACCACCCGGTGTACTACGCCGGGCCCGCGAAGACCCCCGAGGGCTACGCGTCCGGTTCCTTCGGTCCGACCACGGCCGGCCGCATGGACTCCTACGTCGAGCAGTTCCAGGCCGCGGGCGGCTCCAAGGTCATGCTCGCCAAGGGCAACCGCAGCAAGCAGGTCACCGACGCCTGCGACAGCCACGGCGGCTTCTACCTCGGCTCCATCGGCGGCCCCGCCGCCCGCCTCGCCCAGGACTGCATCAAGAAGGTCGAGGTCGTCGAGTACGAGGAACTCGGCATGGAGGCCGTCTGGAAGATCGAGGTCGAGGACTTCCCGGCGTTCATCGTCGTCGACGACAAGGGCAACGACTTCTTCCAGGACCCGGCGCCCGCGCCGACGTTCACCAGCATCCCGGTGCGGGGCCCCGGCCTGGCGTAAGCCTCCCGGACCTTGCGCCGATCGCGCGATCGGCGCAAGGTCCGGAACATCCGGGCCCTCCCGCTCGCTGTACCGGACATGAGCGAATACCGCATCGAGCACGACTCCATGGGCGAGGTCCGCGTCCCGGCGGACGCCAAGTGGCGGGCCCAGACCCAGCGTGCCGTCGAGAACTTCCCGATCTCGGGCCAGCGCATCGAGCGAGCCCACATCGAGGCGCTGGCGCGCATCAAGGGCGCCGCGGCCAAGGTGAACGCGCGGCTGGGGGTACTCGATGAGGACATCGCCGAGGCGATCCAGGAGGCGGCCGGGGAGGTCGCCCGCGGGGACTGGGACGCGCACTTCCCGATCGACGTCTTCCAGACCGGTTCGGGCACGTCGTCGAACATGAACACCAACGAGGTCGTCGCCACCCTCGCGACCGAGCGGCTCGGCCGGGACGTCCACCCGAACGACCACGTCAACGCCTCCCAGTCGTCCAACGACGTCTTCCCGTCCTCCATCCACATCGCCGCGACCGCCGCGGTCACCCGGGACCTGGTCCCGGCCCTGGAACACCTCGCCGCCGCCCTGGAGCGCAAGTCCGAGGAGTTCGCCGACGTGGTGAAGTCCGGGCGCACCCACCTCATGGACGCGACCCCCGTGACGCTGGGCCAGGAGTTCGGCGGCTTCGCCGCCCAGATCCGGTACGGCGTGGAGCGTTTGTACGCCTCCCTCCCCCGGCTCGCCGAACTGCCCCTCGGCGGCACCGCCGTCGGCACCGGCATCAACACCCCGCCCGGCTTCTCCGCCGCCGTCATCGCGGAGGTCGCCGAGGTCACGGGGCTGCCGCTGACCGAGGCGCGCGACCACTTCGAGGCGCAGGGCGCGCGGGACGGGATCGTCGAGACCAGCGGCCAGCTCAGGACCATCGCCGTGGGCCTGACCAAGATCGCCAACGATCTGCGCTGGATGTCCTCCGGCCCCCGGACCGGGCTCGCCGAGATCAACCTGCCCGACCTCCAGCCCGGTTCGTCGATCATGCCGGGCAAGGTCAACCCGGTCATCCCCGAGGCCGTGCTCATGGTCGCCGCCCAGGTCACCGGCAACGACGCCACCGTCGCCGCCGCCGGCGCGGCCGGCAACTTCGAGCTCAACGTGATGCTGCCGGTCATCGCCAGGAACGTCCTGGAGTCGATCCGGCTGCTCGCGAACGTCTCCCGGCTGCTCGCCGACCGGACCGTGGACGGCATCACCGCCAACCGGGAGCGGGCCCGCGAGTACGCCGAGTCGTCACCTTCCGTGGTCACACCGCTCAACAAGTACATCGGGTACGAGGAGGCCGCCAAGGTCGCCAAGAAGGCGCTCGCGCAGCGCAGGACGATCCGCGAAGTCGTCCTGGACGGCGGGTACGTGGAGCGCGGCGACCTCACCCTGGAGCAGCTCGACGAGGCCCTCGACGTGCTGCGGATGACACGGCCGTAACGAGTGATCACGCAAGTGTGAACCGTGACGGGCGCCGCAGCGTCGTATGCCTGGGGCACCTAATATCTGTTCATGGCGGACGGTGGAGCGATGACGACGGAAGTGGAAGCGGGCGGATCGACGGGCCACTGGGCCCCCGGGACGCAGATCCTGTGGCGGTACCGGGAGAACGCCGGTCGTCGCTTCCACATCGCGCGTCCCGTCACCGTCGTCCGCGACGACGAGGAGATCCTCGCCGTGTGGCTGGCCCCGGGCACGGAGTGCGTGAAGCCGGTGCTCGCCGACGGCACGTCCGTGCACCAGGAACCCCTGGAGACCCGGTACACCAAGCCGCGTTCCGTCCAGCGCGGCCGGTGGTTCGGGACCGGGGTGCTCAAGCTCGCGCGGCCCGGCGAGCCGTGGTCGGTGTGGCTGTTCTGGGAGCCCGGATGGCAGTTCAAGAACTGGTACGTGAATCTTGAGGAGCCGCTGACCCGTTGGGCGGGCGGGGTGGACTCCGAGGACCACTTCCTCGACATCTCCGTGTATCCGGACCGCAGTTGGCACTGGCGCGACGAGGACGAGTTCGCGCAGGCCCAGCGGGACGGACTGATGGACGAGACGCCGGCCGCGCGGGTGCGCCGGGCGGGCCGCGCGGCGGTGGAGGTGATCCGCGCCTGGGGGCCGCCGTTCTCCGACGGATGGCAGCACTGGCGCCCGGATCCCTCCTGGGCTGTACCTTCTTTGCCTGAGGACTGGGATCGCACGCCCGCGCACATGTCCTCATGAGACCCTTGATGCGCCCCCGGGCAACAAACGTAGGATCGTCCTCCGCAAGGGCGCGCAAGGGCAACTACCGGAGTGCGCGCCGGGCTTGACCGATCGTCACCGAGGGGCGGCAGGACGTGAGCGAGCGTTACCAGGCCGGTACGGACCGGAGTCGGTCCTGCACCGGTGGCACAGGAACTGCCTCTGGCCACGCGGGGATTCCGTTCCTGGGGCACGTATTCCGGGTATCGGAGTCTCGGCGGGACGAACTGCACGCGCGGCGCGCAGCCCCGGACGGATGGATTCGAAAGGCGTGACGGAGCAGCCGACCTCCTTCGAACGCCCCGAGACGGGCGTCGACCCCGCGGAGTCCCGCGGGGCGCTCGTGCGTACCTCGACACCGTCGACGGCGCACTCCACACCGCCCCACACCCCTGGCGGCGGCACCGCATTACCCGCCCAGGCGCGCGCCGGAGACACCCCCTCCACGCCGGGCACCACCGCACCGTCCGGCCCGAGCAAGGAGCCCCCAGTCATCGTCGGCAACGGCCCCGAGCACTCGCAGCCCTCCGTCGCCGCCGAGCCCGACACGCACCGGCCGCGGCCCGTCCCGGAGGCCATCCCGCCGCAGCCCGGCACCGAGCAGCCGTCGTCCTCCGCCGAGCGGCGCACGGGACAGAGCGTGCAGCCCGGGCGGCCCACGCCCATGCGGCGCGACGGGGACCGGCTGCGTTTCGTGGGCGCCGCCACCCGGCGCATCGCCCGCGGCATCGACCTGGACGAGATCGTGATGGGGCTGTGCCGGGCGACGGTGCCGACCTTCTCCGACGCGATCCTCGTCTATCTGCGCGACCCCCTGCCGGTCGGCGACGAGCGGCCCACCGGGCCCGTCGTGCTGCGGCTGCGCCGCACCGACCGCATCCCGGAGGAACGGGACAGCGAGAACGGCTTCCTGCCCGCACAGCAGCAGCCGGAGCCGACGGAGCTCTCCGAACTGTCCTCCCTGACCGCCGAGCTGTGCGAGGTGCGGCCCGGCGGCGCGCTCGCCGAGGTGCTGCGCGGGGTACGTCCCGTCTTCGCCGACGCGCCCGCGGCCCGTGCCGCCCTGCCGGAACTGCTCGGCGACGACGGCCAGTTGATCATTCCCGACGGCCAGCGCGCGATCCTCGCACCACTGCGCGGCCGGCGCCGCGTCATCGGCGCCGCGGTCTTCCTGCGCCGCCCGGAGCGCCTCGCCTTCGAGCCGGACGACCTCCTGGTCGCCGCCCAGCTCGCCACGCACAGCGCGCTCGGCATCGACAAGGCCGTGCTGTACGGCCGTGAGGCGTACATCGCCGACGAGCTCCAGCGCACCATGCTGCCGGAGACGCTCCCCCGCCCGACCGGCGTGCGACTGGCCTCCCGCTACCTCCCGGCGGCCGAGACCGCCCGGGTGGGCGGCGACTGGTACGACGCGATCCCGCTGCCGGGCAGCCGCGTGGCGCTGGTCGTCGGGGACGTCATGGGCCACTCCATGACCTCGGCCGCGATCATGGGCCAGCTGCGGACGACGGCCCAGACCCTCGCGGGCCTCGACCTGCCACCGCAGGAGGTCCTGCACCACCTCGACGAGCAGGCCCAGCGCCTGGGCACCGACCGCATGGCGACCTGCCTGTACGCCGTCTACGACCCGGTCTCGCACCGCATCACCATCGCCAACGCCGGTCATCCGCCGCCCGTCCTGCTGCACCTGGGCGGCCGGGCGGAGGTGCTCCGCGTGCCCGCGGGCGCGCCGATCGGCGTGGGCGGCGTCGACTTCGAGGCCGTCGAACTGGACGCGCCGGCCGGGGCGACCCTGCTGCTCTACACCGACGGCCTGGTCGAGTCCCGGCTGCGGGACGTCTGGACCGGCATAGAGCAGCTGCGCGAGAAGCTCGCCGCGACCGCCCAGCTCACCGGCCCCGACCATCCGCCGCCCCTCGAGGCGCTGTGCGACGAGGTGCTCGACATGCTCGGGCCGGGCGACCGGGACGACGACATCGCGTTGCTCGCCGCCCGCTTCGACGGGATCGCGCCGAGTGATGTGGCGTACTGGTTCCTGGAGCCCGAGGACGCGGCACCCGGCCGTGCCCGGCGGCTGGCGCGGCGTGCGCTGGCCCGTTGGGGGCTGGAGGAACTCAGCGACTCGGTCGAGCTGTTGGTCAGCGAGGTCGTCACGAACGCCGTGCGGTATGCCTCGCGGCCGGTGACGTTGCGGTTGCTGCGGACCGATGTGCTGCGGTGCGAGGTCGGTGACGACGTGCCGCAGTTGCCGCGGCTGCGGCAGGCTCGGGCCACGGACGAGGGCGGGCGGGGGTTGTATCTCGTCAACCGGCTTGCCCGGCGGTGGGGGGCCACCCGGTTGAGCACCGGGAAAGTCGTCTGGTTCGAGTTGAATCGCGGCTGAGCGCCGTAGGGGAACCGCGCGTCGCCGTGTGCGGGTGCGTGGTGACGGAGCGCGCCCCGCGGCGGAGCCGCATATTCGACACAGCCCCGCGCCCCTGATGGGGCGCGGGCACTGCCCCTACTGTTCGTTGCCGGGGCGGACCGGGTCCAAGGTGATGTCGCCGGTCGGTTCGTCCGTCGGCTCGTCCGTCGGTTCCTCCGTCGTCGGCTCCTCGGTGGGCTCCTGCGTCGTCGGCTCCTCGGTGGGCTCCTCGGTCGTGGGCTCCTCCGTCGGCTCCTTCGTCGTGGGCTCCTCGGTCGGCTCCTCGGTCATCGGCTCCTCGGTCGGGGTCGGGGTCCACGTCGGCTGGACGGCCGCGCCCTGGTCGGTGTCGAGTTCGAACCGGGCGTCCGGGTCGGTCACTCCGAACATGTAGGCGGCCCAGATCTGCGCCGGGAAGCCACCGCCGTTGACGCGGTCGAAGCCGCCGGCGCCGTACATCTTGGTCTGCGCGTGGGTCTTGGCGTCCTCGCCGAACAGGCCCACCGAGGTGACCAGGTCGGGTGTGTAGCCGGTGAACCAGGCCGACTTGTTGTCGTCGGAGGTACCCGTCTTGCCCGCGACCTTCTGGCCGTTGCGCTTGGGGTTGTTCGCCACGGACTGCCGGGCCGTACCGTCGTCGACCACGCCCGTCAGGACCGAGGTCACCGTGTCCGCGGCCTCGGAGCTGATGACCTGCTCGCCGATCGGGTCGGGGATGGCGACCGTACGGCTGTTGTGCTCGGCCTTCTTGAGGATGCCGGGCGTGACCTTCTTGCCGTGGTTGTCGAGGGTGGCGTACACCCCGGCCATCTGGAGCGGGCTCGCGCCCATGGTGCCCAGGGTCTGCGCCGGGACGGCCTGTTCGTTCTCGGTGTCCATGCCGAGCTTGCCGGCGACGTCCATGACGTTCTTCATGCCGACGTCGACGCCCATCTGCGCGAAGACGGAGTTGATCGACTTGTTCATCGCCGTCTGGACGGTGACGTCGCCGTAGTCCTGGTCGTCCTCGTTCTCCGGCGCGAACCCGACCTTGTCGCCGTTCGCGTCCACGACCGGGCGCTTGCTGGTGCCGTCGTAGACGGTGCTCGCGCCGATCGGCTTGCCGGACTGGGTCTCGGCGCTCTCCTCCAGGGCGGCGGCCAGGATGACCGGCTTGAAGGTGGAGGCGGGCTGGTAGTCCGGGCGGGTCGCGTTGCTCGTGTAGTGCTTGAAGTAGTCCTCGCCGCCGTACAGGGCGACGATCCGGCCCGTATCGGGATCGACGGAGACCGCTCCGGCCTGGACGTTCGCGTCGACCTTGCGCTTCTTCTTGTCGAGCTTGCCGGTCAGTTGGGCCTTGACTGCCTTCTCCAGCGCGGCCTGCTTCTTCTTGTCGACGTTCAGGGTGATGGTCCAGCCCTGGTCGACGACGGCGGCCTCGGCCTGGGAGCGGGTGATGCCCTGCTCCTGCATCAGCTGGTCCTCCAGCTGACGGTTGGCGAGCTCGATCAGATAGCCCTTCTGGCCCTCCCGGCCCGCGGTGGGCCTGGGCTCCTTGGGCACCGGGAGCTTCGTCATCTCCTGGCGCTCGGACCGGTCCAGCCAGCCCTCCTCGACCATGTTGTCCAGGACGTAGTTCCAGCGGTTGGTGACGAGCCGCTTGCCGGTGTCGGAGGCGGCGTGCCAGTCGTACTGGCTGGGTGCCTGGAGCAGCGCGGCGAGGTAGGCGCCCTGCGCGACGGAGAGCTTGTCGGCGTCCTTGCGGTAGTAGGCCTGGGAGGCGGCCTGGATGCCGTAGGCGCCACGGCCGTAGTAGCTGGTGTTGATGTAGCCGGCGAGGATGTCGTCCTTGGACATCTGGCGGTCGACCTTCAGGGAGATGACCATCTCCTTGAGCTTGCGGCTGACCGTCTGCTCCTGGCTCAGGTAGTAGTTCTTGACGTACTGCTGGGTGATCGTCGAACCGCCCTGCGCGCCCTTGCCCATCAGGGTGTTGAGCACACCGCGGGCGGTGCCCTTCAGGTCGATGCCGTGGTCGTCGTAGAACGTCTTGTTCTCGGCGGCGACGAAGGTGTACTGGACCTTCTTGGGCACCTTGGACAGGTCCACGATCTCGCGGTTGACCTCGCCGTCGCGGGCCAGGGTCGAGCCGTCGCTGTACTTGTAGACGTTGCTCTGGCGCTGGGCGGCCTGGGCCGCGGCGTTGTCCTTGGGGACGTCCACCGCGAGGTAGAGCGCGATGAAGGCGCCGATGCCGAGCAGGCAGAAGCCGAGGAACGTGCCGAGGATCTTCTTCCAGGTGAAGAGCCGGCGTATCCGGCCCTTGCCGTCACCGCCCTTGCCCCCGGCCCTGGCGGCGCGCCGGGCCGCGGCCCGGCCGCCGGCGGCCGACGGGCTGCCGATGACGGTGGTCGGCTCGCCGGCCCCCGGGTTCTGCGGCGTCCCGGACGAACGCCGGGGCGCCGCGCGGCGGGCGCCGCGCTGCCGTGCTCGTCTCTCTTCCGCTCGTCCCATGGGTCCGTTCCGCTCCGCTTCGTTCTTGTGTGCACTGCTGCCACACAGGTTCGCCGCTCAGGTCAGCTCAGAAAGCTAACACCGGAAGATGTGACAAAGCCCGGCCGATCCGGTCTTTTACGGACGTGACAATCAGCACCTGTCCCACCGGAACCGACGACTGAGGGATGCGTAGGGTTGCTCGGGCGGGGTAAAGTGATATCACTTAGCTAGACCGAAGCTAGTGGAACCCCACGACAGCTTCCGAAGGAAACGGGGGATATCACCCATGTCGAACGCATCGCACAGGTCCGACGCCACGTCCGCCACCGCGGACGTGCCCGAGATGCCCGCCCCGCGCGTGCGGGAGTTCACGGCGCACAGCATCGGCGGCGGGCTCGCGCTGCTGCTGGGGCTGGTCGGCCTGCTGGTCGGCGCGGGGCTGATCGCCGCCACCGGCGCGGTCTCCGGCGGCGGGGCGCAGGCGGCCCTGATCATCATCGGCATCCTGGTCGCCGTCGCGGCGATCCTGGCGATGTGCGGACTGAACATGGTCGCGCCCGGCGAGGCACGCGTCGTCCAGCTCTTCGGGCGCTACCGGGGGACGATCCGGGAGGACGGGCTGCGCTGGGTGAACCCCTTCACCTCCCGCACGAAGATCTCGACCCGCGTCCGCAACCACGAGACGGCCGTACTGAAGGTCAACGACGCCTACGGCAACCCGATCGAGCTCGCCGCGGTCGTCGTGTGGAAGGTGGAGGACACCGCGCAGGCCACGTTCGAGGTGGACGACTTCCTGGAGTTCGTCTCCACACAGACCGAGGCCGCCGTGCGGCACATCGCCATCGAGTACCCCTATGACGCCCACGACGAGGGCGGCCTCTCGCTGCGCGGCAACGCCGAGGAGATCACCGAGAAGCTCGCCGTAGAACTGCACGCACGCGTGGAGGCGGCCGGAGTGCAGATCATCGAGTCGCGCTTCACGCATCTCGCGTACGCTCCCGAGATCGCCTCCGCGATGCTCCAGCGCCAGCAGGCCGGAGCGGTCGTCGCGGCCCGGCGGCAGATCGTCGACGGTGCGGTGGGCATGGTCGAGGCGGCGCTCGCCCGGATCTCCGAGCGGGACATCGTGGAACTGGACGAGGAGCGCAAGGCGGCGATGGTGTCCAACCTGATGGTGGTGCTGTGCGGCGACCGGGCCCCGCAGCCGGTCCTCAACACCGGGACGCTCTACCAGTGACGGATCCCTCCGGGGGCGCAGCCCCTCAGGGTCGACCGCAGCGCAAGCAGGTGCTGCTGCGGCTCGACCCGGCCGTGTACGAGGCGCTCGCGCGCTGGGCGGGCGACGAACTGCGGTCCGCCAACGCGCAGATCGAGTTCCTGCTGCGGCGGGCCCTCGCGGAGGCGGGCCGGCTGCCGGGCGACACGAAGCCGATCCCCCGCAGGGGCCGTCCCCCCACGAAGCCACCCGAGCCCCAGTAGCAGAACCGTGACAATCGGCCCCCACCTGGGCCTTCACACGCGCCGCCATGATCTACACACTCCGCGTATACATAGGGCGTATACACCCCGTGTAGAGTCCTCGGCATGTCCATCGGTCACACTCTCCTGGGTCTCCTGGAATCGGGCCCCCGTCACGGCTACGACCTGAAGCGGGCCTTCGACGAGAAGTTCGGTCACGACCGGCCGCTGCACTACGGCCAGGTCTACTCGACGATGTCCCGGCTGCTGAAGAACGGCCTCGTCGAGGTCGACGGGATCGAGCCCGGCGGCGGGCCCGAGCGCAAGCGGTACGCGATCACCGACGCCGGTATCACCGACGTGCAGACGTGGCTCGCGACGCCCGAGAAGCCGGAGCCGTACCTCCAGTCCACCCTGTACACCAAGGTCGTCCTCGCGCTGCTCACCCGGCGCGACGCGGCAGACATCCTCGACACCCAGCGCGCCGAGCATCTGCGGATGATGCGGATCCTCACCGACCGCAAGCGCAAGGGGGACCTCGCCGATCAGCTGATCTGCGACCACGCCCTGTTCCACCTCGAGGCCGACCTGCGCTGGCTGGAACTGACCGCCGCGCGGCTCGACAAGCTGGCCGAGGTGGTGACCAAGTGACTCCGCCTCCCGGTTCCCTGCTCGCGGCCGAGAACCTGCGCAAGGCCTACGGCCCGACGCTCGCCCTCGACGGCGCCGAGTTCTCCATCCACCCCGGCGAGGTCGTCGCCGTCATGGGGCCCTCCGGCTCCGGCAAGTCCACGCTGCTGCACTGTCTCGCCGGCATCGTGCCGCCCGACTCGGGTTCCATCACCTACAACGGGCGTGAGCTGGCCACCATGGGCGACGCCCAGCGCAGTGCCCTTCGGCGCTCGGAGTTCGGGTTCGTCTTCCAGTTCGGCCAGCTCGTGCCGGAGCTGACCTGTGTGGAGAACGTCGCGCTGCCGCTGCGGCTCAACGGCACCTCCCGCAAGGAGGCCGAGCGCGCCGCCCTCACCTGGATGGAGCGGCTGGAGGTCGACGACCTGCGCAAGAAGCGGCCCGGCGAGGTCTCCGGCGGTCAGGGGCAGCGCGTCGCCGTCGCCCGCGCGCTGGTCACGGGCCCGCGCGTGCTGTTCGCCGACGAGCCGACCGGCGCACTGGACTCCCTCAACGGCGAGCGCGTGATGGAGCTGCTGACGGAGGCCGCCCGCTCCACCAACGCCGCCGTCGTCCTCGTCACGCACGAGGCCCGGGTCGCCGCCTACTCCGACCGCGAGATCGTCGTACGCGACGGCAAGTCCCGGGACATGGAGCGGGTCGTATGAACGCCGGTCAGTGGGGCAAGGATCTGGCCCTGGGAGTTCGCTTCGCCTTCGCCGGTGGACGTGAGGGTTGGGTCCGGGCCCTGTTGACGGCCGTCGGGGTCGGGCTCGGGGTGGCGCTGCTGCTGCTGACGACCGCCGTCCCGAGCGCGCTGACCGAGCGTGATCACCGCGCCAGTGCCCGGGACGACTTCACGTACGGCGCGAACAAGCCGGCGAAGGCGGACGACACGCTGATCATCGCGGACGTCGACACGACTTTCCGCAGCGACGACGTACGCGGCCGGCTCGTGGAGCCCGAAGGCTCGCGGGCTCCGCTGCCGCCGGGTGTCGAGAAGTTCCCGGCGAAGGGCGAGATGGTCGCCTCGCCCGCGCTGAAGCGCCTGCTCGAGTCCGACTCGGGCGAGCTGCTGCGCGAACGCATCCCCTACCGGATCACCGGCACCATCCAGCAGTCCGGACTCATCGGGCCCGCCGAACTCGCCTACTACGCGGGCGGCTCGGGGATGGCGGACCATCTGAGCAACGGCTCCATCGAGCGCATCGACTACTTCGGTCCCTCCGCGGGGGCACAGGACGACGAGCTGGACCCGATCCTGATCCTGCTCGTCATGATCATCTTCGTGGTGCTGCTGCTGCCCGTCGGTGTGTTCATCGCCGCGGCCGTCCGCTTCGGCGGCGAGCGCAGGGACCGCCGGCTCGCGGCGCTCAGGCTGGTCGGCGCGGACGGGGGGATGGCACGCCGGGTCGCGGGCGGCGAAGCCCTCGCCGGAGCGCTGCTCGGGCTCGTCCTCGGCACCGGATTCTTCCTGGCGGGGCGCGAGTTGGCGGCCCTGCTGAAGGTGCGCGACATCAGCGTGTTCCCGAGCGACCTCAATCCGTCGCCCGCTCTCGCTCTGCTGGTCGCGCTCGCCGTGCCGGCCGCCGCCGTGCTGGTGACGCTGTTCGCGCTGCGCGGGGTCGTCATCGAGCCCCTCGGCGTGGTCCGTACGGCCAAGCCCCCGCGCCGCCGGCTGTGGTGGCGCCTGCTGCTGCCCCTGGCCGGTCTCGCCCTGCTGTACCCGATGGTGGGTCAGGGCAACAGCAACGGGAACTTCAACGAGTGGATGGTGATCGGCGGCACCGTCCTGCTGCTGGTCGGTGTCACCGCGCTGCTGCCGTGGCTCGTCGAGGCCGCGGTGGCCCGGCTGAACTCGGGCTCGGTCTCCTGGCAACTGGCCGTGCGCAGGCTGCAGTTGAGCAGCGGCACCGCTGCCCGCATGGTCAACGGCATCGCGGTCGCGGTGGCCGGGGCGATCGCCCTGCAGATGCTGTTCGCGGGCGTCGAGTCCGACTACACCAAAGAGACCGGCAACGACCCGAGCCGGGCACAGCTGACGCTGTACGTGCGGAACGACGTCTCCCTGAGCGAGGTCTCCGGGCAGCTGGGACGCACCGAGGGTGTGCGCCACGCCACGGCCCTCTCCGAGGGCTCGCTGGGCGACCGGGCCAGGGAACCCGACAACTCGGTGGAGGTGGCTGTCGGCAGCTGCGCCGAGTTGCGCGAGGTGGCGCGTCTGACGTCGTGCCGGGACGGCGACATCTTCCAGGTTCTCGGCGGCGAGTACGACGACGGCAGCACGCAGAAGCTCACCAAGGCGGGCGGGACCTTGTACTTCGACCCGGGATACCCGGGGACGACGAGCCACACGAAGTCCTGGAAGGTGCCCGCCGGCCTCAAGAAGGCGGGGCCGCGCGAGGATCCGACCGGTTACGAGCGCGGCGGCCTGCTGTTCACCCCGGGCGCACTGCCCGAGGGCGCGGGGGCCGGCATGTACGAGAAGGTGTACCTCTCGCTGGACGAGTCGGTGCCGGACGCCGCCGAGTTCGCCCGCAACGCCGCCGCGCGGATCGATCCGCTGACGGACGTGAACGCCCTGGCCGCCAGCCGGCAGACCGAGGAGTTCCGCGCCATCCGCAACGGTCTCTTCGTCGGTGCGACCTGCGTGCTGGTACTGATCGGCGCGAGCCTGCTGGTCTCCCAGCTGGAGCAGCTGCGCGAGCGCAAGAAGCTGCTGTCGTCCCTGGTCGCCTTCGGCACCCGGCGCCGCACGCTGAGCCTGTCGGTGCTCTGGCAGACGGCGATCCCGATCGCGCTGGGGCTGCTGCTGGCGTCGGCGGTGGGACTGACGCTCGGCGCCGTGCTGCTCAAGATGGTCGAGGCCGAGGTGAGCGTGGACTGGGCGAGCCTGCTGTCGATGACCGGCATCGGCGCCGGAGTTGTCCTGGTGGTGACGCTGCTCAGCCTGCCGCCGCTGCTGCGGCTGATGCGACCGGACGGGCTGCGCACCGAGTAGGACGGCCGGCGCACACCTCTCGGGCGGTGGGGATCCCTTCGGGGAGCCCCACCGCCGTCGCGTTCAGAGGCTGTACTCCCGTACGACCCGCCGGACCTGGGCGAACAGCATGCCCACGTTGACCGACTTGCGGCAGACCACGACGGCCACCACGTCCTGCTGCTCGTTCAGCCGCACGAACAGGTGCGTGAGGTTCTCACTGTTGACCAGGATCTCCTGGAAGAAGTGGTTGTCGCTGCTGATCCCGCGGCGCTCCTTGAAGACGTCCTCGATCATCACGACCGTGCGCCCCTGGAACAGGTCGAGCGTCGCGCCCGCCAGCAGGTCCAGAACCTCCGGCGGATGGGTCTCGACGGTCTCGTAGGACAGCAGCATCCCGGTGGACATGTCGACCACGCCGGACGCCACGCAGTCCGGGGCGTCGGTGCGGAGGTGTTTGACCAGGCCCATCACCTGGTCGGAGAAACTTGAGGTCATGCGCTTCGTCGCCATCCCTTCAAACTCCCTCTGGTGCCTTGTCGGTGAGGATCAGATCGATGCGGCGCAGCGCGGACTGCGTCGCCCGGTTCAGGTGGTCCACGTCCATGCCCTCGTCGCCGAGCACGACCATCAGGGCGGTGTCGCCGACGGCGTAGAAGGCGGCACAGCCGTGACTGCCGTACGTCACCGTCCGGCGCAGGGCGCCGCGGGCGGTGGCGTCGGCGGTGCGCCTGGCGAGACCGAGACCGGCCGCGGCGAGGGCGGCGAGGCCCTCCGGGTCGATGGAGTCGGCGGTGTCCGCAGCGATGAGCAGCCCGTCGGCGGCGGCGACCGCGGTGTCGGTGATCCCGGTGACCTGTTCGCGCAGGCCACGCATTTCGAGTGCCAGGGCCTTGTGATCCATGTACGCGACTCTCCTATTTCTTTTCACATCTGATCGGCTGCTTCATTTCGGACTCATTTCGTCATTCCGTTCCGCAGCCGGAAGAAGCTGCCGGGTTTTCGGCGGGGCAGAACGGTCGGCGTCGAAGGCGGGGGCGGCTGCTCGGCGGGCATCGCTTCCCGCGGGCGCAGCGCATGGCCGTCCGGAAAGGGGCGGACGGGGATCGGCGCGGGCGCCTCGGCGCAGACCAGCAGCCCGTCGCCGAGCATCCGCGCGACCTCGACCGTCACGGCGTACACGCCCCGCCCGACCCGGAAGGCGAGGTCCCGGGCGGTACGGCGGCCGTCGGCGTGGGCGAGCAGTTCGCGCCGCAGGGCGGTGAGCGGGGTGTCCGTGTCGACGGGCGCCGGTGCGGGCACGGGCCGCTCGCGGTCGGGGTGGACGGGGTGCGGCAGCGCGGTGAGCGCGGCGAGTCTGCGGGCCGACCCCTGGAGCAGGCCCAGCGGCGGTTCCCCCACCGGGACCTGCGCGAACGGCGCGCTGGTCGGGACGCGTTCGCAGTCGTCGACCCGGCCGGCAGTGATCGCGAACGCGGCGTCGTGCAGCGCCATCGCGCACACGACCCGGAGCTGCGCGGCCCCCGCGTACCCGCGTGCGATGAGGGCGGTCGCCGGCCAGCGCGAGCCCTCGGACTCCCGCATGAGTTCGGCCCACTGCTCGCCGCTGACCCGCCCGGAGCGCAGCAGCAGCGCCTCGGGCCCCGGCGCGCCGGGGGACTCGGCGGCGACCACGCGTCCGTCGCCGAGGTGGAAGGTGCCGCCCGGCGTTCCGCTGACCCTGAGCTCCCCGGTGAAGCCGTCGCGCGCGCAGACGGCCAGGGCCCGTGCCAGCTGTTCGTAGCCCGACATCACACCCCTCGTCGTTTCGCACACACGCCTGACGCATAGCGCTGAGGGGGGAATGTGTATCAGTCCGCGCGCATATTCCGGAGGGGGATATCCGACCTGTCGCCAGTTGACGGAAGTTGACTTTCCGGGCGACTCAAAGAACTGTGTTCGGCGCTCATTTGACCGATTGGCACACGGTTACGGGCAGCGGTCGCAGCGCCTCCCGCAGGGCCGCCGCCAGCTCCTCGTACTCCGCTCCACGCGCCGCTCCCGCCCGCATCGCGAGGGCGATACGGCGGGTGGGGGCGGGGTCGGCGAAGGAGCCGGTGAGCAACTGGCTGCTGCGGGTCGTCTCCACCCGGAGCGCGGTCCGCGGCAGCAGGGTGCAGCCGAGGCCGCCCGCGACGAGCTGTACGAGCGTGGACAGTCCGGCGGCCGTCGTGGTCACCGGTGCGTCCTCGCGACCGACCTCCCGGCAGATGTCGAGCGCCTGGTCGCGCAGGCAGTGCCCCTCGTCCAGGAGCAGCAGGTTGAGCGCCTTGAGCTCCTCACGGGGGATGCCCTCACGGCCGCCGAGCGGGTGGTCGAGCGGGGTGACGAGCACGAAGTCCTCGTCGAAGAGCGGGAGTTCGGCGATCCCGGGCTCCCCGAGGGGGACGGCGAGGAGCAGCAGGTCGAGGCGGCCGTGGGTGAGCCCGTCGACCAGGCTCGCGGTCTGCTCCTCGTGCACCTGGAGGTCGAGCTGCGGATAGCGGTCGTGGACCAGCCGCAGCACGGTGGGCAGGAGGTACGGCGCGACAGTGGGGATGACACCGAGGCGCAGCGCCCCGGTGAACGGCGCCCGCACCGCCTCGGCCTCCTCCATCAGCGCCCCGACCTCCGCCAGCACCGCCTTCGCCCGTACGGCCAGCCGCTCGCCGGCGGGCGACAGCAGCACCTTGCGGGTGGTGCGCTCCAGCAGCGTCACTCCGAGTGACTCCTCCAGGGCGGAGACGGCACCGGACAGCGCGGGCTGGCTCATCCCGATCGCGGCGGCCGCGTCCCGGAAATGAAGGTGCTCGGCGACGGCCGCGAAGGCCCGCAGCTGCGCGAGACTCGGCTGTCTCTTCTTACTCACGGTCACTGATAGCACGCTCCGATCAACCTGACCGAGTGTAGCTATTTCCCGTATCAATGCAGCCTGTGCCAGGATCGGTAAGGTCCAACCCAAGGGAGACACCTGTACCGATCAGGTGCCTCCTCGCTGCAAGGAGAGCGTGTGCTCACTGTCGGTGACAAGTTCCCCGAGTTCGAACTGACCGCCTGCGTCTCGCTGGAAAAGGGCAAGGAGTTCGAGACGATCAACCACAAGACCTACGAGGGTCAGTGGAAGATCGTCTTCGCCTGGCCGAAGGACTTCACCTTCGTCTGCCCGACCGAGATCGCGGCCTTCGGCAAGCTGAACGAGGAGTTCGCCGACCGCGACGCCCAGGTCCTCGGCTTCTCCGGTGACTCGGAGTTCGTCCACCACGCCTGGCGCAAGGACCACGACGACCTGCGCGACCTGCCGTTCCCGATGATGGCCGACTCCAAGCACGAGCTGATGCGCGACCTCGGCATCGAGGGCGAGGACGGCTTCGCCAAGCGCGCCGTCTTCATCGTCGACCAGAACAACGAGATCCAGTTCTCCATGGTGACCGCCGGCTCCGTCGGCCGTAACCCCAAGGAGGTCCTGCGGGTCCTGGACGCCCTCCAGACGGACGAGCTGTGCCCGTGCAACTGGAGCAAGGGCGAGGACACCCTGGACCCGGTCAAGCTGCTCGCGGGAGAGTGACCCACATGCCGCTCGACTCCCTGAAGTCCCGCATACCGGACTACGCCAAGGACCTGAAGCTCAACCTGGGCTCGGTCATCGGCAATTCCGACCTCCCGGCGCAGCAGCTGTGGGGCACGGTGCTCGCGACCGCGATCGCCTCCCGTTCCCCGATCGTGCTGCGCGAGCTGGCGCCGGAGGCAAAGGCGAACCTCTCGCCGGAGGCCTACAACGCGGCGAAGTCCGCCGCCGCGGTGATGGCGATGAACAACGTCTTCTACCGCACCCGGCATCTGCTGTCCGACCACGAGTACGGCACCCTGCGCGCGGGCCTGCGGATGAACGTCATCGGCAACCCCGGCGTCGACAAGGTCGACTTCGAGCTGTGGTCGTTCGCGGTGTCCGCCATCAACGGCTGCGGCCTGTGCCTCGACTCCCACGAGCAGGTGCTGCGCAAGGCCGGCGTGGACCGGGAGACGGTCCAGGAGGCGTTCAAGATCGCGTCCGTGATCCAGGCCGTGGGCACCACCCTGGAGGCCGAGGCCGTCCTGGCCGACGTCGAGTAGGCGCTGTCGTTCCGTGGACCCCGCTCACCCTCGGTGGGCGGGGTCTTCGGCGTTGTCACGGGCCGCGCCCCCGGGCCCCTCCTCGGCCTCGACGGCCTCGTCCTCGGGCGCCGGACGGGCCGGCTGATGCGGGCCGGGGCTCGGAAGTGCCGCCCCCGGCAGCCGTCGCCGCGCTTCCGCCTCCAGCGAATAGGCCCGCAGATACCCGACGATCGTGTTCGACACCGCCACCAGCGGCACCGCCACCACCGCGCCGCCGATGCCGGCCACCATGCCGCCGGCCGCCACCGACAGCACGACCGCCAGCGGATGCACACGGACCGCGCGTCCGAGGATGAACGGCTGGAGGATGTGACCCTCGATCTGCTGCACGGCGAGGACGACGGCGAGGGTCATGACCGCGGTGAACACGCCCTGCGTCACCAGGGCGACGACGACCGCCAGCGCACCGGAGGCCACCGCGCCCACGAGCGGGATGAAGGAGAACAGGAAGATGAAGACGGCGAGCGGGACGGCCATCGGGACGTCCAGGAAGTAGATGCCGATGCCGATGAACACGGCGTCGATCAGGGCGACCACCACCGTGCCGCGCACATACGCCGTCAGCGTCGCCCAGGCCCGCGGCCCGGCGCCCGCGACTCCCGGGCGGGCGGCGGCCGGGACCAGCTTCAGGGTCCACTGCCAGATCCGCTTGCCGTCGTAGAGCAGGAACAGCGTCGAGAAGGCGGCCAGCAGGATCCCGGTGAGCGCCTCGACGATGACCGTGACGCCTTCGAGGCCGGCCGAGGTGATCTCGTCGGTGTTGGCGCCGATCGCCTCGCGGAGGTTCTCGGCGATCTCGTTGATCTGCTTGTCGGTGACGTGGAAGGGGCTGTTGAGCAGCCAGTTGCGCAGCTCGTCGATGCCGTCCTGGACCTGGTCGGAGAGGTTGTCGATGTTCTCCATGACCTGCCAGGTCACGAACCAGCCCATCAGGCCGATGACGACGAACCCGAGGATCGCGGTCAGCGCGGTCGCGGGCCCGCGCGGCACGCCCCGCCGGGTCAGCCAGGCCACCGAGGGCTGCATCAGCGCGGTGAGCAGCAGGGCGATGACGAAGGCCAGCACGACGAGTTGGACGGCGCTGATGACCCGCATCAGCACCCAGACGGTGCCGGCCAGTACCAGCAGCCGCCAGCCGGCCTCCGCGGCGACCCGTACGCCCCACGGCACGACCTGTGCCGGGTCGGGACGCGGCGCGGGGGCCTCGGGCGCGTAGTCGGGGGGCCGCGGCACGTGGCCGGCGGTGGGCGGGTCCGCTGCCGGGGGCGGGACGGTGGCGACGGCGGTGCGCCCCGCCGACTCGGGTTCGGCGCTCTCTCGTTCCACCGCGGCCCGGCGCTCGTCCAACCGCTCACTCATCTCGGTCAGACCGGCACCCACCCGGCCGAGCCACCCTGGCACTCGCGACATGATCCGTCCTCTTCCCCCGTCTTTCCCCACCACTCCCCCCTGGAGTCGTTGAATCCGACCGTACATGGCGCCGCGCGAGGAAACGCGAAAGCCCCTCACCAAAGGACGGTGAGGGGCGATGCAGGGTTGAGAAACGCCTCCAGGAGCGCGGGGAAGTGCGCGGAGCTCCTAGTACCAGCTGTTGGCCTGCCAGAAGTCCCAGGCGCCGCAGGGGCTGCCGTAGCGGTCGTTCATGTAGTTCAGGCCCCACTTGATCTGCGTGGCGGGGTTCGTCTGCCAGTCGGCGCCGACCGACGACATCTTGGATCCGGGCAGGGCCTGGAAGAGGCCGTAGGCACCGGAGGAGGGGTTCACGGCCTGGTAGTTCCAGTCGGACTCGTGGTCCACGATGTTGCTGAAGCACTGGAACTGGTCGCTCGGCACCATCGAACGCGCCATCGCCTGGATCTGCGAGATGCTGTACGAGCTCTGGACGGGGAAGTCGGCAGCGGAGGACCGGGAGGCCTTGGCCTCGGCCTCTTCGCGCTCCTTGGCTTCCTGCGCCGCCTTCTCGGCCTTCTCGGCGGCAGCCTTCTTCTCGATCGCGCTCTCGGCGGCAGCCTTGCGGGCCGCCTCCTCGGCGTCCTTCTTTGCGCTCACGTCGGCGGCGATGGCCTGGACATCCGCCTGCGCCGACAACGACTCGGTCTGCACCTGGGCCTGCTGGCCCGCGGGTATGTCCGCGAGGAGCGTCGAATCGGCAGCCGTCGCCTCGGCGTCGTTGTTCTGCGCGGTGCTGCCCGAGGCAACGCCGACGACGCTTCCGACAGCGGTGACCGCGGTGGCAGAGGCCACTGCGAATCCCCTGACCGAAATCGGACTCACACGGTTTCCTTCCAGCATCGCCCGCTTCGGTGACCCTGGCGGACGCAATCGTGCCCCTGGCTCTGGCCTCCCAACTGCGGGGTCACGGGAGGCGCGGACCCGGTGGGCAACTCCCGCAGGGGGAGCGCCGCGTGGTGACTCGGGCGGCATACGACGTCGCTATGCAGTTGGTGGTGCTGCTGTGGTTCCGTACCGCTGGGGGTACAGGTGTGTCGTATGCGGGGCCTGACAGGAGTGAGACTCTGCCGTACCCGGACGCGGCAAGGCAATTCTGTGTTGCGTGTGAAAGCTCACACCTTGTTTGCGCCTCGGGTTTTTCGGAAAGCCGCACACGCCGAGGCGCCGCCCGGATAGGCTCTTCGCCTTTCCGGACGGCGCCAACTGCCGCGTAACCCCTATGAAGTTGGGCAGTCCTCCGCAGGAGAGAACAGACCCGTCAGATCTGCCCGTCCTCCAGCATTTCGGTCACAAGGGCGGCGATCTGGGACCTCTCGGACCTCGTCAGCGTGACGTGGGCAAAGAGGGGATGTCCCTTCAGCTTCTCCACGACGGCGACCACACCGTCGTAGCGGCCGACCCGCAGATTGTCCCGCTGGGCCACGTCATGGGTCAGAACCACCCGCGAGTTAGCACCAATTCGGGACAGAACGGTCAACAGGACATTCCTCTCCAGGGACTGCGCCTCGTCCACGATCACGAACGCGTCGTGCAGCGAGCGTCCGCGGATATGGGTGAGGGGCAGCACCTCCAGCATGCCGCGCGCGGTGACCTCTTCGATGACCTCGCGGCTGGTGACCGCGGACAGCGTGTCGAAGACGGCCTGCGCCCAGGGGCTCATCTTCTCGGCCTCGCTGCCGGGCAGATAGCCGAGCTCCTGCCCGCCCACCGCGTACAGCGGCCGGAAGACCATCACCTTCTGGTGCTGACGGCGCTCGAGCACCGCCTCCAGACCCGCGCACAGCGCCAACGCCGACTTGCCGGTGCCGGCCCGGCCGCCCATCGACACGATCCCGACGTCCGGGTCGAGCAGCAGGTCGAGCGCGATCCGCTGCTCGGCACTGCGGCCCTTGATGCCGAACGCCTCCCGATCGCCGCGCACCACCCGGACGTTGCCCTCGGGCGTGACCCGGCCCAGCGCCTTGCCGCGCTCGGAGTGGATCGTCAGCCCGGTGTGCACGGGCAGGTCGGCCGCCTCGGGGACGTAGACATGCCCTTCCTCGAAGAGGATGTCCACCTGTTCGCCCGGCAGGGTCAGTTCGGACATTCCGGTCCAGCCGGAGGAGTCCGTGATGGCGAGTTCGGCGCGGTACTCCTCGGCGAGGAGGCCGACCGACGAGGCCTTGATCCTGAGCGGCAGGTCCTTCGACACGACGGTGACGTCGAGTCCCTCGGCCTGGAGATTGCGGGCGACCGCGAGGATGCGGGAGTCGTTGTCCCCCAGGCGGTAGCCGCTGGGCAGCACGCTGGGGTCCGAGTGGTTGAGCTCGACACGGACGGTCCCGCCGAGGTCCCCGATCGGAATGGGGGCGTCGAGACGGCCGTTCTTCACCCGGAACTCGTCGAGCAGACGCAGCGCCTGCCGTGCGAAGTAGCCGAGTTCGGGATGGTGCCGCTTGGCCTCCAGTTCCGTCACCACGACGATGGGGAGCACGACCTCGTGCTCGTCGAAGCGGTTCAGGGCGTTCGGGTCGGCCAGCAGGACGCTGGTGTCGAGAACGTAGGTGCGCCGGTCTGGCTTGTGGCGCTTTGTGCTGGTCACCACGGAAGGACGTACCCCCTCGGATGAGGTCGGGGAGCGACGGAGTGGGGCTGGACCGGTCGTCGGCCGCTCTGCACGGGCCGAAAACCGGCCCCCCGCGTCTTCTTCCGTGCCGTGACCGCACGGTGGGGCTGGTGCAAAGGGCCTCCCGGGCGGACGGCTCCGGCGCCGCCCGCTGAGATACGACACCCGTGGTTCGGGTGTCGACCTGCTTGGCTTATGCCCTCGAACATGCGGAGCCATGCCAGCGCATATGACGGCGCGCTGGTGAACTCCTTGTTACTTCTGTCCCGGAGAAGGTCGGTTTTGTCGCGTCGTCATACGGCCACGACGGCGCCGGAAGGGGCTCAGCCGCCGTAGCGCCGGTGCCGCGCCGCGTAGTCGCGCAGGGCACGCAGGAAGTCCACCTTGCGGAAGGCCGGCCAGAAGACCTCGCAGAAGTAGTACTCCGAATGGGCCGTTTGCCACAGCATGAAACCGGACAGCCGCTGCTCGCCGCTGGTGCGGATCACGAGGTCGGGGTCGGGCTGGTCGCCGGTGTAGAGGTGGCGCCCGATCAGCTCGACGCTGACGGAGTCGGCGAGGTCCTCCATCGACGTGCCCTTCTCATGGGCGTCGACGATCATGGAGCGCACGGCGTCGGCGATCTCCTGCCGGCCGCCGTAGCCGATGGCGACGTTGACCAGTATCCCGTCGATGTGCGCCGTGGACTCCTCGGCCTCCTTCAGCGCCATCTGCATCGGGGAGGGCAGCAGGTCGGGAGTGCCGACGTGGTGCACCCTCCAGCGGCCGTCGGCGGCGAGGGAGCGCACGACGTCCTCGATGATCTCCAGGAGCGGGCCGAGCTCGTCCTGCGGCCGGTCGAAGTTGTCGGTCGACAGCAGCCACAGGGTGACGACCTCGACGTCGGTCTCGGAGCACCAGCCGAGGAATTCCTCGATGTTCTCGGCACCCGCCCGGTGACCGTGCATGGTGGTGGAGCCGGCGGCCTTCGCCCAGCGCCGGTTGCCGTCCATGATGACGCCGATGTGCTTGGGCACCTGAGCGTGGTCCAGGTGGCCTTCCACCCGGCGCGTGTACAGCCTGACCAGCAGGCCGCGCAGCTTGTCGCGCAGGTTCACGTGTTCGTCAGCCCCTCCGTACGGATCGGACAGGCGCGCGGTGCGCTGCGCTCGGCGCAGCCGAGGCGGTTCCTGTCCGTATGGCGGTCCCCGGAGGCGAAGCCTACCCCTGCGGGGCCTGGGCCGTGGTGGTGGGGTGCGGTGGATGGGGGCGCCCCGGGTGGGGGTGTGCGGGGGCGCGTCGGCGAGTGCGGGTTCGATGGGGGCCGGTCGCGCAGTTCCCCGCGCCCCTGAGGGTGTTGCGGTCCCGCCGCTCCCGCAGTGCCCGGCGCGGGCAATAAAACGGGCCGGTCCGTGGGGGGGAGACGGACCGGCCCGAGGGGGGGTTTCCACCATAACCCTTCGTAAGTGATGCTGCGTGCATCGGCGTGCCACAACTACTCTCCGGAGTTGCTCGGCGACGGGCCGGTGGCCGCGAGAGGGCTCTTTTGTGGCCGATTCATGGCGGGATCGGGCCGGATTTCCAGGGGAAACGCGCGGGATACGACCGGATCCAGCGGGTTTGTCGCTTCTTGGGGGTCTGCCGGACGACTTGTCCGCGCGTCCCCCGCCCGGGTGACCCCGACCGCGAACGTCACCTTGACGGCGCACGGGAGCCGGCGGGTCGGCCGCGACGCGCGTCCATCAGCGAGCCGATCGAGGGCATGACACCGCGCAGCCCCCTCCACTGCGCGGTGCCGCCGCGCAGCTTTGCGTACGCGAATTACCTTGGTCCGAACTTACGTGAGGGATGTAGGGAAATCGAGTCGGCCGCCATAACAATGTGGAAAAGGTGAGCCTTCCTTGGATGCGCAGGGGCTCGGGGGCGTTCGCTCACGGATGCACGGTTTGCACCTTGCAGGCCCGCGGATCCGGCACGGCGGACGGCTGATCCGGCACAGCGGACAGCTGATCGGGCACAGCGGACAGCTTCCGACCTATATCCGGCCTACCGTCGCCCCATGACAGCGAAGTCGGGCAGTGGGACGGGCGGCGCGGGCGCCGCGATCACCTGGGACGAGGCGAGTGCGCGACGGCTGGAACGTCAGTTCCTGACCCGTCCGGCCGCGCCGGGAACCCCGGTCGCCGAGGTCGTCGGGGCGATGCTGGGCGCGCATGCGCAGGTGCTGTCGGCGGCCGAGCTGTCGGTGGGGGTGCGGGCCGCGGGGGTGACCCGGGCGGACGTACAGGTCGCGCTGTGGGAAGAGCGTTCGCTGGTGAAGACGTTCGGGCCACGCGGAACCGTGCATCTGCTCCCGGCCGCCGAACTGCCCCTGTGGTGCGGGGCGCTGACGGCGATTCCGATAGGCCCGAGCCCGTTCCCGCCGGGCGTCCGGGTCACGGAGGAGCAGGCGGGGCAGATCGTGGCGGCGATCGGGGACTCCCTGGACGGGGTGTGCCTGACGGTGGAGGAGCTGGGCGAGCAGGTCGTGGCGCGTACCGGCGGATGGGCCGGTGACCTGGTGATGCCCGCCTTCCAGGGCCTGTGGCCGCGCTGGCGGCAGGTGATGCACCGGGCCGGCCAGTCCGGCGCCCTGTGCTTCGGCCCGAACCGGGGGCGGAAGGTGACCTACACCCGCCCGCCGTCGGCCACGCCGGTCCCGGGCGGGACGGCCCTGCGGGAGCTCGTCGGACGCTATCTGCGCGCGTACGGCCCGGCCACGCCCCAGCACTTCGCCAAGTGGCTGGCGGCACCGCCCGGTTGGGCTGCCGCCCTGTTCGCCGAGCTGGCGGGGGCCGGGGAGATCGAGGAGGTCGTGTTCGAGGGGGCGGTGGGCTGGGTGGCGGCGGGCGACACGGAGTTCCCGAGCGGGCGGGTGCGGGGAGTGCGGCTGCTGCCGTACTTCGACGCGTACGCCATCGCCGCGCAGCCGCGTCGGACGCTGTTCCCCGGTGCGGCCTACGAGCGGGCCCTGGCCGGCGGCCAGGCCGGGAACTTTCCGGTACTGCTGGTGGACGGGGTGGTGGCGGGCGTCTGGCACCAGCGACGCCGGGGCCGTCGTACGACCGTCACGGTGGAACCGGTCGGCCGGGGGCTGACGGCAAGTCAGGAGCGGGAACTGGGCGAGCAGGTGGAGCGGGTCGGCGAGGTACTGGAGGCGACGGCCGAGCTGGTGGTCGGGAAGGTGACGGTCGGCCCGCACGCGTAGGGGCGAGAGACACCGGGGCGCGGCCCGCACGCGTAGGTACAAGAGGCACAGGGGTCGCGGCCCGCACGCATAAGTACAAGAGGCACAGGGGTCGCGGCCCGCACGCATAAGTACAAGAGGCACAGGGGTCGCGGCCCGCACGCATAAGTACAAGAGGCACAGGGGTCGCGGCCCGCACGCATAAGTACAAGAGGCACAGG